>CAZPYA010000041.1:0-42449 GCA_964590255.1 uncultured bacterium
CCGAAAAACAGCACGGCCATGGCCACGGACAGCCGCCCATCCCTCACCGCGCGGTTGAGATCGCCCAGCAGCACGCCGACCAGAATCACGCCCCCCGTGCCGACGACGATGCTGGTAATCGCCTCATCGTTGAGTTGGGTGGCCGTGCCGAGGATCGCTCCTAATATGGCGACCCCCATCGTCACGAAAATGCCGATGAAGAGCAGGCGGAACGCCTCGCTGATGAGGAAACCGAGCAGGTGATAGAAATCGCCCAGCAGCCGCCGGTGCGCCCGCGGCCAGGCGAGCAGCGCCCACAGCCCGTTGCGCATGGTGAAATCGGCGGTGTTGATGCGCGACACGGCCGTCAGCACCGCCGCGCCGCCCAGCGCGCCGAGCAGCAGGGCGGGCAGCAACGCATCAAACGATGGCAGGCACAGCGCGCGCACCGGGCGAAGATGCGGCAGGATGGCGACGAGGATGCCGACCAGCGCCCCGGCCTGCGCACCGAAGAGGGCTGCGCCGGGCAGCAGCGCCGGCAGCATGCCCGGCCCCATGGGCATCGTCCCCAGCACGGTAAACAGCCGCGCGGCGAAGACGACATCGCCGGTATGCCGCCATTCCCGCCATAACGTCCGCTGCCAACGCATCGTGCTTGCCATCCTGACACTTCCTTCGACGGACACGGCGGAGTTACCCTCCGGTCACCATGCGCAACAGCCGCTTGACACCGCGCAGCGGATCGGGGACTGACTGCTCGATCATCCAGAGGATGGGATCGAGCACGCGGCGGGGCATCACCTGCACGGCAAGTTGGCTGCCCTGCGGGCGGGCGCCCAGCGCGGAGACGATGGAGAAGGAGACGCTTTTAAAATACGATTTCGTGGCATTGAGGAATTCGTCCGCCTCCAGCTCGGTGCGGGTGAATACTCGCAGCCGGTCGGAGACCAGCTTCATCTGGTCATAATAGTGCTCGGGGTGCGCCAGGTTCTCGATGGCGCCGTCGCTGAGGTAGCCGGCCAGGTCGCTCCAGCGCGCCAGCCGTTCGCCCATCTGGTCGGCTTTGGTGAAGACCACGCTCAGGTGCTGGTTTCGCGTGTCCGCGCCCAGCTCCGCCATGCCCACGATGTAGGTGTTCAGCAGCTTCTGCAACTCGCGGGCGGGGTCGGTGAGGTCGGGGATGCTCAGCAGGATCATCGCCGTCTTCGCCCGCGCCACGAAGCGCGCGTTGCGCACCAGTTGGCTGGCCTTTTCAAAGGACTCGCCGCCGGTGTCGTAGCACACCAGCGTGCAGTTCGGCTGCAGCGGGATGCCCTCCACGCGCACCAGCGTCGGCCGCTGGAAGTTTGCCGGGGTGGCGTGCGGCAGGCTGCCGCCTTCCAGCATGCCCACATTCTCGTAGACGATGCGCAGGCTTTCCTCGTCCAGCCCCATGGTGAAAAACTGCTGCCAGTGCCGCGCCATGCGCATCTTCTTCAGCAGGTGGAAGAGCGACGCGAAATAGACCGTCTTCCCGTGCTGGCGAAAGCCCACGGCGCTCACCACCACCGGCGGGTATTTCTGGTAATCCTTCACATACAGCGCGGGAATCGGCTGATTGCACTCCTGCATGGGGCACAGATACATGTTCACCCCGCGCACGTTCTGCTGTTTGAAGGTCACGTCACCCAGGCACATGGGACACAGCATCGTCATTGGTGCAACAGCTCCTTCAACCGCTCCAGCAATCCCGGCGGCCAGATGCCCGAGGCGGACAGCCGCGCGTCATCCAGGGACAACTCGACTTCCGCCGGGTCGTCGCCCACCGCCAACCCACGGTAGCGGTCGGTCAGCGCGATCACCCGCTGGTTGCGGCTGCCGCGCCAGCGCAGGTTCGCTGCCTGCGCCGGGTCATACGGTCCGTCAATGAGCAGGTCAATCATCCCCAGCAGCCGGTCGATATCCGCGTCGCCCCGCGCCCGCAGTGCTTCCAGCGTATACCCGGTATAGCTGACCACCGACAACCCCGCCGCCCGCAGCCGCTCGCTGAGCGCCACCAGCGCCTTCGCCTGCCGCAACGGCTCGCCGCCCGAGTAGGTGACGCCTTCGATGCCCTCCGTCGCCAGCACCCGTGCCGCCGCTTCCTCAACGGACAACAGCGTCCGCGGCTCACACGGCTGCAACTCCGGATTAATGCACCCCGGACAGCCGGTCTCACACCCCTGCAGCCACAGCACCGAGCGCACGCCCGGCCCGTTCACCAGCGACCGCTCGTGCCACGCGCCGATATTCAACTGCGCGGATATTTTGCTCATGATACAGGCGCAGGGAGGGGAGAGAGAGGAAGCGTTACCGCATCCCTGCAGCACCCGCATGGTACAGGAGCCGGGGGTGGGCGTCAAGGGTGTGGGGGCCTAATCGGCCGCCATCCGCGGCCCTCATATGCGTTGCATTTGTGCTTGGTCGGCCCCCATCCCCGGCCCTTCCCCCGTGCCATCGGGCACAGGGGAAGGGAGTTCTATAGTTCTCCCTCCCCCTGTTCGCGGAGCGAAGCGGAGAGAACGGGGGGAGGGTTGGGGAGGGGGGCCGATTAGGCACACTTGTTACTTCAACTCACCCGCATGCTCCGCCACCTTGCGGTGGGCGGCGGCAAACTGCTCGATGATCTCCGGGTAGTCGTGCTTGAACCAGGGGACGCCGAAGGCGATTTCGCCGATGTTCTCGGAGACGGGCAGCGTGCCGGGGCCCTGGCGCACGTCGCGCTGGCCGAAGGAGAGCATCGTCGGCTGGCCCATGCGGAAGATGTCCGCGGTGTGGAAGACCGGGTGCAGGTGCAGCGCGCCATTGGCGCCGGGGTGGCACCAGTAGGCGGCCGACGGGCATTCGGCGCGCACGGCCTCACAGAATTTCGCCAGCGGCAGCCCGCCCAATTCTTCGGCGCGGTAGAGGCCGCGGGAGGAATACCAGCCGCCCATGGTGCTGCCGGAATCCGTCGCTGGCCGATGCGCGCGGATGCCCGGCACGCCGTCCAGCAGGTCCCAGAAGCGGTTCATGCCCGCCTGAATGTCGGCCATGCGCGCGTCGTAGGATTTCAACTGCACGCGGCCCATCGCCGCGCAAGTCTGATTCATGCGGTGCTTGAAGCCGCCCAGCGGCACGCCGGCATACGGCTTCAGCTCTTCCATGGTGATCTGCGAGTCGGGCGCGTTGAAGCGGCTGGCCACCCCGGTGCGCTCGTAGAAGCCGTAGGAGATGCAGCGCTCGTAGTAGGCGCCGTTGTTCGTCAGCAGCATGCCCGCCTCGCCGATGGCGAAGCTCTTGCCGGACATCATGCTCATCGCCGCGACGTCGCCGAAGGTGCCGACCATCTGCCCCTTATACAGCCCACCGTGCGCGTGGGAGACGTCCTCGATCACCGGCACGTTGTGCTTGCGCGCAATGGCCATGATCGCGTCCATGTTCGCCGGGTAGCCGGCGTAATGCACCACAATGATGGCCTTTGTGCGCGGGCCGATGCGGTGCTCGATGTCCGCCGGGTCGATGCAGAGCGTGTCGGCCTCGATATCGGCGAAATTCACCGCCGCGCCTAGCGATAGCGCCGAGGTGCAGCTCGCCCAGTAGGTCATGCTCGGGCAGATCACCTCGTCGCCCGCGCCCACGCCCACGGCCCACATCGCCGCGCGCAGCGCTTCGGTGCCGTTGGGATAGCCCAGCGCATATTCCAGGCCCATCCACGCGGCGTATTCCTTCTCGAATGCCTTGGTGATCTCGTTGCCGCTCATCGCGCCCCGCCGTAGCACGTCCAGCACCGCCGCTTCATCTTCTTCGGTGACAATCGGCCACACGAACATGTCCCGCAGGTCCGCCGTCACCGCCGGCGACCCACCGTTGATTGCCAGCACACTCGTCGATGTCGTCATGGAAACGCTCCTTTACCAGTAAATCGGGGACTGACTGCGAATTACCCACAGTTATGAGCCCCGTGTTTGCCCTCAATCAGGCGATATCTCTCTGAACGCTGTCGCGTATGCGCAGTAATTCGTAGCCTGTCCCCGAAATACCTTATTGTTGTATGCGGCCCAGCAGCCGCCGGGCATTGCCGCCGAGGATTTGGCGTTTCGCCTCCTCGGGAATCTTCGCGCCCGCCACCTTGCCCGGGTGCGGGGTCATGCTGTAGAAGATGGCGTCGCTGCCCCAGGTGAGCTTCTCGGCGCCCACCGCCGCCACTAGCCGCTCCCACAGCCCGCGCGGAGTGCGGCTCATCGTCGGGTCCAGGTAGACATTCGGACACTCCCGTGCCAGTGCGATGTAGGTTTCCTCCGCCAGCACGCCGGCGTGGCCCAACAGCCAGGCGATATTCGGGTAGCGCGGCGCCAGCACGCGCACGTCGTCAAAGGTCGGCGCGTCGCCCCAGGTGTGCAGCAGCACCGGCATGCGGCGCTCGTCGGCGATGGCGAGGGCCGGCGCGTACCCCTCATCGGTGTAGCGGAAGCCGTTGGCGTTGTGCAGCTTGATGCCCACAAAGCCCTGGCTCACGCGTAATTCCATCTCCTGTCGAACCGCCTGGGCGTCATTCGGCCACAGGCTGACGTAGCCGAGGATGCGTCCGGGGAAGGCGCGCATCGCCCGCAGCACCTCCTCGTTGCCTTCGGCGGGATCCCAGGACATGCAGTGCGTGTGGCTGACCACCGCGCAATTCACCCCCACCCGATCCATCACCTGCAGGTGCATTTCCGGCGTCAGGTCGGGCGCCGGCACCGTGCAGCGGCCCAGGTGGCCATGCAGGTCGATCACCTCGATATCCGCCAACGGCTGCCCCTGGCGCACGCATTCCCATGCCGTGTTCATCGCTGCACCCCCTGGATCAGCCGGTCGAGATTCCCGGCGCCAATCAGGCGCTTCTCGTCATTGGCGATCTCCGCATACATCAGTTGTGACACGTGCCCGTTCATGTCGACATCCGGATAGCCGGTGCCGAAGAGCAGCCGCCGCGCGCCCACCACCTCGACGCACTGCTCGATGCCGCGGTGGACGATGTAGTTGGAGCCGATGGAAAGGTAGACGGTGGGGAAGGCTTCCAGCAACGGCAGAATGATGCGCTGCGAGCGGTAATCGACGCCGGCCAGGATCAGCGGTAAGCCGCTGTAGCACCCCGCCAGCACCGCCACGTCGTCCAGCGATACCTCGCCAAGGAGACACATCACCGGCATGCGGCGCGTCTCCAGCGCGCGGAAGAGCCGCTCGCTGCACCACGGCGCCACGCTCCAGTAATCCATGCGCGGGCGAATAACCACCGCCCCGGCGCCGTGGCGGATCGCCGCCTCCACCTGCATCGATTCCGAGCCGATGTCCCGCGCGCCGTTCGGCGCCACGATGGGGCACGGCACGAAGCGCGCCTGCCCGTCGCAGGCGGCATACAAATGGTTGTTGGACCACGAAATGTCGATCTCCATCGCCGCCGGCAGCATACGCACCAGCGCCCGCTCGATCGCCACCCCATCCATTTCCCCCAGCAGTTCCGCCGCCGGCAGCGTCGCCCGGCTGCCCGGCGCGGCGCTGCCGAAACCGCATTGTGCGTCAAAGAGCGGTATTGTCATGAAGCATTTCCTTACCGGGGCCGCGGATTTGTAATCCGCACGATGACCCATCATGCCCCCAGGCTATCGATCACACCGATTTCCCAAACTTCGGATCCGGCACCCGAGCCGCCGCGACCTCACGCTTGGTATACGTCGACCGGACGCGATAGTCCTCCAGCACGGCGTCATACGCCGCGCGGTCGATGGGCAGCGCCACCTCGCGCCCCTGCGCGCTGGACAGCGTAATGGCGTTGGCCAGCTCCAGCGAGTCCAACCCGGAGGCCGCGTCACAAATTAGCGCTTCGCCGCGCAGGATGTGCCGCGCGAAGTTGCGCAGCACCGCTTCCTGATGCGGCGCGCCGTCGCTCACTACCTCCAGCGCCGGTTCCGCCGGAGGCTTCGCCCAGATTTCCTCCGTCGCGCAGGCGAAATCCCCCACCCCGCACGGGTAGCGCACACAGGTGGCACGGTGGTGCCGGTAGCTCAACATGCCGCATTCGCCGTGCACTTCAATCCCCTCCGCGCCCGGCGGCTCGGTGGTAGAGCAATACAGGTATCCGCTGCCCCCGCCCTCGTAGCGCAACAGCGCTTCCGCCGTATCCTCTACCTCAATGTCGTGCATGCGCGACTCCGCCCGCGCCAGCAGCGAGAGCGGCAACCCCGCGACCTGGGTGAAGACGTCCAGCATGTGCGCTGCCTGGTTCAGCAGCACGCCACCGCCTTCCCCGCGCCAGGTAGCCCGCCAGGGGTTGGAGTCGAAGTAGCGCTGGCTGCGGAACTCGGGTATGACCAGATGGGTACGATGGATGCGCCCGATGCCCCCACCGCGGACGAAGTCGATCGCCGCGCGCACTGCCGGGTCGTAGCGCTTCTGAAAATTGATGCCCAGCGCCAACCCGCGCTCGCGCGCGCAAGCGAGCATGGCGTCGGCGGTGCTCACCGTTTCGGTGAGCGGCTTCTCGCACAGCACGTGCAGCCCCGCCCGCAGGCACGGCAGCACGGCGTCGCTATGCAACGGGTGCGGCGTGACCACCAGCGCGGCGTCGGCGAGTCGCGCGTCAAGCAGCGCCGCGACTTCGGTGAAGGCCGGCACGCCGAAGCGCGCCCCCACCGCCTGCGCCGTTTCGGCGTGCGTGTCGCACACCGCCGCCAGCCGCATCTCCGGCACGTCGTCCACAATCGTCGCGCAGTGCGCCTGCCCCATGGCGCCCGCGCCAATCACGGCAATGCGAAGGGTATCCGTCATGTCGTGCTCCGTGTCGTTAAAATAGGCGATTCCGCTACGGCATACCGCCGATACGGAACTCGTATCGTGCGTTCGTCCACCGCTTCCTGCCCGATCAACGCCTGCAGTAACCGCCACGCTTCCATGCCCACCAGCTCCGGCTGGTGCGTATAGGCGCTCATTTCCCGGCGGCTCACGGTGGTTAATCCTTCGGTGATGTCGGTGGAGATAAGCTGAAAATCCGCGCCGGGCGTCACGCCCGCCTCGTCCGCCGCCGCCAGCACCATCTCCGCCGCGCCCACGCCATCGGTGATGATGCCGTCCCAGCGCTGCCCGGCGGCGAAGGCGTTGCGCAGTTGCGTGGCAAAATGCTGGTCATCTGGCGCCATGGTCGAGCCGACCAGCCCATCCGCCGCCCGCGCCGCCACCACATGGGAAAATGCGTCCGCCATCAGCGCGTTGGCGTCGCAAGCGCGAAAATCGTCGATGAGCAGCAGCGTCCTGCACCCCCGCGCCGCCAGCTCGCTCACCGCCGACGCCATCATCCCGGCGTGGTCAGCGTAGACATTGCCCGCGCGCGGCCAGCGGTCGACCGGAAACGATTTATTCACCACCACCGCGGGGATGCCCGTCTCCAGCACCCGCTCGATGTGCGACACGTCGAAATCGCTTTGCAATATGAGCAGCCCATCCACCCGCCCCTGGGTGATCACCTTCAGGTAGCGGTGCTCATCCGAGCGGAAGAGCGCCAGCAGGTGGTAATCATCCGGCTCCATCGCCCGCGCCATGCCGCGCATCATCGTCTGGTAAAAGCCATTGAAAACGGAGTCGTACGACGGCTGCAGCAGCCCGACGGTATACGTCTTCCCCTCGACCAGCGCGCGGCCCACGAAGCTGGGCATATAGCCCAATTCCCGCGCGATGCGTTGCACCCGTAGCCGCGTTGCCTCCGACACCCGCGCCCCCGGCACGGGGTTCAAGGCGTGCGTCACCGTCGTCAGGCTTACGCCCGCCGCCCGTGCCACGTCATGCCGGGATATCCGCCCATTCTTCGTCATCGCGATGGTGCCAACTCGATTAAGCAGTGTACCGCATGATCAGGGGATTGTAAAGCTGCTCTCCCCGCATACCCGATAAATATTCAGTCTCACACCCATGCGTAATCAGTTGCGTTTTTCCCAAAGTCGCCGCACTCCTCTGCGCTCTTACCCCGCATCCTGCATGTGTCACGGCCTGGCAAGCGCTCTGCCATGTATCCGACCTCATCCCCCTCCCTTGCGTAGCGCAGCGGAGCGGGGAAGGGGAAAGGGGTGGGGACCGATATATTGTAGAGCGATTGCTGAAGCATGACGCATATGCTCTTCCCCCGCTCCCCTACGCTGCGCAAAGGAGGGGAAATATTACATCAGGCGCGAGGCCGATGAAGCGGGGTATTACACCACCGGAAGGATTCCACTCTGACCTGACGAAAGGTATGACTGGTCAACCCCTATCCAGGCAAACGAGGTCATCTATGATCGATATCCACCTGCACATCGGCCGCCTGTATCTCCAGGAAAAAGGGCCGCTCACCGCCCGCCATCTGCTGAAGCTGATGGATAAGCATGGCATCGAGCAGGCCTGCCTGCTGCCGATGGAGAATCCCGAGTTCACCAGCTTCTACGTGACGAATGAAGAGGTGCTGCGCGCGTGCAAGCGCCACCCCGACCGCTTCATCCCCTTCTGCAACGTCGATCCCCGCCGCGAGGGCTCGCTGCGCGGCATCCTGGCCCACTACCGCGACCTCGGCTGCCGTGGCTTCGGCGAGGGCATCGCCGCGCTGCCCATCGACGACCCGCGTTGCATGGAAATGTATGCCGTCTGCGGCGAGTTCGGCTGGCCGGTCATCCTCGACATCATGGGCGTTGCCAACATTGACAACGTGGGCTTTCCGCGCTACCAGCGCATGCTGCGCGAGCTGCCCGACACCGTCTTCCTCGGCCACGCCATGCACTTCTGGGCGGAAATTTCCGGCGACGTCACCGCCGACCAGCTCTCCCGCTATCCCAAAGGCCCCGTCACGCCCGGGGGCACCGTGCCGATGATGCTGCAGACCTACCCGAATCTCTACGGCGACATCTCGGCCGGCAGCGGCTACAACGCCCTCACCCGCGACCGGGAGTTCGGCTACCGCTTCCTGGAGGAGTTCCAGGACAAACTCGTCCTCGGCACCGACATCTGCCGCCTCGACCAGGACATGATGATCGTCCCCTACCTGAAAGACGCCCTCGCCACCGGCAAAATCAGCCAGACCGCCTTCCACAAAATCACCCGTCTGAACGCAGAGAAGATACTGCATATGTAATAGTACTACTCCGTTACAGATGCGGTCATTGATTGCGCATACCGATCACGGCACATAACGAGCACCATCCTGCGTGTGGCATCGTCAATGACCGCGTCCCGGAATGACGTCGCAATGTCCGTCTCTGTAGGTCCAGAAGTTTGAGCGTAGCAATTTACAGAGAGCGTCAGTCCACGCAGGTGGACTTCGTGTCTCCAGCCCCGGATTTCAATCCGGGGAACCAAAGTTCCCGTTATATAACGGAGTCGTAATACCCTTCATGAAAGGTTATACACCATGTTAGATTCACGACGTCAGATCATCTTCGATCCCACCGAGGACCCCACCGACCGCGGTGATAACGCACGCTTTCGCCGCTATGCCGTGCGCGCCGCGGAACTGGGAGCCACCCATGTGGTGATCAGCCGGCTGCCGTTGAGCTTCTGGCAGTTGGAGGACCCGCGCGACCCGCACCCGGAGTGGTCGTCATGGCCGGTGTGGTCGATGGTGCAGCCGTCGCTGTTCAAGGTGGCGGTGCCACCGGCGCTGGAGCCGTGGCTGCCGAAGGATGAGGCGGAGCGCAACCTGGCGCTGCTGCGCGAGCGCGGCGCCATCCTGCGGGAGCTGGGCCTGCGCGCCGGCTTCTGGGGCAACGACCCGATGTGGCTGCCCGAAGGCGTCTACGAGGCGCACCCGGAGTGGCGCGGGGCGCAAGGCGAGTTGCTGCGGCTGGCGCGGCTGGCCTACTTCAGCCCGTGCATCGACAACGCCGAGGTGCTGGCGATGTATCGCTGGTCGATGGCGCAGGTGTGTGCGGCGGTGCCGGAGATCGATTACTTCTCCGTCTTCACCAATGACTCGGCCGGCGGGGTGTGCTGGTCGAACTCCTACCCCGGCAACAATGGCCCCAGCGCGTGCAAGGGCCGCTCGCTGGCCGAGCGCGTCTCCGGCTTCCTCACCGCCATCCAGGACGGCGCGCGCGACGCCGGCACGGTGGTGGTGGCGAATATCAACGGCTTCGTCCACTATCCCGACCTGCACCTGCGCATGGCGCCGAACCAGTATGCCGACAGTAAAGACGCGCAGGGCCGGCCGTGGGTGTCCGGCATCGGCAGCAACGGTTGGTTCGCCAATCACCTCTACCCGGTGGTTGGCGTGCCGAAGGTGTTCAGCTTTCTCGAAGAAACCGAGCGCGCGCTGGCCACCGACACGCCGCGCCTGCACATCTCCCTCGGCCCCGGCGTTGAGCCGCTGCTGATGGAGCTCTTTGGCGCGCTGCGGGCTGCGCCCACCGCCGGCCCGGTCTCGCGCATGGCGCTGGCGCGCGACACGGCCGCCGCCCGCGTGGGCGACGCGCATGCCGAGGAACTGGTGGACGCGTGGCAGCGCATCGAGCGCGCGGCCGAAGGCGTGCGCCATGTGCGCAGCTTCGGCTACGCCAGCCTCATGCTCTGCGGTCCGGCGATGATGCGCTGGCTCACCATGCCGCTGGTGCCGAATATTGACCGGCTCGACCCGGAGGAGAAGCCGCTGTACCAGCGCTTCCGCGTGGCGAAAACGGAAACCGAGGCGGACAGCTACCATGCGATTCTCGGCACCCCCGGCGTCACCGGCGCCGCCGCCGCCTGGATGGCGCGCAACGCCCTCGCCGAAGCCATGACCCACGCCGACACCGCCGCCGGGATCGTCGAATCGCTCATCCCCCACGCCGTCTCCGATGCCGCCCGCGACGAGTTGACCGCCCTCGCCTACAGCCTGAAGGCTCTCGCCTACGTGGTGCAGAGCAGCCGCAATATCCTCGAATTTGAGGACACCCTCGCCAGCCGTGGCCGCAATGACGAAGAGGTGACCTGGCACGACTTCACCGGCGTTTACCCCATCAATCGCAGCGGCCACGAGCTGCGCCTCATCGCTCGTGCCGAAGTAGACAACATGTACCGCCTCGCCAACCTCATCGAGCAGGCGCCCGCTCCCATCGTCGCCATGGCCGCCGCCCCGGAGGAAGAAAACACCTTCGCCTTCAGCCCCGACCTGCCCAACCAGCTTCGCCAGAAAGCCCGCATCATGCTCGCCCACTGGCACGAATACAACGAAGACTACCCCGCTCCCTTCGAAGTGCAGCGTCGGCAGACCCGCGAATGGGGCGATGAGCGACCGTAAGACGTCCAGCTAAAACGATCATCGCGCCGAAGCCCCCTCCTGCTTCGCCGCGATGATCCGCTACTCCCTGCCAGGGGATTCCTACTTCGTCGGATCGACCATCCCGGCGCTGCTGCCGACGGGGCCGTAATGGCACTGGTAGCAGAAGCCGTTGGACTCGCCGATGCTGTTGTAGCTGCCGGGCTTGCTGCTGATCGGGCTGTGGCAGTCACAGTTGTTGTCATCCGCGCCCGATACATGTGAGGTCATGATCCATGCCGGGAACGAGTGGTTTGCATGGTTGAGCGAGGACAGCAGCGCCCCGGTGCCCAGCACGCGGATGTCCGTCCGCCGCGGTGACGCCTTTAGCGCAAAGAGCACATAAACGTAGCGCTCGGGCGTTGACGTGGCGCCGTTCGTGTAGTTCACCACCGCGTGCTTCCCCTGCCCCTTCGAGTAAGTGAGCATGCGATAGGTTGGGCTGGCCAAAGTACCGACCACCGTCTGATTGAGCTGTTGGCCGATGAACTGCGTCTGGTTCGCGCTGACGCTGTCCAGCCGCGTCGGCACCAAATCGTCGTTCAGGTTGTTGATGCGGATGAAGTAATCACCCGTCGCTAACCCGGTCATGTCGATGACCGCCGAACCGGCGGTGATGGTCGCTGTCTTCACCACGGCCCCGCTGCCGTTCAGCAGCTCCGCCGTTGTGATTGCCGTCGCTTTTGAGGCGCCGGCGCGGTTCAGCGTGGCATCCAGTCCGGCGGTCAGCGTGAAGCCGGCCGGGCCGCCTGTCACCGTCACCGTCGCGGTCTGACTCTTCTGCGAGTCGCTCTCCCGCGCGCTAATCACCGCCGTGCCCACGCTGACGCCGGTCACCAGCCCGGTGGCGGCATTCACCGAGGCTACCCCCGGCGCGGCGGACGACCAGGTGATGTTGCCGGACGCCACCAGCACCGTGCTGTTTGCCGCGTCCTTCGCCGTCGCGGTGAGCTGCAGCGAGCCGTTGAGGCTGACCGACAGGCCATTTGACGTAATCGCCAGGCTGTTGATGGTGCTGGCCATGGTCAGGTTCAACCCCACCTGCTGGTTGGCCAGCGTGGTCACCGGCGCCGTGCCGGTGGCCTGCGGCGTGCCCGTCGCCCCCGCCTGCGGGTAGGCAGTGGCCGAAACGCTCAACAGCCCGACCGGCAGATTGGTGAAATTCACCGTCGAGGTGTTGCCGCTGGCCGGGCGCGCCACCGTCTGCGTGGCGCTGAACCCGGTGGTGTCGCTGATCGTCAGCTTGATGCTCTGCGCCGCCACCGGGATCAGCCGGCTGCTTGCCGCCGTGGCTGGCCACTGGATGGTGACCGCTGCCCGGCCGACCGGCGCCGGCTGCGACATGATTGGCGCATCGCCGCTGCAACCCCACAGCATGGGTAACACCAGCAACGTGACGGCGACCATGGCATACAAGAAACTTCGCATCTGGATTCTCCTCTCCATGCGCGATGCGGGCAGAAATCACCGCATCGCGAGGCCGTCCTCGCCGGGCGCGCGGCGCCGGCAAGGACGGCAAGCTCCGTTCATCGTTTAGTTGACGATCACCGACACGTCGCCGGCCTGCACGGTCACCGTCGCGGTGGCCGATTTCGTCGGATCCGCGACACTCGTCGCCTTCACATGGTAGGTGCCCGGCGCGCTCGGTGCAGTGTAGACGCCGGCATTCACGCTGCCGCCGCCCGCTTCCACCACCGACCACGTCACCGCCGTGTTGGCGGTATTCAGCACGGTGGGCGTGAAGATCGCCGTCTTCCCGACCGAGATCGTGGTGGTCGTCGGGTTCAGGCTCACGACGATCGGCTCGGCGGTCACCGTCACCGTGCGCGTGGTGGTCGCCACCAACCCGCCGGAGTCCTTCACCTGCATCGCCACCGTGTAGGTGCCGACAGCGGCGTAGCTGTGGGTAGCCGTCTTCGTCGCCGAGTAGGTCGTCCACGTGCCGGAGTTGTTCCAGTCCCAGCGCACCTGCAGCGCGGCAGCCGCGTCTTCCACGTCGCTGCTGGCGGAGGCGTCAAAGGCAAAGGACGTCGTCGTGGTGCCGGCGCCCGGCGTCACGGTGAAGCTGGCAGTCGGCGCGGCGTTCACCACCGTCACCGTCACGGACTGACTCGTGTTGGAATCGGATTCCGTGGCGGTAATCACCGCCGTGCCCGGCACGACGCCCGTCACGAGGCCGGTGGCGGCGTTGACCGAGGCGGTGCCCGGAGCGGCGGAGGCCCAGGTGATGTTATTCGCACCCACCAGCACCGTGTTGTTGGCGGCGTCCTTGGCGGTGGCGGACAGTTGCAACGTGCCGTTGGTCGGCATCGACAGCACGCCGCCCGGCGAGGAGATGACCAGGTGATCGACAGTGCTGGCCATCGTCAGATTCACCGTCACCTGTTGGCTGGCCAGCGTCGTCACTGGTGAAGTGCCTGTTGACAGCGGATTGCCTTGCCCGCCGGCCTGCGGATATGCAGTGGCCGTGACGGTCAAGTTGGCAATCGGGACATTGGTGAAGGTAACGGTGGAGGTGTTTCCCACGGCCGGACGGTCAACGGTCTGCGTCGCGGTGAAGCCGTTGCTGTCGCTCAGCGTCAGCCGGATGCTCTGCGCCGACGCGGGCAACACCCGCGAAAACGCCTGTGGCGGCCATTCGATGACAAAACGTGCGCTAGTGTTCTGCCCTCCCGTTCCCCCGTCGTCACCGCCGCAACCGGCGGTAACGAGCATCAACAGGCCGAGGATGGCCAGACCCAGAAGTGACGCGACTCGCTGCATGTGTTCCCCCTTGTTCCCAGATGGGATTTAGTGTGAGCGCCGACGTTGTCGGCAAGACATACGAAAATGGCATGGCTGTCCTGCACACGCAAAGCGCCTCAAGGGGGATTGAGGAGACTAGCTTATCGGGATATCACTCACTTACCCGCTTCCTTGTTTATACATTCCATAAATTTTGTTAATTATTATGGGAAACGAAAACATCTCTTGCTTTCGTAAGAAAAGATATCGGTGAGACAGCACACCGAAGGGGAGGACGACAAGGGCAGGCGGCCCATTAGGCCGGCTGATGCAGCGCCGCCGCCCCATACCCCACCACGCGCTGCATGTCGCCGGTCACGTCGCCGGAGGTGTGGTAGTGGAGGATGGCGCCGCACTCGACGCCCAGTTTGCTCGCGGCCGCGAGCAGGGCGGCGGTGGGCAGGTAGCCGCACATGGAGATGTCGAATTGCTGCACGGTGTCGATGAGGCCGGCGGCGTCGACGGCGGCAATGCGCTCCAGCGCGCGGGCGTCCTGCTCCCGCGCCATCTGCTGGGGCGCCTGGTGCGAGAAATCCGTGCTGGCGATGAGCAGCACCCGCCGCGCGCGGCACAATTCGGCCAGCGCCGCCCCCAGCGCCAGCACCGCCGCGGTCTCAGCATTGCCGATGGCGATGGGCAATATGGGCAGTTCGCCGAAGAGATACTGCAGGAAGGGTACCTGCACCTCGATGGAGTGCTCGCGGGCGTGGGCGCTGTCGTCCACCGTCGCCGGCAGGTCATCGGCTAACTCGGTCGCCACCGGCATGATGCCCAACGGCGTGGCCCAGCCGTCCGCGGAGGAGAGGGCCAGCGGTGCGGAGGCGTAATATGCGTAATGGTTGATGCCGAGGATCAACGCGGCGTCGGGGCGGCCGTCGCGCGCGACTGCGGCATACGCCCACGCCGCGGCCGCGCCGGAGTAGAGATAACCCGCGTGCGGCGCCACGATGCCCGCCAATCGATGCGCGCCGTCGCCCACCGCCGGGACAGGCCCCGGACCCAGCGGCGAAGTGAAGGCCGTCTCAATCGCCGCGCGCAGCGCCGACGCCGAGCCTGGATAAAACGTCCCCGCCACCGCCGCCGGGCGAATCCGCTGATATGACCGCTGCTCCATGGCCCGCTCCCTTCACATCCGCCGGGTTATTGGTTTTTCGTCTTTTCGCAACCTTCGGGATATCGGGTATAATTCCTGCCGTGAAACACACGCATCGGGACATGACGGAGGCGCCGGTGGGCATTCGTCCGGCGACGCGCAGGGACCTTGAGGTGATCGGCGACCTGTGGGTGGAGCTGATGACCTACCACGCCGGTTTCGACCCACGCTTCGGCGTGCCGGAAAACGGCCACGGCCACTATATCAAGCACGTGACCCCCATGCTGCGCGACGACATGTGCCGCGTGCTGGTGGCCGAGGTCGCCGGCTCGGTGGTCGGCTATCTCCTTGCCTATATCGCCGAAAATCCGCCCATCTTTCCCACCCGCCGCTACGGCTTCATCGCCGATCTCTGCGTCACGAATTTCTGTCGCCGGCGCGGCGTTGGCAAGCTGCTGGTAGACGACGCGCTGCGCTGGTTCCGCCGGCACGGCATGGAGAGCATCCAACTCAACGTCGCCCACCACAACCCCGTCTCCCAGGCGTTCTGGCGCAAAATCGGCTGCGCCGATTACCTGGACCACATGTGGTTGCGGCTGTAATCTGCCTCACTTTGCTGTCGGCGTGACGAATGTGATCCCCTCCGTCAGTGGCATGCCGTCCGGCTGTGCCAGGCGCACGCTGGTACGCCAGGTTTCCCAGCCGTGACCGAGCTTGAGCAATATGGGATTGTCGCCTTGCTTCAGCTTCACCGGCGTGCGGTCCTGGTCGCGGTAGAAGGAGCGGTAGTAGTCGGTGTGCGCGAAGACGCGGGCGCCGTTGAGCCACACCGCCAGCTCTTCGTCGCTGCCGGTCAGCAGTAGCGCCTCGCGGTCGCGGTCCGAGCGGATGATGCCGTAGAGGTAGGCGCAGACGCCGTCGTTCGGCTTCATCAGCGGCTTCATGTCGATCGGGTCGGGACCGATGGTCGCCTCGCCCGCTTTCAGCACCGGCTGCCACTTCACCGCCACCTTCTCCAGGCCGCTGTAGGTCGCCTTCAGGTTGATAACGCCCGTCTCCGGCGGGTTGACGGCGGAGAAGTCGCGCGGGAACGGCCCGGCGGCCAGCCAGCCGCGAAAGAAGGCAGGCTGCCCGGCGCCGGCCAGCGCCTGGAAGCGCGCCGCGCGGGCCGGGGCGTCGGCGGCCACGGCGCGCAGCGGCACCACGTAGACCGCCTCCCCGTTCACCAGTGCGGTCACCAGCTTGTCGAGTTGCTTCCCATTCAGCATGACCGTCGGCGGCGTCTTCATGCCGGCGATAAACAACGCGGTGGCCATGTCCGGCGCATCCTGCCCCGGCTTGGCGGCGTAGTCGATGTGGAAGGTGCCCGTCGCCGGCATGACGCAAGCGCGCAGCAGGCTGACGCGGGCGTCGGAGAAGAGCTTGATGCCCCCCGGCACCGTCATGCGCCAGGCGGTGAGGTCGGGCAGCGGATTGTAGCCGATGTAGGCGCCGCTCTTCGGCGCGGCGAGGAGGTAGCCGGTGCGCCCGGGCTCGTTCTCCAGCACCGCCCCACCCTTTTCCAGCCGGCCGGTCAGCCCCTGCACCGACCACGGCGTGTCGCGCTGGATGCCGTCCGACACGTAGGGCCAGCGCCCGTTGATGCCGCGAGCGACAGCCGGGAAGCTGGTGGGATCGAAGCTCATTGTCAGGCTGTCGTCACCGATGCGGGCCGCCACCTCCGCGGCCTTGCGGGCGTCGTTCCACCCGGCGGTGAGCGGTATGCCCGCCATTTCCGCGCGGAAGGCGTCGAACGACGCGTAATCCGCCGCGTTCACCATCCGCAGCAGGAAGCCGGCGGTGGGCTTGTTCGCGGCATTATACAGGCGGTCGAGGTCGAGCGGCTGCTCGCTCCGGCGCAGGAAGGCGTGGATGAGGATCGTCGGATACTCGTAGGACAACTCCACTTCGGCGTCGCGCTCCAGCGGATTCACCGCGATGGGGATGAGGCCGAGATAGGTGGCGCCGTCGCGGATGGTGATGACGTCGCCGATCTTCGCCTTTGCGACCGCGCCGGTGGTACACATGCGCTTCTTCCACTCGCCGCCCGGGTCGGGCCGCGCGCCGGAGAGGGTCTCCGCTTTGCGGTCGTTGATCCAGACTTCGCGCCCGCCGCAGTCGCCGGTGGCGAAGATCGCCACCGAGGCGTGCAGCGAGGTCACCAGCACTTTCGGATTCTCGATGAGCCGGCGGTCGGGTAGCGCCTTCAGCGCCAGCAGCGTGTTGCGGTGCTGCACCACGCCGAACTCGCCCATGCTCTGGTACGACGGCGTATAGCTGCCGTTGACGCCGAAATTGATCTGCAGCGTGGAGAAGTCGTCCATGCCCGCTACCCGTTCGGCCTTGCGCCGCCACTGCGCGGCGATGGGAATGGTGCCGTAGTCGCTGTTCGTGTTGTCGCGCGAGGCGAGTGAGAAATTCGTATCGAGATAGTTCACATGCCAGCCGCCGTTGCGTTCGCCGGGGGCGAAGTCGTCACGGGAGTAGACCATCCACGGCAGCGGCTTCTCGTCCACCAGTTGGGCGTAGGTGTCGGCAAGGTACGGCTCCACCCATGGCGAGAGTACGGCAATGCGCTGCGGCGGCGCTTCATCGCCAATGATGGAGATGCCGCGCACCTTGCCCCAGGTTAGCGGCGTGCCGGTGCGCTGCTGCGCCAGGCTGTCCAGGTGCAGCAGCACCCCCTTCGGCGACAGCGTGTGCAGCACGTGGTATGGCCCCTCCTGCAGCAGCAGTTGGTAGGAATAATCGCCGCGCGCCATCGGGTGGGTCATGCGGCGCAGGCCGGGGTGGTACATCGACACCAGCGGCTCCACCAGCCGGTCGCGCAGGATGCGCCCCATCAGCCGATCGGCCGGCGCCTCCGCGAACTGCGCCATCGCCCCCGCGCCGGCCACGGTGATCGCCTGGTAATAGGTGTCGCCCGTCTCCTGATGCACGCCGTCCGAAAAGACCTGCATGCGCATGAGGATATTTTCCAGCCCGTACCGAGCGTCGTTGAGCACGTATGGCGATTCGATGAGCTGGCCACCCAGCAACGCGCCGGAGACCGCGTTATGACTGAAATTCGTCGTGCCGATGCTGCGCGTATAGCCACGGAAGTAGGTCGGCCCGCCGCGGTGCGTGCCGCCGCCCAGGTATGTATCCAGCGCGCGCTCGGCCTCCGGGTGCAGCCACGCCGCCCAGTATAGCTTCAGATGGTCCATCACCGCCGGCGGCAGCATGTCACCATACGCGGCGGGCAGCAGCGCGAAGTCGCTGGTGGCATGTCCGTGCCAGGTGCGCGGCGCCATCTTCAGCAAGTTTTGCATCAATTTCAGGTAGGCCGCGTCGTCACCAGCCCACACGGGGGCGAAATTCACCCCGCGGCCCAGATACACCTCACTGTCCGTCGGCTCGGGGCCGATGGCGCGCAGCTCCTGCACCCGCGCCCATTGCCACTCCGGCACGCCGGCCGGCCGCGCCATATGCCGGGCGATGCGCGCTTTCCAGTCAGCGGGCACCGCCACGGCGGGGGTGCCGCCGGCCTTCGCCGCCAGCGCCGCCGGGTTCACCGCTGCCGGTAGCTTGCCCGGCTTCTCCGCCTTGCCGTCGCGCACCAGCGTCAGCACCAGCTTCGGCTGATTGACAGAGATTTTCATGTAGCCGATGCCCACGCTCCAGTCATAGGCGTAGAAATTGCGATACTTCATGTCGCGGATTTCCATCTTGTGCACCTGGAATCCTCGCTCCTCGGCCCCGCGCAGCCGGTCGGCCGGGGTGGCGCCGTAAGCGGCCTCGGTGAGGACCGGGGTGATGTCCAGTCGCGCCACCGGAGAGTTGGCGTGCAACGGCAGCGGGCCGAAGAGCCGCGCAAAGCGGTCGGCGCCGTCGCCGCGCCCGCCGCCGCGCGCCCAGTAGCCGCCACCATTCACCCAGGCGTTGAAGGTCGGCCCCAGCTCCGGCGTATCGACGCTCCATGGGCGGTTCAGCGCCCACGCCTGCACGTGCCACTCGCCAGGCATATTCGCATACAGCTCTTCGGCGCCCCAGCCGCCGCGCCCGCGCTCGGGCCGCGCGCCTTCCTGCCCCTTCCACATCAGCACCAATTCGGCCTTGTCGACGCGGTACCCCTGCTGCAGAAGCGGGTAGACGTGCTCTGCCAGGCCGGGGAAGCGCACCAGCATCGCGCGCAAGGCGTCAAAATACAGCTCGTTCGGGAAGACCTTGTCCCAGTTCGCCGGATCGAGCACCGCCGTCTGCGCCGGACCGCTTTCGACCAGCAGCACGTCGCGCGCCGGCGCGGCCAGGCCACAGGCCATCAATAGACAACAAAGCAGTGCAATACGGTGCAACATGGTGGGAAACCCCTTTCCGGAGTGCGGGAGGTTGAAAAAACTGCGTTATCATCTCTATTTGCCACGAGGGAAAAACTTCCTGCCCGCAGAAGCAGTATTCCACCCTGACTTGACGAAAATCGAGGTAGTGACCCATGTCGTCCATCCGCCCAGCCCTCCTCACCGAGATTGGCCTGCATGCCGACCTGTCTGTACGCCCCTTCATCGAAGCCGGCTTCACCGTCACCGGCTGCGCCTTCGACGAGATACCGGCGCAACTGGCCACCGGGAAATACAACGTGCTGCTGGTCGGCATGTGCTACATCCCACGGAAGACGAAGCAAGAGGAGCGCGCCTGCCTGGCGGAGTTTCACACGGCGGTGGAGCGCTTCGTGGCGCAGGGCGGTGGCGTCTTCTTCTTCCTGCCGGTAGTCGAGGTGATCCCCGTCGAGACGATACTCGCGCCGTTCGGCGCGGAGTTCCTACGGCTGTACCTGGACCAGCCCGACCATACCCACAACGTCGGCCACCAGCAGTATGCCTATTCCACCGAGATTTGCGGTCCCGTCGCCGACGGTGTCTCCGGTGTCTGGTTCCCCAACAACATGGAGCCGGCGGTGGCGGCGCGGCCCATCAAGGTGACGGACGACTGGCAGATCGTGTTGCGCGCCGGCCCTGGCAGCCACTCGCGCCTGCCCATCACCGAAGGCTACGGCCTGCCAGACCAAACTGTCGACCCCAACATCTATCCCGACCGCGTGCCGCTGATGGCGCTGCGCGAGGGCCTGCCCGGGCGGCTGGCGGTATGCGGCATCCCCGGCAGCTACCATCTCTTCTCACCGCACACCTACGATATCGCGCACAACCTGCTGTACCGGGGCTTCGACGGCGCGCCGTCCGACCTGCGCCAAATGGCGATCAACACGCTGCGCTGGCTGGCGGAACCGTCGCTGGTTTCCGGCGTCCTCGGCGGCGCGGAGACCGACCCGAACATGCTCGTGCCACAGGTGCCGCGCTTCCAGGACGACCCGCCGGTCATCTGGGCGGAGCGCGATTTCCCGCCGGACTCCGCGCTGAAGCAGGGGCTCATCGGCGCGCGCACCGCGTATAGCAGCGGCAGCGGCACGGTGGCCGACTACGTGGCGAAGGCGAAGGCCGCCGGGCACGATTTCATCGTCTTCCTGGAGGAGTTTGCCGCGCTGACCGCCGAATCGTTCGCCGCGCTGAAGGCTGACTGCGCCGCGCAGACTACCGACGACTTCTTCGCCGTGCCCGGCTACACCATCGCCGACTGCGTGGGCAGCCGCTGCTTTATCTACGGCTTCGAGGCGGCGCTGCCGCTGCCCGACCTGCTCTCCGACGACGGGACCATCCTGCAGACGCGCAAGGTGCCCATCACCCGCCCGGTGGAGCGCGTGGAGCACCTGCACTGCAACCTCATCTTCGGCGAACTGAAGATGCGCTGCCGGAAGGGCTACTACCTGCACCACGCCTCGCCGAAGGGCCTCCTGCAGAACCGCTTCAACGACTCCTTCTCGGTGATCACCTGGGAGAACGGCGTGGTGATCGAGGACGCCCGCGACGCCCTGCACATGCTCAATGACAAGGGCCTGCGCCTCAATCCGACGGTGCTCACCTTCATGAACAGCCCGGCCGACTTCGACCGCGCGCTGGCCGCCGGCTGGCGGATGACGATCATCGAGCCGTATGCGACGATGCAGGACACCGTGCTGCGCAAGCACATGGCGCCGGAGCTGGAATGGTGGGGCACCATCAACGAGGAAATCACCCGCGGCCCGCGCTACCGCTTCGACTGCTGGCAGTATGGCAATCCCTTCCAGGTGGCGACCAGCGGGCCGGAAGTGCGCGCCTTCGCGGTCTCCGTCTCGCAACGCGACACCGACTGGCGTGGCACTGACGCGGAGATTCCCCCGGTGGCCGATTGGTTCCGCGCCGACGTGACCCACTTCCGCCTGCGCATGAACGTCGCCTCCGAAGTCGGCCTCGCCGAAGTGCTGCTATTAGACGGCGACCGAGTCATCCGCCGCTGGCAATGCAACGGAACGCCGGTCTTCGAGCGTGAACTGGACCTGCAGCACCATCAGCAGATGCACCTGATGCTGGAAGCGCGCGACCTGCACGGCGGCGTCGCCTACACCTCCGACTTCCTCTCGCTGCGGCTGGACTGGTGCGAGTATTACTGCGCCGACCGCAACAACCCGCTCACCATCGGCTACGAGAAGGACGAGAAGGGTTTGGCCTACGGCTGGTCGGGCACCGTCTATCTCACCTACAACAACAGCGACTGGGGCGGCAACAGCCCGTGGGTCGGCCGCTGGTGGGTCTACGGCGACCACGTCAATCCCGCGCCGATGGACCCGGTGCGCGACCACATCGCCCCCACTGACGGCGGCGTGGGCTTCAGCGGCGCCGGCCTGCGGCTAAAAATCGCCATGCCCACGCTCGACCCGCCGGAGCTGGGACTGATGGTCGACCCGCTGCAGGAGATGATCAGCACCGACGCCGCCATCACCGGCTTTACCGTGGAGCAGGGATACGATCTCACCGATCCCTACTTCGTGGTGCAGAACAACACCGGCTTCGGCCTGTATGGCGCGTATCCCACCCGCTACGTATCGCTGACGCGGCGGGCCACTGTCTTCCGTCCAAAGCCACACGCGCTCACCGCCATGGTCTTCCAGCATGACCTGCGCTGGAAGCGCGACCCGCGCCTGACGGCTCCGCTGCAGGTGGGCTGGCTCGACCCGGGGCCGCGCTACGTGCTGCACAAGGCAGACGGCACGCGCATCGACCTGCAAGCCGATTGGACCGGCGAGTCTGTCGAGTGGCGGCACGATGAAGCGCTGCTCTGCTGGGTAAACGGCGCGCAGCCGTCCATCTTCATTAACGATGGCGCCCCGCTGCTCATCGGCCGCAATCCCAACAATTCCGGCGGGCTGTATGTCTGCCTGCCGGTAGAGGAGTTGCCCACGGCGAACGCCGCGACGACGCTGCGCGTCATCGCCTTTGGCGGCACCCGCTCGCACACCGACCCGAACATCCTCGCCGCGGCGCGCGCGGCGCTGGGCTTCGACGGCGCGCCCGCCTACACGGTCGAGATGGACGCCGGCAGCATCATCGCTACCCGCTTCATGCTGGCACTCGACGGCCGCGAGACCGGTGCCATGTTCACCATTCCGCAAGTCACGCTGCCCGCCGGCCTGCCCGTCACCGTGGCGAACCTGAACCCCAACTGGCCCGCCGTGCTACTGGACCGTACCGCCCGCCGTTGGCGACCGCTGGGCATGCTGGAGGGCACCGCTTACGCTACCCTCGACACCGCGGCGCAGGACTCGCGCCTCTACATCGGCCACCCGGTCATCGCCAACAACCCAAACGTCGTCATCTCCCTCGCGCAGATCGCCGACGACCGCTGGGCGCTGGAAATCCATAACCCGACCGGCGTGGCCATCGACACCGCCGTATCTCCCTCGCCATACTTCAACCTGCTCGGCTGGGCCGGCGCGCGGGTGACGCTGGAGGCGGGCACGTCAGCGGTGTTTGAGCTATCGAAACAATAGTGATACCTGCCCCCTTCCCCATGAGGGAAGGGGAGCAATATATCACCGATACTCCCCTCGTCCGGTTCGGGGAGGGGCTGGGGGAGGGGTTCGGGTACAGGTAAGCCATACGTACGAAAAATGGAGGACAACTTATGTCTCGCCTAATGTTATGCCTCGTTATGCTGCTGGCCGGCGCTAACCTGCTTCACGCGGCCACGCTGTCGAAGCTGCCGACACAATACCTGATGCCGAAGGCGAAGACGCCCGTGGTGGTGGACGGCATGTTGACCGAGTGGAACATGGCCGCCGTGCCGATCGTCATCTCGCCGAAGCCGGGCACTCCGCTGGGGGTGGTCTACTGCAACGACGCCACCAACCCGGTGCCGGGGGACGAAGACCTGAGCGGCCGGGTGGGCCTGGCGTGGGACGACACCTATTTCTACGCCGCCGCCGAGATTGTTGATGACCACCTGATGGGTGTGAAACCGGGCAGCGCCGGCAACCAGGGCCCGGCGCCGTGGGCATGCGACAGCGTGATGATCACCCTCAACTCCGCCCGCCAACCGATGACGCGCAACTCGCTCACCGGCACCGATCCTTGCCTGGGCTTGCGCTATGCCATCGGCCCGCACGGCGTCGCCGCGGGGAATGACGCCGCGCTGACCAAGCTGGGCACCTTCTGGATGATAACCGCCCACGGCAAATGGGCGTCCACCGAGACGGAACGTGGTTACATCGTCGAGGCGGCGATTCCCTGGAGTGACCTGGGCTATACGCCGCGCGCCGGCGAGCGCGTCTTCGCCAGCGTGCTGGTGCCCGACGTTGACCCGAATGAAAACCTCAACCAGGTTGGCTGGGGCTACGGCAGCACCATGAATGCCTGGCCGGCCTTCCGCCTGGCCGACCGCCCCGACGCCGTGGGACTGATTACCACCTCGCTGGACGACGTGCGCCCCGATGCCCCGTGGATCGTGCGCGCCGAGGTGGACGCCTACGCCTGCACGGTGAAGATGAACAAAATACGCATCGTCGATGCCCGCGGCAAGACCGCGCTGGAACTACCGGCGAAATACGAGGTGCCCGCCGGAAAATCCGGCAGCCAGGATATCGAAGTCAAGGCCGGCGCGTTGCGCAAACCCGGCGCGTATGAGGCGCAGGCGGTGCTGGCGGACGGCAAAGTGCTGGCCCGCGTGCCGCTGCGCGTGGTGGCGGCGACGCCCGAACCGCCGGCAATCACCAACCTGCCCGGCGAGATCAACCACATGCGCCCGGCGCGCGTGGCGCACAATGCCTTCGCCAATCACCGCCGCGGCGTGTATCGCCACGACTTTGTGAAGAGCGCGGCGGACTACCTGCCGTATATCACCAAATACGTCGCCCCGCCGGTGAAGGACACGGCGAAGCGCTCGCTGGCCGGCAAGGACCGCTGGATGTTCGGCCAACTGCTCTATTGCCTGTCGCTGCACAAGGCCACCGGCGACGGGGAGTATGTGACGCTGGGCCGCGACCTGGCGGAGGGCATCTTTACCGTGGGCAAGATCGACTCCTTCATGATCTTCGATCTGGCGGCGTATCGCGCGCTCACCTGGAAGACCGACCCGAACAGCCCCTTCGCCCCGAAAGACGCGGAGGCGCGCTACCGGGCGCTCTTCTACCCCATCGCCGCCAACCCGGCGCAGGAATATTTCAATGAAGTGGGCACGCACAACCGCGTGTGGCACAACTACGCGCTGCTGAAGATCGCGCGCATGGTGGCGCAGGAAGACGGTAAGCCGGTCGATCCGCGCGTAATCAAATTCGTCGATCTGCACGACACGCTTATCGGCAACGTGGGCGACGCCGATGACGCCTCCTCCGGCTACCACTGGGTGTGGAGCCCGGTGGCGCTGGCCATCTACTTCCACACCGGCGACTGGAAGGGGTTCCTCGCCAATCCCGGCTACCGAAAAACCTTCGACCGCTACGTGGAGATGGTCACCCCCAGCGGCGGCTGCCCCACCTTCGGCTCGGACGGCGGCTGGCCGCAGATCGGGCAGACGATGCTCTTCTACGAGCTGCTTTCCGCGAAGACGAAAAACGGCCGCTACCGCTGGGCCAGCCACCGCATCGCGGAATACGTCTACAACCATATCTATCAAGACGCCGGCCAGTACCACGGGCCTTTCGACCTGACGCGCTACAACTTCGCGCTGGCCTACCTTTTCGCCGACGACACGGTGGCCCCGAAACCGCCGGCGCCCACCAGCCGCGTCACCTGGCGCCACCCGCTGGAGCCGGCGTCTGATGAGATGAAGAAGGCGTATCCCGGCATGAACGATCGCTTGATGAGCGCGACGAAGTGGGTGCCGGACAAGCTGGTGCTGAGCAACGGCAACGACAGGCGCGGCTTCTGGGCGCTCATCGACCTGCTGCCGATGGCCGGCCATGGCGGCGAAACGCCCGGCAATATCTGCGCCATGCTGCAGCAGGACGCGGTGCTGATGGGCGGCCAGGGGTACTACGAGGTGTCCCAGCCCTTCCAGAACCTGCTGTGGATCGAGGATCTGGACGGCACCCCCGCCGATCCCCGTCCGATGACCACCGACGTGCCCGTCTACGCCGACGATCCGACGTATACGTTCGCGCGCATCGCCACCGTCGCCTACCAGCACATGCCGGTCACCTACCTGCGCGACGTCTTCTTCCACAAAGCCGGCTTCATGGTGCTGAAGGACCACGCGAACTTCGAGGCCGCCATGAAGGTGCGCGTAGGCCCGTGCCAGCAGACGCGCAACCTGGGCCCGCAGTGCGGCGAGAACTGGTTCAACACCTACTATGACGAGCTGTATTGGACCGGCCTGGGCCTCGGGTACGGCGTGCAGGCCTTCCCAAATCCGGCGTGGGACTTGCTTGTCTACTTCGCGCCGCGCCCGGGCCGCACCCATACCGTGAATGACGCGTTTCTGGAAAACGTCTACCGCCTCTCGCCGGTGCGCCTGCGCCAGGAGTGGCAGGGAATGACCAAACCCGGCCAGCGCCTCACCTTCACCACCGTGCTGCTGCCGCACGTGCCCACCTTCACCCCGAAGACGCTGCTGGAGCCGACGGACGCTAAGGAGCCGAAACGCATCGAGATCATCCGCGATGATGACGCCGTCACCGTGCTGAAGGTGGTCAGCGAATCTGACCCCATCAACAAAATCCGCACGGAAAGCTGGGTGCTGCTCAACGATACCGGCGCGCTGGTCGAGGCCGGCCCGCTGGCCAGCGACGCCACCATCGCCGTCGTCGACCGCGACATGGCCGGCAACATCATCAGCCAGACAATGGCCGGCGGCGCCACGCTGCGCTTCGGCGGGAAAGACCTGTCGAAATCCGCGCGCAAAGTAAAAATCGGCCCGCTGGAACGGCCGGAGGACTAAAAGAAACTGTATTGGAAGTGATCGTAGTCGGATCGTGGAGGATGGGTCGTGGCTGACTACCGAGGAATTTCGAGAGTGTATTGAGGAATACATGCCAGAAATGCCTCGGTGGTCAGGCGCGATCCAGACCCGCGAGACGGCTGCGAGCACTTCCAATACAGTTTCTAAGTAAAACCTTGGGCGGGCGAGACACCGTCAAGCTGAACCGGATGCTGGAGTCGGCCCCCCTCCCCAGCCCTCATACGCGCTGCGTTATACCTGAACGGGCGTCTTCTTTGCCGCTGGGCATTCCGGTATGCTGCACCGTACTCCCCTTCCCCTGTGCCCGATGGCACGGGGGAAGGGGCGGGGGATGGGGGCCGACTTTGGCTAAACACAGCGCGTATGGGGGTTGGGAGAGAGGTTGCGCGTGCGGTCGAGAGCCCGTATTTGAACGGCATCGGGAGTCTCGCTCTCTAGACTTACCACCCCCAGCTAAACGACACCACGTTGCCCGTCGTCGTCACCCGGCGCAGGCCATTGCCGTTGAGCGCCATGACGAAGATATCCTTTTTGCCTTTGTCCGAGGTGGCGATGAAGGCGACTTCGCTGCCGTCGGGGCTGAAAACGGGACAGCCTTCCGCATCTTCCGTATTAGTGACACGCGTCACCGCTTTCGTTTCCAGCGTGGCCAGGTAGATGTCCGTCTGCCCGTCGCGGGTGGAAAGGAAGAGCAGCTTTTTGCCGTCGGGGCTGTAGACCGGGTTCCAGCCGTCGCCGTCGACGAGTTGCGTTTCCTCGGTGCCGTCGGCGTTGACGGCCATCAGCAGCATATGCCCCTCGCGCTCGCTCTGGAACGCCACCTGTTTGCCGTCCGGGCTGAAGGTCGGCTGCAGGTCCATGCCCGGGTTGTCGGTGAGCTGTCGCGGTCGACCGCCGATGGGCATGATGAAAATCTCGCGGTTGCCGTTGTTCGGGTCGGCGACAAAGGCCAGCTTCTTCCCGTCGCGGCTGAGCGCCGGCATCATGTCCGGGTAAAAATTCGAGGTAATGCGCCGCTGGTCGGCGCCGTCCGGCTTCATGATATACAGCTCGGTGTTCTTTACCGTCTTCGCGTCTGCCCAACTGGCGTGCCAACAAGCGGTATAGACGGCCGTGTCGCCATAGGCATTCAGCGTCGGCTCGGTGGCGCCCGCCTGGGTGAGCGCTTTGGGCGCGACGGTGGGGGTGACCAGGTAGACCTTCCCCTTCATCCCCTGCGGGGCGTCTGTGAACAGCATCTTCCCCACGCGGATGCGCGGCGGATATAGCGCCTCGGTAGGCACCACCTGCTGCGGCTGGCTCTTGCTGCTCCAGTAGAGAGCGATGCTCGCGCCGCCGCCGCCTTCACGGTGCTCCACCACGATGGTATGCAGCTTGTCGGTGGTCAGCGCGATCTCCCCGCGATCCTTGCGCGTCTCGCCTGGCCAATTGGTAGCCAGCAGCGTGCCATCCACGGTGATGCGGTAGCAGTCGTCCACCGACGCCCAGAAGGTATACGTCTCGTCGAACTTCGGCAGGATGAAGCCTTTCCAACGGCAGGAGAAGTTGTCCGCCGGCAGGCCGGGATACGCCGGTCCTCCACCCCACTGGAACTCGACCTTCGGGTCCAGCCGCGTGGCCGCCAGCTTCGTCAGCGCGTCATCCATGAAATACTCGCCGTGCAGCCCGAAGCCCGGAGTGCCGGGCGGTGTCAGGTCCTCCGCCGCCGCGGGCACCTCCACCGGCGCCGGGGGTTTCGGCTTCTCTTTCGCCGGCTTCGCCGGCGTGTTGTTTGGGTTCGCCGGCGGTTTCGGTTTCACCACCGGCGGCTTCGCCGCCAGCGCGGGCAGCACCAGCAGCGCAAGCAACAGCAACGACAATAGGCGATGGAACATCGGTGAATACCTCTGCGGAGGAAGGATGAGATGAGTGTACCATAAATCATATCAGGTGACACATCGCATGGGCGGAGAAGCCCGACCACCGCCACGGGCCGGATTTCCGCAGACTCCTCCCCACCCGCGCCAACCTCCACTAGGCCTGCGCCGCCACCGGCTGGAAAATCGCCCGCAGCGTGCAGGTGAACGTGGAAGCGACGTATGCGATTCCCTTGCACAAGGCCTAACCACCCGTCCGAGCCATGGTGTATAATACCAACATGGCACGGACGAATACATCGCTAACTCGGGGTGAAAAGCTGCTGCTCTTCTGGATCGGCCTATTTGTGACCGTGGTGGTGGGCGTCACCTGGTGGTGGACGGATATCAATGCCACGCCGTCAATCGCCATTCCCACGCCGGCGATGCCCATGCCGAATGCCCGGGACGCCTTCATCACCGGCGCCAATGCGCTCAAGTCATCAACCATCATCGAGCAAGCCTACAAAGCGCAAATCGACCCGCACAAACCGGCGCCACCGCCGGGTGCCGTGCGTGCAGCCATCGCGGCCAATACCGCGTCTATCGCCTGGCTGCACACTGGTTTTGAACGTGACTATCGTGAGATTCCATGGCGGTCATTTGACCAGATTGGCTTGTATCTGGCTAAGTATCGCCAAGTGGCGCGCCTGTTAAGTGTAGATGCCCATCATCGGATCAAACGTCAGGATTGGGATGGCGCGTTGACGGCCGAGCTTGACGGCCTACACTTTGGAATCCTGATGCCGAAAGGTGGAATGCTACTACACGGAACACTTGGCATAGCCATTGAGCACATCGCCCGCGCGGACATGTGGCTCGTTATCCCTCACCTATCAGCCAAATCAGCACGCTCCGGAACCCGGCGGTTGGAATTCAGCCTCACGAAACGTGTGTCGTTCAGCGAAAGGCTTACGGAGGAGAAGTGGTTGATACTTGCCGGTCTGCTCGAACGGTTCTCGAATCCGAAATGGCGGATGACCATTCTCATGTTTCGAGAAGGTTGCAACCTGGAAGGTCAAAAGAGTCCGCCAAAACTGCCATTTCTACTTGCACGCGAACGCACGGTTACGGATAATGTCACGCGGTATATGGACGCTATTATTGCTGATGCCCGCCAGCCATATGCGCTGCGGCACACGCCACCTACCATGCCCACAGATCCCTACAGTCCGTTAGTCCTGCCTGACTATGCCAAACAGTCTTGCTACCATACGAATAACGAAACCCAGGCAGACTTGCTGTTAGTGAGCCTCGCCCTGCGCGCTTATTACCTTGAGCACAAACGCTATCCCGCCAAACTGACCGCGCTGGCCCCCGGATACCTGGCCGCGCTGCCGGATGACCCATATGCCGTCTCCGGCACATTCCAATATAAGCTCACGAAAACCGACTACGTCCTCTACAGCATCGGCCCAGATAGCGTCGATAACGGCGGCACGCCCAGCAAAGACGGCCAACGATCCGCGTCAACCGGCACCGGCCCGTTGAAGCCCTCCAGCACCGGCGACATCGTAGCCGGCATCAACGTGCAGTAAAATGGGCGGGCGAGCGTCCCCGCGAGCCGACGCCGGGTGGAAGTCTTATCCGTCGTGATCACTCCATAGTAGAACACGACGATTTAAATATCCACCCGGCGTCGGCTCGCGGGGACGCTCGCCCGCCCAAATACTTACGTGACCTAGATCACCCCGTCGTTGCCGATCCGCGTGTCGGCGAAGAAGTTGTCGTTGAGGATCGACGGCATGCTGACCTCGAGGATGAGGCACGGGCCGATGCCGGTGAAGGAATGGCCGACGCCCGGGGGCATGGCGAGGAGGTCACCTTCCTGCATGATCTTCTCGCCGTCGTCCAGCTTCATCACCAGGCTGCCCTTCACAATGAAGAAGGTCTCGTGCTTCATGGCGTGGCGGTGGAAGGGGCAGGTCTGCCCGTCGAAGACGAAGAGGAATTTGCCGCAGTAGCCCAGTTCCACCTCGTTCGCCACCCAGAACTCCGTCTCGCCGATGGTGTAGAAGTCGTTGAGGCCAAAATGCATCGGCATCGCCTCCACCGGCGGCATGGTCAGCCCCCACTCGCGCAACTGCGCCTGCAGCTTCGCCACCGCCTCATCAGCCGCGGCGCCGGATAACATGACGTTGTCGTATTTACCCATGGTTGGTTACCTTTCCTATCATCAAACCCCTCCTCCAGCCACCTCCACGAACCGGGTGAGGTGAGTACCGGTGAATATATCGCTCCCCTTCCCTCATAGGGAAGGGGTCGGGGGTTAGGTACGCGCGACAGGACTGGATGTAGACCTATACACAGTATGCCTACGTCAACTCCTCCCCTCTCCCGGTTCGGGGAGGGGCAGGGGGAGGGGTCCGATGCCCAGTTCACTTCACCACTATCACCGTCACCCCCCGCTCCTCCAGGTTCCGCTGGTCGCGCTCCGCCAGGGCGGCGTCGGTGATGACGGTGTGAATCTCTTCGGGGCGGGCGTAGCGGGCGAAGGCGCGGCGGCCGAATTTGGCGCTTTCCGTCACCACCACCACGCGGTCGCTGATGCGCATCATCGCCTGCTCCAGGCTGCTCACGTGCAGGTCGGCGGTGTAGAAACCGTCCTCGCTGTTGGCGCCGTCGCAGCCGATGAAGAGCACGTCCACCCGCAGCGTCTGCAGCAGGCTCTCGGTCATCGGGCCGTAGAGGCTGGGGAATTCCTTGCGAATGAAGCCGCCGAGCAGCAGCACGTTGAGCGGCGAGCCGTAGAGCACCTCCGCCACGCACAGCGAGGTGGTGGCCACGGTGATGCCGATGTCCTGCGGCAGGTGGCGCGCCACTTCCAGCGCGGTAGTGCCGGTATCCACCATCACCGTCTGCCCGGGCTGCACCAGCGCCGCCGCCGCCTGCCCGATGGCCAGCTTCCGCGGCGACACCGCCGCCGAGGGAAAAGCCCGCTGCAGGAAGTCCGCGCGCCCCACCACCAGCCCGCCGCCATGCGTGCGCACCAGGTGCCCGTGCTGCTGCAGCGCACTCAGGTCGCGCCGGATGGTCATATCCGACACCCCGAACTGCTCCGCCAGCTCGCGCACGCCCACGCGCCCACTGTCCTGTATAATCTCCAATATGGCCTGTTGACGGTGATTCATATGGTTCTGTCGCTCACCTGGCGCCACCTCTCCCCCCGGCCCCCTCCCCTACATGGGGAGGGGGTGAAACACGTCGAACAAGCGAATCTGGCATTCTCACACAGATCACTCCCTCTCCCCGCGCAGGGGAGGGGGTCGGGGGGAGAGGTGGCATGTTCGTTTCGCACAAACAGCATAGCGGTCGTTCCGGCGCCTGTCAAGGTATTGTGAATAAATAGTCGCCGCATCCTCCAAAAACAGGCCAACCCCTTGACATTTCCCGCCATGGCGCTATCATTATGCACAGGTCACTCGCACATTCCGCACACAATCAAACACCCGGAGGTTCCCATGGCTCTGCAGACCGGTTACTGGTCCGATATCGACCCCACCACCGTGCCCCGCGTCGTCACCCAGGTGCCCGGCCCGAAATCCGCCGCCCTGAACGCCCGCGGCATGGCGCACATGATCGGCTACTCCAGCCAGGTCACGCTCTGCCCGGTGGTGTTTGAAAAAGGCCACGGCGTCACCCTCACCGACGTGGACGGCAACACCTACATCGACTTTTCCAGCGGCATCTATGTCACCACCCTGGGCCACTGCCACCCGAAGGTCAGCGAGGCCGTCGCTTTCCACGCCAATAACCTGATGAACTGCCACGACTTCAACACCCCCATTAAGGTGGAGCTGTTGGAAAAGCTGGCCGCCATCCAGCCCTGGGACCTCACCGGCATGCAGCTCTATGACAGCGGCACCACCGCGGTGGAAGCCGCGCTGCGCGTCGCCCGCGCCGCCACCGGCAAATACGAGTTCATCTCCTGCTTCATGGACTTCCACGGCAAGTCCGGCCACTCGGTGAGCTGCGCGAAGATGAACAGCACTAACGGCGCCGGCCGCGCCCAGGGCTTCTACCTGGTGCCCCGCCCGTATCCCTACCGCGCCATCTTCAAGAAGGCTGACGGCACCATCGACACCGACGCCTACCTGAACTTCTACGCCGAGTTCATCGAAAACGCCACCACCGGCAACGTCGCCGCCTTCGTGCTGGAACCAGTGCAGGGCTGGGCCGGTTCGGTCTTCCCGCCGGAAGACTTCTTCCCAAAGCTGCGCAAATTCTGCGACGACCGCGGCATACTGATCATCGCCGACGAAGTGCTCACCAGCATGGGGCGCACCGGCAAATTCTTCTGCATGGAGCACTACGACACCCGCCCCGACATCGTCACCGTGGGCAAGGGCTTCGGCAACGGCTTCCCGGTCACCGGCATGCTCGTCTCCGAACGCTACAAGGAGAGCATCAACAAGATCTCCGCGTCGACCTCGTACGGCGGCAACCCGATGGCCTGCGCCGCCGCCCTCGCCAGCATCGTGGCGATGGAAGAGGAAGGCCTGCTGGAGCACGCGATGGTGCTGGGCGACTACTTCGAGAAGCGCATGGAACAGATGAAGGCCGACCACCCGATCATCGGCGACGTCCGCGGCAAGGGCTGCCTCCTCGGCGTCGAGATGGTAAAGGACCGCGAGACGAAAGAACCCTTCACCGAAGCCGGCAAGATCATCTACCAGAAGTCGTTCGAGAAAGGCCTCGCCTGGGTGCCCGCCGGCCACATCCTCCGCATGAGCCCGCCCATCGTCATGAGCCTGGAAGTCGCCGCCAAGGGCATGGACATCATCGAAGAAGCCATCGGCGAAGTCGAGCAGGAATACGGCTACACGAAGTAGGGGTTAGGGAACTGGGGATGAGGGGTTAGGGTAAATGCTCTAACCCCTCCCCTCACCTCCCCTATCGTGCTCGCGCTCGTGCTCGTGCTCGTACTCATACTCGAAAAGCCCGGCGCTCACCCGTAAAGCGAGGTATAATACAGAAACCTGTCCCGGCGATGGAGGCAAGTATGGACGACGCGATTCCTCGCCCCTCGTGGAAACTGGCACTGGTGAAGTGGTTGTCGATTACTATGTTGATCGCCTGGCCATTGCTGCTCGTTGACCTGTGGATTTCCCATGGTTGTATCGAAATGCCTGCTGAGCGAGCCTGGCGATTCGCAATTTTCGGCCTGATCTTTCCACTGGAGATCATTTTCATCGGTCGGAAATGGTACCGGCTGCCATACAGCATATCCGCAGGAGGAGTGTTGGCCTACTTTGGCTTCCCCTTATTGCTGGATTCGATCCAACTGCCGGAATGGGTGCAACCGCCTGATTGGACGCTACCATTCCCGCTTCGAGATTATGCTGATATTGCCACCAGCATCCTTCCGTATGCACTCGTCGTATTGGCAATATTCATATTGCTCTCATGCTTCAGGAGAATTATTCCGGCTATAAAGGAATACATCGTAGTCACGCTGGTCTTCCCTTTGACGATGTTGTTAGGCTTTTTGCTGTAAAGGACAACTCATCACACAAACTCCCAACATGAAACCTGGAACCGCCGCCATGCTCTACCTCACCTTCGATATCGGCACCACCAGTCTGAAGACCGCGCTCATCGCGGACGACGGGCGCGCGCTGGCGGTGCATACGGCCGAATACTCGCTCATCACCCCGCGGCCCGAGTGGTCGGAAATGCTGCCGGAGGCGTACTGGCAGGCGGCGGTGGAGGGCACGTGGGCGGTCTTTGGGAAGACGGGGAAGAACCCGAAGGAGCTGGCGGCCATCGGCTTCAGCTCGCAGGGGCAGACCTACGTGCCCATCGACGCGGGCGGCAACGCGCTGTATAACGCCATCGTGTGGGTGGATAATCGCGCCCAATACATCGCCGACCGCTGGAACGCCGACTGGCTGAGCCACGAGGAGTATCACCGCATCAGCGGCTACCCCGCCATCCCCGCCTCCCTCACCCTCTTCAAGGTCGCCTGGATGGCCGAGCATGCGCCGGCGGCACACCGGGCGTGGAAGTTCCTCTGCCTGCCCGACTACCTGGGCTACCGCCTGACCGGCGAATGCGCCACCGATTACGTCACCGCGCGCATGGCCGGCTTCCTCGACCTGCAGACGGGCGCCTACGCGCCGCGCCTGCTGGCGGCGGCGGGCATCACCGCGGCGCAACTGCCCCGTGTGCTGCAGCCCGGCGACGTGGCCGGGCGCGTGCACGCGCAGGCGGCGGAAGCGCTGGGCATCCCGGCGGGCGTGCCGGTGTGCGTGGGGGCCAATGACCAACTGGTCGGCGCCGTCGGCGCGGGCAACGTGCGCCCGGGCATCATCTCGGAAACCACCGGCACCGCGCTGGCGCTCATCGCCACCACGGATGAAGCCATTTTCGACTCGCGCATCGTCGCCGGGCAACACGCTGTGCCTGAACGCTTTTATGCGATGGCCTACAACATCACCTCGGCCATCGTGCTCAAGTGGTTCCGCGACCTCTGCGCCGCCGGTGAGGACTACGACACCTTCCTCGACGGCGTGGGATCGATTCCCCCCGGCTGCGACGGCCTCACCATCCTGCCGCACTTCGCCGGCACCACCTTCCCGCGGTTGAACCTGGACGTGCGCGGCGCCATCACCGGGCTGCACCTGAGCCACACCCGCGCCCACATCGCCCGCGCGGTGATGGAGTCCTGCGCCTGCATGCTGCAGGAGTGCGTGGAGCCGGTGCTGGAACACGGCATCGCCGTGGAGACCGTGCGCTCGCTGGGCGGCGCCGCCCGCAGCGATCTGTGGCTGCAGATGAAGGCCGATCTCCTCGGCCTGCCGGTCGAGCGTCCCGCCTGCTCCGACGCCGCCTCGCTGGGCGCGGCGATGCTCGCCGCGGCGGGCATCGGCCGCTTCGCCGACGTCACCGAAGCCGCGAAGGCCTGGTATCGTCCCGATCGCGTCTTTGAGCCTATCGCCGCCCATCAACCGGCCTATCGTGCCGTGTATGACCGCTATCGCGATCTCTACCACCGCTTATACGAGGTACAGCCATGATCTTCGGCAACGCGCAGATGACCCTGGAATTCGACGATGCCACCGGCAGCCTGGTCGGCATCACCGACGCCAACGGCTACCGCCATCTGGTTGCGCCGGAGGATGGCCGCCTCTTCCGCATTGTCGTACCCGATGACACCATTTGGATCGACCGTTTCGCCGACAGCCACGAGTGCGGCACGCCGCAATTCACCCGCGACGGCGATACCCTCATCATCCATTACCCGGCACTGTCCACGCAGATCGGCGAAACGCTCCCCATCGCCGTCACCGCGCGCGTCAGCCTGCCCGCGGACGCCGACGAAGCCACCTTCACCATCACCGTGGCGAACGGCAGCCCGTGGATGATTCATGAAGTCTGGTATCCGCGCGTGGGCGGCTGGCGCGGGTATGCCGGGCCGGGCACGGACACCATCCTGCGCGGCGACCTGTGGCACAGCGACCCGCATAACCACCGCAAAACCGCCAAACCGAACGGCTACACCCTGGCCAACCACCACAAGCGCGAATACCTGACCTTCGCCTTCGGCATGACCTTCCCGTTCCTCCACCTCTCCGGCGGCGACCACGGGCTGTCCTACATCCATTATCCTGCCCAGCCGCGTGCCGGCGGGCTGGTCATCGAAGACCTGAATCCCCGCCGCGGCGCGTGCCACACCGCCTGGAGTTGGGTGCACCAGCCCTATCTCAATCCCGGCGAAACATGGACCAGCGACCCCGTCGGCATATCCGCCCACGACGGCGACTGGCACGTCACCGCCGACCGCCTCCGCGCGTGGATGGACACCTGGTGGACGCCCCCGGCGACGCCGCCCGAGTTGAAGACGCGCATCGGCTACTTCACCCTGTACGCCCGCGACTTCATGGGCCGTCAGTGGACGAAACCGGAAGACGTGCCGGCCATCGCCCAGTCGCTGCTCGACCACGGCATCCGCGACCTCAGCCTGTGGGACATGAGCATGGCCACCTACCTGCGCGCCGGCGACGGCGACTTCCTGGAGGACACCCCGGACTATATGGCGGCGCTGCGCGAAGGTATTCGGCAGGCCCGCGCCCTCGGCATACAGGTGAACACGCTGGTGAACTACCGCCTGACCACCGCGAAGAACCGCTCGTGGGCCATCCGCGCGCAGGACCAGGCGATGAAGACCATGCACGGCGCCGTGCGCTACGAGAACTGGTCCACCTGCCGCGGCAACTACGGCACCTTCCTCAACAGCCACCTGGACGAAGGCGGCGGCAGCCTCTGCCAGAACCTCGCTTCGTTCCAGGATTGGGCCATCGATCTCACCGACCGGCTGCTCGACTTCGGCTTCGACGCCCTCTTCATCGACCAGACCTTCGAAACCAGCGTCTGTTTTGCCGCCGACCACGGACACCCCGTGCCCGCCTACGGCCACGAAGGCGCCTGCGCCTGGGCGCCGCAGGCCGCCGACCTGGTGCGCGCGCGCAATGCCGGCGGCTACACTCTCGGCGAAAACGCCGACATCTTCACTGGCACCTTCATCGACCTCTGGTGGGACTGGCACTGGGCCAGCAAGCGCGCCGACGTCTTCCGCTACATATTGCCCGAGTCGCTGCAGTCGTGGATTCTCGACAGCCACGAGCACCAGCACGAGATTGGGAAAGCCTTCGCCCTCGGCTTCCTGCTCTCACTGAACGTGCGCGGGCTGGAGCTGCCGCTGGCCGCCGACCCGGACTTCGCCGCGCGTGTGAAGCGCCTGGCCGACCTCCGCGCCCGCACCGCCGACTTCACCGTCCGCGGCCGCTTCGCCGACCAGCGTGCGCTGACCGTCGAGAGCGAGAGTCCCGTCGCCGCCTACCTCTTCGACGCCGGCGACGCGAAGGGCATCATCCTCGGTGAGACCACCGACGGCGAGGCCGGCGGTGGCTTGGTCACGCTGACACTGGCCCATCCACCGGCAACCATCCGCCTGCACCGCGAGGACGGCACGACGTCCGATCTGCAGCCGGAAGCGACCGAGAACGGTATCCGCCTGCAATTCCCGCTGGCGCGCTGGGAGTGCGCGGTGGTGGAAATACGGTAACAGCCATGCAACTCATGTATAAACAGGATTGGGAAGAGACACAGGCGCGCTACCGGGCGTGGTGGGCGGGCGAGGCGCTGGATCGCTGCGCCATCGCCGTCACCGCGCCGCGCGACGTCGCGCCCGCCGGCGACCCTCCGGCGCGGCCGGACACTCCATACGCGCGCTGGACGGACCTGGACTACGCCGCTGCCTGCAACACTTTGCAGATGGAACGCACGTTTTTCGGTGGCGAAGCCTTCCCCATCTGGACGGTCGGCTACCCCGGCCACACCGCCATCCCCGCCTTCCTCGGCTGCCCAACCGATCTCGACTTCGACACCGGCTGGTGGCATCCCATCGTCACCGGCGAGAGCCTTGCCCCCGTCCTCGACATGAAGATCGATACCGAGCATCCCTGGTGGCAGTTCACCCTCCAGGCGCTGGAACGCGCGGTGGCGGAATCCGCCGGACGCTGCATCCCCAGCATCGGTGCCTTCGGCGGCAGCGGCGACACGCTGGCCGCGCTGCGCGGCACCGACCGCCTGCTGTATGACGTGCTCGATCGCCCGGAAGAGGTGATCGCCGCCGAAGCGCATCTCATGGCGATGTGGTGCGAGGTGTATGAGACGTTGTACCGCATCGTGCGCGATGCCTCGGACGGCTCCACCTGCTGGTTCGGCTTCTGGTCGCCGGGAAAGACCTATGCCGCGCAGAACGACTTCTCCTACATGATCTCGCCAACGACATTTCGCGACCTCTTCCTGCCGGTCATCGAGCGCCAGACACAATACCTGGATCACACCGTCTACCACGTCGACGGCATCGGCGCCTTCGCCCACGTGCCGGCGCTGTGCGAGCTGCCGCGGCTGCAAGCCATCCAGATTCTCCCCGGCGCCGGCAAGCCCAGCCCGCTGCACTACCTGGACACCCTGCGCTATGTGCAGCGCGCCGGCAAAAACCTGCAGATATGGCTACCACCCGAAGAAGTGGAAGAGGCGCTCAACCTGCTGTCGTCGAAAGGCCTGTTTATCTCCACTTGGTGCGCCAGCGAGGCAGACGCCCGCGAATTGTTGCGCGACGCAACTCGCTGGTCGCACGTGAGGGCAATGGCATGACCTTGACCAATCGCGAGCGCTTCCGCCGTCTCTACGACTTCCAGCCAGTCGACCGACCGACGCGCTGGGAGGCGGTCGCCTTCTGGCCGGAAACGGTGGACGCCTGGATTGCGGAGGGTGGTCTGCCCGCGAGCACCGATGCCATGACCCACTATGGCATGGAGCCGCGCCCCACCATCGGCGCTGGATTGGGTCTCACCTGGATGCACCTGTCCGGCGAACCCATCCACACCTGGACGGTGGAGGGTGACGATCACACGCGCATCCGCGAGAACGATCTCGGCCAGGTGTGGAAGGAACGGTTGGACGGCCAGAGCATGCCGCAGTGGCTGCGCTTCCCGGTGGAGTGCCGCGCTGACTGGGAGCAGAAAATTCAGCCGCGGCTGGATCCGACCGCCCACGACTACGGCGACCTGCTCCCGTATGCCGCCGAATCACAGACCAGCGACGATCCGTGGGGCCTGGCGCTGCTGGGCCTCTACGCCTTCTGGCGCAACTTCTGGGGCGAGGAAAAGCTGGCCTACGCCTTCTATGACGAGCCGGAGACGCTGCACGCCATGGCTGAGCACTGGCTGCGGATGCACGCCGCCTGCCTGCCGCGCGCCTTCGCGGAGGCGCGCTTCGATTATGTGCTCTTCCATGAAGACATGGCGTTCAAAAACGGCCCGCTCATCGGCCCGGCGATGTTCGCCGAATTCATGGCGCCGCATTACCGCCAGTTGTTCACTGTGCTGCGCTCGCAGGGACAGCACCGCTTCCTGCTCGATTCCGACGGCAACAACGGCCAGGTGCTGGAGCATTTCATCGACCTGGGCATGAACGGCCTGTATCCCTTCGAGGTCGCGGCAGGCTATGATGTGCTGGCGTTTCGCCGCGAGCACCCCAATTTCTTCATCTGGGGCGGCATCGACAAGCGCGTGCTGCTGGGCACGCGGGACGATATCGCGCGCGAGGTGCTGGAAAAGGTACCGGCACTGTGGGAGACAGGCGGCTTCATCCCCTCTATCGACCATTCTGTGCCCCCCTGCCCGCAAGCAAATTTCGAATATTTCATGGAGCTGGTACGCGAGGGATTCCCATCATGACCACAAATCTCTCCATCCCCTATTTTGCCCCGGCGCGAGTCAATCCCGTGCTCGCTCACCCATCTGAGCGGCGGCTGACCCTCGGCGACTGGCGCTTCCGCCTCGATCCGATGGATATCGGCGCCGCCGAAGGCTGGTACAACGCCACCGACGATATCGTCGATCCCATCGCCGTGCCCGGCTGCTGGCAAGGACAGGGATACGGGCATGATGGCCTGGATGAATTGTGGGATTTCCACTTGAAAGCCCGCACCTTCCGCGCCACCTACACTGGCACCGGCTGGTACGCCACCACCTTCCGTGTGCCCGAAGACTGGACCGGCGCCCGCTGTCTGCTCAACCTCGGTGGCGCCCACCCCAGCGCCGAACTCTGGCTGAACGGCGTGCCGCTGGGCGCGCATGACCTGCCCTTCGTGCCCTTCGGCTTCGATATCACCACGCTGGTGCAGCCCAACGCGACGCACGACCTGGCCGTGCGCATCCACGAGCGTCACCGCGAATTCGCCTTCGCCTTCAACTGGCAAGGCAACTGGTCCGGCCTGTACCGGCCCGTCGAGCTCACCGCCGTCGGCGCCGCGCGGCTGGCGCATGTCGCTCTCAATCCCGATCTGGATAGCGGTGCTCTATGCGTCTCCGCGCACATCGGCGGTTTTTCCGCGCCGTTGACCTTGCGGGTGACCGTCGACGAGCAGGACATCATCGTTCCGGTGACCGCGCCGGGCGCCTCAACGACGCTGTCGCTCCCGGACGTGCGCTCGTGGAGTCCCGACGCCCCCAACCTGTACCGCGTCGATGTCGAACTGCTCGATGGCGAGACGGTGCTCGACGCCATGCGCGAGCGCACCGGCTTCGTGAAACTGGAAACCGTCGGCAAGCACTTTCTCATCAACGGCGCGCCCTGCTACCTGCGCGGTACCGGCGACTTCATCTCCAGCCCGGAGACCGGCAGCCCGGACACCGACCGCGACCGCTGGCGGAAAAAGCTGCGAACGCTGCGCGACTTCGGGTACAATTACGTGCGCACGCAATCATATGTCTATACTCCGGAATATTTCGACGTCGCCGACGAAGTCGGCCTGCTGGTGCAAAGCGAGATGGGCATGCTCGGTGCCTGGGGCGGCACCAACCCGATGCACGTCTACCAATGGCCCAAGCCCACGCCGGACAACTACCCCACCTTGAAACAACAGTGGGACCTGACCGTCGCCCGCGACGTGAATCATCCGTCCGCTAACCTGTACTGCATGAGCAACGAATACGCCGGCAGCACCGATTTCCCGCGCATCGCCTGGCAATGCTACCGCGACACGAAGGCAATGAAGCCGACAGCCTTCATCATTTGGACGGACGGTGGCTACCGCGCTGAGCTGCCCGGCGATTTCGTCAATGCCGAAGCGGGCGTCGATGCCGAGTGCGCTAAGCCGGTCATCCAGCATGAATTTCGCTGGTGGAGCGCATTTCCTGACGTGCGCCGCAAGCACAAATACGACGGCGCGGTGCGCCCCTACGCCATGGAGATCGCCTGGGCCGCCGCCGCCACCTACGGCCTGGCCCACCTGCTGCCCGCCTTCGCCGACGCCAGCCTGCGCCTGCAGTTCCTCGAAGCGAAGGCGAAGATGGAAGCCTGTCGCCGCGACCACCCCACCCTCGCCGGCATCTGCCACTTCGACGCCATGGACGCCAATCCGTCGCCGCAAGGCATCATCGACGAGTTCTACGACGAAAAAATCACCTCTGCCGCGTGTTGGCGCGAGACGAACGGCGATACCGTCATCCTCGCACACCTCAATTTTGACGACCGCTGCCTGCGCGGCGGTGATGACTTCCACTGCGCGCTGGCGGTTTCCGACTTCGCCCACCCGCCGTTCGCCAATCCCGTCATCACCTGGGCGCTCACCGATGGGGAGAAGACCATCGCCGAGGGCCGCCACGACTACGCCCACGAGCCATACCGCACCTGTGCCGCCGGCGATATCGCGTGCGCGCTGCCCCGCGTCACCGCGCCGCGGGCGCTGACGCTGCATGTGGTGCTGGCCAGCGGCACGCGCACCGTCACTAATGCGTGGAACCTCTGGTTGTTCCCCGCGGCGAATCCGCTGCCCACCGGCGTGGTGCGCTACGGCGGTGCACAAGCGAGCTGGCTGAAGGAATGGACCGACATCCCCGTAGCCGAACCCGAGGAGCTTCCGCAGACGCGCGTGGTACTCGCCGAACACCTCGACGAACTGCTCCTCGGCTTTATCTACGGCGGCGGACGCGTGATCCTGGCGGCGTCCGAAGGCCTGGTGCGCCCCCACCCGCCCAACTTCGGCTACGTGAAATATTTCTTCACCCCACCGGCTAACTATTCACCATACGAGGACGGCCAGAACGGCACGCTGCTGCAGGAACACCCCATGCTCGGCGCGCTGCCGCACGACGGCTTCGCCGACCTGCACTTCTTCCGCATGATCGACGACGCCCCGCCCCTCGACTTGGGGCCGCTGGACCTGGCGGAAGGTGACCCGGTGTTGCGCGTCATCCATCGCTACCCGGTCTGCCGCCCGCTCGGATACCTCGTCGAGCGCGCCTGCGGCCTCGGCGCCCTCCTCCTCTGCGGCCTGTCGCTCAACCCAGCCCACGTCGAGGCGCAATACCTGTTGCAACAGCTCTGCGCCTACGCCGCCGGCGATGACTTCCGTCCGGAATGTCACCTGTCCGATACCGCCGTCGAACGCATCATGACCGGCACCGCGCTCACTGAATTCACGTTTGAACACAACACGTCATAACGCGTACCCCTCTCCCAGAATTGGGAGAGGGTCAGGGTGAGGGCGCGCGCGGGA
>CAZPYA010000042.1:0-40876 GCA_964590255.1 uncultured bacterium
GAATCAGTGGTCGGCATCAATCGGAATGGGTGGTCGACATGGGCCGGAATACGCACTCGGTCCTGCAATTACGCAGCGTGTGTTCAACGAAATGCGTCTCTGCTGATATACCTGTCTGCTTCGCCTGCTCATCGGCTGTCCGTTTCGTGAACACATCATTTACATGCCTCTCTCTCATGCCGCGTGCCTGAGTTTATCAGCGCTGTCTCGGAGGGTATTTGCTGATTGTGGTGAAATGATGGTGAGAGACATGGGAAGAAATAGTCAATTTCTCCGGCCGACGTCGAGCTGCTGTTCTCGAGCGCATCGGAAACACCTCCAACAACAGAAAGGATGACACAATGCGAGTGATGGTCATCGTCAAAGCGACCAAGAACAGCGAGGCGGGCGTGATGCCTTCCGAAGAACTGCTCGCGGCCATGGGCAAGTACAACGAAGAGTTAGCGAGCGCGGGTATCTTGCTGTCCGGCGAGGGCCTGCAACCCAGCACCCGCGGGAAACGCATCGCCATCTCGTCCAAGGGCCGGATCGTGAGCGACGGCCCGTTCGCGGCACCCACCGAACTCGCGGCGGGATTTTGGATATGGAAGGTCAACTCCATGGACGAGGCCATAGACTGGGCCAAGCGTTGCCCAGAGCCGATGCCCGGCGAGGAGACCACCATCGAGCTTCGACCGATATGTGAAATGGACGACTTCGGCGACGCGATGACGCCCGAACTGCGCGAAAAGGAAGAACGGCTTCGAGTCGAGCTCGAGGGTAAGGAGGTCGAGATGAGCCACCAGCCCAAGGTTCGTACCTGTCTGTGGTTCGACGGCAACGGTGAAGAGGCGGCGGAGTACTACGTGTCCGTGCTACCCGACAGCATCATCGAGACGTTGACGCGGCCCGAGCCAGGCAAGCCCGCGCTGGTCGTAGAGCTATCGCTGGCCGGTACGCAGTACATGTTTCTCAACGGGGGCTCCCAATACAAGCTTTCGCCGGCCGCCTCGATAGCCGTTCACACCGCCGACCAGGCTGAAACGGACCGGCTGTGGAGCGCGCTCCTGGCCGACGGTGGTCACGAGAGCCAGTGCGCTTGGCTCACGGATCGATTCGGGGTGTCGTGGCAGATCGTACCTGACGCGCTTCCGCGCATGCTCGACGCCGACGACCGCGATGCCGCAGGCCGGGCCATGCAGGCGATGCTGAAGATGAGAAAGATCGATATCGCCGCCATCGAGGCGGCGTTTCGCGGGGATGGCGACCGCTAATGGCGCGTATATCGATTTATTCGTAGCGGCGGTTGGCAGGAGCAGACCTACCGCCGAGGAGGGGCGCATGCATACCACCACTTCGAGAGACGGAACCAACATCGCCTACGACGTGGCGGGGACCGGCGAGCCTCTTGTCTATGTCACCGGCGCCACTGTCTTCCGAAACTTCGCGCCGATACGCGACGACGTAAAGGTCTTCTCGCGATGCTTTCGTGTGTATAGCTACGATAGGCGAGGTCGCGGTGACAGCGGAAGCGGTACTGGAGACGCACCTGAACATGAGATCGCGGACCTCGAGGCTGTCATCGACGCTACTGGTGGAAGCGCCTACCTTTACGGTCATTCTTCCGGAGCGATGCTTGCATTGGAGGCCGCGCTTCGCGTGAGTCAGAAGGTACGGCGCGTGGTGCTCTACGACGCCCCTTATCTCTCCAACGATGAAGAGCGCCTCTGGTTCTCGAGACTTGGGGACGGGGTCAAGAAGCTGCTCGATGAGGGCAGCTACGCGAAGGCGATTCGGTCTTTTCTCAAGGGGATCGGTATGCCGGCATTCTTCACCTGGTTGTTGCCGTTCCTTCCCGGGTGGAAGAGCATGGTAGCGCTTGCGCCGACGCTTGCCTACGACATCGCCCTCGCCGGAGCCCCTCCTCCGCTTGACCGCGTCCCCGATCTCGCCGTCCCCGCTCTCTTCCTTTCGGGCCAGAAGACCCGAGCGAGCATCGGGCGGGTATCACGAGCCCTCGCCGAGGCCAGCCCCCTCGCGGAGTATCGAGAGGTCGCCGGCCAGGATCACCTGATCAGCGCCAAGGTGCTGCTTCCCATTCTGCGCGATTTCTGTCTCGGGGATGCGCCTTCGAGCGTTCGTGGCCGAAGGTGAGCGGGAATGGATGGCCAGCCGTTGACTCATTGCTTCGTCGTTCAGGCCTAGCGCTCGTTCAGGTCACGCAATACCTGGGAGGAACCCTGCGATGTCAATAGCCCCGGAATCGATTGATGCCTACCTCGCCACCCTGCACGATGACCAGCGCATCGCGCTGGAGGCGTTGCACGCGATGATTAAGTCGATGGTACGGCCCCAACAAGGCCCGCATCACCTGCATTCTCGGAGGCCCAATGGGTGACCAGGTAAAAGGGAAAACTCCCTTCTGGGAACACCCCCAATGGTACCCCATCCTCCGCAACGCCATCTGGTGGGTTAGCCACAAGGACACGCATTTTCAAGAGTGAGCCTGCATACGTGTGGGGAAGTCGAGATCAGAAACACCTTAACATATCGTCAACACGGCGGGGAAGTGACTCGCGGGGGCGGGCTGGTTCAGGTATAATACATACAACTCACCAGCGCGACGAGACAGTCATGAGGAACCAGGGGTATGGTCAATCCATTTTCTATCCTCGAGCTCATCTGCATGATCGAGGAATCCATGGCGGTGCTGTATAAACAATACGCGCGCTGCTTCACCGAATACGCGGAATTCTGGGAGGAACTGGCCGGCGAAGAGCTGGTGCATGCGGAGCTCATCACCCAGATGCTGCTCGAATACGAGCGCGGTGTGCTGGTCGTCAACGTCACGCGTCAAGATGACACGCCGTATCACGCGGTGCTCCAGCACCTCGCGGGTCTGGTGCATCAGGCGAAGTCGGGGCTGACATCGATGCGTGAAGCGCTGGCCCATGCCCGCGATCTCGAACGCGATTATGTGGAGCAACACTTGATCGAAGTGTTCGAGACCGATCACGAAGAGATGGCCTATGTTCTCGCGACGCTGCATCGCGACACCGAGCACCACCAGCAGCGGCTCGAAGAAATGATTGACGCCTATACGCGTGGGGCCGCCGTGTGAAGGTGGATTGCCGCTGCGTTGTCGGGGAATATTAAATCCCACGGAAGGTATTTCTTATGATGAGTCTACGCCTGAAACGATACATCCTGATACTCATGCCCGCGTTGTTCCTGCTCGTGATGGTCTCGCGGTTGCCCTTCCACGGCAGTTCGCCGGCCGTCGGGCAGATGCAGGCTGCCGCGCCGGCGGCGACACGGATTACCATCGCCTTCGGCGGCGATGTCCTCATGCATATGGGCCTCGTGCAAGCCGCGAAGTGTACCGATGGCCGGTATAACTTCGCGCCGATTTTTGCGCAAGTGGCGTCATACCTCGCGGAGGCGGATTACACCGTGCTCAATCTGGAAACGCGCCTCGCCGGTGCGAAGCGCGGCTTCACCGGCTACCCCTGCTTCAACTCGCCGGACAGCCTTGCGCCCGCGCTGCGCGACGCCGGCATCGATATGCTCGGCACGGCAAATAACCACAGCATGGATAAAGGCGCCGACGGCCTGCTGGCCACGCTGGATGCGCTGGATCGCCATCGGTTGGCCCATGCCGGCACCGCCCGCACAATCGAGGAACAGGCGAAGCCGCGTATTGTTAACGTCAAAGGCGTGCGCGTGGCATTTCTCAACGCCACCGAGATGACGAACGGCATTCCTGTGCCGGCAGCGAAACCGTATATCATCAACCTTATTGGCGATGGTAGCGCACTCATCAGGCAGGCAGCCGATGCGCGTGCGGATGGCGCCGACCTCGTCATCGCCTTCCTGCACTTTGGTAGCGAGTATCAGCGCCAGCCCAGTGTTCCGCAGCAGTTGTTGGCGAAAAAGCTTCTCGCCAACGGCGTGGATACCGTTATCGGCGCGCACCCCCACGTGGTACAGCCCATCAAGCGCGTCACCGTGCAACGCGGCAACACGCCGTATACCGGCTATATTGCCTATTCGCTGGGCAACTTCGTCTCCAATCAGCGCGATCGCTACCGTGACAGCGGCATCGTTGTCTACCTGGACATCGAAAAAACCGACGCCGGCACCGCCGTCTCCGGGGTGCGCTACCTGCCTGTTTACGTGCATAAAGGCCAGGGCGGGTACCGCGCCCTTCCACTGCCGCCCGGCGTGCCGGTGACGTCCGATATGCCGCTCACCGCCGCCGACGCCTCCCGCGCACGGCAGGTGCGTGATGAGCTAGCTGCCCATCTGGCGCGGCCGACCGCGGAGCAAATCACGCCGATGCCGGCGCGTATCCCTTGACCCTGTCCGCGCATCGTGATAGAGTTACCGCCGATGGAAATCGGTATTATTGGTCTGCCCTCCGTGGGCAAGACGACACTCTTCAACATTGTCACCCGTAACTTCGTGAAAACGGGAAGCTACTCCGCCTCCGCTGGGCCGAACCTCGGCGTGGCTACGGTGCCGGATGCCCGTCTCGCTTGGCTGTCTGCGCAGTTCAAGCCGAAGAAGACCACCTTCGCCACGGTGAACTTCGTCGACGTAGCGGGCCTGACGGAAGGCGGCGCGAAGAAAGAGGGCTTCTCCGCCCAGGTGCTCGGTCATCTCCGCTCGGTGGATGCCCTCGTGCAGGTCGTGCGCGCCTTTGACGATCCCGCCGTGCCGCACCCTGCGGAATCGATTGACCCCGTGCGCGACATCTGCACGGTGGATTCCGAGTTGCTCCTTGGCGACATGGCGGTGGCGGAAACGCGCGTCAGCCGCCTGCGCGAGGATATCGCGAAAAACCGTAACCGCGCCGTGGCCGAGAAAGAGCTGGCGGTGCTGCTGCGCATTCAGGAGTGCCTTGAGGCGGAACAGCCCATACGCGGCCTCGAATTCACCGAAGATGAGCTGCGCATGATCAAAGGCTACACCTTCCTCACCGCCAAGCCGATGATCTACGCGCTGAACATGGGCGAGGGGCAGGCATTCACGCCGGAGATGCTCACCGGGCTGCCGGTGGAGGCGCGCGACGGCGTGCCCCATGTGAACGGCCATCCGCTCATCGCCTTCCAGGGCAAGGTCGAAGAGGAGATCGCGCAGTTGCCGGAAGAGGAGGTCGCCGACTTCCTCGCCGCCATGGGTATCGAGGAACCCGCCGCGCATCGCCTCATTCGCATCTGCTACTACGCGCTGGACGTCATTGCATTCTTCACCGTCGGCGAGGACGAGTGCCGCGCTTGGACCACCAAACGCGGGGATACCGCCCCGGTTGCCGCCGGCCGCATCCACTCCGACTTGGAACGTGGCTTCATCCGCGCCGAAGCCTTCCGCTACGACGATTTGCGCCGATTGGGCTCTGTTCAGGCGGTGAAAGAAGCAGGACTCTTCCGCCTGGAGGGGAAAACGCATATAGTCGATGACGGAGAAATCCTCAATATCCGCTTTAACGTCTAACATCTTCCTTCCCCGCTTTTCGATGAGATGGGGTAGGGCGTGAGGGGAGTGAGTCACATGCGCATCGGTATCTGTTGTGGATTTGGCCAACTGGCGACCGCAAAGGCCGCAGGGTACGCGTATGCCGAGATGGCGGTCACCGGGGTAGTTATCCCCGAGGCGCCTGAGGCGGATTACGCGCCGAACCGCGCCGCCGTGCTGGCGTCACCGATTCCGGTCGAGGCGTTCAACTGCTTCGTGCCCGGACATATCAAGGTGACCGGCCCAGCGGTCGACCTGGCGAAGGTCGAGGCATATATGGACGTCGCGCTGCGCCGCACGGCGGAGTGCAACGTCGGCATCGTCGTGTTCGGCAGTGGCGGCGCCCGTTCCATGCCCGAAGGCTTCTCGAAACCCAAAGCCCGTGTGCAGTACCTGGATGCCGTACGCATCGCCGGTGATCTCGGCGCGAAATACGGCGTCACCATCGTGCTCGAGCCGCTCATCGCCTATGCCTGCAACGTGTTTAACCTGGTGTGCGAAGGCGCGGCCTTCGTCGATACACTGGAGCATCCGAATGTGAAGCTGCTCACCGACCTGTTCCATTTCGCGGCGGGTGGTGAGCCGTATGCCAACATCGTCTCCGCCGGCGCGCGCTTCGGCCATGTGCATTTGGCCACACCGTCCATCCCCGAAACGGGGGAGGGGACGCGGTACGATTTCGTCGGCTTCCTCGCCGCCCTGCAGCAAGCCGGGTATGACGGCCGCATCTCCGTCGAAGACAACCCCGGCCTCCTCGGCAAAACCGGTGACAACTACCCACAGGCCATCGCCGCCGTCCGCGCCTTTGTCGAATCGCAACTCCCGGTGAAGGCGTAACGACATTCCAACGCAACAACGCCCGACGAGATGATCTCGTCGGGCGTTGTGTTTTACGCGTAAGGCAGCTTATCCGCCGCTTGTCAATGCCATTTTGAACTGCCGCACCGCATGCTCGATGGATTTGGCGGTCTTTCCGGTGACGATGGCGCCGATCATCAACCCCTGAATGCCACATTCGCCGGTGATCATCGGCGCTTCTTCGGGGCGGATAGCGCGCTGGGTGGGGACGATAATCGGCACGTCAACGGTGTCGTGCAGCGCGCGGTAGGCCACCATGTCACCGACGCTCAGCGGTTTGCCGTAGCCCTCGTGCGGGATGATCGCCGCTTCGATGAGATCGACGCCCAAGTTCTCCAACGCGATGGCCTGGTGGATGTCGTATCCGCTCTCCAACGCCACCGCTCGCGCCATCCCACTGATCTCCCACATCCACGCCGGCATTTGCGACAGGTACAGGTCGAAAAAGTCGATGCCCATATCCATCAGCGCTTCCATCTCCGCCGGGGTGGCGGGCGTCTCCGCGCCGGCGACGATGCCCACCGGGCCGGGAAAGGCCTGGAGAATTGCCGCGATTGTCTCCTGCTCGTCCTCCAGCGTGCCGAAATGGGTGCCGCTGGCGGCATGTTCCACGCGGATATGGATTTTCAGCACATCGGCACCGCCTTCGGCGGCTGCGCGTGCCAGCACAGGGTCATTGGCGGGCAGGCTCATAATGAGCGTGGGGCCGCTCTGCAGCATCTCGACAGTCTGACTCATGCCTTCCTCCGCTTATGATCCGGTTGTCGTCCGGCTCATGCCCACGCGCTGGCGCAGAAATTCCAGCGCCACCGCGCCACTTTCAATGCCGCTCAAGCTGGCGATGCGGTCAATGGCGCGCGCAACGTGCCGTTGTGTCGATTCTTCCGGCACGCCGGCGGTATTGGACGCATCTTCCAGCCGCAGCACCACTGCCACCTGCTCCAGCACGAAGCGTGCGCGCGACTGCGGAAACCCGCGGTGATCCAGCGCCGACCACTGCCGGAACATATTCTCCATCAGCTCTTCCCAGCGGTCGCCGGATTTCTCGATGTGCGCCGGCACCGGCTCCTGCTGCGGCGGCAGCGCGCTGGAAATCTGCTCGGTGGTGGAGGGTGTTTGCGATGCCGCAGCGGGCGTCGGAACGCTGGGTGCCAGGCGCTTTTTGCGAATCGCCTCCTCGGCGTCTTTGATGCTTTGCCAGTCTTTCACCGAGGTGCCGGCGATGACCCGGTAATCGAGCTGGCACTCGGTCACCTCGCAGAGCAGTTGCCGCACTTCATTGTATGTGATGGTGGCGGTGAGATAGCCCATCAGCGTGGCATGGCTGTGGTCCATGCCTAACACCAGCAGGTTCTCGTCCTCCATGATCAACGGCACGGCGACGCGCACGGCGTCGATGGCCGGGGTGAAACGCTCCGAACGCTGGAAATACAGTTCGCCGACGCGCTTCCAGGTCAAGGTTATGTCGATCTGCCGTTCCGGCCCCATGTCGGGGCAGGGGAGGGAGGCGTCGTATTGCTTGCGCCGCTGCGGGTCGCCCAGCACCTGGTAGGCCTGTCGCAGCCGCTGCAGATGCTCGGGAGCCTGCGGGTGGGCGGTGTCTTTCTCAAGGATGCGCGCGCGCTCGTGGAAAGCCACGCGGATTTCTTCCGCGGTAGCCGTGCGCGCGACGCCTAGAATGTCGTAAAGCGTGGTGTCGGTCATGGCGTTTCTCACTGACAGAACAGAATTCGTGCTCTGTCTCTGCCACTACTTACTTTCGACACGCCAGACGGCTCCCCTGCTGGCCGCACAGGCGAAATAAAGCTATGGTAAAAAAAACCGGCGCCCGGGATGACTCCCGAGCGCCGGTCACTGGGTAACCCCGGAAAGGGTCAGTCCTATTTGCTCGTTGCGGCCTCGGAGTCTTCTGAGGAGGCCACGCCGCCGCGCTTCGAGAAGGTGATGGCGATGGTGAGCACAACAAGGGTGATGACCACGATAATCCACTTCGTGGCTTCGTTCCCGGTCATCTGCGCCAGCACCGCACTCGGGGCGATGAGAATCGCGACCAGGTTCATCACCTTGATCATCGGGTTTAGCGCCGGACCGGCAGTGTCTTTCAGCGGATCGCCGACGGTGTCGCCGATGACGCCGGCTTTATGGGCTTCAGAGCCCTTGCCGCCCAGGAAGCCGTCTTCGATCTTCTTCTTGGCGTTGTCCCAGGCGCCGCCCGTGTTGCTCATGAACACTGCCATAAGCTGTCCGGCGAGAATGGCGCCCGCCAGGAAGCCACCGAGCGCATACGCGCCCAGCCAGAAGCCGACGAGGATCGGGGAGAACACGGCCAGCAGGCCGGGGCCGAGCAGCTCACGCTGCGCGGCGGCGGTGGAGATAGCCACGCACTTCGCGTAGTCAGGCTTGCCTTTTTCGCCGACGCCGGTGTATTCCCAGATGCCCGGGATAGTTTTGAACTGGCGACGGACTTCTTCAACAAGCTGCACCGCGGCGCGGCTGACCGCGCGGATGGCGAAGCTGGAGAAGAGGAAGGGCACGGCGCCGCCGATAAGCAAGCCGACAAACACGTCGGGCAGATTCACCTGAATGTTGTTCACCAGGATCGGCGCGATCAGCTTATCGGCGGTACTGCCCACAGCAAGCAGGCCGTTATTGATCAACGTCTGAATATCGGCGCCTTTATTGAGCAATTCTCGGGCATGTCCGAGCTGCGCGCCAGCCGCCGTATCCAGGAAGTAGCGGTACAGGGCGACGGCGGCGATCACCGCGGTGGCGATGGCGAAACCCTTCGTCAAGGCCTTGGTGGTGTTGCCGACCATGTCGAGGCGGGCCACCACATTGTGGGCAGCCTTGTTCTCGGTGCCGTCGTCGTTTTTCAGCGCGCCGGACATCTCGAAGATGCCGTTCGCGTTGTCCGAAATCGGGCCGTAGGTGTCCATGGCCAGCACGTAGCCGGTAGTGGCCAGCAAGCCGAGACCGGCCAGCGCGATGGCGTAGGCGGCGAAGGACGGTTCGGGGAAGATGATAAAGGCGCCGTAAATGGTAGCGCCGATAGCCACAATGCCCCACACCGAGGATTCGAGCCCTTCGGCCAGGCCGGAGAGGATCAGTGTCGCCGGACCGGTCTTCGCGGCAGACGCGATCTCGGTGACCGGTTTCTTATCATCAGCGGTGAAGTATTCGGTCAGCTTCGCGATGACGAAGGTCAGCACGATGCCGAGGAAGGTGGCGACGAAAGCCAGAATCCAGAAACGGCTGACGATGTCGGCCAGGATTTTGAACTTATTCGGGTCGACACCGGCAATGAGCGACGTGGTGGGCATGGTCGGCATCGCGCCGAAGGTCGGGGTGGCGAACACCAGGTAGGAGACCACCGCAAAGCCGAAAGAGGCAATGGCGATGGAGACATACTGCCCGGTGTTGATGGGATGCATCGGGTTCATCTTCGGATCGTCTTTACCCTGGACGGCCATGACGCCGATGATGGAGGCGACGACGCCGACGGCGCGGACGAGCAGGGCGTAGATGACCAGTTTCAGGGTGAACACCGAGGTGAAACTGGTGGCGGCGGCGCCGATGCCGAGATCGCCAAAGCCATTGGCGGCCAATACGCCGCCGACAGCGGCGGCTAGAATGATGGCCGCGACCAGGGTGACTTCATACGATTCGAAGACGTCCGCGGCCATACCGGCGCAGTCGCCCACGTTGTCGCCCACGTTGTCGGCGATGGTGGCGGCGTTGCGCGGGTCGTCTTCCGGAATGCCGGCTTCTACTTTGCCGACCAGGTCGGCACCGACGTCCGCGGCCTTCGTGAAGATACCGCCGCCGACGCGCATGAAGAGCGCCGCCAGAGAACCGCCGAAGCCGAAGCCGACGAGCACGAACATGGCATTCTCTTTGAAGACCATGAAGGTGATGGTGGCGCCAAGAAGCCCGAGGCCGACGGTGAACATGCCAGAGACCGCGCCGGCCTGGAAGGCTGTTTCCAGCGCGCGCTTAAAGCTGGACAGCGCTGCGTTCGCGACGCGGACATTGGCGCGCACCGCGACGCCCATGCCGATGTAGCCGGCCGCATAGGACGCGACGACGCCAAGGGCAAACGCAATGGCGACGCCAAGACCGAGCTTCACGGAGATGCCTTTTTCAATGGCTTCCATGAAGGCATACTGGCCTTTATATAGGAAGAAGAGGCCGATGCCAATAACGAGCACCAGCGGGATCATCGTTTTCACCTGGCGAGACAGGTAAGCCATGGCGCCTTCCTGCACCGCGGCGGCCACGCCCTGCATGCGCTCATTGCCCGGGCTGACGGCCATAGTCTTCTTATACCAGAAGAAGCCGAAGATCAGCGCGAGAACGGCGGATGCCAGCACGATGAACAGTGGCATGTAGGCCGCGTCGGCGAACGGCAATTGGATGGCTTCGCCACCGCCTTCGTGCTTGGTCTCGCCGGCGGCATCGCCACCCGGCAGAGGTGGGGGATTCTCGCCGACGGTACCCGATGTTTCCGGTTCCTGAACGGGCTGCGGTTCGGATTCCGAACCGGGCATCAGTTCGCCGTCGTCCGGTGCGGTTGCGTCCGGAGCAGGGGTCTCCGTGGTGACCGTATCGGTGACGGCAGTCGAGTCTGCATTCTGCGCACGCGCGATCATTTGCGGACCGGCGATGAGCAGGACTGCGCTGAAGAGCACCAGGATGCCGAGGAACAGCGTCTTCAGCGTCCGGCCCTTGCGCGATGTACGAGATGGTGACGACATGGTGTGATTGAACCTCCTACAATGTTGTCGTACGGAACGTTATGCCCCCAGCACGTGAACCATTTCAAGCATTTCCGGGTCCAGGGGCTTGTCTTTCGACCACACATCCGCCAGGGGGGTGGTGGTGATCGTCTTGTTTTGCTCGCCTACCAGCACGCCGTGCTGCCCATCTAAGAGCAACTTGACGGCGTAGGAGCCGAGCTGACTCGCCAGCACACGGTCGGCCGCGGTGGGGGATCCCCCCCGCTGCACGTGTCCGAGCACCGTGGCGCGGGTTTCATATCCGGTGGCCGCTTCCACCTGCGTGGCGAGTGCCTCGCCGCGCGCGGCGCCTTCGGCCACGACCATGATGAAGGATTTCTTCCCGCGACGGTAGCCGCAGTCCAGCGTGTCCTTCACCTCTTCGATGGTCCAGGGGATTTCCGGCAGCAGCACGACTTCAGCGCCGCCGGCGATGCCTGCATGCAGTGCCACGAATCCGCGCGAGCGCCCCATCACCTCGATGATGAAAATCCGGTCATGCGAGGTGGCGGTGTCGCGCAGGCGGTCGATGCTCTCCAGCGCGGTATTCACCGCGGTGTCGAAACCAATGGTGAAATCGGAGCCATACAGGTCGTTGTCGATGGTGCTGGCCACGCCGATAGTCGGGAAACCGGCCTTCGTGTTCAGCACGTGGTTGCCGGTCTGCGAGCCGTTGCCGCCAATGACCACCAGTCCCTCCAGGCCCGCGGCTTGCAGGTTATCCACCGCCTGCTGAAAACCTTCATCCGTGCGGTAGGCCTGACTGCGCGCGCTATGCAGCACAGTGCCGCCCTGGTTGATAATGCCGGACACCGAGCCGGCGTCCATGAGGGTGAAATCTCCCTCCACCAACCCCTGGAAACCTCGGCGGACGCCAATGACTTCCACTCCCGCACTGATACCCGTGCGGACCACGGCGCGGATGGCGGCATTCATGCCCGAGGAATCACCCCCGCTGGTTAACACTCCGATGCGTTTCATAAAGACAATCCTGTCAAAGAGCGGGGTGGGGAAGAACCCCACCCCGGAACGATACTATTCTTCGCCGCGAGCGACGGTGCCGCCGCCAAAGGCGCCACCGGTACTGCCCGACGCTCCAGTGCCGGCCTTGCCGTTGCTGTCGAAGAGGCGGATATACTCCTTCGTCTTCGCGACCACGGCGTCGCGGGCGGGGCCGAGGAGCTTGCGTGGGTCTTTTTCGCCCGGGCGCTTCGCGGCGGCGGCCAGCATCGCCTTGTTGAACTCCATGCTGAGGGCGGTGGCCACGTTGATTTTTGTGTAGCCGACTTTGATGGCATCCTTCAGCGAGCCTTCGCCCGGCAGCAGTTCGACGCCCTTCCCTTCAGCCAACGCGCGGTCAACGAGCACGCCGGAGGAGCCGTGACTGACGATGGGGATATTGGTCGCCTCATAGATCTCTTTCAGGCGGTCGATGCGCAGCGGCCAGATGTCCAGCCACAGGCCATGCACCGAACCGACGGCGGCGGCGAGGAAATCCACGCCGGTCTCATCCACGAAGCGCTTCGCTTCTTCCGGCTTCGCGATGTGCTCGTCGACGGCTTTGCCGATCTTTTTGCGCAGCACTTCGAACTGCTTCGGAATTTCCATCGCGCGGATCTCCGCCATCTCGGCGTCGGAGAGCAGGTTCTCAATGGTCAGCACGGAGCCGATCTCCGCTTCCACCGGCAAGCCCACGGAATGGGCGATGTCGACGATCTTCGCCGTCATCGCGATGTTCTGCTCCAGCGGCAATTCGTGGCCGTCGAACATCAGCGAGGTGAAGCCGGCGCGCAGGCATTTCACGTTCTGCTTGTAGTCGGTGCCATGGTCTAGGTGGAGCACCACCGGCACCGAGGCGCTGTCCGCCAGCACCCGCGCCATGGCGGTGATCATCTCAAGCCCGGCGTATTTGATGGCGCCCTGGCTGGCCTGGATGATGACCGGGGCGTTCTCTTCCACGGCGGCCTGCACAATGGCCTGGACCATCTCCATGTTGTTCAGGTTGAAGGCGCCGACGGCATACCCTTCCGCGCGCGCTTTCAGTAAGACTTCGCTACTGGTGGCTAGTGGCACAGCTCTCTCCTTTATCAAATGGTTCGTATCGAGTGTCGTGAAAAATGGGGGATACCGCCATTTTTCCGCGTCAATCAGCTTTTTTCGCGATCAGCACCATCCGCGGCGCCTGCAGGTCCAGCGTTTCGCCGCGGAAGCCGCCGGAATGGGTTTCAATTGTCAGCCCGGCCACGCCGAGCAGATCGCGTAATTCCGTATAGGTATACAGGCGCACACAGTGCGTGAATCTGCGCTGATTCGCGCCGTCCACCAGCAGTTGCCGATGCGTGTAACGGGCGGTGGGGATGTCCCATGTCCACTCGCTGATCACCAGCGCGCCGTCCGGCAGACGCTTCCAACTCGTCGGCTGCACCGTGCGCAGCAGCGCGTCGCGGTTCGCCACGTCCAGCACCAGCCAGCCGCCGGGGCGCAGCACCCGCGCCACCTCGTGCAGCACGCCCGCATTCTCGGCATCCGCGAAATACCCGAAGGAGCTGAACAGACTCAGCACCGCGTCAAAACTGCCGTCGGCGAAGGGTAGATGCCGCATGTCGCCGTGTGCCAGCGTCAAAGCCACATCCGCCGAACGCGCGCGTTCGGCGGCCACCTCGAGTAAATTCGCCTGGAAATCCAACCCCGTCACGCAAAACCCGTAGCGAGCCAGCGGAATGGCGTGCCGACCCTGGCCGCAACCCAAGTCCAGCACCCGTCCATGGGGAGAAAGCCGCGCGGCCAGCGCAGCGAGCAGGAATGACGCTTCTGGGTCGGTGCGCTCCGCCGGAAACTGGTAGAGCCGCAGGTATGTCTCGCCGAAATAGTCCGGGACCCACGCGGCTTCCGTTTCCTCGATTGGGCGTATGTGCCGACGCTGCATGCTGCACCTGGCTGCGCGAGTGTCAAGTCGAGAATTCGGCAGATGCCTCAGGCGAGTTGCCACATCATGTGCGAAATATCGCGCAAACCGTATAATTATAGCGGATTGTGAAAAAGGGAGCAAGGGGCTGGCAGGCCGTCGTTGACACTCCCGCATCCCGGCGAGATGATGCCCCTCCATCTCGCAGTACAGCGACAGGGTGGGCGGTCGGTCAGGCCTCCGCCGTGGTGGCCGCTGCGTCGTGCAGGGCCATTTGTGCCGCATCGCGCCCCAGCGTCCAGGCGGCAATGAGCCGGTCAGGGAACGGATCGCCCTCGGCGGGGGTGATGCCGTCATGCTCTTCCAGCCAGCGGATGGTGCGGCGCACGCCGTCTTCCCAGGTGATACGATATTCGTATCCAAGGTCGCGCCGCGCTTTGGTGTTATCGAAGATGCTCGACCATTGGAAGATTTCGAACGCCATCGCTGCCCGGTCTGGCGCCATGGCATACAGGTCGTGCGCGGGGATATAGATCGGGTGGTAGCGGCCGTCCAATACGCGGGCGACAGTGGCGTGGTACTGGTTCCAGCTCATCCACTCCTCGCCGGTCACATGGTAGGCTTCACCCACAGCGACCGGGTTGCCGAGGACGTTGACGAACGCGCGCGCCACGTCGCTGATATGCGCCGACGCCCACAGGCTCTGCCCGTCGCCATGTACCACGATCGGTAGGTCCTGCCGCATGCGGTCCAGGTAGGCGGTGTCCCCGCCCAGCGCATGCACGATGGTGCCGCCTTCGCCGTAGGTGTGCGAGGGGCGGATGATCGTCACCGGGAAGCCGTCCTCCGTGTACCGGCCCATCAGGAACGCCTCACACGCCGACTTGTTCAGGCCATATTCGCCGGTGGGGGTGTGCGATTCGGTCTCGACCGCCGGCAGCGTGCTCAACATGCCGCCGTAGACGCATACCGCCGAGCAATGGATGAAATGCCGCACCCGTCCACGGAACGCCTCATATGCCGCCCGCGAGTCTTCCAGACGGAAGGCCACCATGTCGATGACGGCATCGACGGATAAGTCGGCCACGGCCGCCGCGAAGGCCGGCGTATCGCGCCGGTCACAGCGAATATTCGGAATGGTTGTCGGGATGCGCGGCCGCGTGTCGCCGCGCGTCATGGTGATTACGTCGTGCCCTCGTGCCAGCAACTGCTCCACGATGGCCGTACTGATCAACCCGGTGCCGCCGATAACCAGGACACGCATGAGAACTCCTTGCCAGATATTGGGGGCTGTCCCCTCGCATAACGTTCGTGTGAATATACTTCACCGAAGCACGTGCCATGCAGGTCGGTGGCGAAAATGCTCGTGGGGAGACCGTTCCCGTTTGTGCAACCGCTCACGAAAAAATCACGCCGCTTTTCAGTGTCGCATGCGCCGTGCGTATGGTTGCCGCTACCTGCTGATCCACCAGCGCTTCCAGCCGCAGGCCGCACACGCGGGTGAAGATGACGTCCAGACCCAGCGGGTACAGATCCTCGGCAAACTTCTCATCAGGGCTGGAGAGCTTGTCGCGCTCGTCGGTGCCGCGGAACTCCAACGCCGCGGCCGCCACCCGCGCAGTGGCTGGACAATCCACGCCATGCGCCAGGTCAAACAGCATCGCGCCGATGACGCGGTCTTCGCGGGAAAGCTTGCGCAGCAGGTCGCGTCCCACGCGAAACACTGTGTCGCCCAGTGCCCGGTTGCGGAAGCGCTGCAGCAGGTCGGCGATATGCTCGCTCAGCGTCGCCGCTGTGAAATCGTTTGGGTAGGCGGCCTGCAACGCCCGTGCCGATTCATGCATCGCCGCCTCCGCCATCTCGCGAATCGCCGATACCTCCATCACTTGCCACAGGTACGTTATGTAAGGATCATACAGGTGACCGAGGTAGGCGACGGCGGCATGCCCCAAGTTATGCACGAAGAGCTTGCGGTCGACATACGCGGCGATATTCGATTTCGGCGCCAGGCCGGGAACGGCGGGGATGGGATTTTTAAAGGCGTTGGCATCGAGGATCAGCGTGTTATACGCTTCGGCGAACACCCACAGCGGGTCCTCACGGCGCTGGGCCTCAGTCATGATTGGCACCATTTTGCCGATGCTCGTCTCTACCAGGCCCACCATGCGCGCCAGCGGGAACTCCGCCGGCAGCGCCTGCTGTAGGCCCGCCTGGACGATGGCGGCGGCGTTGCGCAGGTTCTCCGCCAGGATGATGTCCAACGGCCGCGCGCCATGCCGCGCTTGCCGCAGTTGCAGACCGCGGGCAATACCCGGATACAGATAGGGCAGGGCATTCGGTCCTACCGCGGTGGCGGCGATGTCGCAGTCGGCCAGCGCGTCGGCCACCGCGTCCAAGTTCGTGCCATGCACCGCGCGCACCCCGTCCACCCAGATCTCCGCCGGGTTGGTATCCATGACCATCACGCGGTAGCGGCCGCGCACGTTGATCGCGTTGACCACATCGTCGACGACATCCACGAAAATGATGGTATAGCCTGCCGCGGCGAACAGTTGCGCGATGAACGAGCGTCCGATATTGCCGGCGCCGAATTGTACGAGTGTGGGCATAGCATCAAGTAATTTCGCCTCTCCTCGCGATCTTCCTGCCGCGCCGGAAAAGGAGATAGCGAATAACAGCCGTGCGCTGACAGGATTTGCCGACACGGTGTAGAATATTATGGTATACACATTTGTGACAGCACGAGGAGCAGTCATGGCCAAAAACGCCGCGCCCGGGCCGGATAACCACCAAAAAACCTGCATCGCCGGCATGGTGATGATGCGCATCTACATGGGCGCGTTCTTCCTGTTCAGCGTCATCGCCGACAAGCTGCAGGATCCCGCCGCTTTCATTCGACACCTCTACGCCTGGACGTCTCACGGCGGCCTGTTCGTCGCCGGCAACGTTTGGCCAGATTACGCGCGGTTCCTGGTCACCAGCGTGCACCCGAATGCCAATGCCTTCGGCTGGCTCATCATCACCGGCGAATTAGTGGTGGGCATCATGCTGCTCTTCGGGTTGCTGACGCGGTTGGCGGGCTTCGGTGCGCTGTTGCTCACCGGCGCCTATCTCCTTGCGACTCTGCACAAAGCGACGGAAGTGTGGGCGCTCAACGCCACCTTTCTGCTCATGGCGTTGGCGGTGATCATCGCCGCAGCCGGACGCACCTGGGGCGTGGATGCCTTCATCGCGCGCCGCACGAAGTTGAAACTCTTCTGGTGATCTCGTGGCGATACTCCAAATGTTCGCATCACTGGCGAGGATTCCCGGCCTGCGCCATGCTCTGTCCACGCGCGAGGGTGGGGTGAGCCACGGGCCGTATGCGACGCTGAATCTGGGCTACCACGTCGGCGATGATCCCGCCGCGGTGTCGGACAATCGCCGTCGTTTGGCCCTGGCCGCCGGTTATCCGGCGGCGCATCTCATCACCGGTCAGCAGGTGCATGGCGCGCGGGTGTCCTGGGTGACGGCAGCCGACTACGGGCGCGGCGCATTCAGTTGGGATGATGCCGTCGCCGAGACCGATGGGCTGCTCACCGCCGACGCTGGCGTGCCCATCGCTGTGCTGGTGGCGGATTGCGCGCCGGTGCTTATTGTTGAACCTCGCCAGCGTCTGCTCGCGGTGGTGCACGCCGGGTGGAAAGGGGCGCTGGCGCGTATTGCCTCTGCCGCGGTTTACGCGATGCGCGGGGTGGGGGGCGATCCTGCCGCCTGCCGCGCCGTGGTAGGCCCGACGCTCTGCCCGGAGTGTCTGGAGGTTGGCGACGAGGTGGCTGCGCGGGTGACGTCGGTGTTCCCGTCTGGCGTGCTGCCGCGTCCCGGTGCCCGACCGCACCTGGAGATCCGGCGCATGATCGTCGACGACTTGGCCGGCGCCGGCGTCCCGGCGTCCGCGGTGGCGTGTCATCCCGCCTGCCCGCGCTGTCAGCCGGAGCGCTTCTTCTCCTACCGTGCTGCCGGCGGAACCACCGGCCGGTTTGCGCTGCTGGCCTGGTGGGAATAACAGGCTGATTCATCGCACCATGCATGGCCCGGCCGGTGTTCATGGAATAGTATAGAAAGGCGGGCGTGAGCGCCCGCCCGTTGGCGTGCCGCCGCGCATGCGCTGAAGGAAGGTTCACGAATGTCAGATACTGGGGTAGCCTCCAATCCGCAACTGGCCAAGCTGCTGGAACGCTCTAAGATACTCCCGCCGGAAGTGCTGGAAGGCCTGCTCGCGAAAGCGAAGACGCTGCAGGAATGGCTCGGGGAAGTCGCGGTTGACGACCGCCTGCTCACCTATACCGAGATCGCGCATGCCATCGCGATGGATATGAAGCTGCAGTTCCTCGAACTGCGCCAGATGATGCCGCCGGAACGCCGCGTGCTGGAACGGCTGCCCTCTGAAACGTGTAAAAATTATGGGCTAGTGCCCATCGGCTCTGATGGTGAAAGCCTGCACATCGCCACGTCGAATCCGCTCGATGAAGGCGGCCTCGTCGTCATCCGTACGCTGATAAATTGCAAGATTGTCCTGCGTGTCGCGCCGTTGGACGAAATTCGCTCGGCCATCGACCGCTGGTATAATGCCAGCGGGCTGGCCGGCATGCCCGCCGCCGCGCCGCAGGCCCAGCGGCAGGCGCCCCGGGATGTATTCGCGCCGATTATCACCGATGATAAAGCCGAAGAGCTGATGCTCGATCAACTGCTGTTGCAGATGATGGATACCCGCGGCTCCGACCTGCACCTGGCCGTCGGCTCGCCGCCGATGGTGCGCGTGGATGGCGAACTGCGCCCGCTGCCCTTTCCGAATATGTCGCCCCGCGCCATCCAGACGATGTGCTATGCGCTGCTCACCGACGTGCAGATCACCACGTTTGAACGCCATTGGGAGCTTGACTTCGCCTACAGCCTGCCCGGCGTGTCTCGCTTCCGCGTCAATTATCACCGGCAGCGCGGCTCCATGGGCGCCGTCTTTCGCACCATCCCCATGGAAATACCCACGCTGGACAAGCTGAACCTGCCGCTGGTAGTGCGCGAGTTCACCAATCGCCCGCGCGGATTAGTACTGGTGACCGGCCCCACCGGCTCGGGCAAATCTACCACGCTGGCGGCGATGGTTGAGGAAATCAACCGTACGCAGCGCACGCATATCGTGACCATCGAAGACCCGGTGGAATTCCTCTTCAGCAACAAGCTTAGCGTTATCACCCAGCGCGAGGTGGGCTCCGATACCGAAGGATTCGGCACCGCGTTGCGCCACGTATTGCGCCAGGACCCCGACGTCATCCTCGTTGGTGAGATGCGCGACCTGGAAACCATCGCCACCGCCGTCTCCGCCGCGGAAACCGGCCATCTGGTTTTCGCCACCCTGCACACCACCAGCGCCGCGCAGACCGTCGAACGCATTATCGACGTCTTTCCGCCGCATCAGCAGGAGCAGATTCGCAGCCAGCTCTCCAACGTGCTGGAAGGCATTGTCTGTCAAACGCTGCTGCCCAATCTCGACGGTCGCGGTCGCTCCTGCGCACAGGAAATTCTCGTCTGTACCGCCGCCATCCGCACCCTCATCCGCGACGGCAAGGCGCACCAGATTACCTCAGTCATCCAGGCCAGCGCCAAATATGGCATGCAGACGCTGGATCAGGCGCTGAAGACGCTGGTGCTCAATCGCAAGGTGTCGCTGGAAGAAGCAGTGAAAAAAGCATCCAACCCCGAGGATTTCAAGGCGTTGGTTGCGATGCAATAGTGGACAAATGGGGTATGGTACAGCAGAGTTTGGCGGAGGGGGAGGGATTCGAACCCCCGGATGGTGTGACCCATCAACGGTTTTCAAGACCGCCGCCTTCAACCACTCGGCCACCCCTCCGCCGCCAGGCGCGGCGCATCTGCGCTTACAGAGTACGTGACACGTGCCGCCCTTGTCAACGGGCGGCACGCCGCGGTGTGTCGCATGGAAACAAGAGCGCGGTTGTGTGCGTTGAAAGAAAATGGAAGGACATTGCGGGTGAACCCCGAAAAGAGAGTATAATCGGTATGCGGTCGGGAGGAATAGACCCCGGCCTGCGTGCTTGGTAACGGAGAACAATCTATGCGCATACACCTGACTGTGTCGCTGGCGGGCTGTCTCGGTTTCGTGGTGGCGGCGTTTGCCCTGCTGCTCGCCGTTCCGGCTGCCGCGCAGAGCCGGCGTGAATCGACACTGAACGAGGTGACGCTGAATTTCACCGCGGCGGATGTGTTGCAGAAGCGCGGCATGCCGCACTATATCGGCCCGGCGCTGCCCGGCGTGGATGCCATCGAGAAGATCCTCAACCCGCCGCCGGAGATGGCGACGATGGATCCGACCGCCCCCGCGGCGCCTGCCGGACCTGGCATGCCGGATGCGATGGGCGTAGCCGGCCCGCCGAAGCCGAAGCCGGAAGAGGAATACATCGTCTGGATGTATGAAGGTAACGGCAAATTCGGCCCGAGTCCCAGCCAGGGATTTACCACCTATGTGCTCTTCGATAAATACGGCAAGGTGGTCGGCGTGGTGGTGTCGTTGTTGAATGCAAACAATGTCCCGACCACAAAAATAACCTCATCGGCAGTGGGCCCTGGGGGAGAACGGGTCGGATTCGGGACGCGGCTCATCGACATGGTGAAGATCTACGACTGGCCCGATCCCTTTGTGCGCATCGATAAATGCTATTTCTGCGCCTATCCCGATCGCAACATCACCTTCTCAGTCGACACCGCCACTCGCAAAGTCGTTGCGATGTCGCTCGGCATGCCGCTGACGATTATCAGAGGCGCTGAAAAGACCGACGCGAATAATCAATCCCTCTTCGGCGGCCCCGGCGCACTGCCCGGTGGCGTCGTGATGCCGCGCTAAGGAGGACGAACGGAATGCAACCACGTTATATACTGTTCATCAGTCTGTTGCTGGCCGCCGTGCTGGCCGGGCAGGCCGCGGAAAAGAAGCTGGCCGGCATTACCCTGGGCATGAAACCCGCGGAAGTGATCGCATTGCTCGGCAACCCGTCCGCCATTTTGCTGGCGCAGCCGCCGGTGATTTCGCGCTCGGTGGCTGGTGCCGATCTGAATAACGCGCTCGGTGGCTTGCCCGGCGCGGCCGGAAACATGATCCCGGAGTCGGAGCGGCCCAACTCACTGATTCTTATCTACCATGATAAGAAGACAGGAATCGATCATGAAATCGAGATCGGCGGCGAAGTTGCCACGACGGACCCCGGCGTCATGGGCGGGGCGCCCGCTAGCTCCGGCGCGCGCGACGCGACGATCCCCGTCTGGGCCTACGTCGTCCGGGCTACCACGCTGTCGCTGGCGCAACAGGAGTTGATTTACCAGATCAATGATACCTACTCGCTGGGGATCACCATAACTGGCGCCGGCGCCGAAGCGAAGGTGACGGACATCGTCGCCTGCTCCTTCCAGTCCTTCATGCGCAATCCGGCCGAGCCTACAAGAATCTATGACCGCGAAGCGGTGGTCAACTTTAAATACACCAATGCCGAAACCGCCGTGAAACGGTCGATGATTCTGCCCGCCGGCACTTCGAAACGCGTCAATATCGGTTCGCGTCTCGATAAAGTCCTCATCAACCAGGGCTGGCCACAATACTTCTTCCCGTTTATCACGGATTCGATTGCCAGCATCGTGCTGAGTAAACCGGAAGCGAAGATTCCCAGCGTCCCGGTGAAACCCGGCAGTTCCGCTTCCTCGATGATCTCTGCGCCGGTGTCGCCCTCCGATATGGGCATCGGCGGCGGGGCGTCGTCCGCCGCCGGCGACAAGCCGATTACCCTCACCGACGGAGATAAGTTCACCTTCAACACCGGGTTCACCAAGAACGCGCTGATGCTCTATACGAACGATAATATCGCCATTACGATGGTGGATTTCACTGTCGTCCGCATCCAGATCGGCAATGGCGTGGTGAAGCCGCCCGCTCCGCCGAAGATCACGTCGGTCACCCCGGGCGGGTAAATCGGTCATACGTCACGCGTCAATCTGCCGGTCGCCGCGCGCGACCGGCAGATTGAGGTATAACCTGTCGCCCGTCGGGGTATACCGTACGTGAAACCGGCAGGTCAGCCCGGTGCCGTTGCCCCACGGCATCACGCACGCCACAACAGACGCGTTCATTACGATGGCGTAGACACGACGGAAACGTTACCGACAACCTGACATGTGCAAGGCTCGGTCAATGACCACGTCACGGAATACGTCTCGATGTCCGCCGCTGAAAAAGGATCACTCACATGAATCAGTCGAATTCAAAGCTCCTCGCACTCGCGATGGTCGTGTTACTGATGGTCGTTGCCTCTGTGATGGGGTTCTGGGCGGGAAATTTCTCCGCCAGACACGGGGTGGGATTGGCCATGGTGCCGCCGGCATGGGCCGCCCAGGCGACCGATGGACCCATGCGCGCGTCGCTGGATATCAGCACCAGCCTGCGTCCGGTGCAGTTGTTTAATGAAGCCTTGAATAATGTGCAGAACCAGTATGTCGAGCCGATCAAGAAGCCGGAAGAGTTGTCCTATGCGGCCATCCGCGGCATGCTGTTTCAGCTCAACGATCCGTATACGCGATTCATGGACCCCACTGAATACAAAGAGTTCATGTCGGATAACGAGGGGCATTTCGCCGGCATCGGCGCCACGCTGAGCATGGTGGAAATCCCCGCGCTGGAAAATAAAGCGGGTACGGGCACCGCCGCGCCGGTGAAATGCCCGGCTTGCGGTACGGAAATCAGCAACATCAAGCATTACCGCGTGGAAATCGTTGAGCCGCTGCCCAACAGCCCGGCGATGAAGGCTGGCCTGAAGCCACATGACCTGATTCTGAAAGTCGACGACATGGCCACTGACGGCCTGCTGGTCAACGACGTGGCATCGAAAATTCGCGGCAAGGAAGGCACCCAGGTCACCCTCACACTGATGCGCAAGGGCGCTGAGAAGCCGGTTACCGTCACCATCACCCGCGCGCAGATCGAAGTGCCCGCCGTGAAGTCGAAGATCCTCGATGGCAATATCGGCTATCTGCACCTGCTGCAGTTCAACGAAAAAACCGTGCCGGAAACCAGCGAAGCCTTAAAGAATTTCCGCAAGGCGAACGTCAACGGCGTGGTGCTCGATCTGCGCAATAACCCGGGTGGCCTGCTCACCGAATGCATCAAAGTCGCCAGCATGCTGCTGCCGCGCGATAAGAAAGTCATCGTTTACACGAAGAATCGCGCCGGTGACCGGGATGACTACACCCGTGAATATGACATGCCGATCTACGACTTCCCGCTGGTGGTGTTGGTGAATAAAAACAGCGCCAGCGCCTCGGAAATTCTCTCCGGCGCGCTGAAGGATTATGACCGGGCGAAGATCATCGGCGAGAACACCTTCGGGAAAGCCCTGGTGCAGACAGTCATCCCCATGAGCGACCGCTCCGCCATGGCTGTCACCACCGCGCATTACTACACGCCGAATGATGTCGATGTTGCCAAAAAAGGCGTCACCCCCGACATGGTGGTGAAGCTGTCTGAAGACGCCGGCGGCATCATCAGCGAGACCGACAACCAGATGCTGTCCGCACTGAAGATATTGAAAGAGCAGATCAATAAGTAAGCAACCCCGGAGCACGGATGTCCCATCCGCCCGAAATACATCACCGCACCCGGATACCCGGGTGCGGTGATGTATTTCGGTCAACCTACCGCATCAGCGTCGACAACTCCTGGTAAAACCGCGCGCGGGGAAAATGGTCGCCGGGGCACTGCGTCTGCACCAGGTCGCGATGCAGGTAGACTGTACGGGTGGATAACCGATATTTACGCAGTAGCGTGGCGGTCAGCGCTTCCGCGGCGCGCAGTTGCGCGTTGGGCGGCGTCAATGGTCCCTGGCGGCCGCGGTTGCTGGCGGCGTGGAAATTACCCACCAATGCAATGCCCAGCGTGTCCGGATGGCCGTGGGCATGCGCGCCGTGCAGGTGCTCCGGCCGGCCGGTCTGCACCGTGCCGTCTTGCTGGATGAGGAAGTGATAACCGATGTGGTAGACGGTGCCGTCCGCATCGGTCACGGCGAAGCCACGGCGGGTGTGCATAGCGTCGATGGAAGCGATGGTCTCGACCGTGCCGGTCGCCGTGTGGTGGATGACGATGCCGGTGGGGAAGGCGGTCCGCCGTGGCATGCGAACATCGCGTAACACCATGCTGGTGGTGATGCCGCTGCCGATCAGCAGCAGCACCACCAGCAGTATACGCAACCAGATGCGTTGTCGATGTCGCATGACGTCACCATACTGGGCGGCGATGACAAAGCGATAACAGGATGATGACGATGTGAAGAAACGCCGTGCCGCCAGGTTTACAGCGGTGACAGCCCGAACGTCAGCGCCAGCACCGCCTTCTGCGCGTGCAGCCGGTTCTCCGCCTGGTCCAGCACCACCGCCTGCGTCCCTTCGAGCACCTCCTCGGTGATCTCCTCGCCGCGGTGGGCGGGCAGGCAGTGCATCACCAGCGCGCCGGGCTTCGCGTGCTTCATCAGCGCGGCGTTTACCTGATAGGGCGGGAACACCTGCAGGCGCTTCACCGTCTCCGCTTCCTGGCCCATGCTCGTCCACACATCGGTGTAGACAGCGTCGGCTTTCTTCACCGCGGCGACCGGATCGCTGGTCACCTCGATGGTGCACTTCGTCTCCGCGGCAATGGCCTGGGCGCGCGCCACGATAGCCGGCAGCGGCGTGTAGCCGTCCGGACATCCGAGGCTGAAATGCATGCCCATCTTCGCCGCCAGCAGCATCAAGCTGTGCGCCACGTTGTTGCCGTCGCCGACATATGCGAGTTTTCGGCCTTTCAACGTGGCCATCTGCTCTGTCAGCGTCAGGAAGTCGGCCAGTGCCTGACAAGGGTGCTCCAGGTCGGATAGCGCGTTGACAACCGGAACCGCGGCGTATTCCGCCAGACCGACGACGCTCTCGTGCTTGAAAGTGCGGGCCATGATCGCATCGCACCAACGGCTCAGGTTCCGCGCCACGTCCTTCACCGGTTCACGCGTGCCCAATCCGATGTCCGATGGTTGCAGGTAAATGGCGTGCCCGCCCATCTGCGTCATCGCCACTTCGAAGGTGACGCGGGTGCGCAGTGAAGGCTTTTCGAAGATCATCGCCAGCGTTTTACCACTCGCCAACTGGCCCACCAGGACCGGCTGGCGCTTCAACAGCGCAGCGGTCGAGAGGATGGCGTTCAGTTCCTCAGATGAAAAGTCATCGATGGACAGTAGATCCCGATTCCGCATCGACATGATCATGGTGTATGCTCCGTTTCGTCGTCTGTCGCCGCGGCCTCATACTGACGCCGCGTATCGCTCAACACCCACATAAAATGCCACAGGATGGCCAGCGCGGTCAGCAACATGCCCAGCAACAGGCCTTGCTGCGGCGCCGGCAGGCCGCGGATGCGCAGCCACCATCCCTGCAGTTCGCCGATAAACACCTGCTCCTGCGCGACCGTCCCGATAAGCGAGCCGGCCAGGATGAACAGCAGGAGAATCAGCGCGAAACTGGCCCACAGCTCGAGCTGCAGCGCCACAATCCGCCGTGATGGCACACCCAGCGACCCCAACTGCAGCCGGATGAGATGACTGATGAATCCCAGCGCCAGCGCCGTCACCACCAGTATCAGCACAACATCGTTCCCCATGGCACTCCCTGCAGGGTGACCGGGCCGGTAGAGGGGAGCGAGTGGTCACGCGCCTGTAATACCGTATTGTACTGTGCAACGCCGTCCCTTGCCAAGGCCGAGTGAGCATCGCATATTGGTATTCGTTACATAATTCTTTCGCCTTCGCGCCATTCCAGTCCCTGCCTTCCGGTTGTTAATATATCGTCAAATCTGCCAATATTGCTCAAAACGCTTTTCTCACGGTCAGAATGCTATGATGGAAGGAAGCCGACCGGTGCGAAGCGAAAGAAATACAGCGGTTCGGCATGGGGCAAACCGGAAAGGCATATCGTGGAAGAGGGAACCGCACGGTCACAACTGGCATCCGCGACGCGCGTCGTCGTCAAAGTCGGCAGCAATCTTGTTGCCCGGCCTGACGGCGCCTTCAATCGGGAATTGCTGTCCGGCATCACCGCGGAAATCGCCGCGCTCATCCACCAGCGGCGTGAGGTGCTGCTGGTCACCTCCGGCGCCGTGCGCATCGGCCTGGCGAAGATGGGGTTGTTGGACGGGCCGAAACCTGATCTGTCCGTGCGCCAGGCAGCCGCCGCCGTCGGGCAGGTCGAGTTGATGGACTGCTACAACGCCCTCTTTGCCGAGCACGGCTGCCTGGTGGGGCAGTTGCTCCTCACCGGCGACGATATCGCCGACCGCGCGCGCTACCTGCACATTCGCAACACATTGCTGCCACTCCTGCGCCGTCATCAAGTCATCCCGATTATCAACGAGAACGATTCCGTGTCCGTGGAAGGCGTGCAGATCGGTGAAAATGACCGCCTTGCCGCGCTCATCGCCGGCAAGGTGCAGTGCGATCTCCTCGTCATCCTCTCAGACGTGGAAGGCTTCTACACCGCCGATCCCACCCGCGATCCCGCGGCAAGGCTAGTGCATGAAGTCGACGCCATCACCCCGGCGATCGAGCGCATGGCCGGTGGCAGTTCCAGTGGTGTAGGCCGGGGCGGCATGCGCTCCAAGATCACCGCGGCGAAAATCGCCACCCGCATGGGCGCGCACACCGTCATCGCGCTGGGCAAGCATCCACGCGTGCTCACCCGCATCCTCGCCGGCGAGACCCTTGGCACGCTTTTTGCCGCGAAATCCGTCGTGCGCCTAGGCGCGCGCAAGCAGTGGCTCGGGTATGCCGCCGCCACTCGTGGCACCCTCACGGTGGATGCCGGCGCTACTTGCGCCCTTGCTGAACGCGGCTCCAGCTTGCTGCCCATTGGCGTGCGCGCGGTAAGCGGTGATTTCCATGCCGGCGACGTGGTGGCCGTGGCCGATGCGCAGGGCAAAGAGATTGCCCGTGGCCTGGTGAATTATTCAGCGGAGGAAATGCGGCACATTGCCGGAAAACATACGGGTCAAATAGAGGTCATTCTTGGGTATCATCCTTACGATGAAGCGATTCATCGCGATAATTTGATTCTCTTGTAGTATCATGGGATCGTTCGCAAGCGCCCCGCATCAGGATATGTGTGGGAGATGGCGCACGTTTGGTGCCGCGTCGATCCGCCTGGAGGCCCGTGTGCCGGTGTTGCATCGAAGTCGACGGCTGTGTTGGGCGCTGATGGTGCTGTTCATCAGCGCTTTCTGCGCGCGCGCCGCCGATATTCCCAATCCGTTCCCTCCCCAGGACGTCTCCGTAACCATGCTGGCGAACGGCCTTCGGCTGGTGGTGAAGGAAGATCACACGCTGCCTATCGTCGCCGTGGTGGCGACGATACACGGCGGTTCCGGTGCCGACGCGAACAGCCGCGGCATTGCGCACGTCCTCGAACACCTGATCTTCCAGGGTACGAAGCGCTATCCCGCGCCACTCGCGCCGCAGGCGGCGCTAGAACAAGTCGGCGGCATCAGCAATGCCGTCACCAGCCGTGACGCGCTGCGTATCCAGGCCGCGATTCCTGCAGGCAAGGCGGACCTGCTCGTCAACGTGCTGTATGATCTGCTTATGCAGCCGCTGCTCAGCGATGCGCGCTTCGAAAAAGAGCGGGCGACGATCCTCGCCGAGATTCAGCAAGACGCCGAAGACCCGATCACCGGCGCGTTGTCGGTGGCGTATATGACGTCGTATAAAGCCCATCCGTATCGCTATGCGCCGTCCGGCAGCATCAATGACACGCTCTGGCTCACTGCGGCTCAGGTGCGCGCTTTCCATAAACGTTGGTTCGTTACGAAAAATATCAGCCTGGTCTTCGTCGGCGATATCACCCCCGCCAAGGCGAAGGCGCTCCTCGCCACGAATTTCGGGTTGGTGACACCCGCCGCGCCGCCCGCGCTGCCGCCGGCCGAGACGGCGACCGTCTCCATGGGTCGCCAGCACGTGCAAGCGTCCCATGGGGACACGTATCAGGCGATGGCTTTCGCCGCGCCGCCCGGCAGCGATTTTACCGCCATGGTTGCCACCGATATACTTCTGACCCTGTTGGTCGATGGCCCCGATGCCGTGCTTCCGGCCTGGTATGCGCGCCAGCACGTCACCCCGCGGGACTTCGGTGGCGAGTTTGTCAGCACCCGCGCCCCCGGCCGGCTGATCATCTGGGCACAGACCGAGCCGGAAAAAGCCGTGGCGCTTCGCGAGGCGACGCTGGCCTATCTCAAGCGGCTGGATGCGGGCGATCTGGATGAGGACACTTTTGAATTCGCGCGCCGTCGCCTGGCCATGTCCTTTGTGCTGGATAACGAGAGCTACTTGCAACAGGCGTCCACGCTGGCCTTTTACGAGTCGCTCGGAGGGGCGAAACTGGCCTGCCGCTACATCCCGGATATCAATGCCATCACCGCCGATCAGGTTTGCGCGGCAACGCCCACCACGCTACGCGGGTGGGCCACGGTGGGCGCGGCCCCCGAGGAAGGACGATAATGCGTACCGCGCTGCTGGCTGTGCTGCTGATCGGGATGCTGGGCGCCTTCGCGGCCACCCCGCTTGCGAATACCCTCACGAACGGCTTCCGGGTGGTCACCCAGTCGACCACCTCCGCCCAGGTGGTCTCCGTCACGCTGCTGGTCGATTTTTCCGCTGTCGATGAGCCGGCTGAATATCTCGGATTGCGTCAGGTGCTGTTGTCTGCCATGCTGAATGGCTCGCAGGAGTTCGCCGGGACTGAGATACGACGCAAGCTGGCGACTTACGGCGGTGTGCTCTCCACCCGCGTGAACCAGGATGCGCTGGAATTCACCGTGCGCATCCCCGCCGGCGCAACGCGCATCGCGCTGGAAATGCTCGGGGAGATCGTCTGCCATCCCCGTCTGCTCGATAGCGATATCGACGCTGGTATCGACGCGGCGAAGCGCGTCATCATGAGCGAGCCGTCCAGTGCTCTCGTATACGCCGAACGCATTTCAGAGGCGGCGCTGTATCGCATCCATCCGTATGCCTCCCGCGGGCGTGGCACCTACGGCGGCGTGTCGCAGCTCTCCGGGCCCATCGTGCGCTGGGCATATCAGACCTACATTGTGCCGCGCACCACCGTAATGGCATTGGTGGGCCGCGTCAAACACGAAGACGTGATGCCCATCGTGCGCGAGGTATTCGGCAGTTGGCCGGGTAAACCCCGCCCACCGCGCGCCCCCAGCGAGCCGCCGTTGCTGAAACGCACCGACACTCTGGTGTATGAGTGCCCCGTGCGTAATACCTGCGTCATGCTCACCTTCCCGGTGTGCGGCATCAACGACCCCGATTTTCTCCCCCTGCGCCTGACCGAGTGCCTGCTCTCCGGCGGCACCGGCGCGCGCCTTTTTCGCGCGGTGCGCGAAAGGGAACAGCTCGCCTACGAGGTATCCACGCGCTTCCCCAGTCAAGTCGCGTGCTCCCACTTTTCCATTTATGCCATCACCAGCAACCGCCATATGGAGGCGACACGCGCGGCCATTGTCACCGAGTTGCTGCGCCTGCAGACCGAATCGGTTCCCGCGGCGGAACTGCAACGGGCAAAAGCGTATCTAAAAAGCCGCTATCTGCTCGGACACCAGTTCAGTTCGCAATATGCCTACGATTTGGCCTGGTATGTGTTGCAGGATTTCGGATTGGCGTTTGACACACGCTACCTCGCCGATCTCGAAAAAATCACCGCCGCGGATATACAGCGCGTAGCGAATAGCTGGTTCACTCGCTATCTGCTCACTGTGACGATGCCGTTCTCACTTGATATACATAATCAACAAGGAATGAGTTTAAACGGTTCGCGTGCCGGGGTACAAAGTATTTGCCTGGATGGCTTCCAGGCGGTCGGGAATACCGGCGAAAGATCGTCGACTACGCATTGAGAAGTTGCGACCTGCATCCATCGTTATGGCCCGGCAGGCCGCTCATCATAGCGCGGATGAATCGGCAACGATAATGCGCAAGTGCTTCACCCGGGTAGACCGGGAAGGATGCGAGGTGCTACAATGATCCCGCACGGAACACTCTTGGAAACCCTGACGGGAATGATGAAAGCTCAATGGCTGTCCGTTCCCCGCATCCCCTACACGCTGCTGGAACAGCGGGTACTGGAGATTGAACGGATGGGTTTGCTCGATGTCGAGGACGAAGACGGCATGCCGAGCAGCGCTCGGCAGTTTGCCACCGCGTCGCTGTTGCGGATGCCCCCGCCGTTCTTTCTCACGATGGATCATGAGTTGCTGCGGGTCCGTGAAGTGCTCGAAACGCGATACAGCTTGCGGATCCTCTCCTTCCCGGAGGCGATCCTGCTGATGCGGGAGACGAATGGGCCACTCAACTGAACAACACGGCTATAATATGGAAACCATTGCCGCCATCTCCACCGCCAGCGGAGAAGGCGGCATTGGCATTATTCGCCTCTCCGGGCCGCGGGCCATCGCCATCGCGCTCACCGCGTTTCGCCGCGCCGACGGCACGCCGCTGGCCGATCCCACGCCATTTCGGCAGTACTATGGCGCCATCCACCGACCCGAAAGCGGCGAGGTGATCGATGAGGTGCTGTTGAGCGTCATGCCCGCCCCACGCAGCTACACGCGCGAGGACGTGGCGGAGATCAGCGCCCACGGCGGCCCGGTGCCACTGCGCGAGATGCTCGCGCTGGTCTGCGCTGCCGGCGCCCGGATTGCCCGTCCCGGCGAGTTTACCGAGCGCGCTTTTCTCAATGGCCGCATCGATCTCACCCAGGCCGAAGCTGTGCTCGATACCATCCGCGCGCGTACCGACGCCGGCCTGCGCGCCGCACAGCGCGTATTGCGAGGGGAACTGGCCCAACGCGTGCGCATCCTGCGCGATCGGATCATCAGCCTCATGGCCTCGCTCGAAGTCGCCATCGATTACGCCGATGAAGACATCACCGAACTGACGCCGGCGGGGATCCGCGCCGAACTGGACGAACTGCGCGCCGGGGTGGGGGAACTCCTCGCCTCACATCGCCAGGGGCGCCTCTTACGCGACGGCGCTGCCACCGCCATTATTGGCCGTCCCAACACCGGAAAATCGAGCCTGCTCAACGCCCTGCTCGGCGAAGCGCGCGCCATCGTCACTGCGATCCCCGGCACTACCCGCGACCTGATCGAGGAACAGGTGGAGGTAGCCGGCGTGCCGCTTCGCCTCATCGACACCGCCGGCATCCGACCTACCGACGATCCCATCGAGCAGTTGGGCGTGGCGCGCAGCCGCGCGGCGCTGGAAGAAGCCGACATCATCCTGCTCGTGCTGGACGGCGCCGAACCGCTAACCGACGAAGATCGCACATTGCTCGCGCTCATACGTGATCGACCGGCCATTATCGTGCGCAATAAAGCCGACTTGCCGCCGCGTGTCGAAGTTGACGCATCAGCCGCGGTAATCTCGGCGACTACGGGGGCGGGCATCCCCCTGCTGCGCCAGGCCATCGCTGACCTGCTACTCGGCGGCGGGGCCACGGCCTCTTCGCCGATGCTCACGACCCTTCGCCAGCGCGAAGCTACGGAGCGCGCCGCCGTTGCGCTCGACCAGGCCTGGGCGACTCTCGATGCCGGTAGCACGGAAGAGTTGCTGGCGATCGATCTGATGGCCGCCGCCCAGGCGTTGAACGAATTGCTCGGCGACGACATTCGCGAAGAGGTGATTCGTGACCTCTTTGCTCGCTTCTGTATCGGGAAGTAAACAGGTGTAACGCGCTTTCTACACTCACGAGCGGTTATCCATTTGACAGAGATATGGTGACCGCCTATACTGAATCAGTAACTTGCGTATCGAGATATCACCACCTTATGCCTCGCCATTCACCAGCCGAGATACCGGATCGCAATGCCAATCTGAACATTCTCATCGTGCGGCTCGGCGCGATTGGGGATGTGATGATGACGTCGGCGGTGCCCCAGGCCCTCAAGGACACCTTTCCCAATGCCCGCATCTCCTGGTTGGTCGAGCCGCTGTCGGTGCCGATCGTCCGCATGAATCCCTACGTGGACGACATCATCGTTTTTGACTGTAAAAAAGCATGGGTAACGCTGCTGAAAAGCGGACGCTATGCGACCCTGTTCCGCACCGTTCGCGACTTCCGCGACATCCTCCGCCATCGCCGGTTCGATATCGCCATCGATTTTCAAGAGCTGTTTAAAAGTGCCTTTCTCACCAATCTCTCCGGCGCTCCTCGGCGAATCGGTCCCTTGCCTTCCCGCGAGTTCAACCATCTCTTCATGACCGAATTGGTGCCGCGACCACGGCATACCACCTGGCTGTCGCAGGCGAACCTCGCGCTGCTCGCCCCGCTGGGCGTGCCGCAGACGCCGCGCCGACTGGTGTTGTCCGTGCCGGATGCCGAGCGCGAGGCCGCGCGGGATTTCCTCGCCGGGGGCGGACTGGACGCTGCCCCGTATGCCGCGTTCTGCATCTCCACGTCGCGCCCCCAGAAAGATTGGGTGTTGTCGCGCTGGAGTGAACTGGCCGACCACCTGTATGAGCAGGAAGGTTTGCGCACGGTGCTCATCGGCGGACCGGAGCGCCGCGTCGATGCGCTCGGTATTGTCGAAAGCAGCGTGTCGCAGCCCATATCCGCGGTTGGGTATATGTCGATCATGCAGTCCACCGCGCTGGTGCAGGATGCCACCCTGGTCATCGGCGGCGACACCGGCCTTACCTATGCCGGCCTGGCAACTGACACCCCCACGATCGCCCTGTATGGTTCCACCGATCCCTCCTGGCTCGCTGAAGAACCATACGCCACTGTTTGCTTCCATCCCATGCCATGCTCGCCCTGCGCGCGCCGGCCGGTCTGTCGCAATTATGATTGTATGCAGGCCATCACCGTAGAGGAAGTCCTCGACACCGCGCGCCGGCTTCGCAAGCGCCAGAGCGCGGCTACGCCGCTTCGTGCCGATGCTCGGGTAGGATAACCGGATGCTCCGGATACTGCCCGCGCAGCACCTGCACGATCTGTTGGGCCGCCATCTCCTGCATCACTTCCTGCGCGCGCCGCGTATTCGCTCCCAAGTGCGGCGTCAGCACCACGTTTGGGAGGCTGAGCAGCGGGTCATCCGCCGGCAACATCTCGTCGTTATAGATATCCAGCGCCGCGCCGGCGATCCACCCCTCGCGTAGCGCCTGGACCAGGGCATCGTGTTTCACTACCGCGCCGCGCGCCATGTTGATGAGATAGGCGGTCGGCTTCATCATCCGCAGTCGCGCAGTGGTGAGCATGTCGCGTGTCAGGGAGGTTAGCGATACGTGCAGGGTCACGAAGTCCGCCTCGCGCAGCAGATTCTCCAGGCTGCCGTATTCCAGACCCATCCGCTGTTCCGCGTCCTGGTGGCGGTGTTGGTCCGTATACAATACGCGCATGCCGAATCCCTGCGCCCGGTGCGCTACCTGCATCCCAACATTACCCAGGCCGATAATACCCAGCGTTTTGCCGTGGATATCCGCGCCTTGGAACAGGGTGGGGGACCAGGCGTCCCACAGTCCGTTCATCACGAAATGGTGCGCCTGGACGATATTGCGCGCAACCGCCAGCAGCAGGCCGAAAGAAAAATCAGCGAGGGCGCGATCCGCCGCGCCCGGCGCGTGGCACACAGTAATGCCATGCATGGACGCCGCGCGCAGGTTGATGTGGTCGAACGTGCCGGACGCCGTGCTAATCACGCGCAAATGAGGCGATGTGTCGAGCAGCGTCTGATCGATAATATCGTTCTCAAAGCAGAGCAAGGCATGAATGTCGCGCATGGAGGTGCGTAAGGCGGCGTGGGACATTGGGGCGTCGTCACCCGGGAACTGTATAGTCGCGATGCGCTCGACGATAGCGCGAATCCCCGCGGGAACCGGTCGTGTGATGAGTGCCATATACATGGGTGCCTCCCGCTTCGTGCATTGTGACGATACCCGAAACACGGTGGATTATGACATGGCCTTGTCGGAATCATGCCACCGGCGCACCGCGACGAAGCCCGCTAATGCCAGTAGCGCGGCACCCAGCGCACAGAGCGGGCCGAATAACCAGCCCCCGTGTGTATAGACGGTGCCCGGCTGCCCATCGAAGATCACCGCCGTCCGCTGCCCGCGCGCGTAGGTGGGAATTTCCGCGAGGACGCGGCCGTCCGGCGCGATGAACCCAGAAATGCCCGTGCTCGCGCAACGCGCCACCGGCAGCCCCGTCTCGATGGCGCGGAAGCGCGCCTGGTTGAAATGCTGGCGTACTGCCGCGCCGCGGTGGAACCACGCATCGTTCGTCATATACACGAGCAGGTGCGCTCCCCGGTCGGCATAGGCGCGCGCGATGCCGCTGAATGTCGATTCGAAGCAGATGCTCACCCCCAGCGCATGCCCGTCCAGCTTCAGCAAACGATGGCCCGTTCCCGGCACGATATCGTTGTCGCGCACACTGTAAAACCGGCTGATAAGCGGGCGCACGAATGGCACGAACTCGCCGAACGGCACCAGGTGCATCTTTGCGTATTCATCGGCGATTGCGCCATCCGGCGATAACAGATACGCGGCGTTGCGCTGCCGATACTGCTTCCCGACGACAGTGAAACGCGGAGCCCCAAAGAGCAGGTAGCTGCGCGAATTGCGGCTATATCGCAGCACGCGCTCGTAATAGAAATGTGGCGGCTCAAAGGGCAAGGCGCTCTCCGGCCAAATTGTCAGGTGCGTCACATCTGCTTCGCGCTCGGCGGCGGCAGACAGCGGAATCAGCACGTCCAGCCGCCGTTGCTGCTCGGTGGGCCAGTCGCGGTCTGTCACCAGGTCGGCGGCCATCAGTCCACGCTGCGTACTCGGTTGCACCACGCTGACAGACAGCGGACGCGCGTTGCCGAGCCCGACTTGCCGCGCGCTGGCCTGCATTGTCTGCATGAAGCCGGCGGTGAAGCAACCCAGCAGCGCCACCACGGCGATAATCATCAACCGCCGCTGTGTCGGTTCCAGCAGGCGCAGCGCGATGGCCCCTGTCGTCAGCAGCATCAGGCCGGTGAGCAGCGGCAGGCCCCCGATGGCGGTAATGGCGGCCAGCGGGCCATCCACCTGGCTCATGCCCAACTCGCCCCAGGGGAAGCCGAAGACGCCCAGCCCGCGTAGCCATTCCAGCGCGGTAAACGCCAGCGCGAAGCCCACTACCCGACCCGCGCGCCCCCATGGCGCCCATTCCGCGACGCGGAAAGCGAGCAGCGGGTAGACGGACACATAGGTCGCGCTTAACAACCAGGGGAGAATGCCGAAGAGCCGCATCCAGAATAGGTGGATCAGCATGAAGGCCAAGCCGAACAGCCACACCCCCCACCGCGCCGCCCGCGCCGGCAGTGTCAGCATGCCCCAGAATAGCGGTAGTAGCGCCAGCCAGGCAATGAGTGGGTAGGGCCGGTCGCCCCACGCGCCGGGTAACAGGTCGTTGGGAAAGCCCAGTGACAGCACCACCCCGCCGAACGCCATCAGCGCCGCCATCTTCCACTGACTGGCGGGCGATGTCGCGTGTGTCATCTCGGCATTCATTGGCAGTGTATGTGTCACGAGAGTATAATACGAGAGAGCCACTCGGAATCCTTGTTCCCGCAGTGGGCATGGAGCAATCATGCGCTATTGTTTGTCACTGATATGCGGAATATTGCTGTTTCTCCTGGCCACCGGATGCGCGCGTTACCCCGAAACGCCGGGGGGTAATGTCGCGCCCACGCGCACGGTGCGCAGCAGCATCACCGTGCTTGGCGAGATCAACCCGAACTGCTACTACTTCCTCGCCATCGACACCGACGACGATCCCGGCGACGGCCCGGTGCCCATCGTCACCGGCTCGGAGAACGGCAACGGCTGGGGCACGCTGTCCGGTCTGGGTCCGAATGACCCTGTGGTTGGCCCGCCATTTTTTGTGCAGTACCACGCCGGCACCTTTGCGATGTTTCGCCTTAATTCCACCACGGGACAATATGACTTTCTCGGCTCACCCTTTTTCGGCGAAGTCTCGCGCGATTTTAACACGATGACGGTGGAGATTGATCAGGCCGCGCTGGTGCCGGCCGGCGCCACGCTACCCTCGCTCATCCAACTCAACTGGATCACCGACGAGATGATCGTCACGCCACCCCAACTCATCGGCGTGCGCAAGCAGTATGATGGCTTCGGTCCAACCGGCAACAGCTACCTATCCGATATCCAGCTCAGCATCAACCAGGCCATCACGCCAGGCGTCGGCGCCGCGCCGGAAGAGCTGCAGCGCGACTCCACCAGTCTCGACGATATCGACATTACCGATTACAGCGTCGAAGTCCGCGTGCAAACGCTGTAAAGCCGCGGAAAAGGACTCCCGCGCACCGCCGCCGAAGAGAATACGTAATGCTATTTCTGCTGCCGGATAATCTGGACGTGACGACCCCTCGCTGCACGGCGCGTGAAAGCGCGGTGGACGGGGCTCGCGCCCTGCTGGTGGATAACGGCATCTTCCGCCTGTCCATCCTCCCCGAATTCGGCGGCCGCATCTGCAGCCTCTACTATAAACCGCTGAATCTGGAGTTGCTCGCTACCGAATTCCGCCACGCCGGCCAGATGAAAGGCCTGAATATTCACGGCGGCTGGTGCGCTGCCTTTCCGTCCATGCTCGCCGACGGCGAAGTGCTCAGCCACATCGGCTGGGATGCGGAGATCACTGAACTGACCGATGACAAGGTCACCGTGCGCCTGTGGTGCCTCGTCGACCGCGCCTCCCACGAGTTGGATGGGCAGGTGCGCGCCACCCCCTGCACCATCATCGTCGAGCGCTTCATTACGCTGCGCGCCGGCGAACAGAGCCTGCTGGTGGAAGATGTGCTCACTAATCGCAATCCCTGGCCGCTGCCCACCACCTGGGCAGCCTCCGTCTCGCTGCGCGCCCACGCCGGCGATCGCGTGGTAGCGCCGGTGACGGCGGTCGAGGTGCAGCGCGGCATCGGCCCATCCGGCAACGAGCTCGAATTTAGCTTGTTGGTCAGCACGCCGTACCAAGCCTTCGCTCGCGATCTGCAGGAAGGCTGGCTGGGCTTTCGTCCCGCCGGCGCGCCCATCGATATCCGCCTGTCATTTCCACGAGACCTGCTGCCGCACGCCGCCATCATCGCCCAGCGCGACGAGCGCAATCCCGTCAGCGACGCCTTTCGCTTGCAGCCCGTCGCCACGGCGCGGCCCATCGCTGATGACTGCCGGGGCGGCGCGCTGGTGCTGCCGTCCCGCGAGGCGCTGCGCCTGCCGTTGCGCCTGGAGGTGGGCGCCGGCATTGTGGCCCACGGCGAGTGGAGTCGCCCCGGTCTGCATCTCGCCGCGCTCATCACCGAGCAGCGGGCGCCGACTGGCCGCCTGGCGTTCTGGCGAGTCGGCCGCGAGGCGATGGCGCTGAAGACGCCCGCCTACCTGGCCCTGGTGGCGCCAGAATTCGACGAGGAGAGTCTGTTTACCCCCGAGGATCTGCCTGCCGCCAATGTCGTGCTGTGCGGCACGCCACCGGCGCGCGGCGTGCTCAAGCGACTCGCCGAGCGCACCGCTGCCCGCATCGTCGGCCCCATGATCGTGCGCCAGGTGCTGCAGCGCGAGGGGGTGGGGGAGGAGCGCTCCGTGGCTCTCTCGCCCGGCGCGCGCGTCGATCTGCCCGGATTGGGCATACTCGCCACGCCCGCGCGCACGCCGGAATCGAGCGACGACATCGGCTTTCTCATCCTCGCCGATCACCTGTCCGTGTTTCACCCCGGCCGCACGCAATTTCTTGGTGAATTCGGCCCTATTGGCGAGCAGTTCCACCCGCAGCTTCTCTTCCTGCCGCTGGATACCCTGTCGATGAATGACGCCGTCCACGCCGCCCGCTTGTTGAAGCCGCGCGCTGTCATCCCGCTGGGCGACGAAGACACCGAGCGGACTTTCGACCAGCGCTGCCGTGACCAGCATATGCCCTTTGCCGTCTATCTCCTCCGTCCCGGCGAAGGCCGCCTCTTCGACGGCTGGCACGTGCGGCCACTCGCATAGAGGAGGGGAGGGACGATGGTCGGCACTACGAAATCAAAGATTCTCATCGGCACCTCCGGTTGGTCGTACCCCTCCGGCGCCGGCAAGTGGAAAGGCACCGTCTACCCGAAGCGCTGGACGGGAGACGAGCTGGCCTTTTATGCCGAACGCTTCCCCGCGGTCGAGGTGAATTCCACCTTTTATCGCGTGCCCGCGCTCGACGTGGTGCGGGCCTGGGTCACTCGTACCGCTCCCGATTTTCGCTTCGCGGTGAAGCTCTTTATGAAATTCACCCACCCGGAGTTCTATGCGCGGCAGACGGGAGCATCGCCGGAGATCGCCGACGACGACATCGCTGCCATGCGCGGCGTGCTAGATGTATTGGCGGAGGAGGGGCGACTGGGATCGCTGCTGGTGCAGTATGCCGAACATGTCACCTATACGCCGGAGCATACCTCGGCGCTGGTGCGCACCCTCGACCGCTTCAAAACCTACCCACTGGCCGTCGAACTGCGTCATCCCTCCTGGCAGCGCGAGGATACGCGCGACCTGCTCGATTTCTTCCATGCCGCCTTCGTGCGCATTGACGAACCCTTCTTCAATAACCTCGATGAACGCTTTGCACCCGCGGATACCCTGCAGTACTGGCGCTTCCATGGCCGCAATCGCGCCCAGTGGCGCGCCCGCGGCGCCAGCGAACAGCGATATGACTACCTTTATGACGACGACGAGATCAACGAGTTCGTCGCCGCCGTCAGCGCCAATCTCTCCTCCAAGCGCACCAACCTGCTCTTCTTCAACAATCATGTCGCCGGCAAAGCCGTCGTCAACGCCCTCATGCTCGCCGCCGGCCTCAAACTTCCCCTCGACTTCACCAAATCCGCCCACATGACCGGGCTCTACCCCCAACTCATCCCCATCACTGGCGGAAAGATGCAATTGTTCTGAAACTCGGGTGTAAGTTTGGAAGCGAGTCTAGAATTCGATAACTGCCCTTGCATCTTTTTTTGTATTTCGCTGGGGGGAAGGAGAGGAAAGGGAGTTATCGTCCGCGCCGCGGCACCCCATACTTCAGCACCCCGCGGATGAAGCCCAGGCCCCAGGCCAGGTGCATGATCGGGTAGATGCAGAGTAGCGGGAGAAAGAGGGCGGTGCCGCCGCGCCGGGTGGTCTGCAGTGCGGAGAGCACCACAACCAGCACGTAGGCGGTGGCAAGGCCGAGGAGCGGACGAGGGGAGAGCCAGACCAGCCCTGCGGCGGAGAGCAACGCGAGGACGAACAGCGGTGGGATCGCCTGCCGTAGCTTCAGGCTGGCGGGGTGCAGCGTCAGGCAGTGTATCTTGCCCATGCCGTAGCGGAAATACTGCCGCCACAGGCTCGCGGCCGTGCCACGGGCGTAGTAGGTGCTCTCCAGCATCGGATCGAGCAGAATGCGGCCGCCTTGCGTGCGCAGCCGGCAGTTCAGCTCGTAGTCTTCGTTGGCGAGCATCGATTCGTTGAAGCCGCCCAACTCGACCAGCGTCTCCCGCCGCCAGGCGCCCAGCCACACGGTGTCGGTGTAGCACGGTTCGGTAGCCAGCCGGTAGGCGGCGCCACCCGCGCCGAAGGGCGAGTTCTGCGCCGCCGCCACCGCGCGGCTGAAGGGAGACGTGCCGGTGCCGCGCTGCAGACCGCCGACATTCTCCGCGTCGCCGGCGACCAGGTGGCGCACGCAGGAGGCGACGTAGTCGGGGCCGTAAGTGGCATGGGCATCGGCGCGCACGATGATGGCGCCGTGCGCAACCTGCAGGCCGTCATTCATCCCCGCTGCCTGGCTGACGCGCGGATTGGGCAGGCAGCGCACGCGCGGGTCGTTACGGCTGATGGCCGCCACAATCTCCGCCGAACGGTCGGTGGAGGCACCGTCCATCACCAATATCTCCAGCCTGTCTGCGGGATACGCCTGGGCGCGCAACGACGCGAGGCATTCCGCGATGAACGCCTCCTCGTTGCGCATGGGGACGATGATGGTGACCGATGGTTGCTCCATACCAAATACGACGGGGCGGGGAACACCCCGCCCCGTGGCAGCTTACGCCGAGCGCGGCGCCTGCACCTCGCTGACAGTGAGGAGCTTGGGTGGCGTGCGTTCCAGCACCGACGCTTCGTCGATGACCACGCGGGCGATATCACACATCGACGGGATGTCGAACATTACGTCCAGCATAATCTCTTCCATCAGGCTACGCAAGGCGCGCGCGCCGGTTTTGCGGCGCATCGCCTCGCGCGCGATGGCGGTCAGCGCGGCCGGTGTCACTTCCAGGTCCACGCCATCCCAATGCAGGATGCGTTCATACTGGCGCACCAGCGCGTTGCGCGGCTCGACGAGGATGCGCGTCAGCGCCGCTTCGTCCAGCGCTTCCAGCGTGGCGACCACCGGCAAGCGGCCGATGAACTCGGGGATGAAGCCGTAATGCAGCAGATCTTCGGGCAGCACTTTCGCGAGCAGCTCACTGGTGTGGAACTCGCTGCGCGTTTTGATATCGGCACCGAAGCCCACCGAGTATTCCGCGGTGCGCTGCTCGATCATCTTCTCCAGCCCGTCGAAGGCGCCGCCGCAGATGAAGAGGATGTTCGTCGAATCGATTTGCAGATACTCCTGCTGTGGGTGTTTGCGCCCGCCCTGCGGCGGCACGTTGGCGATAGTGCCTTCGAGGATTTTCAGCAGGGCCTGCTGCACGCCTTCG
>CAZPYA010000043.1:0-38710 GCA_964590255.1 uncultured bacterium
GCCAGCAGCCAGCTCACCGTGCGCCGCACGATCTCCACCGCGTGCGGCCGGTGGATGGTAGCGATAATGGCAATCCGCATGGTCGCTCCCTTTATGGGCATTACAAATTTACAACTTGCATTTCTCTTTATCCTTCGCGTCCCGCTCCGCCGCCATCGTCAGCTCATACGCCTTGGCATATTTATGAAAGACGTAGATGGTGTGCGCCATGTTGTAGACGAAGCCGGCGGCGCCGTCGCGGAAGCCGCCTTTCAGCACCTGATACTTGAGAAAATTAACCAGCGCATTGAGAATAGCGGGACGGATGGAGCGGATTTTCCGCGTTTTCACGATCTGCCGCGCGCCTAGCTCGGCGTAGGCGAGCATCTTTTGCATGTAGTGCGACAGGTCGCGGTAACTGTCGTGGATGAGATCGCCTGTCAGCCGGCCGATCTTCGCCGCCGGGTCGTCCGGCTCCCAGCCCTCGTGCACCTCGCGCTTGCTGATGTGGCCGGCGCCGCGGCGGAACAGCCGCAGGTGGTAGTCGGGATACCGACAGCGCAGGATGCGCCCCCAGAAGAGATTGCCGATGGGCGCCTCGAAGCCGGTATAATCGCCCGCGTTCCCAACAGCCGCGCGAATACTCCCCGCCAGTTCCGGCGTGATGCGCTCGTCGGCGGCCATCATGAAGATCCAGTCGCACGTCGCGGCGTCCAGCGCCGTTTGCCACTGCGCCGAGAAGCCCTGCCACGCTTGCTCGGTCACCTTCGCGCCGGCCCGGCGGCAGATGTCGGCGGTGTCGTCCGTCGTCGCGGCGTCTACCACCACCACCACTTCGTCGGCCCAGGCGGCGCTCTCCAGGCAAGGGCCGATACGGTCGGCTTCGTCGCGCGCGAGCAGGATGATGGAGACGGTGGGTTGTGCGCTCATAGTGCGGCTATTCGACGGGCGGAACGGCGGTTCCTCTCCGGCGGGCTTTCTGCTATCATGTTGACGATCGCTGCCCAACCAGGAATTGCCATGCGTGTCCTCCACCTTCCGATGAATGTCGCCTCGCAGATCACCGACACCGTATGCGCGCTGCGCGAGAACGGCATCGAGGCCCGCGGCATGGCCGACGCCGGCCATATCACCGCCAACACCGGCATCGAGGTGCTGCCGGATTCCACCCACGACCCGCTGCTGGTGGCGCTGGCGCCTTTCGTGGGCCGGCCCGGGGTGCAGCGCCTGCTGAAGCGGCTGGACACTCGCACCCGGCTGGTGATGGACGGCATCGAGTGGGCGGATGTCGTCCACTGGTACTGCGCCCGCGGCCTGCCCGGCGCGGTGGATATCCACTACGCCCGCCACCTGGGCAAAAAAATGCTCGTTGAATATGCCGGCTCGGACATCCGCATCCCCGAGGTGGAGGCGGCCGACAACCCCTACTACGCCGAGGTGTGGCGCAACCGTACCTACGAATATAAGAAGGAATCGCTGGCGAATTCGCGCCGCCACCAGCGGCTCTTCGCCGACGCCGGCGCGCAGGTGCTCATCCCCTACGCCGCGCTGCTGCCATACGTGCAGCACGACCTCTTCCCCACCGTGCATACCACGCTGCACCGTCTGACGCTGACGGACTACGCGCCTGTCTACCCGGACGCGGCCAACCCCCGCCCACTGGTCATCCACAGTCCCAGCAAAATCCACACCAAGGGCACGCCGGCGGTGGAGGCGGCGGTGGCGCGCCTGCGCGAGGCGCACGCCTTCGACTTCACGCTGGTGCATGGCATGGCCTACGACGACGCCCGGCGCACACTGCAAAACTGCGATATTTTCCTCGACCAGTTCGTGCTGGGCGCGCACGGCGTGGCGGCGCTGGAGGCGATGGCGCTCGGCAAGCCGGTGGTCTGCTATATCAAGCCGTCGCTCGTCGACCGATATCCCGCCGATCTGCCTATCGTCAGCGCTACCAAGGAGACGCTGCCCGCCGTGCTGGGCGAACTCCTCGCCGATGGCCCCCGCCGCGCCGAACTGGGCCGCCAGGGCCGCGCCTACGTGGAGCGCCACCACGACGCCCGCCGCCTGGCTGGCGAACTCGCCACCCTCTACGCCAGCCTGTGACCCCCCGCGGTGACCCCCCCATTGTTTGTTATTGTTGCGATTTGGGAGTATTCACGACTACATCAGCAGCACGAGCGGACTTGCATCAATCATGTGTTTGCTTCGCCATTTTTCGACGCGGCTATGCCGACATTATCCTGCAAAAATTAATCTCGCATGTGTTTACTCTCGCTTGACAAATTGTTCAGCGTTGTATAGTATAACTAGACAGTGGTTGCGGCGTGAGGGCTTGCCGGGTGGGGTGGCGAGGGCTGCATGGGGATGCAACCGGCGGGCGGGTCGCGCGTATGATAGTCATGCCGCCCTGTTGATGTATCGAGACAGACACCAACCGTGCGAAGGAGGGGTTCTGATGAAACACTGGCAACTGTGGGGAGCCGCGCTGACGGCGCTGGCGTTGATCGCGGCGCTGGCCGGGTGCGGCGGCGGGTCGTCCGGCACGAGCACCGCGCTGGGGATGATCAGCGGCACCGTTTCGGCGGATGGCGCCCAGTTATTCACCGCGGACAGCCGGGCCACGGATACGGCGACCATCGCGGTGGACGGCACGGACATCGCCACCGAGGCGTTGCCCGGCGAACGCTTTACCTTGCGCAACGTGCCGCCCGGCCTGCACACGCTGGTGGTGCGCACCGGCCAGCGCGCTACCGCGGTGGTGGTGGCGGTGAAACGCGGCGCGGCGACCGAGGTTGGCGACATGGTGCTGCGCGAGGCAGGCTCTATCGCCGGCACCGTGACCGCGAAGGACACCGGCAGCCTGCTGGCCGGCGCGAAGGTGGTGGTGACCGAAACGGTGTTGACCACCGACGCCGCGGAGATGCCGCACCCGGTGCGCGTCACACGCACCAATGCCGACGGATTCTACTCGCTCTCCGGCGTGCCGGTGGGCGCCTACCTGGTGAGCATCGCCAAGCCCGGTTACGCGGCGGTGACGCTGACGCTGACCGTGGCCGTGGGCGCTACCGTCATCGGCGACGCCGCGCTGCCGGCGCTGCCGCCCGCCGAGACCGGCGCCATGAAGGGCCTCGTGTCGCTGAAGCTGGACGATGGCACCACGAAACCGCTGGGCGGCGTGTTGGTGCGGCTGGCGCGGGTTGGCGATCTGCAACCCGAGCGCCCGGCGCCAAGTGAGGCGCAGGATGCCGGCGGCGCCATGGTGCCGCTGTATGACAAGAGCCGCGTGGAGGCGGACCCCGCCCTGCGCGAGCGCTACACCTACACCGCCGAAGACGGCAGTTACCTGCTGGACGGCGTGCCGGCTGGCAACTACGTTGCGGTGGCGGTGCGCCCGGGCCTGGAGCCGCAGAAACAGCCGGTGACTATCCTCGCCAACAGCACGCTGGAGGTGAACTTCACCCTCACCGTGCGCGTGCTGCCGGTGGCGACCATTACCGGCACGGTAACGAACGCCGCCGCGGCCTCCGCTCTGCCGAAGCCGGTAGCCGGCGCCTGGGTGCGCGCCATCGTCGGGCCGGAGCCGATGCCTGCCGGCCGCTTTGAACAGAATGGCTCAGCCTGGGGTTCGGACGGCGTGATGATCGCCCCGGATACCTATGTGCTGAGCGCGCAGACCGATGCCAACGGCACCTACACGCTGCTGGTGCCGCCGGTGGTGGCGGCCATCGCCGTCTACGCCGAGGGCTTTGCCCCGCAGCGCGTGGCGGTGACCGTCACGCCGGGCGCCGTGACTACCGCCGATGTGGCGCTGCAGCCGCAGTCGACTGGGAACGTGACGCTGTCCGGCACGGTCTTCCAGCCGACAAACGCCGCGAAAGCGACCGTGGCCGGCGCGAAAGTTTATGCCCAGCCGATGGCGCTGGACGACGGCGTGGTGACGATGAACCGGCCGATAACCGCCGTCATCTACACCGCCGACACCGACGCCGCGGGGGTATATACCATGCCGCTGCGCCCGGGCGTTTATCTGCTCTACGCGGAAAAAGACGAATTCCGCTCCGAGCGCATCCTGCGCAAAGTCTACGAAGACGGAACCCAGGACTTTCTGGTGCTGCCGCCGCGCCCGCTGGCCGGTCCATAACGAGTCTGTCAGCAGCATCAAAGCGCGTCTCCCCGCCCGCGTGCCGGGCGGGGAGACGCGCTTTGGTCGCGGCGCAACATAGAAAATGCATCACATGATAATATTTACATGGTAATAAAGGCTATTTACTATTGCGCGACAATCAGGTAGACTGTATCGGTAAAAACATCGGTGATGCAGGGGGTGATGATGACGGACTTACGAGCCACATTACGCGGACGCGGGCGTCGCATGACGGCCCAGCGTGCGGCCGTCTACGAAGCGCTGTGCCAGGCGCCGGAGCACCCCACGGCGGAAGCGCTCTTTTTCGCCGTCCGCGACCGCCTGCCAGGCATCAGCCTGGCTACCGTCTATAATACCCTGGAAACACTGGTGGACGGCGGACTGGCGGTGAAGATCCTCGGCGAAGGCGCCGCGCGGTATGATTCGCTCTGCGCGCCGCACGGCCACACCCGCTGCGCCGCGTGTCATGCGTTGACCGACCTGCCCGAGGGCGAAATCGCCACGCTGGTGGCGGGGGTGAAATTGCCGCCGGGCTTCGTGCCACGCACCGTATCTATGGAGATCGAGGGTTTATGCGCGAACTGCGCCGCCACCGACGCTGAATCAGACGACCGCGGCTGACGCGCCGCCATCTCCTACGCATACAGCACGGGCCGGCTCCGCGGAGCCGGCCCGTGCTGTATGCGTTACCGTCCGGCGGGGGCGCCGGGATCAGCCTCCGCTGGTTTTTTCGGCCGGCGGCGCATCATCAGGAAGAGCCGCAGCAACAGCAGCAGCAGCACCCCGACCACGAGCACCACCACCGTTGTCATCGGCCAGGTGTAGCGGTCCATCTCTTTGTCGAGGATGCGCCGCCGCGTCTCGGGGTCAATCGTGGTGAAGGCGAACTCGTGCTTCGGGGTGAAGACGGCGATCTGCGCGCCCAGGTCCTGCAGTACCACTGGATCGGTCAGCTTGTCCGCCAGGCGGCTGAACGCGGTATCGCTGGCGCCGATGACCGCATAGATCACGCCGCCGCCCTTGCTCCAGGACGTCTCCGCCGCCTCCAGGATCAGCGGGTCATTCCAACTGCCGGGCACCACCTTCAGTCCCTTTTCCACCGTGAAGCCGGTTTTTGACGGCCAGATCGGCAAGATATTTTTTACCACGTTCAGGCGCTTTTCGTCGTTGCGGGCGGCGAACATCACCACCACCCGGCTACGGGTCGTCAGCGGCAGGGTGTCGGCCATCACCACTTTCCAACGTAATGGCACGCGGTTCGCCTGGCCGGCACGGGCGGCCACCACCGCCGCCGCGCTCAGCATGGCGTCGCTCGGCTTCTCGGGCAGCCACAGGGTGACCGGCTCCACCGGCTTGCCGGTGTTGGTCAGCACGATGGGGAAATTCGCCAGCGTGGGGTAGCCCGGCACCTTGCCCGGCTTCAGCTCGATGAACGAGTGCCCCTCAATGACCGACCACGCCACCTCGTCGTAGCGCTTGGAGCAGTCGATGGTGCCCAGGTCATGGAAGGCATACAGCCCGATGGTCCACTGGTCGGCGTCCAGCTCCTGCACGGGCAGCGACACGGTCAGCGATCCGCCCAGGATATTGTCCTTGGTCAGCGCAATGCTGCCCATTTTGCGTCCGTTCACCGTGACGGTAAGCAGCGAGCGGCGCGGGTTGAGGGTGGCGGAGTGGCGGAAGTAAATCTTCACGAACGACTCGCGCCCGATCATCTGGCGCACCGGCCGCGGCAGGATCACCGACGTGCTCTGATGAAAAGCGCCGGCGAGGGTAATTTTACCGGCGTTGAGATCGGTGAAGGTGAAGCGGTTCGCTTTATGCACGATCGGCTTCACCGGTTTGATGCTCAAGTCTGAGGGAATTACCGCCGCTTCGGTGTCGAGCTGGTCCACCGCCGCGGGATCGGCGAGGAAGAGCGCGGCGCGGCGCATGCCGTCGTCATCTTTGCCGGACACCAGCAGGCGCACGCCTTCGTCGCCGCCGCTCGATGCCAGATAGCCGGTGGTGGGCTTCAGCGCCTCGGCGCCACCGGCGGTGGGCCCCCCGCCGGAGAAGAACTGGGACCACCGGTCGTAACGGCCGATGACCACGGCGTTGCCCGTGGCGGGCAGATGGGTGCCCGCGCGCAGCGGCAGCTTGGCGAACGGTTCGCGCAGGCCCCAGTTGGAGGCCAGCTCGGCCATCACCTGCACCTCGCCGGCGGTGGGCTTCGGCGGCAGCGCCAGCAGCGCGTTAGCGCCGTCGTTGGCCAGGTAGTCAAGGTTGGGGAAGGGGTAGCAGCGCAGCGCGTAACTGCTCTGCTGCTTGCGCGAGATCACTAGCACGCTGGTTTTCGCCAGCCGCACCCAGTTTGCGTCGTTATCAATGTCGCGGCATAAGCCTTCGATGCTGCGCTGCCGGGTGACGACGCGCAGTTCGTTGAAGCCCGGCTTCAGCAGGCCGCTGGAGACCGGCACGTCCCAGGTATTCACCATCCCCGCCGCCCCGGACAGCCCGCGGCTGGCCAGCGGCACGCCGTTGCAAAACACCGCGATGGTGCCCTGGTTCGGCAGGATCGTCTGCGAATAGACATAGACGACGTGCACCACCGGGTTGCCGTTCAACACCACCCCCGGGCGCATCTCGAACCAGTAGGCGCGCGTATTGATGGGATCGGTGAGCGCCTGCTCCTCGCGGAACAGCGGAATGTTGTACGTTTTCACGCCGGTCTGGGCAACAACACAGAAACCGGCCAGCATGGTGGCAAAAAGAATCAGCCCACGCAATCTGGATGCGATGAGAGCGTTCATAAGCATACTCCTACGGCAAGGGTTGTCTCAAGGTATGCACAATTGTCGAAAAAGTCAAGAGCTTTCGTTGTAGTTTTTATAATCGCTGTAATGTAACCCCTGTTTGGCCGCTGCCGCGCCTTGCCCGTACCCCCTGCCGGCCACCGCCGGCTCCCCGCGCCCGGTGTGCCGCGCTTGACAACCTGGCGCGCATCTGCTACAAGAATAGCGGTGAAAACCCACGTGCAACACGATACCATACAACAGGCTGCGGGATACCGCAGGACGGGGCTGGCTTCCCGCGAGCAACTATGGCAACTGCTCGTGTGGGACAGTACGCTACATTGCGTGCCACCTGCCGGTGCATAATGCCAGCGCCCGCGTTGCCGTGTCGGTACGCGGGCGTTGTGTTTATACGGGCTCATGATTCCGCCCGGCGGGGCGAGGGGCCGTAGAGCGCAGAAAGGGGAGCGACTTTCGAACCTGATCTAGAAAGGGACCGGGGTACGATGGACGAAGTGCTGGTGCTGAATCACAATTATCAACCGCTGAACATCACCAATCGGCGACGGGCGACGGTGCTGCTGTTTCTCGGCAAGGCGCACCTGGTGGAAGATGGTGGCGGGTCTCTCGTCGTGCGGCTGAACCACTTCGTGCGTCGGCCAATGCCGATCCTGCGGCCCACGCGCAAAGCGATCTTCACGCGCGACGGGCACCGCTGCGTCTACTGCGGCGCCAGCCACCTGCCGCTCACCATCGACCACGTGGTGCCGCGAGTGCGCGGCGGCCGCGACGAATGGGACAACCTGGTCTGCTGCTGCACCTACTGCAACAATAAAAAGGGCGACCGCACGCCGGAAGAAGTGGGCTTGGCGCTGCCCGCGCCCCCGCGCCGGCCGAAGTGCCTGCCCTACATCAGCTACCACAAGTTCGTCTCTGCGCTGCGCAATCCCCGCTGGCAGGATTACCTGGCACCATACGCCAGCAGCCTGGCGTCGTAAGACAGTCATGCCGGAGCCCGCGCTCGCGGGCTCCGGGCGTCCCACCCGACTTTCATTCTGCGTTTGCGGTGCGCATGACCGCGCACCCAGTAGCATACGGTAACATCACAGGAGGCTCATTATGGCACTCTTCGTCCTTGGACTGCTCGTCCTCTTTCTGTCATTCGTGCTGCGTCGGTTCACCACCGCGCGCACCGCGCCGGCGACGCTGGCATCCTGGGCCTGGACCATCCGCACCATCGCCATCGTGGTGATGCTCGTTGGCCTTGGTTCCGCCACCGTGATCATCATCCCCGCCGGCTACAAGGGCGTGCTGCTGCAGTTCGGCGCCGTCCGGGGAAGCATGGAATCGGGCATTCACCTCATCATCCCCTACGTCAACTCGGTCGAACTGATCGAGATTCGCACCCAGAAGGAGACGGCGAACGCCACCGCAGCTTCGAAAGACCTGCAGATCGTGACCACGGAAATTGCGCTGAACTTTCACATCGATCCGTCGCAGGTGGATGCGCTCTACCGGAACGTGGGCACGAATTATAAAGATCGCATCATCGACCCGGCCATGCAGGAGTCCATCAAAATGGTGACCGCGCAGTTCACGGCGGAAGAGCTGATTAAAATGCGCGCGTCGGTGAAGGCCAAGGTGGAAGATGCGATCATGAAACGCCTGCGAGCCTACAACATCATCATGGACGACCAGGGCTTGTCAATTACCAACTTCAACTTTTCGAATGAGTTCAACGCGGCCATCGAAGCCAAGCAGGTGGCGCAGCAGGAGGCGGAAAAACAGCGCTATGTGCTGGCAAAGGCGGAGCTGGAGCGCCAGACGGTGATTACCCAGGCCAAAGGCAACGCCGAGGCCGCCCGGCTGAACGCCTTCGCCCTGCAGGCGCAGGGGGGCTCGAAGGTGCTGGCGCGCGAGTGGATACAGAAATGGGACGGGCACCTGCCCACGGTGGCCGGCAGCGGCGGCGCCGGCGGCGGCGTCATCATCGACATCAACTCGCTGTTGAAAGACGCGAAATAACGCCCCGGTCATCGAAATAGCGACGCCCCCGGCCGCATGGCCGGGGGCGTCATATTCCCTCAGAACGCCCACCCCGCCTGCACCCCCATCCCTTCCGCCGTCATGAGCGGCGATAGGCCCACGCCGCGCACCGTGAGCAGCGGTTCCGGCGCGAAGGCGGCGCCGGGGGCGTCGGGGATGAGCGGCGTCAGCAGGAAGCCGCGTGATTGTTGCAGCGATAGGCGGGCGATGGCGTGGCCCAACGCCGCCCCGGCCAGTACGTCGTGCGGGTGATGCTTGCGCAGCGCCACGCGGGAGAACCCGACAACGGCCGCCCCGGCGTACCAGGCGGTCGACTGCTCGGGGTGATAACGACTCTGCACCGTGGCGACGGCCATCGCGGAGGCGGTGTGCATGCTGGGGAAGCTCTTTCGGTCGCTGCCGTCCGGCCGTGCCTCGGGCACCAGCCGCTTCAGGCCTTCGCTCAGCAGCACCGCCCCGGCCAACGCGTCGGCGGCGCGCGCGGCGTGGCGCCCGCCATCCCCCCCGTCCGTGGCCAACGGCAACAGCGTGCCCGCCCCCAGGTACAGCGCCGTGCCCGTGGTCGAGGCGAACCGCGCCCACCCTTCGCCGGCGCACGCCGGCAGGAGCGCCCACCCCCATAACAGCAGCAGCAACCATCGCATCATAATCGGTAGAATTCCCCGCAATTCGGGCGCTTCCTTCCCCCGGCAGCGTTTTGCCGCCCGAACGAAAAAAGGTGAAAAAAAGCGGTGAAACGTTCCGTTTTCGGGTTGTTCTCCCCGCCGAGCTATGCTATCCTTCACCCGACAGCCTCGGGGCAATGGACTGCACCGTGGGGGCCGGTATGACTCGGTTTCAATATTTAGCCTTACTTCTTCGTCCGTACCGGGGTCGCCTGGCGATGACCGCGCTCATCACCGTGGTCGCTGCCGTATTCCTCCTCGTCCCCCCGCTGGCATTGCGCTTCTTCCTTGACCACGTCATCGCCGACAAAAAGTGGCAGCTCATGCTCACCACCGTCGCGATCATCGGGCTGGTGCCCATTGTCAACGCCACCTTCACCGTGCTCAACCGCTTTCTCATCGCTTCGCTCGGGCAGCGCCTGGTGGTCGACCTGCGCGTGGGGTTGTACCGACATGTGCTCAACCTCAGCATGCGCTTCCACGGCGAAACGGGCGCCGGGCCGCTGATGAGCAAGCTGATGACCGACGTGGGGCAAGTGCAAGCGTTGATTACCGGCGAAACGCTGGGCATCTTCAGCAACGCCGCGATGCTGCTCTTCGGGCTGGCGCTGGCCTTCTGGCTGCGCTGGGAGCTGGCGCTGGTCATTATCGTCATCCTCATCCTCTACTCGTTCAATTACTACCTCTTTGCCCGGCGCATCCGCAGCGCCAACCTGGAGCTGCGCGAGATTATGGACCAGGTCACCGGCCGGCTGCAGGAGCGGCTGGCGGGAGTGCGGCTGGTGAAAACGTATTGCCGCGAGCGTGACGAGACGGAAGCCTTCCTCGCCTCCACCGATCGCGCGCTGCAGTTCGGCCTGCGCGGGCAGATGCTCAACGTCTCGCTGAACGCCACCGCACGCTTCATCGGCGGCATCGGCTCCACCGTGGTGTATTGCTGGGCAGCGTGGTTCGTGCTGCATGGCACCATCACCTACGGCACCATGTATGCCATGGATACCTACTTCTGGTATGCCGTCACCCCGGCGGTCAACCTCACCATGGTGGCGGGGGCCATCACCCAGGCCTTCGTCAGCCTGGACCGCATCCTCGACGTCATGCGCGAGCGCCCGGAGATGCTGGAGCACCCCAATGCCGTGGACCTGCCCGACGAGGTGCGCGGCGACCTGAAGCTGGAAAATGTCTACTTCACCTACGGGCCGGATAAGCCGCTTTTCGACGGCCTCACCCTGCACCTGCCCGCCGGTAAGATGACCGCGCTGGTGGGCCACACCGGCTGCGGCAAAACCACCGTGACCAGCCTGGTGCTGCGGCTGTGGGACGTGCAGGGCGGCCGCGTGACGCTGGACGGCTACGACGTGAAGGAACTGACCCAGCGCAGCCTGCGCCGCCACACCGGCGTGGTGCCGCAGGAATCGGTGGTCTTTGAAGGCACTGTCATCGACAACATCGCCTACGCCGAGCCGGACGCCACCTTCGAGCAGGTGGAAGAAGCGGCGCGGGCGGCGCAGATTCACGACTTCATCACCACGCTGCCCGACGGCTACCAGACCTGGCTGGGCAAGGAAGGTTCCAAACTCTCGGTGGGGCAGAAGCAGCGCATCGCCATCGCCCGCGCCATTTTGCGCAAGCCGGCGGTGCTCATCCTCGACGAAGCCACCAGTTCGCTGGACAGCGAATCGGAAGCGGCGCTGCAGGCGGCGATGCGCACGGTGCTGCACGGTCGCACCTCAGTGGTGGTGGCCCACCGGCTGAGCACCATCGTCGAGGCCGACCAGATCGTCGCCATGGACGGCGGGCGCATCCTGGAGATTGGCACCCATTACGAGTTGATGGAGAAGGAAGACGGCTTCTATCGCCGGCTGTATGAGGAGCTGAAAGGCAAGCAGAGCGGGGGGGTGAATGCATGAAACCCCGCCGCCCCAGCACCCACCAATTGCGCCTGGACGCCATCCTGGAACAATACCGCGACCGGGAAGCGCGCCCGCAGGCCGAGCGCGAGCACCTGGAGCGCATGTGGCACGAGTATCTGCATCCGCTGCGCTGGCGCCTGCTCATCGCCATCCTCATAGCCCTCTTCGCCGCCCTGCAACCATACATCTGGGCGTATATCAACCGCCGGGTGATGGACGACGTGCTCAAGCTCGGTCAGGTTATCCCCGCCGCGGAAATGGACCATCACCTGCGGCTGGTGATCCTCGTCTTCTGCATTAACAGCGGCTTCCACCTGCTCATCATCGTGCTGTCGTGGATCAACAGCTTTCAGCTCACCTACATTGGCCAGCGGGTCATCTTCAACCTGCGCAAGGTGCTGCACGAGAAGGTGCAGCGGCTGCCGCTCTCCTTCTTCGACCGCACGCAGACCGGCCGCCTGCTCACCGTGGTGTTGGACGACGTGGGCACCATCCGCGACAGCATCAGCACGGTGGCGGTGAACTTCATTGCGCAGACGGCGAGCATCCTCGTCGGCGCCGCCGTCATCCTCATCATCGACGCGAAGCTGGGGCTGCTGATGCTGGTGGCGCTGCCCTGCTACGTCTTCATCTTCCGGTATATCCGTCCGCGCATCAAGGAAGGCAACATCGCCGCCCGCCGCGCCACCACCGCGCTATACAACCGCGTGGAAGAGCGCGTGACGGCGGTGCGCACCATCAAGGTCTTCGGTCGCGAGCGCTCCGAGGTGCGCGTCTTCACTGAGTCTGCTAACAATCTGGCGCGGCTGACGATGTACCTGGTGCGCCAGCAGAACTGGCTGACCATTCTCGCCAACCTGGTGAGCGCCAGCGCCATCTTCCTGCTGCTGTATCTGAGCGCGCGGAATTACCAGCAAGGCCTGATCACCGCCGGGCAGGTGATGCAGCTTTACGCCAGCGCCGGCTTCATGTTCAGCCCGGCGGTGCAGCTCAGCGACATCCTCGCCGACGTGCAGCGTGTCAGCGTGGTGCTGCGCCGCGTCTTCGACATCGTCGAGGCCGAGCCAGAGCCGGTGGACCGCGCGGACGCCGTCGACATCTCGGACGCGCGCGGCGATGTCGCCTTCGACGGCGTCACCTTCACCTATCCCGGCGACGAGCACCCCACCCTCACCGACGTCAGCTTCGCCGTGCCCGCGGGGAAACAGGTGGCGGTGATGGGTCCCAGCGGCGCGGGCAAAAGCTCGCTGCTGTACCTGCTGATGCGCTTTTACGATCCCGACGCCGGCGCCATCGCGCTGGACGGCCGCGACCTGCGCGACGTCGCGCTGCTCAGCCTGCGCGACCGCATCACCCTGGTGATGCAGGAGCCGGTGATCTTCAGCGGCACGGTGGCGGAGAATATCCGCTACGGCCGCCTGGACGCCAGCGACCAGGTGGTGCGCGAGACGGCGCGCCACGCCGACCTGCACGAGTTCATCCTGACGCTGCCCGACGGCTACGACACCATTGTCGGCGAGCGCGGCATGAGCCTGTCCGGCGGGCAGCGCCAGCGCCTGGCCCTCGCCGCCAGCCTGCTCAGCCGCCCGTCTGTGCTGCTGCTGGACGACACCACCAGCGCGCTGGACCCGGAGACGGAAGCGCGCGTGCGTAAGACGCTCAACCGCGTGATGGCGGGCAAAACCTGCTTCGTGGTTACCCACCGTGTCTCCACCGCCATGGCCAGCGACCTGGTACTGGTGCTGGAGGACGGCCGCGTGACGCAATTCGGCTCCCCCGCCACGCTGCTCGAAGACGAAGGCCTCTTCCGGCGCGTGTATGAACAGCAGACCCGCGAAAGCGCCGACACCGCCGTAAAATAAGTGTATAGTTATATAGATGTGGGTATGCTCGTGGCACGCCGGTATGCCGGCGGAAAGGAGATCTCCATGCGCGTACTGTATGTGGTGCTCATCGTCGCCGCCCTCGGCGTGCTCGTTTACCTGTCTAGCATGGATACACGGCCAAAGGCCACCACCAAAGCGACGCCCGGCCCGGCGAACATCTTGCAGGAAGGCGACGTGACGCTGAACGGCCTGAAGGGGAAGGTGGTGCTGCTGGACTTCTGGGCCACTTGGTGCCCGCCCTGCCGCGCCGCGCTGCCCCACACCCAGGCCCTGGCCGACTCGGCCGACGCGAAGGCCGGCAACCTGGAAGTGCTGGCGGTGAACATGCAGGAACCCGAAGCCGAGGTGCGCAAATTCATCGAGGCGGAAGGCTACAGCTTCAAGGTGCTGATGGACCCGAAGAGCAGCATCTCCGGCCAGTTCAGCTTCAGCGGCATCCCCACCTTCGTCATCCTTGACCGCGCCGGCAAGAAAGTGTTCCAGCAAACCGGCGTGGATGAAGCCGCCCTCGACGCGGCGCTGCAGAAGGCGTTGGCGGCGAAGTAATCACACCGGCGGCAATGGCGTCATCAATTCGCCAAACGGACGGCCTGCCGAGTCGGAGGCCGTCTTTTTGCGCCCACCCAGCACGAAATAGCTCACCATCAGCACGGCGATGCCGCTGGCGGCGGTGAGCTTGATTTCTTCGGCGATATTCATCGGCGAAAAGAAGCCTTCAATGCAGCCGGCCACCACCAGCATGGAGGCGACGCCCAGCATGAGCGTGATCGCCTCGCCGCCGGCCCGGCGCAGCGCCACCCGGCGGGGCACGGTGCCCGGATTGAGCAGCGCGTAGGCGAGGATGAGCCCCGCCCCGCCGGAGATGAAGATCGCCGGCAATTCCAGCACGCCGTGTGGAGCGACGAACGCCCAGAAACTCAGGGCGGTGGACGTGCCGTCGGCGGCGACGCCCGCTGCGATGATCCCAAGCATCAGACCGGTCGTGATGAGGTAGTAGAGGGTGGGAATGCCCACGGCCAGGCCGCCTGAAAAGGTGATGATGCATACCTTGATGTTGTTCGTCATAATGAAGCCGGCCGCTTCCGGGCGATTCTCCGCCTTCAGCCAGTCCTGCGCCACGTGATGCCGGTCGATCTGCTCGGCAATGCCGTCGGTGAACTGCGACGGCAGCACCTGGTTGGCGATGGCACGGTCGTGCGCGGTGATCCAGGCGGCGATGGCTGCGGGGATGAGCGCCAGCAGCGTGGCCAGCAGAATCCACCCGAAATGCCGCCGGATGGCCCGCGGGAAATCCTCGGCATAAAAGCGCAGCACGCTGGGCAGCGGCGTGCGCGGCGCGGTGTAGACATACGGGTAGCAGCGCCCCAGCAGATCATTGAGGAACGCCACCCGCCCGGGGTCGGCCTCGTGCGAGCGGTGAAAGGACAACTCAGCCGCCGCCCGGCGATACAGCTTGCCGAACTCGATGATCTCCTCGGCCTCCAGCCGGTCGAAGCCGTGCGCGGCAATCGTCTCCAGCAGGTCCGTCAACCGCGTCCATTCGGGATAACTCTGTGCCATGCGCGTATTATAGCACATTCCCTCCCCCGCGCCAGCGACCGTGCCGCGCCGGCCCGCCTTGTCGCAAAATCGTCATCGCGCGGCGAGGCGCGATGCGCATAATGCATCACGTGCACTGCCGATAGCCGGCGACATCCTGCCATCATGCCCCTTCGCCCGGTCCGGGGAGGGGCTTGGGGGAGGGAGCCGATCATCGGCGCTGGTGACTGCCAATGACACAAGGAGGACCACATGGACGCGCGTGAGATCATGACCGAGAACCCGATCTGCTGTATGCCGTCGGACGGCCTGCAGATGGCCGCCCGCCACATGGTAGAGTATAACTGCGGCTTCCTGCCGGTGGTGGAGAGCCAGGAGAGCCGCCGGCTGGTGGGGGTGATCACCGACCGCGACATCGTCGCCCGCGTGGTGGCGCGCGGCATCGACTGCAACGCCTCCACCGTCAGCGACGCCATGACCACCGGCCGCCTCTGGACGGTGCAGCCCGACGTCTTGGTGGATGAAGTCATCGAGAAGATGGAGGAAGGCCAGGTGCGCCGCATCCCGGTGGTGGATGCCGATAATTGCGTCGTCGGCGTCATCGCCACCGCGGATATCGCCCTGGAGCTGGACGAAGTCGACGAAATCGCCGAGGTGTTCGAGGAGATCTCCGAACCGACGAACATCCCCCACGCCTGACACTGCATGCAAATCCCCCCTCTCCTCGGGGAGAGGGGGGCAGGGGGGTGAGGGGGCGTATCCCCTACCGCCGCCGGCGGTGCGTGGGCGTGTTGGCGAAGGCGCTGGCGACGTAAAAGAGCACCAGGGTGACGCAGAAGAGCAGCAGGGCGATGGTGAAGAGCGTGGCGCCTTTCTCGTTCAGCGCAATCATCGTGACCAGCATCGCCAGGAAGGTGACGATGGCGGCGATGCCGCAGACCGCGCGGATGAGTCCCCAGGGCGGGCCGCCGGGCAATTCGCCGGGCAGCATCGGCAGGGTCGGCACCTCGGTCGGCGGGGCATCCACCGGCGCCAGCTCCGCGCCGTTCGGCCCGACCGCAGGCAGCGCGGGGGGGGCTTCCACCGCGAGGGGCGGCGCATCCGCCACGGGCGCGGCCACCGGAGACGCCGCGGGCGGCGGAGCGGTGGTCGTCTGCGCCGGCGGCGGCGCGGCGGGCGCCTCCGTCTGGGTGGCGGCATAGCTGGTGGTGGGCGGCGGGGCATACAGCGGGCGGCCCAGCAGGCGCTCCAGCGCCTTCTTCGCCTTCTCGTTGTTCGGGCGCAGCTCCAGCACCTTCTGGTAGCGCGTGATGGCGGCGTCGCGGTTATTCAGCAGCTCTTCCAGCACTCCGCCGTTGAACCACAGCATCGCCGACTGCGGATAGCGCTCGATGCCCTCTTCAAGCAGGTCGAACGCGATGGCGTACTGCTTCTGCTCGGTGAGGTGGGCGATGCCTTCCGCATACCAACGCGGGCTCTCTTCAATTGTTCCGCCGCAGGACGCGCACACATCGCCGGTGCCGTCTTTCCCGCATTCCTGGCATTTCATGGGTGAGGAGCCTCCCATCCCATCGCGCGCGCGAGGGGGGTGCAGTCGTGGCGTGAAAAAGCTGTGAATCTCCCCGCAGTATACCAGACCCACCCCCCCGGCGCAAGTTTGCCGGCGCTTCCTTTGCGGAGGAGATGGCGCAAACGCGCCGTGACCACGCCGAGATGACTACCCCCCGGCGACTACCCCCCAAATTTTGTACTTTTGACGAAAAAGGGGGTAGTCAGTTCCAGGCTGTGCCGGCAGCAACACCGGCGCTGCCAGGTATGCGGTTGCCATGGCACGGGCGGCAGTATAGCAGATTTGGCGGTTTATGTCAAGCATATGTTTGCGTCGCGGGTGTTAGGGGATCGGGATTAGGGGTTAGGGGGATGAATATGCACATGGTTCAGGGGCTGTCCCCCGCTTTCGGGGGAAGAGGAATTGTGCCCCTACAGGGCGTGGGCGCGCTGTCGCTACCGGTTCCCACGGCGCTGCCGTGGGCTAGGGAATGCGAAGAAGAGGAATACGGCGTATATACGCATCCTCCCCATTCCTTCCTCTGTCCATTCCATAGCCCAGCGCAGCGCGCTGGGAATCGGCGCCGAGTGATATACACGCCCTGTCAGGGCAGGATTCCTCTTTGGTGTCGATGCCTTCACGGCTGGAAAAAAGGGGATAGCGGAGGGAGGTCATTGTAGAAATCCGGTTACGTTGCTTGCACCGCCGACCCACCCGGCCATAAATGGCCGGGCTACCGAACGACGCCCCCTGGAAGGGGGCTTGCGGCGGTGTGTTTCTGACCATGCATGTTGTCGTGTGGGGGATTCTGCAATTACCTCTAGAGGCTGTCCCCCATTTACCGCACTCAACAGGTGGTTCGACCTCTATCGTCTTCACTTGTTCACACGCACATGCCAGCACTCCGACCATCCAGGCCATGCGGCGAAGATTGCTGCGACCAACCAGTCACCAGCAAAGGTCATGGTGTCTTCGTGTGAAATGTATATCAGCCAATCTATCGGCTCCGCCGTCCAGAAGTGCTCATAGCCATGGAAAAATTCAACCTGCGCAAGGTCTCTCACCGCATTGTTCTCAGAGTTCCAAGCACTGATTTCCCACACCTGCGTGATACCATGCGTATGCAATATCGTTCGAATGCCTTCTGCGCCGAAATGCCTGAATAAATCATCCGTATAGAACTCGATGACTGGTCCCGGCGTTGTCTCCGGATTAATATGCAAAAACCAGCAAGCATGGATACCCCATCGTTCATATAGTCGTCGCCAGACATCGCGGAAGGCAGCTTCGCGCGGGACCAGGCGATACAGGAGCGGTTCAACATGCAGCAACTCCGCGGGCGTGCGTGAATCGAAATAGGCGATGAATTTCTGCCGGGACTTCTCGACAACCCGCATGGCGAAGCGATCTGCCGTGTCACCAGCGGATGTCTCGAGAGCCAGCGCCACCAGCGCCTCTTTGCTTTCCCGCAATGTGAGGCTCATGACGGGCAAACACTCGATGGCGGCGAGTAACGTTATGTAGAATTGACTGCGTATCGCGTCCTGCCGTGTTTGGTCAGGCGCCAGACAGTACAGCAACAGCGCCTCACCTTGATAGGTGACCGGTTCTGCGGTAGCAATACGCATCTGCTCGAAGCAGAAGCGTATTGCGGCTATCAAAATGGCAAGTCGTTCGTCCATTGTATCGCGTCGCATACCCTGGAACTGGTACGACGCTTCTGCTCATCTTCCTGCCGGAGCATAGAGGTAAGCTGCAATGCTCGTCGCACATCATAACGCGTTATTCTGGCCGCTCGCGCATTTCGCATTCGCCTTCGACGGCTTTGGCGCCGGCGAGGACGGCGTGGAAGGCGGCGGTGAGTTTTTCCCAGGTTTTGTCGAGGGATTCGGGGAGGACGCGGGTGTTGCTGAGGACGAGCATAAAGTTGGTGTCGCCGTCCCAGCGGGGCACCACATGCAGGTGGAGGTGCTCGGCGATGCCGGCGCCGGCCACGCGGCCCAGGTTCATGCCCAGGTTGAAGCCGTCCGGGCACATCACTTTGCGCAGCGCTTCGATGGCCATGGCGGAGAGATGCAGCATCTCCTGGCAGGTTTCGGGCGGCAGCGCGCCCAGCTCATTGGTATGCTGGTAGGGCACCACCATCAGGTGGCCGTTATTGTAGGGGTAGGCGTTGAGGATGACGAAGGTGTGCACGCCGCGGTAGATGATGCCGTTCTCGCGGTCGCGATCTTCTGCCGGCTTGTCGCAGAAGATGCAGCCGCCGCCGGGTTTCCCCGTGCCGGCGATATACTCCATGCGCCAGGGCGCGTAGAGGCATTCGGGTCCGCAGTTGTCATCCATCATGTGTCTCGCTCCTCACCGTTGCCGATGATACACCATCGGCGCGAGGTCGACAACCGTGGCAATGATGCGCTTTGACGTTTCCTCCCTCGTTCGGCCCTCACCCCGCGGAGAGGGGGGATGCTTTGCTGAAGTCGTTGCGCGCTCCCGCGCGCGCCCTCACCCCCTACCCCCTCTCCCAACAGAGGCGGACATCGAGCAGTCATACTGGGACGCGGTCATTGCACGTCATTCCCCGGTAGCGCATGTCGCCACCGTCATCCTGCAGTATCACTTTTCAATGTCCGCGTCTGTAATGCTGGGAGAGGGGAATGATACCATTCATTGCCGCGCTCTACTCCGATCACTTCCGGGGCTGTTGCTCAGCAGCTCCCCCCACCCCCGCCCGAAGCGCTCGCGCGGCAGGCGCGACAGCCGCAGCGTGCCGTAGCACGACGCGCGCAGCGCCTTGCCGATGCGCTCGGCGAGGAATTGCGTGGTGGTGAGGATATACAGCTCGTCGCCACGGTCTTCTATGAGGGCGATGCGCGCGGTGGGATTGGCGGCGCGCAGCCGCGCCTCTTCGTTATGGATCAGGTGCAGCACCATCTCCTTGTCGAAGACGTCCCAGCGATGGCGCACGGTGACTTCCCCCTCGTACAGCCGGCGCTCGACGCGCAGGCAGCCGGGGCACAGCATGGCGTGCACATCCGGCAGCGCCTTCGTCTCGGCATACCGGCGCGCATCATAGACCCAGTGGTCTCGTCGCAGGCTGGCATGGCAGCGTTCGCACACCGCCGGACTCTCGATCGTCCCCGCGGGCACGAAACGCTGGTCCGGAAACAACCAGAGCAGATCAGACAGGCTGCCTTCGCGGTTCTGCTTCACCGCGGGCGGTTTCCGCCGCCCTCTTTCCGCCAGACGCATGGGTCCACCTCCTCCCGTGCGGGCGCGATGCCCGCCCTTTTTGTCATTCCCCAACTGGAGGCGGCTGCACCGCCGGGGCGGGCGGAATTGGCGACAATGGCGGGGTGGGTTTTGGCATATTACAGAGGCGGACATCGAGAAGCCATCCCGGGACGCGGTCATTGACCATGCCCGACGCGAGAGCATGCCCGTGAAGTGCCGTGATCTGTATGCGTTATCAATGACCGGGTCTGTCGTTGCGTAGCACCACGCCGTTGGCACACGTAAGAGATGTGTATGTTTTTCTAGTGGGTCATTTGTCATGCCCATCAGCATTCGCGCCTGCGGGCGCCCCCTCACCCCTACCCCTCTCCCCGAGGAGAGGGGAAAGCGGAAGTCATGACAAACGCCCCACTAGTGCAGGCGGCTGTCGCGCGGACCCCACCCCCGGCCCCCATTCGCGCTGCATTTATGCCTAATCGGCCCCCATCCCCCAGCCCCTTCCCCCGCTCCACTGCGCTGCGCAAGGGAAGGGGAGCACGGTGCCATGACACGGCACACTCGACCACAATGTAGACGCTCAATATGCACTAATGTAGCGCGTATGCCCCCGGCCCCTCCCCTAACAGGAGAGGGGAGCTATCTCGATGCAGCGTTGTCACTGGAAGCGGGTGATATCATGAGGATGCATCCGGGGAGGAAGGGCGGGGGTGATACGGGAAATGCGAATCGGCGCGCGGTTGCTCTTGGCGGCGGCTGCCAAAAGGTATACAATCGCCCCTGAAAGAGAGAGTTGGCATGGAAATGGGAACTACGAATGTTTACGCGTTGATTCTGGGCGGGGGGCGCGGCACGCGCCTGTTTCCGCTGACGAAGGATCGCGCGAAGCCGGCCGTGCCGTTGGCCGGCAAATATCGCCTCATCGACGTGCCGATCAGCAACTGCATCAACTCGCGCATCGGGCGCATCTTCGTGCTCACCCAGTTCAACAGCGAGTCGCTGCACCGGCACATTCACCACTCGTATAAGTTCGACATCTTCTCGAACAGTTTCGTGGAGATCCTTGCCGCCGAGCAGACCTACGGCACCGCGGACTGGTACCAGGGCACCGCCGACGCCGTGCGGCGCAACCTGTGGCACCTGACCGACGCCAGCGTAGACCGCGTGCTGGTGCTGGCGGGCGACCAGCTTTACCGCATGGATTTTCGCGACATCATCCGCACCCACGACGAGACTCGCGCCGAGGTGACGGTGGCCGCCACCGTGCGCCGTCCGGAAGACGCGGAGGGCCTGGGCATCCTGAAGATTGACCGGCATTACCGCATCGTCGACTTCGTGGAAAAGCCGAACCCCACCACGCTGCGCAACCTGATCATCCAGGGTGAAGACCTGGCGCCGCTGGGCGTCACCGCCACCGGGCCGGTGGTGTTGGCGAGCATGGGCATCTACATGTTCAACCGCACGCGGCTGGAGCTGGCGCTGGACAACACCATGGAGGATTTCGGCCGCAACGTCATCCCCTGGTGCATCCAGCACATGCGCACCTTCGTGCATCCCTTCATCGGTTACTGGGAAGACGTCGGGCGCATCAGCGCGTTTTTTGAGGCGCACATGGCGCTCACCGATCCCGAGCCCCCGTTCGATTTCTTCGAGCCGGGCAAGCCTATTTACACGCACCCGCGTTTCCTGCCGAATTCGAAGGTGACGGGCGGCAGCGAGATCGAGCACGCGCTGCTCAGCGACGGCGCGCAGATCCTCGGCGCGCGCATCCACCGCAGCATCATCGGCATTCGCGGGGTGGTACAGCACGGCAGCGTGCTGCATGACGTGGTGATGATGGGCCAGGACCGCTACGAAACCCCGGAGGACCGCGAAGACAACGCCGGGCTGCCCGCGCGCGGCATCGGCGCCAACTGCCAGATCACCCGCGCCATCATTGACAAAGGCGCGCGCATCGGCGACGGCGTCATCATTACCTCGCACCAGGGCAAACCGAACGAGGACGGCGACTGCTACCACGTCCGCGACGGCATCGTCATCATCCCGAAGAACGCGATTGTGCCCGACGGGCGGCGGATATAGGCGTCCGGAGTCCCGAGTCCGGGGTCCGGACGCCAGATAACAATATGGGGGTGTCCTGGGGTTGGTCAGGCGGATTTGGGGAGTCCCAGGGCTTCTTTCAGCGCGGCTTGCAACACCTGCGAGAAATTGACGTGCTCGTGCTCGGCGAGGGTATTCAGCCACTGCGGAATCGTCAGTGTCTTTTTCACCGCCGTCTGCTGAATCGCGCGCCGGGCCAGCGGCATGTTCGCCTGCACCAGCACAATCACTTGGTTGTTGCCGCGCGGAATCTCCCGCGCTGGAGTCGGCGCGGGAACGGGTGAGCCATCCTCTTCCAGCCCGAAGAGATGCAACTCCAACCCATCTTTTGCCATATATAGCGCATCGGCATCATCGCTGCCGCAGGTAACCAACCCCGGCAAGTCGGGAAACTCCACCGTGATGCCTTGTGCTTCATAGGTGAATATCGCGGGATACACTGGAAAATCGTGCATCAGCTACCTCCCATTTTCAAACCGGCCTGCCGCATGATACTGCTCACCGTTCCCGGCGGCAGATCTTTCTTCGGGTGGGGAACAGTGACTGTTCCCGATTTCCGCGGGTGATGAAATTGATGATGGCTCCCGCTGGTGCGTACCAGCAACCATCCATCAGCTTCCAACAGGCGGATTATCGCTTTCGAATCCATGCCGCAGGTCTCCTACACTCATGATAACACGTGCAATAACACGTGTAAAGAATTCTCTGCAACGCAACCGCAGGCGTTCATGTCGAATCTTCGGCATGCCCGGGTGTGAGGCCCATGCGCTGTCGGGTACAATCGCATTCGGAAGTCTTATTCGCACTAGAGGAGTCGCACTACGATGCAGACGGGATTTCGTCGGAGTCGCAGCCTGGTATTGGGAATCGTCCTGCTGGCGCTGGCCGCCTTGCTGGCCGGCTGTGGTGGGGGCGGCGGGGGCAGCGCACTGCCCTTTACCGCGCCGCCGGCGCCGGTGAAGGGGGTTACGCCCACCCAGCCGTTTTACGTGGATACGCTGAACTATTTTCCCCTCTATACCGCGGGCACGGCGCCCTTCAGCTTCGACGCGCAGCTCGCCAGCGGTCACTATCCTGTGCCGATGGCGTATCTCGCCGAGGCGCCCGGCCCGGCGGGCTTCGACGTGAAGACGGAGAGCGAGGTCGCGCTGCGATTGTGGAACCAGGCGGACCCGCGCATCGCCATCGTCAGCGGCGTGGCCGGCGGGCATGAGATGGTGATCGTGGACCTGGTGGAGAGCATCACCTACAACGGCATCAATAATATCCTCGGCCTCACCGAGATGTATGGCGGACCCTACTTCCGCGTGCGCATCGCCGTGATTGATCCCATCACGCACGAGCCGATGCCCGCCAATGAGCTGCAGAAGACACTGGCGCACGAACTGGGGCACGTCTTCGGCCTGGGGCACGCGCCCGACCCGCGCGACCTGATGCATTACCGCGCCAATGCCCTGCAGGGGCAAATTCCCCGCTACTTCGTCACCTACGGCGACGCCATGGCGGTATGGAGCACACTGAACTACCGCCGGGTGAACTACGTCCCGCGCGACGCGGTGACGCAGGCCCTGCAGGCTTTCACCGAGCCGACCGCCGAATCGACGCGCGGGGCGGGCACGGTGGTGTGCGTGTATACGAAGGAGTAGGGGAACGTCCCCTCACCCCCTGAACCCTCTCCCCGCGGAGAGGGGGGATCGCGCGCTTCCATTGTGCCTACACGGCCCCCATCCCCCGGCCCTCCCGAGGGTACTGCGGGAGGGCCGGGGAGGGGCGCCGACTATGCTCGCGGCTCGACTGAGTCTCGCCCGCCAGAAGACAAACGGGCCGCCTCGTGCGAGGCGGCCCGTGCCAGTTGACGCAGGGATGCTGCTCTTACAGCTTGATGTCCGGCAGCTCGCCCAGGGCGGCGCAAAGTTCGTCTTCGGGGAGAGCGAAGTCGACGAGTTTGCCGTCGAGGTAGTTCTCGTAAGCGCCGAGGTCGAGGAAGCCATGGCCGGAGAGGCCGATGAGGATGGCTTTCTCCTCGCCGGTTTCCTTCGCCTTGAGCGCTTCGTCGATGCCGGCCTTGATGGCGTGGGCGCTTTCCGGGGCGGGGACGATGCCTTCCGTCTTCGCGAAGAGGTCGGCAGCCTGGAAGACCGGGTTCTGCGGGTAAGCGACCGCCTCAATTTCTTTCTCATGCACGAACTGGCTGATCAGCGCGGACATGCCGTGGTAGCGCAGGCCACCCGCATGGATGCCGGCCGGCATGAAGTTGTGGCCGAGGGTATACATGAGCACCAGCGGAGTCATCTTCGCCACGTCGCCGTAGTCGAAGCGGTATTCGCCGCGGGTGAGGGTGGGGCATGCCGCCGGCTCGACGCCGACAAAGCGGGTCTGCTTTTTGGCTTCGCCGCGCAGCTTCTGGCCGAGGAACGGGAAGACGAGCCCGCCGAAGTTGGAGCCGCCGCCGCAGCAGCCGAAGACCACGTCCGGGTAGTCGCCCACCATGTCGAACTGCTCGATGCATTCCAGGCCGATGATGGTCTGGTGCATCAGCACGTGGTTGAGCACGGAGCCGAGAGCGTAGTTCGTATCGCCGTGGGTGGCGGCGTCTTCCACCGCTTCGGAAATCGCGATGCCCAGGCTGCCCAGCGACTCGGGATCTTTCGCCAGGATGTCGCGCCCGGCCTGCGTCATATCGCTCGGCGAGGCGAAGACTTCGCCGCCCCACAGCCGCATGAGCGTTTTGCGGTACGGCTTCTGCTGGAAGCTCACCTTCACCATGTAGACGGTGCAGTCCATGCCGAACATGTTGCAGGCATGGCTGAGCGCGGTGCCCCACTGGCCGGCGCCGGTTTCGGTGGCCAGCCGCTTCATGCCCGCCTGCTTGTTGTAGTAGGCCTGGGCGATGGCGGTGTTGGACTTGTGGCTGCCGGTCGGGCTCTGCCCTTCAAATTTGTAATAAATGCGCGCGGGGGTGCCCAGCGCCTGCTCCAGCCGCAGCGCGCGAATGAGCGGAGTGGTGCGATACTGGCGCAGCGCGTCGATCACTTCGCCCGGCATGTCGATCCAGCGCTGTTGGGAGACTTCCTGCTCGATGAGCGACATGGGAAAAATGGGCGTCAGCGCATCGGGGGTCAGCGGTTCCTGGGTGCCCGGGTGCAGATACGGGGCCGGCGGGTTCTTCATGTCGGCCATAATGTTGTACCAGGCCGTCGGCATCTTCGCGCCGGGCAGAATGATTCGTCGTTCAATCATCACGCGCTCCTTGTTCTACCGAAATGGAAAAAACGGAAAATCCCCGGCCGTTACCGCGGATGGTCGCTTCGTGGGGTTTATTATACGATAAGTTCGGCCATTTTGCACGTCTGGGGGAAAAACGTTGTTGGCCGGCGAGACAGCGCCGGGGGGAGAATCGGACAAGTGGCGCCTACAGATCGAACCCCTCCCCCCTGCCCCCCTCCCCGAACCGGGCGAGGGGGGAGCGGTGTCTATAGACGCCTTATTCCGCCGGCTCGATGGTCAGCGCGTCGAACCAGACCGGGTTGCGGCTGGGGTTGCAGAGCTGGATCGGTCCATTAGGACTGGTGCAGGTAAAGACGCCCTGTACCAGCGTCCACTTGCCGGGGACGCCGCCGTTCAGGCGCAGGGTGTTCACCTGTACCCATGGTTTGTCATCCTCGCTGGTGGTGCGGATGGCGACGGCGACGCGATACTTCTTACCCACCTCGAAGGTAGAGACGATGGGCATGGCCCAGACGGCCTTGCCGCCTTCCGGGTGCGGGGCCAGCTTCAGGCTGCTCTTGCCCAGGTATGGCGCTGTCGTGTCCAGCGTGCCGTGGAGGTTGAATTTCCGCTCGTCGCCGGTACCCCAAATGAACCAGTAGTCGGGGTGGTTGTCGCCGGCGGAATCGGTCTCAAAGTGGCCGTTGGACGCGGGTGGGTAGAGCATCAGCGAGCGCTTCGTCGTTTCCGTGCCGGCGGTCGCCGTCGCCACCAGGTGTACCGGCGCCGCCAGCGGCTCCAGCCCGCGCACCGCCAGCGTCACCTGCGCCTTGCCCCAGGCGGGGGCGGTGAAGGGCTGCGTTGGCTTGTCCACCGTCACACCCTTCGGCAGGGCCATGGTCAGCGTGCCCGTCAGCGGCTTGTCCGAGCGGTTGAAAACCGTCGCCAGCACCTCGCCCTTCGGCTGGCGCACCAGGCGCACCCACAGCGCGCTGGTGGCGCTCACCCAGTGGGGGAATTCGCCTTTCGCGCCGTCGGCCTCGGTGATGAGGGTCAGGTCGTAGCGGTTCGGAACAACCGTTGCCGGCAGCGTCAGCGTCACCGGCGCCGACTTCGTCTCGCCCGGCTGCAGCTCCACCGCCGCCGCCGCGCCCGTCCACCCCGCCGGCGCCGCCCAGCGCAGGCTTACCTTCGCCGGCGTCGCGCCGAAGTGGGTGAAGGTCGCCGTGCCACTCATCTTCGCCCCCGGCGCGGCGGCGAAGGGCAGGTCGAGGTTGACGATCTGCGGGCCAACCTGGTTGACGAGAAGGACGGTGCAGGCGGATTCGACCGGTGGTCGGAATGAATAGCGGCCGTTTTTCTCCTCACCTTCCAGCCGTGCAACTGTGCCATCCAGCTTCAGCAACCACGCCGCTTTCACCGGGCCAAATTCCGCAGTTGGAATACTGACGGTGATGGGGAAATACACCACTGCAGCGGTCGGCGGACGCGGGTCCTGGATGTTAATCACCGCGCCTCTGCTCGGTGCATTCAACAAGAACCACTTCGCCTGCGGGCCTGTCACCGGAGCGATCTCCACGCCTGATTCCACCGTCTTCGGCGGATTGGCAATCGGCACGGTACCCATCTGTGTCAACTCCAGCCCCACCGTATCCATGAACCGCGACGGGTAAATGAGCTGGCTCACCTTGCGCCGGAGCGCCTGCAACTGGTTGCAATACGGGTTGTCGGGCAGGCCTTCAAAGCGCGCGCCGGTCATCCAGATGTAGCGGAAGCGGTCGTTGCCTTGCCAGGCGCCGCCGTTCCAGCCGCCGTCCAGCAACATCTGCTCGGGGAAGCAGTAGCGGAAGATTTCCAGCCGGTTCCACACGCCGCTGGTCATGTGGAAGTCCACCGCCTGGCCGATAAGGTCGTTGCAGCCCTCGCCGCTGCTGATGACGTGCGGGTTTGTCTTGCGCAGCGCGGCGGTGATGCGCCCCAGGTCAGTCGCGCAGGACCAACCCCACACGCCGTAGTCGCTGTGTCCGTGCTCCAGGCTGCCGCAGCCGTTATTGACGCAGGAGAGCTGGTCGTAGTACATGCCGTCGGCGCCGTACAGCTTCACCCAGTCGGCGGTGCGCTCGGCGTGGTGCTGCTGCCAGCGGCTGCTGCCCACGCACTGAACCAGCTCGTCCTCGACGGTGCCGAGTTGCGCCTCGCCCCAGGCGTACCAGCGCAGTGCGGTCTTCTGGTAGTCGTCTTTGGTGAACCACTGCACCGGGTGCTCCACCCACGCCCGGGGGATGAGGCCGGCGATGCGCGTGCGATCCACCACCCGTGCCGGGCTGAGGAGCTGCCAGTTGAAGTACCAGTTGGAGTGCCCGCCGTTCTCGCGCAGCTCGCGCAGCACGTCCTTGAACTCCTGCAGGTTGCCGTAGGCCGGGCAATACGTCGGCCACATGCCCACGTATTCCATCGGCCCGTCGATCTGCGCGCGGTTGCCGCCCATGTAATAGCCCAGGCCGCGCTCCAGCGCGCGGTCGTGTGTGGCGGCGATACTCGAATAGCCGGCAGCGGGAAAATCGTTGGATGGCGCCACGCACCAGCCGTCCATGCGGCGCGTCCACGCCGGGGTAGCGGGCGGTTGGATACGGCCACGCATCGCCGCGCGGTAGATATCCGCCCCCGCGTGCCACCCGCCACCCGGCCGCGCGGCGACCACGGTATCCGCGGCATAAACAGTGGCCCCCGGCGCCACCAGGTATTCGCGAGAGAGGCCGTAATTCAATGACGACGGGTCGTTGCGGGTGGGGAAAATCACCAGGTCGTGCATCGGCCAGTTGTGATCGCCCAGGTACAGGCCGGCCTTGTCGTCATACAGGTAGGTCCAGTGCATCGCCAGTTCGCGGATGGGCTGGCTGTTCCAAGCGACGGGGTTGCGCACCAGTTGCCGCCAGAAGGAGGGAATCATCAGCGCGTCGTCGCCGCAGTCCTCGCCCACGCGCACGCCCTGGAACATCGGGTACTGCACGGCGGCCACTTCCAGTTGCGAGCCGTTCTGGATTTCGATACCCCAGCGGCTGTCGGCGCCGGTCAGCGTGGTGGTGCAGTTGACGGCGATGCCGTTGGCGAAGCGGAAGCGCTGCACCAGCGTGTTGTTGCGCACTTCGCGGCCGAGCACCGCGGCGGCGGTGGAGGGCATCCACGCCGGCGCGGCGCTGCCCTTCGGCTTCAGCAGCAGCTGGAAGAGCGGCGCCTCGACGCCGCCGAAGAGGAAGTCGACGCCCAGCTTCTCGGCGCGCAGCCCGCGCACGCCTACCGGGCCAAAGACGATGGACAACTCGCCGTTGGCGAGGACCATCTGGTCATTGGGGCCAGGCTTGTAGGTCGCCGCCAGCCCCTGCACGATGGGCGAAGACCCATCCGGCGCGCTGGCAAAATTGAGCCGCGCGCGCAGGCGGTCCTTGCCGCCGCCGGCGACGTTTACCCCCTGCAGCGAGCGGTCGGCGGGCGCCGCGAACCACGTCGCGCCGCCATCGGCGGACAGCTCCAGCGCCAGCGTGCCGCCGCGGGGGTCGGGATCGCCCTGCCAGGCCAGCCACTGCGCCACGTCCATCGGCGCAGCGTCAACGGTTTCCACAAAGCCTTTCGCCGGGCCGGTGTTGCGGCTGGGGGCGCCGCCATTGCGCGCCGGCGGCTCGTCGGCGTTGCGCGAGAAGACCAGCCGGTCCAGCCGCGCCCCGCCGTGGTAGTCCAACGTAAAGACGTGCGCGCCGGCGGTCAGGGTATATTTGCCCGCCTTGATCCAGTGCCAGCGGTTCGCCTCCAGCGAGTTCGGCGAGTCGATAACCACGAAGGCCTGCTTGCCGTCGATGTTTTCGTGGTGGTTCCAACTGCCCTTCACCGGAAACCACGCGCGCTGCCAGAGCTGATAGGTGCCCGGCGTGGCCACGGTGAAACGGTAGGTGGCCTGCTGCACAAAGTGGATGTAGCGCTTGCCGGCGGGGTCGCCTTCGGCGCCGGGGGTTTTGCCGGACGTCATCTGCAGGGTGGTGGCGTCGGCGGCGTTGATGACGATGTCGGCGTCGGCGTCCTGGGCGAAAGCGCCGGGCAAGCGCAGCACGTCGCCATCCGCCACCACGCCCTCACTTTTCACCGTGGAGAGCGGCATGCGCACCGGGCGCACCGGCGGCGCCACCGGCGGCAGCTCCACCACGCGGATGGCGGCGATGACCACCTGCTTGTCGGTGGGCATGTGGAAGCGGAAGTCATGGCCGTTGCAGCGCTTGGCCAGCCGCGCGTCGGTCCACTCCAGCGTCACCGTCGTCCAGGCGTCTTTGCCCTCCAGCTTAATGCTGCTGCCCTTCCACGCGCCGGGGTAGCGCGCCTCCGCCAGCACCGTGGGGTCGGCGGAGTCGTAGGGGATGTAGATGTTGCCTTTGTAGCCGCCGTCGTGCAGCTCGATCTCCAGCCGCAGGTGCGAGCTCTTCCCTTTCAGCACGTCGCCATAGACCGTGCTGCCCACGCCGAAGTTCGTATACCCGGCGCGCTCCTCCACCTCCACGCGCTCCAGCGCCCCTTCGCCCGATTTGAAGAGCATCACGTCGCCGAGGTTCGCTTTCGATGGAAAGCGCTCGGACTCCTGGGCGAGGGCAAAGAGTGGAAGCAAAATCAGCAGCATCAGCAGAAACTGCGGGAGAGCGATACGCATGGCGAGCCTCCTGTGACCGGTGTTGAAACAGTCGCTTCGGTAATCTTTCGGTGCCACGGGGTGAAATCCTGCCGAGTCCGGGGTATCATACCCACCGATGGCACGCTCACGATTACCTAACAAGCTGAAGTTCCAACGCGCGCTGCTGGCGTGGTTCGCCGTGCATGGGCGCGATTTGCCGTGGCGACACACTGATGACCCGTACCATATCCTCGTCTCCGAGATGATGCTGCAGCAGACGCAGGTGGACCGCGTGGCGCCGAAGTATGCCGAGTGGCTGGACAAGTATCCCACGCTGACGGAACTGGCGGAGGCCGACCTCGACGACGTCAAGGACACCTGGAAGGGCCTGGGCTACAACATCCGTCCGGTGCGGCTGCACGGCATCGCGTGCGAGACGGTGGCGGAATACGGCGGACAGCTCCCCGCCGACGCGGAGACGCTGCGGCAGTTCAAAGGCATCGGCCGCTACACCGCCGGGGCCATTGCCAGCTTCGCCTTTCGCCAGGATGAGCCGGTGCTGGATACCAACGTGCGCCGCGTGCTGCTGCGCGTCTTCCTGGGTCATCAAACCGATTCCGCGCAGGCGAAAACGCATGACAAGGACCTGTGGGAGATCGCCGCGCGGGTGCTGCCGAAGGGACAGGCGTGGGAATTCAACTCGGCGCTGATGGATTTCGGCGCCACGCTGTGCACCGCCCGCGCGCCCCGCTGCGCCGACTGCCCGATGGCGGCGTTCTGCGCCGATTTCACGCGGCGCTCCCGAAAAACGAGGTAATTTCTTGCCGGCATGGTATAATAGGAGCACAGAACCCGCGCGGGGATGACCAGGAGTATAGTTGTGCCCAACGGAATGATGCTGGCTGCCGGCCGTGGAACGCGGCTGGGGCCATTGACCGATATGCTGCCCAAACCGCTGCTGCCCGTGGCCAATGTGCCGGTGATGACGCAGGGGCTGCGCGCGCTGCGCGCGGTGGGCATCCGCACTGTGGGCGTGAACGTCTGCTACCGCGGCGAGCAGATTATGGACGCCTTCGGCGACGGCACGGCGCATGACATGGCGCTGCACTGGAGCGTGGAGCAGGACGCCACCGGCACCGCCGGCGGCATGAAGCGCCTGCAGCCGCTGCTGGAGAACGACCTCGTCGTCGTCGTGGCCGGCGACGCCATGCTCGACGTCGACCTCGCCCCGCTGCTGGCGGCGCACCGGGCCGCCGGCGCCTTCGCCAGCCTGGCCACGCTGGCGGTGGACGACCCCTCGCGCTACGGCGTGGTGGTGGCGGACGGCGATGGGCGCATCCAGGCCTTCCAGGAAAAACCCGCGCCCGGCGCCGAGATCAGCCGCCAGGCGAACACCGGCATCTACTGCTTCAACCCCGCCATCTTCGACTTCATCCCCGCCGGGACGGTCATCGACTTCGCGCTGCACGTCTTCCCGCGCTTGCTCGCCGCCGGGCTGCCCTTCTACGCCTTCCCGGCGCGGGGGTACTGGACGGACGTGGGCAACCCCGGCGACTACCTGCAGGCCAACCTCGACTTCCTCGACGGCCGCATCCGCATCGTCGGCGACGGCCGCCGCGCCGGCACGAATTTCCTCGCCATCAACGCCGTCGTCGACGGCGCCATCCTCGACCGCTGCGTCGTCGGCCCCCGCGCCACCGTCCCCCCCGGCACCCGCCTGACCGCCTGCGTCGTCTGGCCCGACACCGTCCTCCCCGACGCCCTCACCCTCGACCACGCCGTCCTCACCCCGCACGGCATCTACGCCATCGAAGGGCGCGAGGCGCGGGCGCGGGCAGCAGTAGGATAAATTCCGCGCAGTTTCGCCGATTGGGTGAAAACGCGAAAAGTATTCGAGTATCCCTTCGTCGCGGGCATGTATATCTGCGTGAGCGACGCCGTGGCCGAATCTGCTGCTGGCGTGGCAGGCGTTGAACGCCTTCGTCTGGACGCCCGTGAGGCGTAGACGATGACGCCGGCTCCGTCGTCTATACCGTCTACGTGACGGCGCGCGAGCAGGGCGCACTCTCCGCCACCTGGAAATACGCCAGCCAGAACGTGGGCGTCGTGCCGTAAGCGCCTTCAGTGCCCCTCTCCATGGGAAGGGGGAAACTGGATGAAATATGTCATGCCTCTGCCCCCTCTCTGTGTGGAGAGGGGGCAGAGGCGTCTGGCGGCGTCTTCCGCGCCGATGGGCCGTGCGAAGACGTCCGGGTTATTTACTGAATATTCAATAAGCGAATCATTCTAAATTAATGGCAATATTTGGTCGACGCCGGGAGGGCTCGGTGGTAACTTGGTAGGCAATAACGTCTCTTGTATTGGTGAGGAGATCGATGATGGCTCCACGGAATTTCCGTTTCCCCGGTGTTATCCCCGCCACTCTGCTCCGCGTGCTGTGTCTGGTCGTGCTGCTGGTCGGCGCGGGTGTCGCGCGGTCGGCCACGGTGTTAATCGATAACTTTAGCGGCACCCGCCTGGGTACGCGGGCGATTACGGCGTATCCACTGCCGCAAACCTCCACCACGCCCACGGCCACCTACAGCGAGTCCGGCGGGACGTTTACCGCCTGGATGTCGGGCGGCGGCAACGGCGTCGGGGGACGTCCAGCTTGACTACACGTTCGGCAGCAATGTCGACCTGACCGGCGGCGGGTCGAATACCCAGTTCTTCCTGGAATTCGACCAGATCTACCGCAATCAGTTGCTGAACGTCTGGGACACGGCCTTGAGCGTGACGGTGTCCGTGACAGACGCTTCCGGCGTCACGGGAACCTTCAACACCGGCATCTCCAACACCAATGCCTTCAACATCGTGTTGAACTTCACCGGCGATCCGAGCTTCTCGCCGCGGCCGAACTTCACGACGGCACGAAAAGTCTCCGTGATGCTGTTCTTCCCGGGCACTTATATCCCCGGCACTACGACGGCCATCCTCAACACCCTCCGCTGCACGCCCACCGGCGGCATTCCGCCGGTCGCGCCGGCGGCGACGGTAAGCAACGTGAATGGTGACAATGTCACCGGCACAACCGTTACCTACCAGGTGGCGTTCACCGCCGATTATCAGCCGTTGAGCGTCAACGGCTTCACGGCGGCGGACGTAACCCTGGGCGGCACCGCGCCGGGCACGAAGACGGCGGCGGTGAGCGGCAGCCCGTCGACCTACACCGTCGTTGTGTCAGGGATGACCGGTAGCGGCACGGTCACCTGTCAGGTAAACGGCGGCCTCGTCACCGATGCCTGGGACCAGACGAATAGCGCCAGTAATCTCTGCTCGGTGAATTTTACCAAGGCCATTCCGCCAACTATCACCTCGACGAATACGACCACCTTCCAGGAAGGCGTGGCGGGCACCTTCACCCCGGCCGCCAGCGGCGCGCCGACGCCGACCATCACCTGCTCGGGCACACTGCCCGGCGGCGTCACCTTCAGCGCTGGCGTGTTGAGCGGCACCGCGAACGCCGGCACGGCGGGCAACTACCCGCTAACCTTCACCGCCGCCAACAGCGTGCTGCCGAACGCCACGCAGAGCTTCACGCTGGTGGTGGTGAGCGCGCCGACACTGTCGACGCCGACAGCGACGTCGGTCGACACCACCACAGCCACGCTGGGCGGCACGATTACGAGCATCGGCAACAGCGCCATCACCGGCGCGGGGGTAGCCTACGGCACCGCGGCAAATCCGGCGACTACCGGCCCCAAGGTGACCAGTGCCACCACCAGCACCGGCGCCTTCACCGTGAACGCCACCGGGCTGTCATCGAATACACTGTATCACTACCGCGCGTATGCCACGAACGCCTACGGCACCGGCTACACGGCAGATGGCACCTTCACCACGCGACCGAGCGCGCCGGCGGTCACCATCCCGGCTGGTTCGATCACGATCAACAGCATTGTCGTCAACTGGACGCCGCCCAGCGGCGCCGCGACGATTACCGAGTATCGCGTGGACGTGTCGACCGTCGCCAACTTTGCCACCCGGCTGACCGGATATGACAACCTGGCGGTGGCCGGGACGACGCTGACAGTCACCGGGTTAACCCCGAGCACCACCTATTACGTGCAGGTGCGCGCCGTCAATGCCGGCGGCACCAGCGATAACGCCACAGCCCAGGCCACAACCCTGGGCACCCCGCCGGCGTTTACCTCGGCGGCGAACGTCACCTTCCAGGAAGGCGTGGCGGGCACCTTCACCCCGGCGGCCAGCGGACTGCCGGCGGCGACCATCACGCTGACGGCGGGCACATTGCCCGGCGGTATCACCTTCGCCGGTGGCGTGCTGAGCGGCACCGCGAACGCCGGCACGGCGGGCAACTACCCGCTAACCTTCACCGCCGCCAACAGCGTGCTGCCGAATGCCACGCAGAGCTTTACACTGGTGGTGGTGAGCGCCCCAACGCTATCGACGCCGACGGCCTCCGCCGTCACGCAAACCACCGCGACGGCGGGCGGGACCATCGCTACGCTGGGCAACAGCGCCATCACCGGGGCGGGCGTGGCCTATGGCACGTCAGCAGATCCGACGACGGCCGGCGCGAAAGTTACCAGCTCGGCGACCAGCACCGGCGCCTTCACCGTGAACGCCACCGGGCTGTCATCAAATACGCTGTACCATTACCGCGCGTATGCCACGAATGCCTATGGCACCGGCTACACGGCGGACGGCACCTTCACCACGCCGGCGGATGCGCCGACAGTGACGATCTCGACCATCACCCCGACGGGGTTCGTGGTCTCCTGGACGCCGCCAGGCGGCACCGCGACGATCACCGGTTATCGCCTGGACGTCTCGACCAGCGCGACGTTCGCCACGAAGATGACCGGCTATGACGACCTGATCGTGGCCGGCACCTCACAAACGGTGACCGGGCTGGCGCCGGGCACCCTCTACTATACGCGGGTGCGCGCCGTAAATGCCGGCGGGCCGGGGCTCTACGACAATGCCCAGGCGACGACCACCGTGGACGCGCCGGGGAGCGTCAGCGCGTCGGACGGCACTGTTGTCGGATCGGTTGACGTGACCTGGCCGGCCGTGACCGGGGCCACCGTGTATAAGGTCTACCGCGCGGAAACCGCGGAGGGGGCGCGCACGGCGCTCACCGGGTGGACAGCAAACACCAGCTTCACCGATATTCCGCCGCTGATGGGCACCGATTATCTCTATACCGTGCGGGCGGCCAGCAGCGCCACCGCGACGATCAGCGACGAGTGTCCGGCGGACACCGGCTGGGCGAAGATCCCGGCACCGACGAACGTAGCCGCCAGCAGCGACAGCGCCGTTGCGGTGACCATCACCTGGACGGCCGTGGACAACCTGCCCGCGACCGCACGCTACCGCGTCTATCGCTCGCTCAATACCGAGCCACCGAGCTGGATGGCGCTCACCGGGTGGATCGATGCCACTACCGCCACCGATACCACCGCGACGGCGGGGGAACATTATCTCTATGCCGTGACGGCTTCGGTGAACGTCGACGGCGCGCGCGAGAGCGCGCAGTCCATCGCCGGCGAAGGCTGGAAGCTGCTGCCCGTCTACCAGCCCGACCTGGAAATTCAGGGCCCGGACGACGTGGAAGCGTTGGGCGGCGATATCTATGACGACGAGCCGGCGCAGACCACCACGGGGATGACTAACGATACGGCCGTCTACACGCTGCTGCTGGGCAGCGACGCCAACCTTGACGACACAATTACCCTCACCGGTCCGGCCGGCGCGTCCGGCTGGCTGGTGCGCTACTTCACCGATGGGCCCGACGCCGAGGAGATCACCGGCGACGTTACCGATACCGGCGGCTGGACGCGCGCGCTGGCGCCGGGCGAGCAAGTGACGCTGCGGGTCGAGGTGACGGCGGAAGCCGCGGTGAACGGTTTCGAGAGCTACACTGCCGTCATCAGCGCCATCTCGGGGCAGGATGACACGCGGACAGACCTGGCGGTGGCCATCACCACCAAGTCGCCGGTGCAGAGCGTGACGCTGGATCGCAATCTGCTCTCACCGGTGCTGGCCGGCCAGACGGTGCGCTTCACTGCCTCCACCGTCGGCGGGGGCACGCCGGAGTATCGCTTCGTGGTGGCCACCTATGCCGGCGGCCTCACCACCTACCCGGCGACGCTGCCGGACTTCGCGGCCAGCAACACCTTCGACTGGACGCCGACGGCGGCGGGCACCTACGTGATCATCGCCTTCGCCCGCGAGCAGGGCACGGTTGAGCCGGTGCCGTATGCCCGTCACTTCTACACGGTGAAGCCGTCGCTGACCGGCGTGTCACTGATGGTGACGCCGACCGACCGGCAACTGCTCGGTGAAACGCTGACGTTGAAGGGGACGGCGGCGGGCGGCACGAAGCCGGAGTTCAAGTTCCTGGCCAGTTACGAGGATGGCGGCGCCACCACCTGGATTACCCTGCGCAACTACGGCGCCGCGACGACGTGGACCGGCACGCTGCCGGCCGACGCCGCCCGCGACTACACGCTATATGTCTACGCCCGCGAGCAGGGGATGGATTTCGAATACCTGCAGAAGGATCAGCAGGCCTTCACCACCTGCGTCCCGCTCACGGGGGTGGGGCTGGTCGTCTCGCCCGGCTCGCCGCGGCCGCTGGGCACCACCTTCACGCTCACGGCCACGCCGACCGGCGGGGCGAACGTGGAGTATGAGTTCCGGGCTAAATATACCGATGACCTGGGAGCGCCGGCGTGGGTAGTGATCAATGGTGGCTTCACCGCCGACACCACCTGCACCTGGACGCCGGACACGCCCCGCACCTACACGCTGTATGTGACGGCGCGCGAGGAGGGAGCGCCGACGACGGCGCATCAATTCTCGCCCAGTAAAAACATCACCATCACGCCGGCGCTCACGGCGCTGGACCTGACGGTGGGGCCGGCGTCCCCGCGGTTGCTCGGCACGCCGCTGTCGATGCGGGGGACGGCTACCGGCGGGGCGAACGTGGAATACGCCTTCAAGGCCAGCTACCTGACCAACGAGGGCGCCACCATCTGGCTGACGCTGCAGGCTTACGGGCCGTCGAATTTCTGGATGGGAACACTGCCCACTAATGTCGCCCGCACGTATACGCTGTATGCCTACGCCCGCGAAGTGGGCGATCCCGCGACGGAACTCGTGGACAGCGCCGGCTACACCACCGTCGCGCTGCTCTCGTCGGTATCGCTGACGATACTGCCGTCGAACCTGCGGACGTTCGGCGCGACGGTAACGCTGACAGCGGTGGTCGTCGGCGGCCTGCACGTCGAGTATGAGTTTAAGGCGAAATACACCGACGCGTATGGCAACGTGGTATGGGTGCCCATCCAGCCCTTCACGCTGAATGGCACCTCCTGCACTTGGAAGCCGAAACTGCCGCGCACCTATACGGTATATGTGACGGCGCGCGAGACGGGGTGGTACTCGTCGACCTATAAATACGCCAGTAAGAACCTGTTTATCCTCCCGCGGTAGGCTGTGCCGGCCTGCCGATCGTCTCGGCCCGTCGCTCTTCGGAGCGGCGGGCCTTTTTGCGCGGGGCAGGGGGAATATGCGGCGTGACGCCGAACAAGATGCTTCAGGATTAACTATGCGGATTCTGGAGCTCATCACCCCATCACGCATCGGCGGCGCCGAGGTACACGTGACGGCGCTGGCGCAGGCGCTGGCGGCGCGCGGCGACCACGCGCGCGTCTTCTGCCCGACCGGGCGTCCGCTGGTGGCATACCTGCAGGCGCGCGGCATCGAGCCGCTAAGCTGGAAGACCACCGGGAAAATCGACCCGGCCACCGTGCTGCGGCTGGCCAACCTCATCCGGGCGGAGCGCCTGGAGCTCATCCACGCCCACCTCTCCACCGCCAGCTTTCTGGGCAGTTTGGCGGCGCGCATGACCGGGGTGCCGTGCGTGGCCACGGTACACGGCTTTACCAGCCTCTTCTGGTACGGCATGGCCCACCGGCTCATCGCCGTCTCCGCGGCGGTGCGCGATCACCTGCTGACGCAGGGCATCCCGGCGGAGCGCATCCGCGTGGTGCATAATGGCATCTCGCTGACCCGTTACACCTCCGTACCCGCGGCGGAGGCCAAGCGCGCGCTGGGCCTGCCCGCCGACGCGCCCGTCGCCGGCGTGGTGGGCCGCCTCTCCCCGGAAAAGGGCCAGGCGGTGGCGCTGGAGGCGTGGACGCGGGTGGCGGCGGCGCGCCCCGGGGCGCGGCTGCTGCTGGTGGGCGCCGGCGCCGACGACGACGCGCTGCGCGTCCGCGCCGCCGAGTTGGGCCTCGAAGCGCTGGTGCATTTCGCCGGCTTTCAGGACGATCCCGCCCCGTATCTCTCCGCCTGCGACGTGGTGCTGGTGCCGTCGCTGAAGGAAGGGCTCGGCTTCGCCGCGCTGGAGGCGATGGCGCTGGAGCGCCCGGTGGTCGCCTCAAACACCGGCGGCCTGCCCGAGGCGGTGGCCGACGGCGAGACCGGCCTGCTGGTGCCCCCCGGCGACGCCAGTGCTCTCGCCGACGCCGTGCTGGCCCTTATCGCCGACCCCACCCGCCGCGCCGCCCTCGGCCGCGCCGGCCGCGCCCGCGTCGAAGCACATTTTGACGCCGACCGCCAGTTCGACCAACTGCGCCGGGTGCTGGCGGAGGTGACGCCGGACTGACTTGACGCCCGGCCCCCTCTTCCGCTACACTACCGGTGCCTGATGTCGGGAAGCCGGTGCAAGTCCGGCGCTGCCCCGCAACTGTTACCGCTGACGAGCCGTGCAATGAGCCACTCCTACGGGGGGAAGGCGCACGGGGAGGATGACGCGGAAGCCAGGAGACCGGTCGGGCGCGCAATGCAGTACAGCCTCGCGGGAGGGTTGTGGTGCGCCGGCCATGCTCATCATGCGCGCATGCTTTCGGCCCCAGCCCCTTGCGGTTGGGGCCGTTTTGCATTTGGTAGTACATACTCGCGGTAATAGTGTCATTCCCCTCTCCCAGTATTGGGAGAGGGGCCAGGGGTGAGGG
>CAZPYA010000044.1:0-37304 GCA_964590255.1 uncultured bacterium
AGCCTCTCCCTGCCGCCATATTTCCTCATGACTCTCCCCTCCCCATCTAGGAGAGGGGTCTGGGGGAGAGGTAATAACGGCGGGACGAAATTACTTATGTGAATGGCATTGAGAGTCTCGCCCTCCAAACCATCCACATAAAAGAGAAACGGGGACTATAACGCATTTCCTGATATTGGATGCCGTATCCACCAGGGCACACGTTGAGAAATGCGTTGCTGTACCCATTTCTCGTAGAGTCTTTCTGGCTCTCGACGGCGATCCCCCCGCTATTCAACCACCCACCCGCATGCTACAATGAGCGACCTTATCTGCTCTAGAGGAATCGTCATGGAAAAATTCGACAATGTCTCCGTCGTCAAGGCCGCCAACGTCTACTTCGGCGGCGGGGTGACCAGCCGCACCGTCCTCTTCGCTGATGGCACGAAGAAGACGCTGGGCATTATGCAGCCGGGCGAATACAGCTTCGACACCGGCGTGCGCGAGGTGATGGAGATCCTCTCCGGCCGGCTGGAAGTGCAGTTACCCGACAGCGACGCGTGGATTTCCCTGTCCGGCGGCCAGTCTTTCGCGGTGCCCGCCAATGCCACCTTCACCGTGCGCGTGCAGAAGCTGACCGATTATGTGTGCTCGTTCGGCGCATAATGACACAAAATTCCTCATGCCCATGGAACCCGCCACCTTGTTGACTCGTCTGGTTAAGTAACTGTATTGGAAGTGATCGTAGTCGAATCGTGGAGGATGGGTCGTGGCTGACCACCGCGGCATTTCGCGAGTGTATTGAGGAATACATGCCAGAAAGGCCGCGACGGTCAGGTGCGATCCAGACCCGCGAGACGGCTGCGAGCACTTTCAAAACGGTTTCTATGTAACATGCCCGCGCAGCCGCGGGTTCCATGAGGAGGGGTTATGAAAATGTCCGCGCTCATTAGCAGCCTGCTGCTGTGTCTTGCCATGGTGGCCGTGTTCGCTGCGCCGCCGAAAGGCACAGCCGTCTCCGTGGCGGTCACCGGGTTCCACTGCCAGCCGTGCCCGACCACGCTGGCGAAGGACCTGGCGAAGGTGAAGGGAGTTAGCGCGGTGAAAGCCTCGCTGCAACCCGCGCTGGTCACCGCGACGCTGGATGAAACGGTCATCACCGCCAGCCAGTTCGTCGCCGTCATCGCGAGCCATCCGCGGATGATAGACGCGAAGAAGACGTATGGCGCGGCGCTGACCGTGACCGTCGATAGCAAAACCACCGCGCGTCAGGCGAAGCTGACTACGGAGCAAAAGGCGCAGATCACGAAGGCGCTGACCGCGGTGAAAGGCGTGAGCGGCGTGAAGCCCGACGCCACCGGCAAAGTGTTGTCCCTGACCTTCGCCAAAGGCGCGAAAGTCACCACCGCCGCCCTCTCCAAAGCGCTGGTCGACACGAAGCTGAAATTCACCGGCCGGTATGCCGCCGCGACAAAACCTGGGGCCGTCATGACGAAAAGCGGTGGCGCCTGCAACATGAAGGACGGCGCCTGTAAGATGGGCGGCGCCAAAGCCGCCGGCGGATGCTCGATGAACAAGGCCGCGGCAGCACCGGCGAAAACCGGCACCGGCGGCTGTGCCATGCACAAAAGCGCGCCGACCGCCAAAGCCGCCGGCAGATGCCCGATGGCCGGCGGCAAAAAAGCCGTCACCGTGAAGTCCGCGAACACGACGGTGAAAGCCACCCCCGCCAAAACCCCGGCGAAAGCGGCGGCGAAAGCCCCGACCAAAGCGTCCGTCGCGAAGTCCGGCGCCACCAAAGCGCCGGCGGTGAAGAACGGCATGACCTGCGACCCGAAGACCGGCGTCTGCACCCTCGACAAGAAATCAACCGCGCTGGGCGGGTCGGACGGGCATTAAGCCGTAGCACCCTATACCAACAGAACGCCGGGCAGGCCGTATGGCCTGCCCGGCGGGTTGATAAGGGTTCCCCGGATTGAAATCCGGGGCTGGAGAAACGAAGTCCGCCTGCGCGGACGGGACGGTGCTGGCAGTGTAGCCGCGCCTCTTACTTCATCCCCTCCCCCATCACCCGCTTGATCTCCTCCGGCGCCAGCGCGCGCTTCCACAGCATCACGCCGTCCAGCACGCCGCGGAACTGGCTGCCGCCGCCGGAGTCCGCGCCGATGTGCAGCGGCAGGTCGGTGATGGACAGCGGGCCGGTCGAGGCGGCCTGGTCCAGCTTCTCGCCGTTCAGGTAGAGGGTGAGGTGGGCGTTGTCATACGTCACCGCCAGGTGCGACCAGGCATTCATCGGCAGCAGCAGCGCTTTGTTAAACCCGCCGCGGCTGGTGATGACGCGGATGTTGCCCGCCGGGTGGGTGTCGATCATGTAGGCGTCGTTGAAGCCCGCGCGTCCCTTATCGATGATGCGGGCGGACTGCGCCTCCGCCGGCTTCACCCACGCCATCATCGTCAGGCCGGTGGTGCAGTCCAGCGCCGGATGGGCGGGCACTTCCAGGTAGCCACCGTTCAGCGCCAGTCCCTTGCCGATCTTGCCCTCTACCACTTTCACGTTGCCCACCACCTGCGCGTGCAGGCCGTTGCCGGCGCGGTCGCGCACCCACAAACCCGCCAACGTCTCGCCCGTCCACCAGCCCACCAGGTTCGGATCGATAGGCGCGGTATTCGCGGCCGCGCTCCCCTGCGGGAAGCGCAGCCGGGCGAACTCCGCCGGCAGGTGGAAGGCGCTCTTCGACAGCGGCGCGAAGGTGGACGTCTCCCCAAACGGCTTTTCGTTGCGGCAGATGTTGAAGCCCCAGTCGGCGGTCGGGCCGGGCGGTTCGGGCAGCAGCGCATCGAAAGGCAGCGCGATTTCCACGATCCAGCGGTTGCTCATCCGCTGCACCGCCGTCTTCCACGGCAGGTTCAGCCCGCGGTTCTCGGTGTCGGCGGTGAGGCCGCGCGCGTCATAAATCGAACCCAGCGCGTTAATCACCAGGTGCCATTGCATCCCCGGCATAGGCGCGAGGAACAGCTCTACCGAGTCGTCCAGGCACACCGTGCCGTCGCGGTCCTTCGCGTTGTATTCAGCGATGAGCGCGGCCATCCGCGCCTCCCAGCAGGTGACGCCCAGATACAGGTGCGTCGCGTCGTGGCCGATCATCACTTCGGTGGGTTGCCCCGCCGGCGTCGTTTTACCCAGCAGGTAGAAGCCGCTCAACTTCGTCGCGCCCTGCCAGGCGGCGTCGGACAGGTCGCCGTCAATGGTCGGCGCCTCGGTAAGCTTGCCGGCTTTCACCTCCGGCTTCGCCGGACGGGTGATCGCGGCAATGGCCGGCGGCTGCGGGGCATTCGGCTCGGTTGGCGGCGTCCACCCGGCGATGGTCGCCTCGGGCTTGCCCAGCCAGCGGATGCTGGTGGGGGTGAGATGCTTCGGCGCGGCGTTGGGCTTCAACGCGTCGAGCCAGGCCGTCACGGGCGTCGCCGGGCCGATCTGATAGGTCTTCCCCGCTTCGGTGGCGACGATGATCGTCCCGGGATCGGAAGATGCGTCGCCGACCGCCTTGCCGTTGCACTGCACCTTCACCCGGCCGAGAAAAGGATTGATCAAGCGCAGGATGCCCCCACGCTGGCTGGTGATCGACAGCGCCGTCACCTGCCCCTTCTCCGCCTGCGCGCTCACCAGGAAGCCGCCCATCGCCAGCAGTTTGAAGCTGGCGCTCCAGCTCTTCGGCAGCGCCGGGCATACGCGGATCGTGCCGCCCCAGCTTTGCAGCAGCATCTCGTTCATGCCGGTGGCAAAGGTGCCACTGCCCTCCAGGTACGGGTGTACCGCCGGCTTGCGCGGGTAGTAGTCCTGCAGGCCGGAGGGGTGAGTCTGGTAATGCACCAGGTGGCCGGGCAGCAGTTTTTCCAGCTCGTTCGCCAGTCCCAGCCGCGCGGCGGCGATGCTGTCGGTGGTCCAGCCGTAGACATTCACGTTGCGCCGGTTGTTGAAGGTCTTCACCCCCAGCGCGTAGTCCGGCGAGCCCAGCGTGATGTTCGGGAAGACGCCGATGGGAAAGACGTCGGGGTTTTCGCCGTTGGTGGTCGCCACCTTCTCGTTGGGCCGCGGCTCGTAGGAGAGGATGCCGCCCTTCGCCGGGTCGATGGGGTAGGGCGCCAGGTGGTCCAGGCGCTCCTGCCACACCGGGCGCAGCTCGGCGTCCGTTTCCAGCACCGTGCTGGCCTGGATGATCGTCGGCAGCAGATAACGGATGCCGGCGATATCCGGCGTGGGGTTCAGCACCTTCCAGAACGTCTCGTGGGCGTTGGAGGGCCACATCACGTAGCGCCCCTGCGCGTCCTTCTCCAGGTAGTCGACGTAGAACGCCACCACCGACTTCATCAGCGGGTAGGTCTGCTCGCGCAGGAAGGTTTCGTCGCCGGTATACAGGTAATACCACCAGAACTGCATGGCGATCTCGGCGCTGGAGGAGAGGATGAGATTGGTGTGGCCCACCTGCTTCGGCACTGCGAAGCGCGGATGCACACCCAGCTCCTTCTCGCCGCGCCCGCTGCCGCCGCCGCCGTTGAAGGCGATCGTCTCTTCATAGCTGGCGCCGTTCGCGCCGAAATACGCCTTCGTGTGCTTCTCGACCGCCGGCAGCATGCTGAAATACATGCGGTAATACGGCGCCAGCAGCTCCAGGTGGTTGGCGGCATACAGCGGCCAGTAGGTTTCCTGGGTGTTCCAGTGCCAGTAGCTGGGGCCCCACTCGCGGAAGTCGTAGTTGTCCAACCACAGTCCGCCGTTGAATTTGGGCGGCACCGCCCCGCGCGAGCCTGCGCCCATGGCGTAGATATGCATGTACCAGGCATTGGCCAGGTAGTCGGCCACGCCATCCTCGGACGTCAGCGCGAGGTGCGACCGGCTCCAGAACTGCGCCCACCACTCGGCATGCGTTTTGCGCAACGCCTCCCAGCCGCGGGCTTGCACCCCCGCCAGCTTCGCCGTCGCCAGCGCGGCCACGTCCGCCTTCGGGTCGCGTGTCTCCGCCAGCGCCACCCACAGCGTGCCGTTGGCCGGCAGGCGCAGCGAGAGGACGTTGCCCGTCATTTCGCCGACCACCGCCCCCGCGCCGCCCACCGCCAGCGCGTAGCGGTAATCCGGCTCGCCGTGGAACTTCGCGGTGTCGGTCAGCAGCAGCACCCCGCCATCGGCACGGCGCGTCATCGACGTCCGCCAGCCCTCCAGCTCGATGATCAGTGTCTCGTCCGCCTGCTGCCCGGCCACGCGCACGCCCAGCGCGTCCTCCGTCGCCGGGATGAACGCCTGCGCCGTCAGCGTGCCGCGGTCGGTGGTGATGGCGGTGTGCAGCGTGGCGTCATACAGCGACAATCGCTGGCGATACTGCGTCATCCCCGCCAGCAGGCCCGCCGGCGCGGTGCGCATGCGCAGCCGTCCCAATGCGCGATCATAAACCCCGCCCCACGCCGAGTTGAGCTGGAACTGCATCCCGCTCTCCGGCTGCCACGCCTGCGCCCCCAGGTTGCCATTCCCCAGCGGCAATCCCTCCCACCCCTCGCGGGCGGGCGACAGGTAGACGATGTCGTTATGCGAAACGAGGTGCTGCATGCTCATCGGTGCGGCGCCGGCGATCACGCAGAGCAGCAACAGGGCACAGATCAGGTAGTGCATGCCAACTCCAATCGAAGCAGTTTTTCAGCCTGCTATCTCACCACACACTTCTTCTACTCCCGGCCGAATTCCTGCCCATTTGTGTGCACCCGACCCGGGGAGTCACAACAGGGGTTCATGTCACCGGCAGCGAATGGGAGGGCAGTCTATTCTCGGAGATACCCATGACTCATATCGACCTGTCCGGCTCCTGGTCCGTCACCTATGCCGACACGGCGTGCCCCGGTTGCTCCCGTGTGGCGCTGGAGGCCGGCGGGCTGGCCTTTCTCCCCTGCACCGTCCCGGGAAATTTCGAGCTTGATTTGCACGCGAACGGGATCGTCCCCGATCCATTCTACGGGCTGAACATACTCGACCTGCGCCAATATGAGGCATGCCATATCTGGTACGCGCGCACGTTTGCCGGCATCGATGGGCCGCATGTCGAGCTATGCTTCGAGGGGCTGGACACTTTCACCGCGGTATATCTGAACGGCGAATTACTCGGGGAGACGGACAACGCGCTCATGCCACATGTCTTCGACGTGACCGGCAAGCTCCAGGCGGTCAACGAGCTGCTGGTGCATATCCGCCCGGTGGCAGCGGGCATCGCCGACATCCCCACCGACCCGATCATCGGGTGTTGGGACTTCAACCGCGAAATGCCGTATACGCGCAAGGCGGCGCATGCCTTCGGCTGGGACATCATGCCCCGCGCCGTCAGCGCCGGGTTGTGGCGGCCGGTTTCGCTGCGTGTGCGCCCGGCGGAGCGCATCGAGGATCTCTACCTCGAAACGCTGCGCCTGGAGGATGGGCAGGCCGTCATCGGGCTGCGCTACGCGGCGCAGGCGCAGCCGGGATGCACGCTGCACCTGGAAGGTTGCTGTGGCGCGTCGATGTTCAGCGTGTCGACGGCGGGGGAGACAACCTTCACCATCGCCGACCCGCAACTCTGGTGGCCGGAGGGTTACGGCGCGCCGAACCTGTACCAGGTGACGGCGACGCTGCGTCGTGGGAACCAGGTGCTGGATGTGCGGGAGTTCACCTTTGGTGTTCGTACCGTCGAGTTGACACGTTCGGAGGCGCTGGTCGACGGCGAGGGCGATTTCTGCTTTGTGGTAAACGGCGTGCGCGTCTACGCGAAAGGCACCAACTGGGTGCCGCTGGATGCCTACCACTCACGTGACGTAGATCGCCTGGACACGGCGCTGGCGCTGGCGACGGAATGCCACTGCAACATGATCCGCTGCTGGGGCGGCAATGTCTACGAGCACGACCGCTTCTTCGACTATTGCGACGCCCACGGCATCATGGTGTGGCAGGATTTCGCCATGGCCTGCGCCGTCTACCCGCGCGACGCGCGTTTCCAGGCGCAGCTCGCGGTGGAGGCGCGGGCAACCGTCCGCCGCCTGCGCCAACACCCCAGCATCGTGCTGTGGGCGGGCGACAACGAGTGCGACTGGGCCTGCGAGTGGTTTGGGAAAGGCAACCCGGCGGAGAACGTGCTCACTCGCGCCACGCTGCCCGGCGTGCTGGGCGAGGAAGATCCGGGGCGGCCATACCTGCCCAGCTCGCCGTATTTCAGTCCGGCGGCATATGCGCTGGGGTTCGAGTCGCTGCCGGAATCGCACCTGTGGGGGCCGCGCGACTACTACAAGAGCCCATTTTACCTCACTTCGCAGGCGCGCTTCGCCAGCGAGATCGGCTATCACGGCTGCCCCTCGCCGCCGTCGCTGCCGCGTTTCCTGTCGCCGGAGGCGGTGTGGCCGTATGGGGATAACCGCGAGTGGCAGCTCCACAGCACCGACCCGGTGATGGACGGCAAATTCGCCTACCGGGTGGAGCTGATGGCGCAGCAGATCCGCGCCGTCTTCGGCGCGGCTCCAAGCGAGCTGATCCCCTACGCGCTGGCCAGCCAGATCACCCAGGCGGAGGCGAAGAAGTTCTTCATCGAGCGCTTCCGCGGGGAGAAAGGCGTGCGCACCGGACTGCTCTGGTGGAATCTCCTCGACGGCTGGCCGCAATTTTCCGACGCCGTGGTGGACTACTACTTCGCGAAGAAGCTGGCCTTCAGCTACATCACGCGGTCGCAACAGCACGTCTGCCTGCTGCTGCGCGAGCCGGCAAACGGCGTGCAGCAGCTCGTCGCGGTGAACGACACGCTGGCCAACGCGCCCATCACCTACACCGTGCGCGACCTGGATACGGACGCGGTGCTTACCGCGGGCACAGCGACCGTGCCGGTGAACGGGCTCGTGGTGCTGGGCGAGATTGCCGCTGACAGCGAACAGCGCTTCCTCGTCCTCGACTGGAACGGCACTGGCCGCAACCACTACCTCGCCGGCACCCCGCCGTTCAGCCTGGCGCAATACACCGGCTGGCTGGCAAAAATGGGGTGGCTGCCGGAGTGGGCGGAATGTCTCCCAGCGGGATAGGAATTTTGCCCTTACAGGGCGGGGGGGTTCTTTTCCGCCCGGGTCCCAGGGCGTTGCCCTGGGCTAGAGAATGTGAAGAGAAGGAATGAAAGGGCTGATGCAAGCAACCTATTCCTTGGTCTGTTCATTCCATAGCCCCGGGCAGCGCCCGGGGAACCGGAGCCAGATGAACAACCCGCCCTGTAAGGGCATTATTCCTGATCCCGTATCACAATAACAAGGGGGCATCCCGACGGGATGCCCCCTTGCCTCTGTGCCTCGGTGGTTACTTTACTCCGATTCCGGCAGCTTCCCCTCGTCCTTCAGCTTGGCGATGAAGTCATCAAGCGACATCGCGCCGAGGTCGCCGTCTACGCGGCTGCGCACGCCGACGGAGCGGGACTCCATCTCCTTGTCGCCGACGACGAGCATGTAGGGCACCTTCTGCAGTTGCGCTTCGCGGATCTTGTAGCGCATCGATTCGCTGCGCAGGTCGGCGTCCACGCGCGCCGGCAGCTTGCGCAGCGCGGCCTGCACCTCTTTCGCGTAGTCCTGGTGCCGCTCGGCGATGGGTATCACGACCGCCTGCACGGGTGCCATCCACACCGGGAACGCCCCGGCGAAGTGCTCGATGAGCAGGCCGAAGAAGCGCTCCAGCGAGCCGAACGGCGCGCGGTGGATCATTACCGGGCGGTGCGGTTGGCCGTCTTCGGCGATGTATTCGAGCTGGAAGCGCTCGGGCAGGTTGTAATCCACCTGCACAGTGCCGAGCTGCCACTCGCGCCCGATGGAGTCGCGCACGAGGAAGTCGAGTTTGGGCCCATAGAAAGCCGCCTCGCCCTCCGCGACGATGTAGTCCATGCCTAAGTCTTGCACGGCGTTGAGGATGGCCGCCTGCGCCTTGTCCCAGTTCTCCGGGTCGCCGACGTATTTATCGGACGCCGGGTCGCGCAGCGACACGCGCACCTTGAAGTCCGTCAGTCCGAAGGTGTTGAAGACGAAGAGTACCAGCGACACCGTGTCTTTAAACTCGGCGTCGAGCTGCTCGGGCGTGCAGTAGATGTGCGCGTCGTCCTGGGTGAAGCCGCGTACGCGCGTCAACCCGCCCAGCTCGCCGCTCTGCTCGAAGCGGTAGACGTTGCCGAACTCGGCCAGCCGCAGCGGCAGGTCGCGGTAGCTGCGCATCTCCGACTTGTAGATGATGTTGTGGTGCGGGCAGCTCATCGGCTTCAGCAGATAGCCCTCTTCCTCGCCATTCTCCTCGTTGAAGGTGATCGGCGGGAACTGGCTGTCCTTGTAATACGGGTAGTGCCCGGAGGTGCGGTACAGATCCAGCTTGCCGATGACCGGCGTGTAGATGGGCAGGTAGCCGCGCTTTGTCAGCTCGGTGCGCAGGAAGGTCTCCAATATCGTGCGGATGATGGCGCCCTTGGGCAGCCACAGCGGCAAGCCCGCGCCCACTTCCGGCGAGATCATGAACAGCCCCAGCTCGCGGCCCAGGCGCCGGTGGTCGCGGCGCTTCGCCTCCTCGCGCATCTGGATGAATTGATCCAGCTCTTCCTGGGTGGCGAAGGCGGTGCCGTAGATGCGCTGCAGCATCGGGCGCTTCTCGTCGCCGCGCCAGTACGCCCCGGCCACCGAGAGCAGCTTGAACGCCTGCAGCCGGCCGGTGGTGGGCACGTGCGGGCCGCGGCACAGGTCGAAGAAGTCACCTTGCCGGTAGATGGTCACCGTCGACTGCGGGATCTCTTCCAGAATCTCTGCCTTGAACGGGTTGCCCATCTCACGGTACTGCGCGATGCACGCCTCGCGGTCCAGCTCTTCGCGCTGCACCGGCTGGTTCTGCCGCGCCAGCTTCTTCATCTCGTCTTCGATGGCGGCCAGGTCTTCCTCGGGGAATGGGCGCGACATGGCGAGGTCGTAGTAGAACCCCGTCTCGATGGACGGCCCGATGGTCGGCTTCGCGTCGGGGAAGAGCCGCAGCACCGCCTGCGCCATCAGGTGCGCGGCCGAGTGCCGCAGAATCTCCAGCCCCAGCGGATCGCGGCCGTCGATGACTTCGATCTCCTGTCCCACCGGCAGCGGCGCGGTCAGGTCCAGATACTCTTCGCCCAGCTTCACCGCCACCGCGGTCTTCGCCAGCTCTTTGTGGAACTGCTTCAGCCAGGACAGGATGGCGCGCTCCCCCGACTCATTTTCACTGATTTTCACCCGTTCAGACATGATCGTTCTCCTTCATCTCCTCGGTTCACCTCTCCCCCTCGCCCCCTCCCCTACATGGGGAGGGGGTAAAACGGAGACAATATGCGAAACCTGATTCATCATTCCACTCACTCCCCCTCCCCACATCGGGGAGGAGGCCGGGGGAGAGATGAACCGCGATCAATCAAAAAACCCTCTCCCGCATCCGGGAAAGGGTTTCGTAAAAAACAGACGTGTCACAACTCCCGGATGCGCCTATGGCCTCCGGGTAGTCGTCACGAACTCAGCCTCATGACGGTGCGACAGCATAATGCGAAAAGTATAGGGCGGGAGGGAGCGGTTGTCAAATGGCGGCATATACCAAAACGAAAACCTCCCGCCGCGGCGGGAGGTGAATTGTGCGATGGTGGGCGCTATAGGGATCGCACCTATGACCTTCTCGGTGTCAACGAGATGTTCTACTACTGAACTAAGCGCCCGGAATGACGGAAAGAAGTATAGCGGGAACGGCGCAACCTGTCAAATCGGAGACGTGACAACCACAGAGACACAGAGGCATTGAAGCATCGTCGAATAGAACCATTCGATGTCAGGTCGGGTAAAAGTTCAGGAAGCGATGCCGGATGGTCTGGAGTGCCCGCTTGGCCTGGGACAGTGTCCAAGCACCCGGTTTTTTTTTCGCGGACGCCTTCCGCCACCAGGGCCCGCGCACCGGCGGCCAGTTCCAGAGACGCTGATCGTATGTGCCGCTGTAGGTATGCATGCTCAATGACCGCGCCTGTAACGGAATAGTAATCGGCCTTGTGCAATTCCCCTACTCCACCATTCGTCCGCTGCACCCCCACAAATGCCCCTGCTCGGCCACCACACGGACGAGATCACCGCGCCGGGGGAGCGTGGATACATCGAAGACGAAGGCTTTGTCGTTGCGGGCGCGGCCGGCGTAGCGGGTGGCGTCGCGCTCGCTGGGGCCTTCCACCAGCACCTCGGCGATGGTGCCGGCGGCAGCGGTGTTGATCGCGGTGCTGATGGCGTTTTGCAGCTCGACGAGGCGCTGCATGCGCGCCACTTTCACCGCCTGCGGCACCTGGTCGGGCATGGTGGCGGCCGGCGTGCCGGGGCGCGGGCTGTAGACGAACATGAACTGCTGGTCGAAGCGGAGGCGCCGGTAGGCCTCCAGGCAGGTCTCGAATAGCGCGTCCGTCTCGCCGGGGAAGCCGACAATGACGTCGGAGGTGACGCTGACACCGGGGATGCGCGCGCGGACGGCCGCCAGCAGCTCCTCGTAACGCGCCACGGTGTAGCCGCGCTTCATCGCCTTCAGCAGGCTGTCCTCGCCCGCCTGGATGGGCATGTGAAAATGCTCCATCACCTTCGGCATGTCCGCCACCGCGTCGATGATGCGCGGCGTCACCTCCAGCGGATGATTGGTGGTGAAGCGGATGCGCGCCAATCCCTCAATCGCGTGGAGCTGCTCGAAGAGCGTCACGATGTCGAAGGCCTTGCCGCGGTCGCGGCCGTAGGCCAGCACGCTCTGCCCCAGCAATGTCACCTCGCGCACGCCGGCGTCGGTCAGCCGGCGCACTTCCTCGGCGACGGATTCCGGCGCGCGGCTGCTAAATGCGCCGCGCACAGCGGGCACAATGCAGTAGGCACAGCGGTAGTTGCACCCCTCGATGATATTCACGAACGCCTTGATTTCGCCGGTACGGGTGTAGCGGGTGAAGTCCTGCTCGCCTTCCTGTTCCGGCTCCCCGTCCACGCCCGTCTCCACCAGCGGGCCATCGCTCTCCGCCAGCTCGGCGAGGATTTCCGGCAGCCGCGCCAACCGCCGCGGGCCGATGACCAGGTCGACGAACGGCGCGTGGCGGAGGATCGTCTTTCCCTCTTTTTCCGCCATGCAGCCGCACACACCTAGCTTCATGCCCGGTCGCGCCTCCTTGAAGCGTCGCAACTCACCCAGTCTGCTATAGACCTTGTGCTCCGGCTTTTCGCGCACGCAGCACGTCTCCAACAGCACCAGGTCGGCCTCTGCCGGGTCCGGCACTTCGGTATACCCCAGGGACTCCAGCCGCCGCGCCGCCGCCGCCGCGTCGGCCACATTCATCTGGCATCCCCATATTTCGATGTGATAGGTTTTTTTAGACATGATGACGGATGATACTGTAGCCGAATTCGCGACTGCTTGACAAGGGAACGGCGGCTGGCATCACCCCGCGGGCAACAGGCCCGGCAAGCATCTACCGGAGAACATGCTCGCTGTCACAGGCTTGCTGTTGCTCGCTGTCAAATGCCGTTATAGTGTGTGCATGATGGCGCCATCGGTAATGATGAGGGTTGCTATCGATTGATCTCATACAAAGATTGTGCTATGTATAGATCGTGAATGCTGTAGATGTCTGGAGGGAGACCCCATGTTCCAAATGGACCGCTTCCGCGAGATCTGTGAGACGATTCGCGGGCAATTCGATGCGAAAGATGCCGCGCGCGAGAAGGGCCTGACGTTGTCGCGCGAGGTGGTGCGCAACTGCGCGAACGCCATCCGCGCCATCCACCGGCGGCAGTTCGACGAAGCGCGCCGCCTCATCGCCGCCACCCACGACCTGGTGCGCGAGGCGAACGCCGTGCTGCGCGATTACCCGGACGTGATGTTCGCCGGCTTCCTGCATGACGCGCAGAAGGAGTTCGCCGAGGCGGCGATCTTCCTCTCGGTCGTGGCGGGCGACACGCTGCCCGGCCCCGACGACCTGGAGGTGGCGTACCCCGCCTACCTGCACGGCGTGGGCGACGCCACCGGCGAGATGCGCCGGCTGATCCTCGACCGCATCCGCGAGGGCATCCCCGCCGCGCAGGAGACGGAAGAGCTGCTCAACGCCATGGACGAGATTTATTTCGTGCTCATCACCTTCGACTACCCCGCCGCCGTCACGGCCGGCCTGCGCCGCATCACCGATGTGCTGCGCGGCACCACCGAGCGCACCCGCGGCGACCTGTCGCTGGCCATCAGCCAGCAACAAGTACAGTCGGCCATCCAGCAGGCGCGCGCGGCGCTGGACAAGTCGGAGTGACGTGACGTTGTCCAGCGTGTATCTCGTATCATCCGCCCATCTGTCATAGCCCCGCTCGTGTTCAGACATCCGCACACGAGCGGATGTAATTCGTCAGGTGTGTTTCCCAAACCACAACCCGGCTGCCGTATATTTCATACTCTGTATGCGGACGTGTTGACTCGGGCAGCGGCTGGCCGGTGCCCAGGCGGGGAGGGGAACATCGCATGAGACTTAGCGGGAGGAACACCGGGAAAAATTCATTGGCCCCCATCGACTCGGAGGAGTTGCTGCTCGGCTTGAAGCTCACCACCGGGAAAGCGGCGGAGTTCTGCGATATCTCGCGGCGGCAGCTCTGCTACTGGACCGACAAGGGCATCATCGAGACAGTAGAGGGGGAGGCGGAAACCGATGAGCTGGGCGAGGACGGCATTCGGCGGGTGTATGATTTTCCCGCGCTGCGCAAAGTGCTGCTCATCAAGCAGTTACTGGAGCAGGGACGCGGGCTGAAGCGCGCCACGCGGGAAGTGGAAAGCTACCTGCAGCAGCGCGAAGACGAAGAGCTGGAGGCCGACGCCGACCGGCGCACGCGCGAAGACGCCCTGCAGCGCCACACCCAGCGGTTGGAAGAGCTGGCGGAGCAGGTGCGCATGGGCGTGCAGCGCGGGCGGGTACCGCCCGCGGAACTGCGCCGGCTGGCGCACGAAGTCCTCGGCTTCATGGAGCTGCTCACCTACGACGAAAGCGCCACCATGCAGTTACAGGAAGACGTGAACACCATCAACCAGTTTCGCTCGATGCTGGACCAACTGTCGCTGGACATCGACGCGAAAGTGGTGGAGCCGCCCGGCATGTCACGGCGTACACTGCGCTAGTGGGTCATGTGTCATGACTTCCGCTTTCCCCTCTCCTCGGGGAGAGGGGCAGGGGTGAGGGACGCCCGCAGGCGCGCATGATGATTGTCATGACAAACGACCCACCAGTGCTCCAGCAATCGGAACACGAGCGCATGAAGATACCGCGGCCCTCGCGCATAGCGGGGGCCGGATGCGTGGCAGTGGGGCGCGCGCCGGGCGTGTTATTCCGCGGCAGTCGGTTCGGCTCCAGCTTCGGCTTCGGCTTCGGCCGCGGCCGCCTGGGCCGCCGCCTCGCGCAGCAGGAGCTCTTTGCGGTTCACGCGAATCTCCCGCGGCGCGGTGATGCCGAGGCGCACTTGCTCGCCGCGCACTTCAAGCACGGTGATCTCAATGCCGCCGTCAATGACAATGCTCTGTCCGGTTTTCCGTGTGAGTACTAACATCCGTTGTATCCACCTTTCCGCATCGCTGACTGTGTGCATTCCAAATTCCACACACTTATGCGGAGCACGTTTACTGTAACGCACCCCCCGGCAGGTCGTCAACTGGTTGACCGCTTTTCTTCTCCTGGCGCCGTCCGGCCCGCCGTCCGGGAGAGCCACTGACAGGCTACCCGGTACTTGATAGATTTAATCCATTATCACTTAAGAAGCATCATGCATATTGTATCGCCTGCCGCGGTTCCTGGCAAGCGCCGTGCCCGAAAGGGGTTCGCGCGTCGCCGGCGAAAAAAATGTCACGAAAGCCGCGTCGTATTACGTAAATGAATGCGACGCTCATCCCGCAAATTCCTGCCATGTCACATGGTATTGTAGACAAATCATCGTAATCAATACAGTCAACTTGCCGGGAACGGAGGGGTGAGGAAGCTGACACCCTGGCATGCGTGAGTGCCGCGTGAACGGGGAACAAGAACTGTGCGCCGTGTGAAACGCCGCCGGCGGCGCGATTCTGTGTCCCGGAGACGAGTCGATTCTCATTCCGCTGCTGTATCTGGTGTTGGGGGTGCTCATGGCCGTGCTGCTGTTGCTCCTGCTCTGGGGCGTGGTTGATCATACGGTGCCGACCGACGGCGACATTGCCGCGCAGGTCGAGGCGTCGCTGCGTGGGCAACTCCAGCCGCGCGCCGTGCAGGTGACGGTGGAACGGCGCTCGCGCTTCACCACCCGGCTGGAGACGATGGACATCACGCTGCGCGGCTTCACCGCCGACCAGTTGCCGTTCTCCGCCGCGCCCGCTCCGGCGTCCGCTCCCGCCGTCGAGACGCCGCCAGTTGACGCCACGGTAACACCCCCGCCGGCTGACATCGCCACCCCCCCGTCGGCCGTGAAATCGCCGCGCGCGAGCAAGCCGAAGAAGCCGAAGCCGGAAAAGCAGGTCGAGATCGGCACGCTGCACCTGCGCTGCGAGGACTTCACCGTGGCGGGCACCCCGGTGCAGGCGGTGGACCTGACGCTGAAAGAAGTGCGGGTGCCATTCTCCGCGGTGAAGGCCGGGCAAATGGCCATTTCTTCGGTGGAACTGGCTAACGGCACGCTGACCCTGCACGAGACGGCGCTGACGCGGTTCCTGCGCGCGCAGGCGCTGCCGGTGAGCGACCCGACGGTGCGCATCACCCCCGACGGCGTGCGCGTCACCGGCGGCCTGAAAGCGTTTCTGAACACGCCGGTCGATATCCGCGGCAAGATCGCGGCGCGCAACGGCGGCATTCTCTACCTGGACAAACCCGCGCTGAACGTGCTGAAGGTGCCGGTGCCGGGGGTGATCGTCGACGCCGCGCTGAAGCAAATCGATCCACTGACCGATTTGAACAAAGACTTCCCGCTGCCGGTGCCGGTGTCGATCGCCACCATCGACCACCGGGAGCGCACGCTGACCTTCAACATCGCGCTGCTGTTCCCGAAAGCGAGTGCCCGGAAATGATTGTCCCAACCCCGGATGAGTTGATGCAGACCTACGGGCACAAGTCGCCGGAAGAACTGGCGGACGCCTTCGGCTTGCAGGTGGTGCGCGAGGCCGCCGGCCCGGCGCTCCCCAGCGTTACGGTGTGCAGCGAATACCGTCCGGCACAGTCAATCATCCTCTACCCCGCCGCCATCCGCGAGCAGGCGGAGAAACGCGGCGACACCCCGGCGCAACTCGAACAGTGGCACATCGCCCACGAACTGTACCACGCCCTCGCCGAATCCGGTGGCCAATCCCCCTGGCGCGCCCGCGAAACCGCCGCCGACCTCTGGGCGGACGAGCTGATGCAACTGTACCGGCATTCGCACCGGTAAACTGTCGTGTCGGAAACGCCCGCCGTGGCGTTCCTGTAGTGTCAACAAGCGCCGGCGCGCACTCCCCAATCATACAGATGGGAAGTGCGCGCCGGTTCTTTCGTTACAGTTTTGGTGGCGACGGGTTAGACTTGCAGCCGGAGTCGGCTCGCTCACCCATTTTGCCCGTTGTTAGCGCACGTTGATGCCGGCGACGATGTCGCCGGTGCTGGTCGCGTTGATCAGACCTGTTGATCCCGTTGCCGAGTATTGGCCCTCTTTGCAGGGACGGCCGCTATTGTCTGCATTGTCTGGCCCAAGACTGTAGAGCAGGTAACCTTTCTTCGTCAGCGTGTATATGTAGGTGCCTGACGAAGCGTACGGATCGACGGGCAAAGCCTTTAAATAGTCGGGTGTGAGATCACGCAACGCGACCGGATACCGCTTGTGCTCTATGGCGTACGCGCGCAATGCGAGTGTGAGCAGCAGCAAGTCGTCTTGAATGTAATTATTATAATGGCGAACATGCTCGTCTTCGTTGAAGATTTCCGGCGCGAGAATCGAATTTAGCGGAGTCGGGAGCTGTAATACCGGCATCGGCAGTCGATATCCATGGGGGGATTTGGCATTGGCGATGCGGGCATCCATGTAATGGGTATAGCGAGCGACGATCTCACGTTTGCTGATCAGATATGCCTGTGGCGGTACCCGCATATTGCCGTTATCATCAACAGTGCCGAGAAGCAGCTTCCGCCAATCCGAACGCTGGAAATATTTCAACAGCATGGCAATCTGGCCCCACTTTTCGGCTTCCATTTCCTCGGTAAAGGTTATGCGTTTCAACGCAATCCGCTCAAGTCGTGTCGCATGTGCCCGGGCATCCGCCGCGGACAGGTGGTGTACCATGTCCCACAGGGGTGTTCGGGTTGTCCTGCTGCACAGGCGCCCACTGCTGCTGGCATTGATCATACCGCCATGCGGAATGGTTGTACCGAGTTCGATACCATCCAATCCGCTGCGCATGGCGCCGGTGGCATCGCCGCGTTTCATCCGCATCATGGCATCAACATAGAGGATACGCGCCAGTTTGCAATAACTGGTGTGGTCCGAGTAGTGCGCATCATTCACACGAGCCGGATATTCACAGTACGCTTTATCAAAACCAGCACGCAGTGAAGCAAGCGCCGCGGCATTGGCTTTGAGCCATGCTGTAATACTCGCCGGCGTAAGGGGTGATCCTGGCGTGGGTCGCTTCCCTTCAAGCACGTCCATGGCATCATAAATCACAGCTTCATCTGTCACCAATTTAGCCGCCCGCCGGTAATCATCTTGTGCATTCGGTACTGGCACCGTGACCTGTGGAATGGCGATCTGTGGGGTGGCATTCATGTCGATCCACCACCATCCCCCGCCTCCCAATACAGCGACAAAGGCACCCACCAATAACAGCAGTAGCTTTTCACCTTTTGTCAATGCTTTATGTATCTGTGTCATCGCACCATTATACACCGTAGCACCGATACTGCGGGCAGCAGCATTGGGGTGTTATACACCAGGCGGGCGAGCGTCCCCGCGAGCCGACTCCTGGTGGAAGTCTTATCCGTCGTGGTCAAACTATAGTAGAACACGACAAAACAAGTTTCCCCCCGGAGTCGACTCGCGGGGACGCTCGCCCGCCCATTTGTTACTTCGCCTGAATCGTCATCTCCACCGATGAACCCGCCGGGATGGTATACGGCTTCGGCTTCAGCGTGAAGATGCCCCAGCCCTTCGCCGTCCACACGTCGGTGGTGATGGGGTTGTTGGTGGGGTTGTGCAGGGTGACGACCCACTGCTTCGCCAGCGTGTTGCACAGGGTGATGTGCAGGTTGCGGTGGCCGGCCTGCACCGGGCAACCGATGAAGTAGGCCTTTTTCCCGTCGGTGGGCAGCGCGGCGTAGGCGGTGTCGCCGTTCTTCACGATTTGCCGCCAGTTCGGCGTGGTGCGGGTGCGCTCGACGATCCACGCGTCCGCGTGCTCGGGCAGCCCGGTCATCACCACCGGCAGGTAGGCATTCAGCTTCATGTCGGGGAAGCTGAGGTCGGCGCTGCCGGCGCGGCCGTCCAGGTGTATCGCCAGGCCGTCGCCGCTGAAGGGCGCGGTGGAGGTGAGCGGGGGATTCTGCAGCATGGCAAAGTAGTGGCGGAAGGCCTGGAAATCGGTGTCGCTGGGCGAGCCCAGGTAGCCGAGTTTCAGCGTGATCGCCGCGCCGTTGGGCAGCGACTTCACGCCGGGATTTTTGCCCAGCGTCACTTCCTTGCCGTGGCGCTTGTAAATGAGATCGTCATCCATGCTGAAGAGCGCAGCCGGGCCGCCGGGGGCGTCCAGTAGAATCCACGCGCCCTTGCCGAACGGGCCGACGGTGACTTCCGGCAGTTTCTCGTCGGCGCGGTAGAGCCGGCCCTCGCTGTCGCGCAGTTCCGTGAATTTCGTGTAGGTGAAGCGGATCGGCAAATCCTTGTCGGTGAGCGGCAGGTCTTTGCGCGTCCGCAGGTCAAAGGCGTACCACCCCGCGCGCAGGCCGCCCGGCAGCGGCACGAAGGCGGTGTGCATGCCGGTGCCGCCGTAGAACGGGTTGGGCTGTACCGGGCTCCACCAGCTCCAGGCGTTGCCCCAGCGTTCCTTGTCGACGATGATATTGTCCAGCGTCGCGCCGCCCACCAGCACATCCGGCCCGGAGACGCCCCACACCGGCTTCGAGTTGATTTCCACCGTGCCGGGGAAGCCCGGGGTGGAGACGGTGGCGAAGATGGGGAAGCGCGGGATTTCATTCCCTTGCGGCGCGCCGTCGATGGGCATCGTCGGGAAGTTTTCCGTGAGTGTATTCGATGGTGACAGCTCCGTCTGCCACCCGCCCTTGTTGTGCGTCACCGCATTGCCGCCCGGCTTCAACTGCATCCACTTGCCGGATTGCGACAGCGCCATGCCATAGGCGAGGAAGTTGCAGCGGTCGCCGCAGATGAATTCGTTCCACAGCGTGTTCGAATTGCGGATATACGAGCCGATGGCCTTTTTTCCGCTCATGTCGGTGATGACCGGGTACATCGACCGCTGCTGCGAGTTCTCGAAGTCGAAGGTCTTGTCGAACGCCTTCGCGCCGTTGGGCAGGAAGCGCGCGTAGACCTTGCCGGCGGACATGAGCACGATCTCCTTCAGGCCGGCATCGCTGCTGACGTGCAGCCGCGCGGTGTAGCGCCACTGGTCGGGCCGATACCACTCGCCGAAGGGAATGACAATCTCCCAGCGCCCGCGCCAGCAGTTGATGGTCGGTCCCTGGGTGATGTATTGGAACGGGCGCAGCCACGCCGTCTGCTGGCTGACCTGCTTGCGCACCGCGGCGACGCCCTGGCCGTAGTCTTCCGTGTAGGTGCCGTCGCCGAACTCGCCCGGCGAGACATTGATCATGCGCCAATCTTCTTTCAGCGCGCGGGGCAGTTGCGCCGGATCGTCCATCAGCGAAATGGACGTGGGATGGTAGCAGAAATTCGTCGCCTGCAGGTAGCTGAAGGCGTCAATGGCGTCGTCCAGCGGCTTGCCGTTCTCGGTGGAGTAGATGGCGAAGGCGTTGTTCATCTTGTATTCCCACGGCGGGATGACGTTCTCCGCGTGGCGAAAGTAACCGAACTGCCCCTTGTACCCCATCTGCTCGAAGAAGTAATCGAAGATATATTTCGTAGGCATCTGCTTCTCGGACCACGTCTTGTCACTGTCGAAATATTTCTTATCGGCGGTGAGGATATTCGCCAGCGGGTACTGCGCTTGATCGCCATAGCAATACATGCTCACCTTCCAGCGGCTGTCCTTGCCCCACAGGCCCGGGCAGGCGTAGAAGGTGTCGTCGGAGTATTGCACGCAGTCGGCCTTCATCTTATTGAAATTCGCCTCGGTGGTGAATTCCAGCGGCTCCAGAAAGACGAGGTAGGTCAGGCCGGCGGCTTTCGCGGCCTTCACCCACTGCTCCACCGTCGCCTTGCCGCCGGAGTAATTCGAGCGCGCGCCGATGAGACCGGGCATCTGGACCTGGTCGTCGATGGCCGGCGCCTTCGTCCAGTCGCGCGGCTTCAGCATTTCGCCGGCCCAGCCCTCCAGCCGCGCGGTCATCGGCGGGGGCTGCAGCACCGCGGCGGGGGTGGGCGCGCCGCCTTTGCCGGCCTTCAACGTCGGCTCGGCCATGGCGGTGAAGAGGTTCGCATACAGCTGAATCCAGTTGCTCGGCTTGCCGTCGCGCCCGCGCGAGAGCATGTCCAGCACCGGCGGGCAGTTGTCCGGCGCGGCGAAAATCCACTCGGCGGTGATGCCGAGCGCGGCCAGGTATCCCTTGCCCACCAGGCGGATGGCCAGCAGCGTCGGCTCCGGCTGTGGCTGGGCGTTCACGTAGGGGAGAATGTCCTTCACCCGCTCCTCGGCCCAGCCGACCGCCTTCGCGGTAGGCGAAGCTTTCACGATAGGCGTCCAGGTGTTATCCGTCACCACCGACACCGGGCTGCTTATGCCGCTTTGCGAATGGCCCGCCAGGTAGAGCAGGCCCTCCACGCCGGCGTTGTATGGCGCGGCGGCATAGGCGACATTCAGGTTGGTGAACATCGCCTTCACCGTCTTCGCCGGGTCCTCCTCGCGAATCGTCGACATGGTGAAGTGCGCGCCGTAGCCCTCGAGAAACTGCTGCGTGGCGAGGTAATCTTCCAGCTCCCAGCGCACATTCGGCGTCATCACCACCCCGCCGCCGGCCTCCATGAACGCCTTCAGCGCGGCGACAGTCTTCTTATCGCTAAAGCCGCCGGTGACAAATACCACGTTGTATTTGCCGCTGGCTAACAGCGCGGGTAAATCGCCGCCAACATGCAGCTCGATGCCCTTCGCGTGCAGCGGCTGGGCAAAGTAGGTCAGGTGCAACCCGTAGGTGAACAGCACCGCGGGCTTCTTCGCCGGCGCGGCCAGCGCCGCGAGGGCGCCGCAGAGAAGCAACATGAGCGTGACGAGACGCATGGTATACCTCCGAAACAAGCGTTACGGGATGGCGATCTCCACCGAGGCGCCGGCGGGGATGGTGTATGCTCTGGCTTTCAGCGTGAACGGCGTCCATTCCTGCTGAGTGCGCACTTTCGTGGTAATGGCCGTGTCCGTCGGGTTATGCAGCGCGATCTGCCACGTGCCGGGCAGCGTGTTGCACAGGGTGATCTTTACCGCCGGGTTGTCGGCGACCACCGGATGCCCGAGGAAGAGGCTGATGGGATCATCGGCGCAGACCACGGCGTAAGCGGTGCCGTCCACCATCGGCAGTTGCCGCCAGTTGGGCGATTTGCGGGCGCGATCGAGCAGCCACGTGTCCCACCGCGGGTTCATGCCCTCCAATACGATGGCGCGGTTGACCGTCAGCGGCACCGCCGGGATGTTCACCGCGGCGCCCCGGCCGTTGCCGTCGAGATAGAGCGCGATGGGATCGGTGCGGTAGGTCGTGGTGATCTTCGCCCCCTTCGGCAGCGTCTGCATGGCGGCGAAGCAGGCGCGCAGCGTCTCCAGCGGGGTGCCTGCCGGCGAACCGAGGTAGCCGATGCGCGTATCGAACTTCGCCCCCGCGGCCAGGCCCGCGGCGCCTGGCCGCGCGCCCAGCGACACCTCTGCCCCCCGGCGGGTGTAGACCAGCGTGTCATCCAGGCTCACCAGCCCGGCGGGGCCGCCTTCCATATCCACCAGCAGGTAGGCGCCTTTGCCGAAAGAGCCGCTCTCCGGCATCGTCGCCAGGTTGGCGGCGGTGTAGACGGCGCCCGCGCCGTCGCGCAGCTCGGTGAACTTCGCGTAGGTGTAGCGGATAGGCAGCTTCGCGTCCGCGGCACTCAGGTCCTGGCGCGCGGTGAGGTGAAATTCGTACCAGCCGGCGCGCAGGCCGCCGGAGTAGGCGGCGAAGGTGGTGCTCTGCCCGTAGCCGTCGAGGAACGGGTTCGGTTTCACCGGGCTCCACCACGACCAGGCGTTGCCCCAGCTCGATGGGTCGGTGATGATATTGTCCACGTAGCCGCCGCCGATCATCACGTCCGGGCTGCCGAGCACGAATTTCGGGCGGCAGTTGATGTGGCTGATCCCCGGATAGTCCTTCACCGCCACCACCGGGGCGAAGACGAAGGTCGGCGTGTCTTTGCCGCTACCCGCGCCGTCGATGGGCAGCGTCGGGTAGTCCAGCGTGAGGGTGGCCGACGGCGCGATGGTGCCGTACCAGCCGCCCTTGTTATGGGTGTAGCCGTTCATGTTGCCGCTCTTGTAGAAGTGGTAGCGGCCGTCCTTCGTCAGCGACGTGCTGGAGCTGAGATAGTTGCAGCGGTCGCCGCAGATGAACTCGTTCTGCAGCGTGTTGGTGTTGCGGATGAAGGCGCCGATGGCGCGCTTGCCATTGACGTCGGTGATAATCGGGTAGACCGAACGCTGCTGCGAGTTTTCAAAGACGAAGCTCTGGTCGAATTGCTTCGCGCCGTTGGGGCGGAAGTGATACAGCTCCTGGCCGTTGGACATAATGACGATGTCTTTCAGGCCAACCTCGCTGATGACGTGCAGGCGCGCGTCATACCGCCACAGGTCGGGACGGAACCACTCGCCCCACGGCACCAGCACCTCCCAGCGCCCGCGCCACGCTATGATGCGTGGTCCCTGAGTGATGTATTGGAATGGGCGCAGCCACGCAAGCTCTTCCTTGAACAGTTTGCGCATGGCGCCCACGCCGGGGCCGTATTCTTTCGTATACGAGCCGTCGCCGAACTCACCCGGGGCGGTATTCACCACCGTCCAGCCGTGTTTCAGCCGTTCAGCGATCTGGACGGGCGAGTCCATCAGGTCGATGGAGAGCGGGTAGTAGTACATCTGCATCGCCTGCAGCGTGGCGAAGTCGTCAAAATGGTTGTCCACCACCGCGCCGTTGTCAGTGGAGTAAATGACGAACTGGTTGTTCATCTTATACTCCCACGGCGGAATCTCGCTCTCGTTGTGGCGGAAGTAGCCGGTTGGCCCCTTGTAGCCCATCTGCTCGAAGACGTAGTCGAAGATATACTTCGTGCGCACGCGCTCCGGCAGGCCTTTTTCGTTGTCCAGCCGCTTTTTGTCCGGCGTGAGGATGGTCGCCAGCGGATATTGCACGTTGTCGCCATAAAAGAACTGCGCGGTATTGGTGTGCGAGTCGCGCCACCAGATGCCCGGGATGGCGTAGAACGCGTCATCCGAATACTTCGCGCAGTCCGCCTTCAACTTGTTGAAATTCGCCTCGGTGGTGAACTCCAGCGGCTCCAGGAAGGCCAGGTAGGACAGGCCGTTGGCCTTCGCCGCCTTCACCCATTCCTCCACCGTCGCCTTGCCGCCGGAATAACTGGAGCGCGCGCCCACCAGGCCGGGAAGCTGGTCCTGATCGAGGATGGGCGGGGCTTTCGTCCAGTCGCGCAGCGCCTCGGGCGCCTTCGGTTTGAAGGTAGACGTGAGCAGCGCGTCCGGTGTCGCCTTGCCGCCTTTGCCCGCTGCCAGCGTCGGCTCGGCCATCCAGCGGAAGAGGTTGGCATAGAGCCTGATCCAGTTGCTCGGCTTGCCACCCTGGCCTTTGGACAGCATGTCCTGCACCGGCGGGCAGTTGCCGGGCGATTCGAAAATCCACTCCGGGTTGATGCCCAGCGCGGCGAGGCGGCCCTTCTCGACTGTGCGCGCCGCCAGCATCGTCGGCGCCATCTCGCCCTTCGCCGGGATATACGGGCGGACGATGACGCGCTTCTCCGCTTCATACGGCACCGCTTCCGCCGTGGGCGACGCCTTCACGATGGACTGCCAGTTCGCGTCGCCGATGATGTTGATCGGCGCGGTGGAGCCTTCCTGATTGCCGCGGTGGTAATACAGCAGGCCGGCGACGCCCTGGTTGAACGGCGCGGCCACGGTGTCGGTGAATTGCAGCGTACTCTGGAAGGCGGGGACGACGCGGCTTTTGTCGTTTTCGGTGATGATGACCCAGCCGAACTTCGCGCCGTAACCCTCCAGGTATTGCTGATGTGCCAGCCACTCCTCTTCCCGCCACTTCTCGCCCGGCAGCACCAGCACGCCGCCGCCGCCGGCCAGGAAGGCGTTGAGCGCCTTCACCACCTGCGCATCCGCCACGCCGCCGGTGACGACCACCACGTTATAGTCGCCGGTTGGCAGCAGCGCGGGCAGCTCTTTCGGCGCGCAGGAGTGCAACTCGATGCCCTCCGCGTGCAGCGGTCGGGCAAAATAGCTCTGGTGCAGCCCGCTGGTGAACAGCACCGCGGGTTTTTTCGGCTGGGCAAACACCGCTAAGGCGCAGCAGAGGAGCAGACAGCAGATCAGGATTCGCATGGATGGCCTCCGGAGGATAAATCTAAACGGTTAGACACCTATTCGGCGATTCCGTGTCGATCCCTTGGGAAGGAATGGATTCTTTCCAAATCCTGTCGGGAACTGTTCTCCACCGACGCATCTCCGGTCCACCGGAACTTACTGATCACTGAATACTACTTCACCATCCCACAACTACGCTTCCATCCGCCGCACATAAATATCCCCCGCCAGCGTGCCGTCGACGGCGATTTGCGTCTGGCCAACCTGGAAGACAACGCTGGGGAAGAGCTGGATGACGTCCACGGTGGCGCCGGGCAGCGCGCCGAGGGCCATCAGCTTCTGCACCGTCTCCGGCTGGCGGCTGGAGAGATAGGCGATGGTGCCGCGTTCGCCTTTGCTCATGCCCGACAGCGGGATGATGGCCGCGTGCGCGGCGTGCTTTTTCTCCTTGCAGCACTTGCCCGGCGGGATAGGCCGGCCGTGCGGGCAGGTATTCGGGTGCCCCAGCAGTGTGCAGATATGCTCGTCCACGCCATGGTGCAGCGAGTGTTCGAATTCGCAGGCGGCGTGGTCCACGTGCTCGCCGCGCACGTTGATGATGTCGGACAGCAGCCGCTCGGCCAGCCGATGACGCCGCACCGCGCGCTCCGCCTTCCCCGCGCCGTCCTTTGAGAGGATGGCCACGCCGTTCTCAAAATGGGCCAGGTGGTGGCGCAGCAATTCGCCCAGGCCGCGGTCGGACAACTCCGGCGGCGCCCCCTGGTAGTCCTCCTGGTCGCGCATGTAAAGAAATTCCAGGTAATCTTCCACTTCAGGTGTCAGGTGTTGGTGTGTCATAGGTATCCTTGGTAAGTATTCACAGGCGCGCCGATCAGCGGCTCGTGGGGGCTGATGACGGTGGTGACGGACGGCGACTTCACGTCGTCGTGTGCGCTGTCTTTCCGGGCGTCGGCGGTGCAATACGTCACCAATGCCGTGATGCGCGCCTGCGCCAGGATGAGCTGGGGCGGCAGCGTGGCGGCGACGCTAAAGGCAAAGGTTGCCGTCTCGCCGGGTTTCAGGGTCATCGGCGTCGGTTTCGCCGCATTGACGGGGAGCAGTGTGATTCCCAGCTCCTCACCGGCGCCAAACGAGCCATAAACGCGCAGGCGCTGTGTCTCGATGACGATGGCCTTCGCCGCCCGATTGGTAATGCGGATGGTGACCGCCTCAGTCGGATTGAAGGTGAGCACGGCGGGCACGGTGAGGGTGACCGCCGGAAGGCCGGCAATCAGCGTGCGAAACGCCGCCGCCTCTTGCACAGCGCGCGGATCACGCATCACCTGATATTCCCTTGGTTCGCCTGCCAGAATGAAGAGATGCCGCGCGCCGACCTTCAGATTGAAGCAGCCGTCCATCCGCCGCTCCTTCGGCGGCGTCAGGTAGGTGATGACGGCTGTTTTCAGCGCCGGACCTTTCAGCGTCTGCTCGATGGTAATGGTGGCACGGCCGCGTCCGGCGGTGAGCGAGGTGCTCTTCGGCGTTTTTTTCATGATGCCCGGCGTTTCCTGCACCGCCGTCACCTTGCCGACGACGATCAGGTCGGCGGTACCGGCGAGGGTGGCCTGGGAGATGGGCGGATGCGCGACCGCCGCGCCACCAAAGAGCAGCGCCGCCAGTATGCCGATTGTCGCGATCCAGTTGTTCATGGCTCCGTCCTCGAGTGAATTAACAATTGAAAATTGTCAATCTGCATTTTTCAATAACTTTACGCGCTCTTCTTCCCCGTCAGCTTCGCCACAACCTTCTTAATCAGCCCGGGCAGGCGGGCGGGCGCGGGCATTTCATAACCGCAGTGCGGGCAGCGCATCTTCTGGCACCCGCCGGCGCCAAACAGCGCGCAATTGGCACAGCTCTTCGCGCCGTCTTCGTCGGTGAAGCGATGGTTGCACATGGGGCAGGTGTGGGTCATCGCACCCCCCTGGAGGGCGAGACTCCTTCGAGCCGCGGCCACGTGCATAGGTATGTGGAAGCTCGAAACAGCCCCACCGCGCGGCCCTCACCCCCGGCCCCTCTCCCAATACTGGGAGAGGGGAGTGATCCCATGTCGATCACAGAAGCTTTTAACACAGATAGCTCCCCTCGCCCAAACTTGGGAGAGGGGCCGGGGGTGAGGGCCGCGCGAGGGCGACGGACGTGCTTCTGCACATACTGCGGCACGTGTTTCAGTTCGACAGCGTCTCGTCCTCTATAGTGAAGCTGATGATGTTGCTGCTTCACGGTTGCACCACCCTCCCCATCTCCGCCGCCCACGGCGAAGCGAGCAGCGCCAGGCGCAGCAGGATGCCGACACCGAAGGCGATGACCAGTACGAACCCGGCCATGCCCAGCGCGGTGCCCAGGCCGCGCTCTTTCTTCATCACCAGGAACTGGGCGATGCAGGGCAGGAAGAGGGTGAAGGTGACGGCGGAGACGATGACCTGCAGCGCGCTGAGGTGGCCGCTGGTGAACATGACATTGAGGCCCGCCGCGCCGAAGTCGCGTCGGAAGAAGCCGGAGAGCAGGATCGTGCCGCCGGTGAACTGCAGGCCGGGATTGGCAATGACGTCTTTCGTCGTCGGCAGGCCGATGAGCGCCGCCAGCGGGTCCAGCGCGCGCTCGACGTAGCCGAATAGCCCCTGGTGCGGCACGAAGGCCAGCCCGCCCGACGTCCACGTCAGCGAGCCCAGCCACAGCAGCACGCTGGCGGCGACGAACATCGGCAGGATTTCCAGGAAATACCACTCCAGCCGGGTGTAGGTTTTCACCAGCACGTTGCTGAGCCGCGGCAGGCGCAGCGGGGGCAGTTCGATGTAGAAGTGCGCGGGCTGCCCGGGCACCACCTTCGCCGCCAGCAGGCCGGTGGCGAGGAAGATGAGCACGAGGATGCCGAAGTAGACGAAGAGCGCCTTCGGTCCCACCACGCTGAGCATGCCGAGAAAGACGCCCATCTGCGCCGAGCAGGGGATGGCCAGCGCCAACAGCAGCGTGACGATGATGCGCTCACGCTTCGTCTCCAGCACGCGGGTGGTCATTGTCGCCATGGTGTCGCAGCCGAAGCCCAGCACCAGCGGGATCACCGCGCGGCCGTTGAGCCCGATCGTTTTAAACAGGCGGTCGATGAGCATCGCCAGCCGCGGCAGGTAGCCGCTGTCTTCCATGATGGAAAAGACCAGGAAGAACAGGCCGACGATGGGCAGCACGATGGCCACCGCGTAGGTGATGCCCAGCGTGAAGATGCCGTAGTCGCCGACAAACAGGTTCGACCACAGCGGCGGCAACCAGCGCTCGATCCAGTGCGTCAGCCACGGGTTGATGAGATTCTGGAAGAGATTCGTCTCCAGCAGGTCCACCAGCGTACCCGCGCCGAATTGCCCGACGAACTTGTAGATGCCGAAATACAGCACCAGCGCCACCACCGGCAGGCCGGCGAGGGGGTGCATCAGCCATTGCGACAGCCACTCCAGCTTCGGCCGCTGCTGTACGGCGGGCGTGGTGACGGTGCGCGCGAGGATGTCGTTGGCCGCCGCCTGGCGCCGCAGCGTGATGACGATGTTCAGCGGCTGCGCGTAGTGCGCCGCCGTCTCCGCCACGATCTCGCGAGCCCGCTCCAGCGCCGCCAGGGGCACGCACTCGCCGGCCAGCGCCTCGATCTCCGCGTCCCCCTGCAGCAGCAGCAGCGCGGTGGCGCGGGCGGAAATGGCCGTCGGCGCGCCGACGATGTCGCTGATCGCCGCGATGGCTTTTTCGATGGTGGCGTCGTAGGTGAGGCACAGTCCCCGGCACTCCGTCGCCGCATCATCCAGCACTGGAGGGCGAGAGTCCTCTCGAGCCGTCATCCCCACTTCCAGCGCCGCGCGCAATTCTTGCATGCCGCGGCCGGTGGCCCCGGCGGTGCCCAGCACGGGGATGCCCAGCGTTTCAGACAGCTCGTGCAGGTCGAACTGAAAGCCCAGCTCCTCGGATTCGTCCAGCATGTTCAACGCCAGCGTCACCGGCAGGCCGGCTTCCAGCAACTGCAGCGTCATCGGCAGCATGCGCTGCAGGTTCTTCGCGTCCGCCACGTGCAGCACCTGGCGGGGATGCTCCTCCAGTAGCAGCCGGCGGGCGACGGCCTCTTCCTCGGAGATGGGCAGCAGCGAATACATGCCCGGAGTATCGACCACCTCGCACTCTACCCCGGCGAATTTTGTCTTCCCGCGCGACACCTCCACGGTGGTGCCGGGGTAGTTGGAGACGGTGACATACGCGCCGGTGAGGCGGTTGAAAATGACGCTTTTCCCCACGTTGGGACAGCCGACGATGGCGAGCAGCGGGTGGCCGCTGGGCGGTGGCGGCGCGCCGCCGTTGCATTCATTGATGCCGGGTTTGGGCTGGGCGGTGGTGCTCATGCCGCCATCTCCGTCTCCGCCAGCAGATGCCCGGCGATCTCGCGCGCCAGCGCGAAACGCTCCCCGTTCAGCTCCACCGTCAGCGGGCCGTCAAACGGCGCCGCGGCGCGCACAATGAGCCGCGCGCCCGGCCGCAGGCCGCAGCCACCCAGGTAGTCGAGCAACGGCGCGCTTTCATTGCGGATGCGGCGCAGTACGACGGGCAGGTCCAGCGGCAGCGCGGTGAGCGGCTGCAGCGCGGGGGTGTCGCCTTCCAGCGGGTTGCCGTGCGGGCAGGTGGTGGGCTGGCCCAGCGCTGTGCGCAGGTAGCCTTCCAATTCGTCGTCGATGATATGCTCGAAACGGCAGGCAATCTCGTGCGCCCGCGCCCACGGCATGCCGAGAAGCTCGGTGAGCAGGCATTCGGCCAACCGGTGGCGGCGACGCAGCGTGTCGGCAAAATGCTGGCCTTTGGCGGTGAGCACCGCGCCGGTGCCGCGCCGGTAGGACACCAACTCATGCACGGTCATGCGGCGCAGCATGCCCAACACCGACGGCGGCGCCACGCCCAGTTCGCGGGCCAGCTCGGTGGGCGTAGCCGCCTCGCCGCGGTCGTGCAGGCGGCACACCGCCTCCAGATATTCTTCCACCTGCGGACTGATCTCCGGTCCGGTCATTTGTGCGAATGACACCTGATATCCCCGTCTCTCTCGTTAGCTCGCGAGAATCTGCATATTAGCGCGCACTAATATTAGTGCGCCAACGAGGGGATGTCAACCCCCGCACGGCCGCGGGGTCACTCACCAGTGGGATAGGCGTCGATCACCTGACCGTCGCTGGTATCGTCCGTCGGCGCCACGTCGAGGATGGTGTCGGTTCCGCCGAGGAACACGCGGCAGCGCGCCGCGGGCAGGTAGAGCGTTAATTCGCCGTGGGCGTCGGCGGTGGCGGTGAGCTCACGGACGCCGCCGCTGGTCACTACCGTGGCGGTCTGGCGGGCATGGGGCAGGATGCGGAAGGCGCCGTTGCGCACCCGCACCACCACCGGCCGGTTCGCGTCCTCATCCGGCGCGCCGAGGTCAAAGATCAACCCCTGCTCGTTCACCTGGCTGGCGGAGAAGCGCACCGCGAAGGATGTCGGCTCGATAGTGATGGGCAGCGCCTCGACGAAGTGGTAGCCGGGCGCGGTGAAGGTGATGGTGGTGCGCTCCGGCTCCAGCACGCAACTGCCCGCCTCGGTGGTGAAGGCCTGCCGGGCATGATTGCTGATGCGCAGGCGCGGCACGGTGCCGTCGCGCGTCCAGGCGGCCACGCCGCTGGTGAACACCGCCACCGAAGCCATCGTCGGCAGAAAGTCCACCGGCCGCTCTAACTCCACCGCCGCGCCGGCGGCGAACAGCCCGCGGTGGAACTCGTCGAAGAGTTGCGAGCCGGAGATCCAGAACTGGTAGAGCGGAAAAGGCGCGTACAGCGCCAACCCCTCGCCCTGGCGGCGCAGGAAAAGGCCGATAACCGGCCTTTGCTCCAGCGGGCGCACCGGGCGCGGCGTGGGCGGCTGCAGGCGGCGCGACTCGGTGGTGCTGAACAGCAGGTCGGTGCCGGCCATCGGCAGCCCACGCGCCGCCTGCCCGACGGCCACGCCGTTGTTCAACCCGGTGGAGCGCAGCCCCTGCAGCAGCAGCGGGAACGGCGCCTCGCCGCGGTACACCTCCAGATTCAGCCGCACCGGGCGCACCCCCGGCACGTTGATCACTCCGAACAGCTCCTGCAGCTTCGGCGGCAGAAAGTGGTCGTTACCGTTCATCTGCACCATGCCCAGCGACAGGTCGGCCAGCGCGGTGCCGCCACCGGCCACGAAGCGCGCCAGCGCCTCCTGCGCCGCCTCGGGGAAATCCAGCACGCTGGCCAGCACCAGCGTGCGGTAGCGCCCCGGCGGCACCAACGGCAGGTCTTCCGGCGCCAGGTAATCGATTTGCCCGTAGCAGGTGCCATTGCGGAAGGTGAAATACGTCAGCCCCGGCCCAAAGTGCCGGTAGCCCGTCAGGTAGCCATACAGCGGCCGGTTCATGGTGGGCGGACCCAGCGGGTAGGGGCTGTAGACGAAGGCGGCATGCGCCATCGGCGTACGGTTCAGCAACCGGCGACGGTCCAGGTCCGCCAGCGCCCGCGTGAATAGCGCCGCCGCGTCCGGCGTGCGCTGTGCCGCCATCCAGTCATCCAGCGCCACCCCCGCCGCGCCGTGCAGCGCCGCCTCGTACAGGTACGACGCCCCGCGGGCGGGGTCCATCGCGGTGGGCACGCCGGCGAGAACGATGAAGCGGTTGCCGCGCCGCGCGATGTCGATGGCGTGCGGGTTGTTGCGCGCCAGGTCCGGCTCCGCCATGCCGGGGAAGCACTCGGTGAGCACCCCATTCACGCACGGTGGCAGGGTGATGAGCGTGCGGTAGCTGTGCTGGCCGCCGGCAAAGATCAACCCGCGGGTGTCGCGCAGCTTGATTTGCGCCGTCCACCACTCCAGCAGCCCGCGCGGCAGCGTCGCCTGGTAGCGCGCGTATTCCAGAAGCGATAGCGGCGAAGAGCCGGCCATCTGCGCCTGCCGCTTGAGAATGGTGTCCACCTTCACCGCGGCCCAGTCGTCGAACTGGAAACCCCAGTCCTGGTTGAGCTGCTGCACGTGCGGGTAGCGCGTCTGCAGGTAGCGCTGAAAATCGGCGTCGCGCGCGGCGATGCCCTGCTGGAACTCCTGGATGTCGGCGACGATGAGCTTGCGGATCTCCGGCCTGCCGGAGTCGAATGCGGCGGCGTTCTGCACGGTAAGCACGTTGAAGGACGGCACCTTGGCGCGGACGACGCGCTTTTGATCGGTGCCGGCGTTTTCCGTGGACCACGCCGCGCAGAGCGCCTGCACCGTGACATACTTCTCGCGCAGGAACTCGGGGAAGGTGACGACATCGGAGACAAGCTGCCCCTCGCGCACCGTGCTGACGACCCAACCGAGCAGATTCGGGCTGTGCTGCACTGCCGGCATCACTTCGTCGAGGAAATAGGCCACCCCCTCGGCGTAGTCGTCATCATACAGGTTGGCGCGCTTCCCCATCATCCAGTTGCCCGGAGCCAGCTCGACCAGTATGTAGAGGCCGGCCTGCTGGGCGGCGGCCACCAGCGCGGCGGTCTGCTCCAGCTTCGCCGGGGCAGGGGAATCCATGCGCACCAGCAGCGTGTTGAAGCCGAGTTTCTGATAGGCGGGCAGGTCGTCGACGCTGGCGCAGCCGCGTGCCAGCGTCATCGCCGTGGGCACGCCGTCCACCAGCAGCGTGTTGCCGCGCTGCCCCGGCGTCACCGCCGTCGCCGCCGCCAGCCACACCAATAGCAAGATGCCCGCGACCAGCCTCATGCGGCATCCTCCCCGTCGGCGGGCTCCGGACGGAAAACACGCGCCGCCACCAGCACGGTGCCGAAGTATAGCACCACCAGCGGCGCCATCAGCAGTGCCCAGTTGAAGGGATCGCCGGTGGGGGTGATGACCGCGGCGAGGATGGCGAGGGCAAGCACCGCGGGCCGCCACTGGCGCAGCATGACCGCCGGCGACAACACCCGCAGCGCCGCCAGCGCCACCAGCACCACCGGCAGTTGGAAGGCGATACCGAAGCCCAGCAGCACCTTCATCGGAAAATCGATGGCGTCGTGCAGCATCAGGTTGGGCGTTACCCCGGGCAAGCTGTCGATGTAAGACAGGAAAAAGGCCATGATATTCGGCAGCATCAGGTAGGCGAATCCCGCGCCAAGCAGGAAGAGCAGGCAAATCGCCGGCGCGATGGGCGCGGCAGCGCGCCGTTCGCGCTCGGTGAGCGCCGGCCGGACGAAGAGCCACGCCTGCCAGAGGAGGACCGGTGAGGCGAAGAGGATCCCCAGCAACGCCGCCAGCTTCAGCTTCGTGAAGAATGCCTCGGTAATGGCGCCGGTCATCACCAGCCCGTGCTTCGCCCGCACCGCGTCGATGATGGGACTGCAGAGCAGGTCGAACGCCGGCCGGGTGAGCAGCCACCCCGCCGCCAGCGCCGCCGCCAGCGCCAGCAGGCACCACAGCAGCCGCGCGCGCAGCTCCTCAAAATGGCTCAGGAAATCCGTCTCGCGGTCGGGTGGAGTATGCGTCGTCATGCCGTATCCGGTATACCCCGCCATGGTCGGCCTCACACCGCCGTGCCACCGAGGCGCGGTAAGGCTATTTCGCCGGCGAGGGAAGGGGTTCCTTCACACCCCGCCTCGTACTCGTGTGCCTCCTCGACAAGGCGAGCACAGTTCCCTCGAGGGCGAGACTCCCAATACCATTCAAATAAGCCTGCTGCATAGGGCGAACCCGCCTCTCCCTGCCGCCACATTTCCTCATGACTCTCCCCTCCCCATGTAGGGGAGGGGTCTGGGGGAGAGGTGGCGCGTGCCGGTCGAGAGCCCGTATTTGAACGGTATTGGGCGAGACTCCGTCGAGCCGCAAGCGTAGGGCCCGGATTGCCTAGTCGGCCCCCACCCCGGCCCTCATACGCGCTAAGTTACGGATATGGAAGCGCTTGTTACGAACCATCGATTCGCGATATTCAAGCGTTCTCCCCTTCCCTTGCGCAGCGCAGCGGAGCGGGGGAAGGGGTCGGGGGAGGGGGGCCGACTTTGGGAAAACGCAGCGCGTATGACCCCGGCCCTCCCCCGTGCCATCCGCTTTGCTCCCTGCACAGGGGAGGGAGTGTCTATAATATCTCCCTCCCCCTGTCCGCGGAGAGGACGGGGGGAGGGTCGGGGAGGGGGGCCGATGACGCAATCCGGCACCGCCAGTCCTCCTATTTCGCGGCCACCCACCCCGTTGTATACCGCGCCGTCACCTCCTCCGCCGTCAGGACGCGCGGATACAGGCGCAGCGGGCCGAGGTCGCCGGTATACCAGCGCCCGCCGCCGTACCAGGTGCCGAACTCATATTGCCACGTATACTCGAAGAAGCCGAATCCTGGATAATCCTTTGTCACGTAGGTGGACTCGCCGATCTTCTCGCCGTTGAGGTAGCACGTCACCGTGCCGTTGCCGTGGGTGGCCACGACATGGAGCCATTTGTCATACGGCACAGTCTGCGTGAAGCGGTGTTTCTCCGCGCGGAAGACGTCGTTCTGGTAGGTGAAGCGGCACTCGCCCGGCTTCGCCATGAGCTGATCGAAGCCAAGGATGGGATTGGTGCGGTAGTGGAACACCACCATCAGGTCGACGGTGGGCGTGGCGGGTTTCATCGGGCGTACCCAGCACTCGTATGTAAACGCATCAAGCCGGAAGATGGGCTTGTAGATCTCGTTGCCGGTGGTGCCGGCGGGCGGGTCGCGCGGTTCCAGCACGCTTTTCAACGGCAGGCGGGCGCTGTCATCTTTGCCGTCGAAGCGCAGGAAGCCGCGACCTTCTTCCTGCATCCAGGCCGGCCCCTTGAGGTAGAGCGCCTGGCCGTTGCGGCTCTCGTCGTAGACGGCGGTGGTGGTCTTATCCGTCATCGCCAGGTCGATGAGCAGGTCGGTGCGCGGCTCCAGCCCCGCCGGACGGGTGACGTTCGTCGTCTTCGGCCCCTCGCTATCCGCGCCCTCCGGCAGCGCGGAGATGGCCAGGTCATCCAGCCACACCTGCCCGGGGCCATCGATGTCAAAGGTGATGCTGGTGCAGTCGCGGGCGCTCGGCGCGGTGGAGATGAACGAGAAATACGTCCAGTCCTGCGTGCCCAGGCCGCCCAGATAATACAGGTTCTCCGGCTCCTTCGCGTAGGCGTATTTCACCGAGAGCTGCACCCCGCGGCCACGCAGGCCCTTCGTCTTCATCCACCCGCGCACCCACCAGCGCGGGGCGTGCTGCTCGATGGCGTACTGATAGAGGAAAATGCCGGCGCTGCCCGGGCTGTCCACCCGCAGTGAGTGTGTATCCGTGCGGCCCACCGTGTCGTCCACAATGCCGGTGGCGATCATGGTGTGCTTCGCCTCCACCTCGGTCGTGGTTTTGTCGAAGCTGGTGCCTTTCGGGTTGAAAATGGCGAATTTCGGGCGCTCTTGCTGCAGCACCGGCACCAGCGTTGATGCCTTGAAGGCGGCGTTCGCCTCTGCGGGAGTGTAGCCGGTGAGTACCACGCGGTACGGGCGCACGTCCCCCACCTGCAGGGGCAGGCCGGCGCCGGCGTCAGTGTGATGGTAGTCGTACCCCCAGGTGCACAGGCCGGCCACCAGGCTGCGCCCTTTCGGCTGCGGGAACAGCATGCTCACTTCGTAGGCCGGCACCGCCACCGGGTCGGGGCCGATGAGGCTGACGCCCTTCTCCCAGCGCATGGTGTTGTTGTTGACATCGGCGCTCAGGTAGTCGAGCATGGGGAAGCGCTGCCAGGCGCCGTCCGCCGCGGTGAAAATCCACCAGCGGTGGCCGGTGGCGTTCCAGCGATGCGCCACCTCCGGCCCAGGAGTGCGGTTGTTGAATTCCAGCGGGTCGACCACCTCGAAGGCGTGCAGCGTGAAGGCCTTCTTCACCGTGGTGGTTGCGTCGTAACTGTAGCGATACATGCCCCGTGTCGCGTCGTATTCGATGCGGCAGGTCTGCTGCGTCACCGCCTTGTCGTCCGAGCCGGTGGCAAAGGTACAGGTAAGCGCGTCGGTGCCGTTGCCCTCCACTGTGAAATTGGCGGGGAAGGCGCCGTAGAACGGCGGCCACTCGTAGGCCGGGTCCTGCATCACCGGCCCGATGGCGGTGTAATACGACGGCCGCCACCCCGGCGTCAACTTCACCGCGCCGTGGTACAGCGTCTTCGTCGGCCCCTCCAGGTGGTAAATGCTGATCGGCTCGTTGTTATCATAGATGACGACGGCGTTGCCCTCGGTGACGGCGCGGAAGCGGGGGGTATAGATGGGCAGCTTCTCGTTTGGGGCCTGCAAAGCCGCCGCGAGGAATTTCGTCACCCGCGCCGTGCTCTGCCACACCGCCAGACCGGTCTGCCCATTCCGGTGCGGAGCGGCGCGGTCCCAGTAATCGAGCACCGGCTGGCCATCCAACGTGGCGGTGAGATGGGCGTTAGCGGCCTTCACCACCAGTGTGTGCGGCTGGTTCAGCTTCACCGGGCAGGGCACGATCTGCAGAAAGCCGCCGGTGGAGTCCCACAGCGCCAACTCGCCGCGCGTGGCGGAGACTTGCACGCGATAGAAATGCAGCGGATCGATGAAGCGGGTGACCACGCCAATATCCCAACCGGGATTGTTCTCGCCCCAGTAGAAGCCCCAGCGTATGCAGCCGTCGGGGAGGACGCGGTTCACGCCGGAGCTGGCCTGGAGGGTGAAGTCGACGGTGGTGGTGGAGGCATCTCCTTGCTCGCCCGGCAGCAGCCGTGTGCTCCAGCGGTTCGCCAGGCCTTTACCGGCGAGGCCGTCCGGCGTCTCCGTCCAGTTGCCATACGGCGGTTTCACGCCGTCCATCGCCTCATACGACACCCCCTCCGTCCACTGAGCCAGCGGCGTAGCGCACCACGGCGCCGCCACCACGGCCAGCGCAAGCGCAAGGAACAGGCACGACATGACAAGACGCATCACAGCCTCCATCGAGCGGATGATTCATCGAACGTCTCATTATACAGGCAGACGGCGATTCGTGCATGGCCGCAGGCGCGATGTAGCGGTGCATGGCTGAAGATATTTTTAGCGATAGTGAGGCGGGGCTCTACGTCACCGACGTTATCCGCCGCATCACCGACCGATACGACCGCGTATTATCTCAAGCCCCCTTCCACGGGGCATCGCTCAATAGCCCGACCATTGATGACCGGGCGGGCCGGCGGGCATAGACCCCGCTACCGAACGCATCGACCGTTGCCCACCCGGCCGTAAACGGCCGGGCGACCGAACAACGCCCCGTGAACGGGGCTTTCGCGGATAGGTCGGAAATGAGAGGAAAAGCCCCCTTCCAGAGGGCGTCGCTCGGTAGCCCGGCCGTAAACGGCCGGGCGCTCGTAGTGCCTATTTTCCTCCTCCTGACCCTTGCACCGCAAACATTTGCTTGACATAAATCGTTAAATCTGCTATACTGCCGCCAATCTTGGAGGGCGAGACTCCCAATACCGTTCAAATAAGCCTGCTGCATAGGGCGAACCCGCCTCTCCCTGCCGCCACATTTCC
>CAZPYA010000045.1:0-7136 GCA_964590255.1 uncultured bacterium
GCCTACCAACGAAATGTTTGGAGACGGAATCCGGCAGGCAGGTCTCGATATCCTGACCGACTTCCTGCGTGCGGTGCATGCGTTGCGCCAGGCCAGCGCCGAGCGGGTGAGGCATCCGGTGCGGATCGCCGTGCGTGTGCCCGCCGAACCACAGGCCTGCCTGGCGCTGGGCTATGACGTGCCACGCTGGGCGGAGGAGGGGCTCATCGACATGGTGATCCTTTCCTGCTTCCTGGGTGGGGCGAATTTCGACTATCCGGTGGCGCTCTGGCGGCGCCTGCTCGGTCCGTGCGTGAAACTCATCGCCAATGCCGAAGGAGTGGTACACGCGTTTCCGGCGTCACCGACCTGGTGCGAGGATGAGCGCTTCACCCTGGGTACGGCAGCCGCAATGCTGGAACGGGGCGTCGACGGCGTGCACCTGTTCAATCACTGTCCCAGCGGCTTATTGAATAACGATGCCGGCGCCGCGTATCGCCGTCGCCTCTTTCCCGTGGTGTCCGATCCGACGGCGCTAGCGCGGCGGGAACGCCGCCACGCAGTGAGTTATCCGCAGGTGTTCGCCCCTGGCGAATCCCCACGCGCGGTGCTGCCGATTCCGCTGATCGTGCCCGTCATCGGCGCGGCCTTTGGACGCATGGAGGCGAATGTCACCTTGCGGTTCGCACTGGGCGGGCCCGGTGGCGACGCGGTGCTGCACCTCGGTTTTTCAGCAGACACGCCGCAGCTCGATGCCGCGGCAATGGCCGTGCGTGTGAACCAGACCGTCTGCACGCCCGGCGGCGATGTCCCCGCGCCCGTGCCGGCGAACGTGGCGCAGTCGCTCACCTATCAGGTACCGGCGCAGGCGATGCAACGAGATATCAACGTGGTGGAATTCGAGCCACCGCAGGTGCCGGGCGAGATCGTCTGGGCGGAGATGGTGCTGTAAATCAAACAGCCCGGCATGCGTTGCCGGGCCGTCTGATATCATACGACCTGTCCGATTATTTCAACGGCGCCGGGGCAGCGACCGGGACCAACTCTACGTCGTCTACCCACAGCGTTCCGCTAGAACGGCGCAATTGCACGGACACCTTGGCCATTTCGGCGGTGGCGCCGGCATCGACCTGGAACTCGAACGGGATCCAGTCGAAGTCGCCTTTATTTTGCGGCGGCGCCTTCGCGATGTGCACCTGATTCTCCCAGAATTTCTCCTTTGGCCCGGTGCTCATCCAGATCAGAACACCGCTGCCGCCGTTGGGCGACGGAACGATTTTTTCGCCTTTGATCCACACGCGCACCTTGTAGCTGGTGCTCTTCGCGATAGGCGTCGGCGGGAAGACGAGTGAGCAGGTGTCGGTGGGCAGCTCATTGGTGATGCGCAGCGCGTAGGCGCCGCCGTGCTTCACTATTGTATCACGGTTGATAGTCGCCTTCACGACGAAATCGGGGTTCGCGCCCAGCTCATTGGCTTCCTTGTCGTTCCACCAGCCGATGGGCGTGCCGTCAGGGAGATTGGGCGAACGTTTACCGATCACCGCCGGCATCCAGCCTTCGAAGCCGGCATTGGTGAGCAGATTCTTCGTTTCGACCAGCGAGAGATCGGCGAACCAGGCCGTGCCGGCGACCATGCGAAGTTGCATCTGGCAATTCGTGATTACCGCGATATCGTCGCCGGTGGTGAAGGCCAACTCCACGCGCTGCCAGTCGAAGGTGCCGGAGAGCGGCTGACCCCAGGCCGCGAAGACGGGCTTGACATCGTTGGTCGCACCTTTGATGCGGCACTCGAACAGGGAGGTGGCCCCCATTTTTCGCTCATCCTGCACAAGGGTTTCGCCTTTTACATAATAGCTGAAGAGGTAGCGGGTCTTCGGCTTGAGTTCGACAGGGTCCTGCAGGCGGATCACGCCGATGTTTTTCGGGGTCGCGTTGCTCATCTTCAGAGTCGCCGATGTCCCGTGGGTGACCGCCGGATCGAGACCGATGGCCGGGGTGCCTTCATGCGACTGGTACATCCAGCCATCCGGCATCGCGGCGCCGAGGACAGTGGAGCCGCCATTGGTGTAGCCTTTCAGCTCGTTGGCAGCACGCCCGGTCAATTTATCCAGCGCCGTCGTTTTCGCGAAGCTCCCGTTTGCCAGCAGGTTGACGGGGGCGTCAGCAGCCAGGACTGAACTCGTAAGCACCAGCAGCAGGACGGCCAGCAGGCCGTGCAGGATACGAAACATGTCAATGCTCCTTTCGATACAGGTCAATCGAGTGCGGCTAGATACAGCGCGAAGCGGTTGCCGCGGCTGCCGGAGTGAATTTTCACCAGCAGCGTGTTGTCACCAGCCCGCAGATCAACGGGAATGAGGATGGGCAGGTTGACGTTACCGTGCCCTTCGATGGTGCGGATGAGCGTACCGTTCAACCAGATCTTGCCGAAGTAGTCGATGCGCAAAGCCAGCATCGCGCGGTCGGCGGCCTCGCGGCGCAGCGTCGTGCGTGCGTAACAGACTCCGCGGTCCGACCAACCGGTCAATGCTCCAAGGTCGAGACCGGCGTCCGTGCCGGCGCCCTGTTGCCAACGATGCGTGTCCGCTACTGGCGTGGCAGTTTCTGGCGGGAAGACCGTCTGCAGATCGGCAGTCGGCCCAATGGTCTTCTCGGTACCGCCATACGGGCCGATCCATTCCCAGACGCTGGCGGGAATCGGATGAAAATCGCTGGTCGCCAGCACGCCGGGATCCGTCTGCCCCTGCGGTGTCAGGTTCAGCCCGCTGCCCGTCTCACCGGCGGTCATGAGATAACCGAGCTTGACCGGCCCACCAGTGGGCTTGCCGATCGGTTTCGCCACCACCAGCGTCACCACATGCTCGCCGGGCGTCAGGTCCTGGCCGAGAAGCGTGTAGTCGTATCCACCGCGCAGCGAGCAATCCACCAGTCGCGCGGGACCGCCGTCCAGGCTCACGTAGAAAGGGCCAAATTTCGGGTCGAGTGCGTAAAACAGGCCGATCATGGTACCGCGCGCGGTCAATACCAGCCGCGTGCCAGGTTCACTGGCGCTGATGACGCCGTTAAAGAACTTGTTCCACCAGAACGGCAGCGCGGTCTCGATGCGCCAGCCGTTTTGCGGATCAAGCGGAACCAGCCGGCCGTCGCGGAGTAGCGGCTTGCGGCTAAGTGGTTTGGGGAATCGAGCCGGGGCAGAGGAATGCACTGTTTTTGCCAACTCAACATACGGCGCCACGCGCCCGGTGATGGCCTGCGTATAAAAAGCATGTCCGGCGTCGGTCGGATGTACCGCGTCGGAAAAGAGCGCATTCCAGTCTTGCTTCGCTTCGGTCAGGCGCTGTTCGACAGCCGGGTATAAGTCGACATCGAGCAGGCCATACCGGGTGGCGATGGCCTGGTGGCGTCGCGGGTTTGAGCCTCCCTGCACCGCCGCCTCGATGAAGATAATGGCAGGCGGGCGCGGGAGGCGTTTGAGGCGTACCACGATGCTTTCCGTGTAGCGGATGGCGTCCTCGTCCACCTCGTGCCCGTCATTCACCGCGAACTCAATTAGCACCAGGTCCGGCTGCGCGCTGATGACGTCGCGTTCCAGGCGAAATAGTCCCATCAGGCTGCCGGTGGCGCTCATGCCCGCGTTATGCATGGTGACGACAGCACGGGGGAACCGCGCTTGCAGCCAGGGGCCGATCCAGCCATTGCCGGCCTGGGTGATTGAGCCGCCGATGGCGGCCACGCGCAGCGGATGGCCGGCGTGCGCGCGGGCGAATACCGGCAGCAGATCGCGACCGCGCATGGGCATGGCGGCGTCAGCCGGGCAAATAAACAGCACGGCTGCAAGCACTCCAAAAAATGGCATCCAGAAACGATGCATGCCTGATCTCCCCGGTTATGGCAACGGCGCCATCGCCACCGTGCCCGGCGCGCTGGCGATCTTCTCCGTCTCGCTGCTGTATGGCGCCAGCGTGACGGTTTTGCGATAATCCTTCAACGGCGCGAAGCCCGTGGCACCGGCAAACGTGCAAGTCTGAACCGTCCCGGTGGGGTTATGCGCTTCCACCTGGAAACCGGTGCCATCGGTCACCAGGCTGACGCGCACCTGCGGGTTGTCCCAGGCCAGCCATTCTCCCACGTAGAGGCGGGTGAGTTTCAGCGCGGTGTCGATGCTGGTCGTCACGGTGCCTTCGAAGACGGGCAAAGGGCGCACGCGCTTCGTGTCGAGGTCATACTCACCCGCGATGGCGGTTTTACGTACCCCGGCCACGCGCACAGGTAGCGGATCAGGCAAGGCATATTTGCCAAGGTCGATGGCCACTCCGCCATCTTTCGCGTCGAGATCGAGAATGTAGTTGATGTCGCGCAGAGTGCCCTGCCCGATGGTATACCGGTAAGCGGGCGGCACGCCGATGCCGTAATCGCTCAGGAAGCGCTCCAGCCACTCGCTGCTGCCTTGCTGCGCCTCGAATGCGCGCGCGACGCGCAGCATGCGCAGGGTGATCGACTCGCCGGCGCGATATGCCTTGAGGTATTTTTTGCTCAACACGAAGGTATGCACCCGTGCCTGCGACTCGCAGGCAATGGTATCATCGAGAGCGATGAAGCCCGTGGTGCCGGCTAGTGCCTTCGCCTGGTACAGATAGCCACCCGGGGTGAATTCGGTGTAGCGATTGAATTTTTCGCCTTGCTCGAACTGCCAGGTGAGCGGCATCTGCAGCGCGCCGGGCTTGATCACCAGCAGATTGAACTCGCCGGTGGCGTCAGGCCCGGAGAAACGCCCCAGCAAGAAGCGCTTCACCTGTATGTCCTGCTTGAAGGTCATGGTAAACTCGTTTACCATCATGACTACCGGCGCCATATAGTGCTGGCGAATCTTCCAGTTGCGCGAGACGATGCTCGCGAGTTTCGTCTCCTCACGTTGCAACGGCAGGCCGTCGCAGATGAAGCGAGGTTGTCCGTCGCGGTTCATCTCATCGGCGACGAGATCGTATACGGTCAAGTCATGCCCGATCAAGCGGTTTTCGTAGCGCGTCGACTGCCGGCCGGAAGGCGGTTCCGTGCCTTTATCAGTTTCCAGCACCATGGGGAATTTGAAGGCGGGCGGGTAGATGCCGCTGCCTTCGATGCCCTGGAACTTCAAGCGGGAGATGTGATTGGTCGGGAACTCATCGCCACCGGATGGAATCGCTTTATTGTAGGTGATGCAGGTCGGCGCCTCGTAGCTCATCAGGTGTTTCCGCTCCGCATCCCAGCCGGAAAGGTGGTGCATCCCCATCAGACGGTCGCTCATAAACCAGATGCGGTTGGCCCCCTGGTAGGTATAGACGGGCGGCGCCACCGCGGTGCGGCCGTTGACGTCGGTGGTAATGCAGCCGATGACGCGCTGGTCGGTGGTGGCTTCATCGATGGCAGCGGTGAATTCCTTCCGTCCCGCGGGTTTCCACAAGCGATATGTGGAGCCATCCGCGGCGTCGATGAGCTTTACTTCCGCCAATCCGGCATCGCTGACGGCCTTCAGCAGAATGCGGAAGCGACTGGAGCCGGGACGGAATGGTTCGCCGGGGCTCATATCGGTACGCCAGACGGGCAGGCGCGGACCGTTGGTCAGGTAGACGGGAAAGACTGCGCCTCCGGCGCCCTGGCGGGCGCAGGACTTGATATCGGCAAGGTTGTTGAGTCGCAGCACGGTGACATGCGTGGATGTTGCGGCCGCGGCCACGGCATCGGGGTTGTCGAGACGGACCAGCGAGAGCGGCAGCAGCATCGAGGAATGGGGCTCGGTGGTGCGCAACCAGCGCATCACGCCATCGTCGACGAGTTTCGTGCCCTCATAGGTCAGCGGCGCGCAGGCCATGATCCAGTGCTCGTACCAGGGGTTATACGGCAGCTTGCCCACCTCGGCGACCACCTGGCCCACGCTCCAGCCGCTGGCGCTCATGATGCCGCCGGGCTGGGCCATGCGCCCCTGGGCGTCAAAGCGCTTGCGTTCGGGCAGGCGGGTGATGCCGGGGATGAAGCGGAAGATGCCATTGGTATCGCGGCAACCGACGCCGGGCACGATGGCGAAAGCCGGGGTACTCAGCTTCGCGCATTCCGCAACCATCGCGGCGTATGTGTCTGGCGTATGGGTGTTGGGATCGTCGGTGAAGACAATGAAGTCGAGTCCGGCGGCCTTCGCGGCGTTCGTCCAATCGGCCACCGTGCCGCGTCCGCCGCCCCACTGACTGCGGGCACCAAAAAGGCCGCGGTATTCCGGACCGCCGTGCTGCTTTGACCAGTCGACGTCCTGCCAGACCACCGGCGACAGGTCGACCGGCTTCTCGGCAGCCGCCGCGGGTGGCTGATACCCCCCCAACCCGACGGCCTGGGCCGGTTCCGCCAGCCAGCGCCAGGCGTTGAGCAGGAAACGTTGACCGTCGCTGGGATAGATGCCGTCGCCGTTGAAGAGGAAGGCGTCTTTCATGGCTGGATGCGCGTGGTTGCCCCAGGTCCAGGTGGTGTAAACGGGCTGCACCAGCATACGGCCTTTGCGATCACCGTCTTCTTTCCGTGCGCCGATTAATTCTGGGCGGGCGGCATAGGCGCCGGTTTTCTCGGTCAGCGTATGCACGCGGGCGTCGCCGCCTTCGGGCGTGCCGTTGACGGTGGTGCGGGTGGTATCCATCCCGCGCACCAGCACGGTCCAGGATGGGCCAAACTTCATAGGAATCGTTCCCGGCCAGCCCCATTCGCCGCGCATGCCGAAAAACAGGCCTTTGACACCGTCGGTCACCGGATGCGGCGCCACTTCGCTGGTGCGGATATAGCGCATGGTGTTGCGGAAGGATTGCATCAGCGAGACAGAGATGTCTTTTGACGGATCGCTTAACGACTCGTCGAGGGCGACGGCATCGATGCGCTTGCCGATGGTTTCAGTCCAGGCGTTCGCGCCGTAGCCGGCGCCCAGCGGCGTCCAGATAACCCCACCACCCTGGCGGTTATATTCCAGCAGGTTGGCGACGATACCCGGCTTGATGGTACCGCGTACCATCGACGGATCCCATGGCCGCTCCGGCGCGCCGCTGACCACCACTACGTGGAACTGCTTCAGGTATTCCACCGGGTAGTTGGTCGGGTCGGCGCCGGTGGGGCCGCGCTCAAGCATCTCGCCCACCGCCGCGGTG
>CAZPYA010000045.1:7146-37181 GCA_964590255.1 uncultured bacterium
GTCGAGCACTCTGGCGGCCTGGGTGCGATTGTTATGACACGCTTTGAGGGTGGTGAAGATGTGCTGCTTCTCCAGTTCATGGAGGGTGACTGGACGGTCATTGTCCGCGGCAGGCGCCGCCGCGTTCACCGCCAGCGAAGTAGGCTCAGCGACCGGCGCCGGTGGGGTCTTCGGGCTTAGCGCGATGCAGACGAATGCCTTCTTTCGCGCACAACTCGACGTAGTTCGGCTGCGCCCAGATGTAATAGCCGAGCAGCAGCACGTCGATGGGCGGCTTTTCGGCCGGAACCGCCGGTTGCTGCGCCAGGCCGCACAGGGCACAGAGCAGCAGCAAACCACACTGCAGCAGGCATCGCATTCGCATCATCATCGTCACCTCTTACAGGGATACTGGCGTGTCGCCGAGTTTTTCGTCGCGTTGGCTGTAGTTCGGCTCATTCGGCAGGCCGCGCGAGCCGATCATCCATTTCATGTCATGATACGGCCAGGCATTCATGCTGTCGCCCCACGGGAAGAAGGGGATGTTGCGCTCCACGGGGCCGGACATGAACGGCAACCGCGCCACGTCGAGTTGGTTGCTCTCGAAGACCGGGCGCGGCACGTGACGGCCATTCACACTCTCCGTCTGCATGCCGAAATGATTGGTAGTCAGCACCACCTCGAACTCGACATCGGCGCGCTGCACCAGCACGAAGCGGTGGCCGGCGAAGAGGTAGTCGGTGACCAGCAGATCGGACATAGCCGCATGGAACACCTCCAGCGTGGGATAGGTTGACCGGTCGGCGATGGTGAGCAGCAGGCCGTTGAGCGCCATCGAGAGTTCCTCGCGCGTGAAGGTGCGCTCGGTGCCCTGGTAATTGATCAATTCCAACACTTCGTAGGCGTGCTGGCGGCGGAAGCGCAACGCCGTCGCATGCGGCAGGCTGGTGGGAAGCATCGGCTGTATATGCATGTAGACTTCGCCAGCCTCCACCGACACCGGCGCCACGTCCGCGCATTCGCCAACCGCGCCGTCGCGTGCCGGGGCGTCGCCGATGATGCTGCGCCGGATGCTGCCGTAATGCGCCGGGAAGATGAGGGAAAGCTTCAGCGTGTCGGTGGTGACCGGCGCATTCTTCAGGTTCGGCGTGCAGAGGAGCAGGCCGGTATGCTCATGTTGGATGGCATAACACCACCCCTGGCTGGCGAAGAACTTTTCGCCGGCGAATCCACCGTCTGCCGAGGGTTCCAACACGCCAAGGTCGGCGTCGCTGGTCAGGTATTTGAAAAAGACGGTGGCAGCATCGCGGTAGGTTTTTACCTCCGGTTTCAGCGCGTAAGTGGCATAGAGGCTGGTGGTATGCTCGCCGCCACACAACGGGCCGTTGACCGTCCCCAGCGAGAAACGCTCTGTCATATACGTTTCAGTCTGATAGTCAGCCGACTGGTCGTCAAAGCGCCCCATGCACTCGCTGCGGCCGCGCAGCACCGCCGGGTAGCTGCGCTCGGTGATAAGATGAGCCAGCTCCTCGGGCACGTGCAGTTCGGTGTCGAGCATCTCGCAGAATTCGGCGATGCTCTGCCAGTAGTTCCCGGAAAAGTGAATGACCTCGGTGCCGTCGGGTTGGAAGTAGCTGGCGAGAAGGTCGCGGCCGGTCGCCTCGGGGCCGAAGGCCATCCACAGCAGTAGTTGCAACGCATGGTTGTGCCCGGCGTAATCGATGGGGTAGGCGCGGGACTGCGGTCCGGCCTGGTGCAGCGTGCCGGGGTGGTAGTGCAGCAAAATCTCTGCCCAGAGGCGATGCTCGCATTCGCGGGCCAAGTCGCGCACCGCCGGATCGGCGGCGAAAGTCGCGATCTTCGCCAGCGCGCTGACGGTTACCGCCGAGTAGGTGGAGGAATTGAATTCCGACGCCCATGCCGACCGCGAGAGCAACCGGCGGAACTGGTTCAGGTTCCACAGGCCGTGCTGGTAGGCCGCCTCGTTCCGCAGTGCCTCGCCGCCGAGGATCAATCCCTTTGTCGCCATCATTGGCATGTTGTCATTGGCGCCATGAAATTTAAAGTCGGGCTGCGCGGCGCCCCGGTAAGTGTTGAATACCTGCTCGGTGTGCCAGGTCATCACCTCGCGGGCGTCGGGAGTGAGCAGCGCGTCGAAACGATGCAGGCAATGAGCGTAAGCGTTAGACTGGAAGATGCCGAATTCCTTGCCCGTTTTTTCACGGATCGATTCCTCGCGCACCTTTGACGGATCGAACCACCGCGCGGCGACATTGTTGGCGATGTCGACCGTCGCCCGCGGCCCAGTATACAGCGCGGGCATGATCCACACCGGCTCGCGATACGGCGGGTCGAACTGTGGGATAACGCCGGAACCATCCGGGTTTAGCACTTCATGGATGCGCGAGCGCGTCAAGCGGTACCATTCGTCGCGACGGACGTTTTGGGCCGTGGCATCGAGATAACTCATGGCAAGATCCTCTCCAGTAAATCAGTGGGTTGTAGCGCGCCGGTGGCGCGAGACAGGCGGAAGGTCTGCAGCCGATGGGCGCCGATCTCCACGAGGTAGGCGCGGCCGTCGACCGTCAATGTGCAGGCAGTGTCGCGTCCGGCGACTTCCCAGCAGCGCAGAATGAGATCGTCGCCATCCTCGGCGTGCTTCATGGTCGTCACCAGCACCGTGTCGACATCGGTGCCTGCGAACGAGCGTGGTGTGACGGGCTGAGTATCTTTGCGCGTGGGAAAATAGACCAGTGATTCCAGTCCGACGTTGTACTCATACGCCTTGCGCGCAATGCTCGCGTTCGTCGCGGCGGGTTCGCCGAAGACAAAGGTGAAGAGGGCGCTGCGTTCGCCTTGCTCGTGATGCGGCATGTGTCGGATGCGGTAACGCTGCCAGTCGGGCGCCACGTCCATGCACCCGTAGGCGGGGCTGCGCAGCACGCTCAACCACACGGTATTGCCGTCGCGGTGATACGCATGCGTACCGTGTGAGATGACGCCCAACCCCCTGTCGCCGCCGGCATTAGTGAAGCGCAGGAAATGCTGGAAGGTGCGCTCGCGGTCGGGACGGCTCACGGCATCGGTCTCATCGTCGATGCTGTAGCACTTCTCTGCCCAGATGCGCGGAAGATCGGCTACCGGGGTGAAGCCGAGTTTGAGCATTTTGTCGCGCTCCGCCCAGAAGATATCCAGCTCTACTTGCAGCACCGGGCTGTGCTTGTTAATGAGGTAGCGCTGAGTGAGCGCCGTATGCCCGCTGACGAAGAGAGCCTCTACCACGGTGCGGATTGGGCCGTCTTCGATGATGCGCACCGCCGGCAGCGTCTCATGGTAGCCGGGGTTGATGCTTTCCGATCCCAGCAGGCGGGCGGTTTCCTCCGGCGTGGCCAGATGGAAATTCTCCCGCGACGTTACCCAGGTAGCGGCGCAATTCCAACTGTGCGGGATATCGTCGAAGATGCCGGGGGCCAGGCTACCGGGCGCGAGTTGTTCGACGCCATCCACCTGCAAACTGTCCAGCAGGCCGGTTTCGCGGTTGATGACGGCGGTCATCGCCTCGCCGACAATAGTGATCGTCGGGCCATCCGGCATAGCGGGCGCCTGCCAGCGTACCACCCTCTCCGGCGGCAGCACGCGGTATGCGGTGTCGAAGCGCTGGTAAGACATCGGCGGGATGGTGACGCGGAAGACGGCCTTCTGTCGCCACTCGCCCCAGCCCGGGTTGTCGAGATTGAGATCGCCCTTCTCGAATTGCACTTCAACCGGCTGCCCGTTCGACAGCACCGTGCGCACGATGGCGTCGGTGCCGGCCTGGGTGGCGGTACCGTATTCCACCTCTACTTCGCGGGTGACGGTCCAACTGTGCGGGTTGAAGAGGAACAGCGGGGTCGCCTCGCGCTCGGCCAGCGGTTCGTCGCGCAGCAGGCTGATCATCGCCTCCGCCTTCTTGCGGCGCAGAATTTCTTCCGCGTGCCCAAGCAGTTTCAGGCTGTCGTCTTCAACCTTCGGAATGGCCGAGCCGGGGAGGATGTCGTGGAATTCGGCGAACAGGATGTCCTTCCAGGCCACATTGATATCGATCGCCGGGTAGTCGCGCGCGCCGCGCCACCAGGCCATGGCACAGATTTTCTCCGTCAGGTGCGCCAGGTTCTCCAGGCGGCGGTGCTGCTGCTTCACCCGCAGCATCGACGTGTAGCAGCCTTCATGCAACTGGTTGAAATCGCCGATCACCACGGGCAGCGTTTCGGGAGCGTGTCGGCGCAGCGTGTGTGCAAAGAAGGATTCCGGCGTCGATTCGATGAATTCGACATCGGGGAATTCGGCGCGCATGGCGGGGAACTGTGCGTATTCGGCGCGGGTGGCTCCGCCGCCGTGATTGCCCAGGCCCCAGAGGAACATGAAGTCGCCTTCCGCCTCGCGGTAGTGGTCGGGCCAGGTGAATTCTCTCACGGCGTCCGGATTGTTCTCATCGCCCTGCACCACGCGCCCGTGCATCTGCCGGCGAATCTTGCCCTGGGTGATGTAGTGGTCGTCACTGCGACGGGCGATGATCTCCACTCCCGAGGCATGCCGCCAGCGGAAGCTGCCGATGGGCAGCGTCATTTGCCCGGCGTTAGGCCGGCAGAAAACATAGGCGCGGATGCCGCAGCCAGCGAGCACCTGGATGAGCCCCTGCGGGTGGCCGAAAGAGTCGAAGTTATATGCCACCCAGGGTTCGACGCCGAATTTCTCGGCGAAATAGCGCTTGCCGACAAGATACTGGCGGATGACTGACTCACCGGAGGCGGCAATGAGGTCAGGCTGGAGGCAGGCGCCGCCGGCGATATGCCAGCGTCCGTCCTTCACCTGCGCCTGGATGCGCGCGAAGAGCTCCGGATCGTTACGTTCGACCCATTCGTAGAGCAGCGATTCGTTGTGATTGAAGACAAACTCAGGGTATTCGTCAATAAAATCAGCGGCTACTCGGAAGGTAGAAATGGCCTCGGTCAGGCCTTCCTCCCAGGTCCAGAGCCACACCGGGTCGAGGTGGGCGTTGCACACGAGAAAACATTTCTGCTTCATCTCTCAGGCCCCCACGAGCAAATCATACCGATGCTGCCATGCGATGGTTTCACCCGGCGCGACATTGACGGCGACAAACGGCTCCGGGCAGATGGTGAGTTGCGTCGCGAAGAAGTGGTAACGCAGCACGGGACGGTCGCCAGTGACGCGCACGCCGATGCCGGCGCGGGCGTGTTGCATTTCCACGCCGTTATCCGCCGGCGTATCGCCGTGGCCGTCCAGTTCGGTGAAGACAGCCGGCGCGGACAGGGTGGGGGAGGTGAAGCGCAAGCAGCGCCCCTCCTGCGCCATCTCGTCCGACATGCGCCGCGGCGCCGGCACGAAGGGAAACGTGACTGTGCAGCCGTCGCCGATTGGCTGGCCGTCAAAAACGAAGAAGTTATGCGCGTAATGCGCCTGATCGATGCTCCGCCTGCCAATGTTCTCCAGGCAATGATGGGTGATGAACGCGGCACCGTCCAGGGTGACGGCATATGTATATCGATAGCCCCAGGCCGCATGTGCAAGCGTCTGCCGCATGGTGATGGCGTTACCATCTCGATTCACATCCCAGACGGGTGATTCGACGATTTCGTAGACATTGGCGAATGAATACGGGGCATCGTCCGGACGTCGGAGGACGCCGACGCCAATCTTCACGAACGTCTCGCCGGGCGCCGCGTCTGCGTATCCCAAGGGAGCAGGCATGCCGTTGATGCCCATGCCGAATTCGCCAGCGGTACCGGTGACGGCGTCGTGGGCGTCGGGAGGCGGGGCGTCGTGCCGCCAGGGGCCGAACCAGGAATGGCCGGCCATGGTCGCCTGCGCCACCACGCCGGCGCGCGAGAAGCGCGCGCCGGTCACTGTCTCAGGCGCGCATACATCGAGCATTAGCGTGCGGTTGGATAGCGTCAGCAGATCATTCACGAAGTTCAGTCCTTTTTGACGGGTTTCGCGTAGCACCAAAGTGCGACGGCGGTGAGATCGCCGGTTCCGCCACCGATGATCTCGATCTCGTTGTCCGCACCCGGCCGCAGCCAGGGGGTGACATTCAACCGGGTGATGCCGCCCAGGCCGTGATGGTGCCGGCGGACGTAGGTGCCGTTCACCAGTACGCCCACCAGCGAATTGATCCCTTCATAATGCAGGAAAATATCCTGCCCCGCGGCCTCTTTCGGGAGGCGCACGGTGCGGCGGGCGGCGGTCCAGCCGTTCCAGCGTCCCGGCAGCGTAATCTCGTCCGCATAAGTAAGACCGTTTTGCGAGGCAGACCATGCGCCGGCCAAGTCGATCATGCGGTCGGGAACCGGAAAAAACGACAACCAGATATTGCCACGGGCGCCGCCCAGGGCGAGGTCAGTGGTGATATCCAGGGCCAGGATGTGCACGCTCTTGGCCGTCAGCTTCGCGGTGAGCTCATAGCCGCCGTTGCGCATCTCCTTCAGCGGTTCGCCATCCAGGTACATGCGCGCGCGGCCGACGATGGGATCGCCGCTTACCGACTGCAGCCAGAGGTAGACCGTGCCCTTTGCCCAGCCGGCGGGCACGGTGAAGGTTTTACGCAGTATGGCGTGCTTCACGTCATGGTGGTTGGGGAAGTCCCACACGCCGAAGCGCATGCGTTCCCAATCCGCGTCGTTGGCGACTGTGCCGATGAACGGCTGCACATCCGCGGCCGTTTTCTCCACCGGCATGAACGCCCAGCCGTCAGTCAAGTCCAGCGTATTCGCGTTGTATACCGGCATCGGGGCTGTGCGCCGCGGCGGGGTGGTGCCTTGCCACCAGCCGCGTTGCAGCGTAAACCAATCCAGCGCGGCACGCTCGATAGTTCGGCGCGGCACAAGGTAGGCCTGCTGCTGGCGCGGCGGCAGCATCAGGTCTTTCACGCCGGCGCCACCGGCGACGGGCTGCAGGGCTACCGGCTGGCCACTCAATACATCGATGCCATTGGCCATGCCGAGATCACCCAGGCGAAGGTCGAGTGGCCCCGCATCCTCAAAGCGGGTGTTCCACACGCGCCAGACATCATACAGGCCGTTGTTGCTCTGGTAGCGCCGCAGCATGACGCCGCCGGCGCTGGCGGCGGGCAGGATGGCGCCGGGCACGCGGGGAATGCGCTGCCAGTCGAGAATTTTCGCGATGATGTCCGGCAGGTCAAAGCCCACGCCCAGGTTGATGACCGCGCCTTTACCGAGCGGTCGGATGCCCGCGGCGACGCCACCGTCATACCACCGTAGTAAGTCCTGACATTCCGGCGCCACGCGCTCCAGCGTCTGGCCGAACCCGTAGAGGGCGTTCGCGCTCCAGGCGTCGGCGGGGAACACCGTCTGGTCGGGGGCCAGCAGCAGCTTGCGCCGCACCGTGCCGTCGCCGTTGGGGCGCAGGGGGTCCAACCGCGTTACGCGGTAGCCGGTCAGCGCGCTGATAGGCCAGGCGTCCGCCTGCACCGAGGAGTGGCGGCCGGTCTGGATGCGGGTGACGAAGATACCGCCATTGCGCACCCATTTTTCGATGGCCGCCACCAGCGGCGGGTCCATGATTGACGTATTGGTATCCACCACCACCTGGTATGGCGCCGCTTTCCCGGCTTCGAAGTCCGACGGCACTAGCGCGTCCATGTCCCAGCGATCGGTGGGCATGCGCCCGTGCCCGAAGGCCCAATAGCCGCCGCCGAGGCTGTTGTTGGTGTTGCCGTCCATCGGGAAGCCGGTCAATTGCTCCATGCGCTGGCTCATCAGCTCCGCCGCGCGGGCCTTCGGCGCATGATATTTGCCGGTGAGGTAGACCAATGGCAGTTGCGTCTCGAAATAGTTGCGCTGGGCGTCATCGTAGAAGATATTGCCAATGTGGATGAAGTAGTTATTGGCCTGGATACCCTCCGTCGCCCAGAGACCGAGCGCATTCTTCAGCGAACTGACGGAGTTCGCCGGACCGCCGGGTTCCAGCGTGAAGGGCATGTCGACGCCGCGCATCATCATCGGCAGGTCTTCCGCCCAGAAACCGCTCATATAGCCGGTGTTGTAAAAGTGCGCGCCATACGTTTCGCACAGTGGGCGCAGCACCTCGGCGAATACGCCGGGCGCGGCGAGTTGAATCGGGCGGTTTGGATCAATGGCGCGAATAGACTCGATCCCCCGGCGCACCGCTTCGGCGCGCGTCCAGGCGTACCAGTCGATAAAGTCCGCCCAGCGCGCGTTCTGCAGCATGTCAGGGCCGGGGTACGCCTGCGGCGGCGTATGCGACAGGTAGACACGGTAGGCCAGGTACCCGGACGGCAGGCGCAGGGTGAGCTGATTGTCGCCGGCATCCAGCAGGTCGGTCACGTCGTATTTGCCCACATGTCCGCTGATGCCGCTTAGTCCCGTCAATTCGTCGATTTTTCGGCCGTTCAGGAATACTGCTACCGTCGACTGTTTATTGCCCTGGTTCAAGTCCCAGATGTAGAGCCATGCGGGCTTTGTCGCCAGCCATTGCTCCGGCACAGTGAAGGCGCGGCGCAGCACCACCGGCTGTTTTGGCAGCAGATACCAACGATCGGCACCGGGCGTGGTGATCTGTGCCCAATCCGCATCGTCGTAATCGATATCAGCCCATTCGCGTGGGGCAGTGGAGGTTTTGCACAGCGGCTTGAAGGCGTCGGCCTCTTCACCCGGCGGCGTGGTCCCTTCGTAGGCGATGCGCCACTGTCCGGCCAGGTCGAGGGCGTCGGCTTGCCATCCCTGGAAGGACGCAACCTCTGGGACGTGCACATCGTCCCAGCTTTTCAGCGCGGTGGCATTGCCATGCCAGCGCTGGGCTACGGCCTGTGGGGTGGCGTATTTCTCGCGCAGGAATGTCCGGTAACTGCGGTCAGCCTGCGGGCCGTATTCCAGCAAGATATCCCAACTGCGGTGGCGCACTTCGCAGTGCGGCTCCATATAGAATGCCACACTGGGATTGTCCACATGGCGACGGACTACCTGCTGCACCGGCGCCAATGCGTAGTCCAGCCCTTCGTCGGCGCACCAGGACAGCCGCGGCCCGGCGCCCGAGTGATACGGTTCGCCGATGCCATACTGGTTAGCCGTGCACTGCGGCATGCGCTGCTGGAACTGGTCGCCACCCCAGGGGGGCAGGGAATTGCCGGTGAGCGTGCATGGATTCAGCCCGATGGGCAGCTTGCGTGCGGTCGCCTCGCGCAGCACCCAATCCCAGTTCGGTTCGTCGGTCATGCCAACGGCCAGGTCCGATCCCGCGGAGCCGGTCCAGAAGATCAAGCCCGCGTGCCCGATCTTCTCGGCCCATTTTATCTCCTCCAGCGGATCATACTGGTTTTTGCCTTTATCGCTGGGCGGCGCTTCCCAGGTACGGTGGTAGAAGCGCAGTGAGTAGCGATCCCACTGGTCGAGGTAGATCGGTACCGTCGTCTCGGCCGCGGAACGGGGAGGCAGGCCAGGGTCGAGCACCGCGCCGGCCAGCGCCGCGAAAAGCGCGGCGTCAGACGCCGCACAGATCGTCACCCGGGTCCCAGCGCGTAGCGCGGCGATAATGCCTTGATCGCGCACTTGCATCACCTGCAGCGCCTGCCCTTTCACACGCTGTTCGGCGACCTGCACGCCGGGCAGCACCGTCAGGTCGGACAGGTATTTCGCCTGAAGCAGCTTCGCCTTCGCCTCGTTCTCGCAGGCGATGACCAGCAGCGATCCCCGCTGGCCTTTGCTGGTGAAGAGATAGCCGCGGCCGGCGATGGCGCCGTAGCCGCGCAGCGCTTTCAACGGAAAGGTTTGCTCCTCCGCTTTGGCGATGCCGAGTTTCGCCAGGCTGGCCACCACCGGCGCCGGCAACAGCGCGTCCGTGTCGGCCGGCGCGGCACTGCTGATGGATGCGCCTGCCAGCAGGATCCATATCACAACCGGTAACGCACAAAGCAAACGATAGATTCGCGTCATCGCTGTTTCCTTTGACCCGTTACTGGCTTCCGCGCGGGGCGACGCGCTGCAGAGTGACCGATTTAACGTTCATTTCGGCGGCTTTCCATTCACTGACCGCGCCGTGGGTGAACAGCGTAATGCGGTTCGACGCGCCGAACTGCACCCAGGGGGTGATATCCATGTAGGTAACCGGCGCGTACCACTTCACCGGGTGGAAGATCATCTTCTCGTTGATGGCGAAGGCGTTGTAGCTGCCGGAGTAGTCGATATGCGCGAAGACGCGGCTGCCTTTCCATGCGGCCGGCACGGTGATGTCCGTATACGCATACAGCCCGGTGAACGCGCCGGGGAGCGTCGCCTTACTCAAGCCGCTGTCGGCGTCCCGCTGCACCTGCCAGGTGCCGGACACCGCCAGTGTTTCTTGTGGCCACGGGCGCATCTTCACCACGACTTCGCCCATAAAGCCATTCTGTCCGGTGGTAAAGAGCAGCTCATTCGGACCATCGCGTTTGACCAACTTGCCGATGTCGATTTTCGCGCCGCCGTCCAGGTTGCCATAGCCGGGCGCGCCGATGCTCTCCTGCGTCAGCACTCGAGTGCCGTTGACCCAGGCGTCGACCAGTCCGTTGACATTGCCGATGACATGGGTCGCGCCACGCAGGTTGAGGATGAGGGTATCACCGGCTTGCCAGCTCTTCGGGATATCGAAGGTCGCGCGGAAGACACAGCGGCGGTTCGCGTCCGGACGGTCCTTGAAATATTCATAGCTGCGGCAATCGCCCATCGTCATGCCTGCGGGCACTGCCGGCAGCGCGGCGGCTTCGTCGGCGGTGAGCACCTTGCCGGTCAACTGTTCGCCCAGTCGCAGCTCGTATACCGGCAGGTCGGGACGCTGCAGCGTCTCGCCCGGCACGGACTGTCGCCACCAGGTTGCCAGTTTCGCATACCAGTCCTGCACTGCATCCTCCGGCGCGCGGTTACGCTGGGTGGCGACGATCAGCGTCTCACGCGGGCCGAGTGTCATCCCGTTCAATGTCACCGCATTACCGTTGATGATCCCCGGGATCTCCTTGCCGTTTTTCGGGTCGAAGAGTGTTCCGGCGGGCGAAAGGGTGGTCCAGGTAGTGGAGAATGTCTGTTTCTCGTCATACGGGTTGTGCAGATAGAGGAACTCTTCCGTGCCGTTGTTGGCCAGGTAGTGCTCGCGCCAGACGCGGTGCGTGGTGGCTGTGGCCAACGGCTTCAACCCGAGGCCGGCGAAGATGTCTTCCAGGAATTCGCTCTGGCCTTCGCCCGGCCACCAAAGGCCGGCTTTGTCGTAGGAGTCGCGCCAGAATGGGCTGCCGAGGATGATGACGCGACCCTTGCCCAGCGTGCGCATGCCGATGGCGATGGCGCCGTCGTCATAGCGGGCAATGGCCTGCGTGCCGGAGGCGACCGGCTCCAGCGCGACGCATTTATCGGCGTAATTGTAATCGGAATAGTCGATGCTGACGCCGCGGTTGTAATAGGTGCGGCCCGCCAGCTTTTTGAAGAGCGGCTGCTCGGTGAGAATCGATACGCTGCCGGTCATCGGGCGCACCGCGCGCACGCGAAAACCGGTCAGGTCGGTGATCGGCCAGGCATCTTTCTTCACGGAGGTGTGTCGGCCGGTCTCCTGCAGCAGCACATAGGTGCCGCCGTTCTCGACGTATTGTTTCAACCCGGCAACGGTCTCCTTGTCCATGATGAAGGTACCGGTGTCCCAGATGATCGGGTAGTCCTTGAGCAGGTTGTCGCGCACGTTTGACTCATCCACATAGACATACGAATAGCCCAACGGCTGGATGTCGCCGCGACCCAGGTCGAAGCAGTAAGGCACCGGGCGCGGCAGCAGTTCGTTATTGCGCGAGGACCAGAAGAGGGCGATGTCCGGCTTCTTGATATCGCGGCGCGGGGCGATTTTGAAATACGGCATGTATTGTTTCCATACCGGCGCCGCGGGCGAATACATCATCGACTGGATGTTATGGAAGTAGTCGAGGGCATTCTGGTGTGAAGGCATGATAACCGATGTAGCGCAGCGCGAATTCCGGGGTATCGACACTGCCGCTTGATTCCGCCGAGGAGGGGATGCCGCGCACGTAGCCAAAGCGCTTGTCCCACGGGCGGAAGAACGCCTCATCACCGGTGTTGTGGTTGAAGCCGCCGTATTGCGCGCCCAGCGGAATAGCCAGATCTTTGCGATGGAAGGCGTGAATCTTAATGGGGCGGTTGGGATCGGCGCCGCGGATAGCTTTGAAGGTATGTTCCAGCATATCCGCCACCGCCCACGGCACGTATTCATACCAGTCGGCGTACCGGGCATTGCGGTGGGTGTCGCGGAAAGGGTACGTTTCCCAGGGGGTATCGGTCAGAAAGAAATTGCCGCGGAAATCGATGCTGGCAGGCAGGAATGCGATGATGTTTTTGCCGGATTGCAGCAGCGTCGTTACATCGAACTGGGCCGCCAACGGGTAGCCAGGGCAGTGTGAATACGCGGCGATCTCCTGTCCATTCAACCAGATGCGGTCCGGGTTGCGGAAGCCACGGGCCTGTGAGAACGTGACGGCATTCAGATAGACCGGGCCGGCGGCACGTTTTTTCTTCAGCCAGTCAGCGGGAACGGTGAGCGTGCCACGGTACCAGATGGGCCGATCGGCGCGCCAGAAGGCGGCGACAAGTTCACCTCCGGCCGCGGGCAATGTCACCCAGTTGGCGTCATTGCACTCCGCGCGATGCCAGCCGGCGGCCAGGCCGTCCTGCAGCGCCATCCCGCGGGTGGCCGGATGCTGGCGCCACTGGCGGTCAGCGGCGATGCTGTCCTTCGCCCAGCCGAAAAAGTCATACCCCATGGGGATGGACACCTTGTCCCAACTGGTGATACGACGTTTGTCGCCGTACCAGGCTTCGCCAAGGGCAGTCAGCGTATACCCGCGCACGTCGCGAAGGTAATGGACGAAGTTTTTGCGGTTGTTTTCGGTGAAGTCGAAGAAGAAGTCATCATGGAAGGGGCCGACCTCGCCGTTGGGATCGAGCCAGTCAATCATCAACGGATCGTCTTTGCCCGCGCGCACCTTTAGCTGCATGCGCCAGTTATTCCAGGTCATCAGCTTGTAGCCGCCGTCACTGATCTGGCCGTAGTAGCTGGGCATGCTGCTGAAGCCGCCGGTGGCCTGAATCAACTCTTCCGGCGCCATGATCGCCACGTCCTGACTCCACTCCTGCCATTGGGCGTAGTGATACGGGCGGTTGTATTCGCGGATTTTCGGCAGCAGGTTCTGCAGCAGCAGACCGCCGTTGTTCGGCTGCAGGGTGAGGTCGTTGTCGCGGGCAAAGGTGAAGTGGTCGTTGACGGTGTTCGGCTTGCCCTTGGTATTCGCATCGCCCCAGTAGCTGGGATACCAGCTACCGATTCCGTAATGCGAATATTTATCCAGGTAGACGGGGTAGGTGAACGTCGCGTCGAAGACGCGCGCCCCGGTCAGGTCGGCGGCGCGGTCGGCGAAGGCGGCGGCGAGATTGTCCGTCCGCGTCGTTGTGTAGACGCGCACGATGGCGCCTTTCGCGAAGGGCAGGAAGCTGCCCAGCCCGGGTCGCACCAGCACCGGCGCCTGTTGCCCACCAAGCGCCACGGTCTGCCATGACGCCGGCACCGTGCAGCTCTGACTCATGTCGCGCCCGATCTTGTGCAGCAGGATCAGCGCGTGGTCGGCGTCCTGGCAGGTGAACTGCATGCCGTCGGGGATGCGCGCCGCGTCGATGCGGCCAAACCCGCGCAGCTCCTCGGCGTGCGCGGTTAGCGCACCGAGCATGAGGATGGTCAATAAGCACAGATGCAGTTTCATTCGCAACTCCTCACAGACATCAGCATAGATACATGATCAGACGGAAATTGTATACGCGGTCATCGCCGTGGTAGCCAGCATGTCGTCGGTGCACGGCACGGGGATTTCGACGCCATGCTCGACACGGGCCACGCGTGCCCCCACGGGTAGGGGATAGTCAAAGGCGCGGTAGGCGAACAGCACTTCGCCGTCATGATGCTCCCAGCGCACGCCGCGGTCGTCTGGCAGCAGGCGGCGTTTCTGCATATATGGCTGCAACGCGGCGTAGGTGTGGTCCAACCCCTCGACATAGGGGTAGCGGTTTTCGTGATTTTCCAGCACCAGCGTCAGCGATCGGTTCGCCATGTAGCGGAAAGACATCTCCGGCATCGTTGACCGGTCGCGCGCGGGATTGATGCCGGGGCAGAGCATCTGGTTGTAGCCCATATACTCGTGACCGACCCACCAGGCGAAGTCGTTCTGGCCCATCACGCCGCCGGAGGTGTGCTGTTCATAATTTTCCATCGGGTCCCACAGGCCGTACTGGTGCACGCCGAAGGGGCTGGTGCCTTCAAAGCTGAACCAGTCGTAGCCGATCTGCTGCAGTTGGGCCAGCACGTCGCCCAGTTCCCACTGCATCGGCTCCATGCGCCCGCCGTAGTTGAGCGGCGAGCAGCCGAGGTTCGGCCAGGAATCGAAGAAGAGCCACTGCAGCCCGCCTTCGTCATGCCAGCGCTTCATGTCATCGAGGAACCACTGCTTCGCGCCAGAGCACCAGTTGATGGAGCAGATGGACAGGTGGCTGTAGCCGCCGCTGTGGCCCAGGGTATTCACATGCTGGATGGCATACTCGGGATGCTCGCGCAGGATGGGCGCGCGCGGGGTGAGGTGCAGGCCCACCCAGTGGCCCAGACTCATGCCCAGCGCCTGCGCCTTCTCCGCCAGGTAGGTCCAGCCGCGCCACCCGTCATAACACTCGGCGGGCACGTAGCGGCGCGAGCCGCAGATGCTGCATACCACCAGGTCGCCGTGCCAGCCGGTTTCGGCATGGTAGCTGAAGGCGTCTTCGGTGAAGTCGCTTTCGTGTATCGGCTCGAACCAGACGCGGGTGATGCCGCGTTCCTTGAGCTCCGGCAACTTCGTGTCAGCCAGCCAGTAGAGGAAATCCCGGCGCTCGATCTGCTCGCCTTGCAGCATGAAGTAGAACTTGCCGTTCTCTTGCTTCCACAGCCAGTTGGGTTGCGGGCCGTTGACCAACTCTTCGCGCGGCACGCTGTTGCGACCTGCGTAGACAGGCCCGCCACCGAGCAGCGGCTGGCAATGCGTGATGCCGAAATAGCCGCGGATCACTTTCGTTGTGTAGTCCATCGCCCGCGTCCACATGTCGACCACGTCGTGCGACTCGAAGGCGCCGGCGCAGAACACGAGGCACTTGGCGGGGGTGGTGACGTCGTTCGCCAGCGGGAAGTTATACTCGTCGACAACGAAGAGCACGTCCTCGCCGGGATTTTTCTGGAGCAGGCTCTTCACCGAGTGCTTGTCTTCCCAGTAGCCGAGCAACACGCCGTCAGCGGATGCCTGGAAGTCGAATGGCTGGATGCACCCCCAGCGCGGCAGCATCTGGTAGGAATTACCGAGCCAGTGGTTCCATAGGTCCAGCCGCTTCAGGCAGGTGGTGGAGAAATGATTCTCCACGGTAGCGGTATAGACCGGGGGACAGGTGTAAGACTGATGATACACGGTGTTGCCCGCGGCATGTCCGCCGATTTCCCAGGTGGCGACAGTGGTGAGTTTATGGATTTCGTTCGTCGCGCTGCTGAAGCGGAATGCTAGCGACAACCCGACATATCGATGGCCGTCCAGGATGAGTTCTTTTGGCGCGAGCATCCAATCCAACTGATCGCGCTGCGCCTCGAGCAGTCGCGGGAAGGCGAGGTTGTAGCTGTACTCATCCATCATCTCGCCATACAGCTCCGGCCGTCCCACTGCCTCGGTACGCAGGATAATTCCGTCTGTCGTCTGCTTGATCTCCAGCAGGCGGAAGTCCTGGTAATGCAGCGCGTCGGGGGTGAAGAAATCCGGGCGAATCGGCGCAGCGCCGGCGCGCACGGCGATGCCGCCGACAGTCACCTGCCCGATGCCGAGCAGCATCCCATCGCGCGTGAGCACGTCAAGTTCGACGTCCGGCGACAGGCGAAAGGTGCGCATTTCAAGTTCAGGGATCATATCTCACTCCACTAACCGTCAATTTTTCGGCAGCCAGCCCAGCGCGACCAGCCGGTTGAAGATGGCATCGGCGAAGATGAGTTCGCCGCCGGGATTCAGGTGGACGCCGTCCTTCCCACTCACAAGTTCCTCGACCGGGCGGTCCTTGCCCGCTTCGCGCATGATGGCTCCCATGTCAAGTATGGGCACCTGATGCTTTTCAGCAATCTGCGCGATGAGCGCGTTGTGATCGTCTAAATGTACCCAGGCCGTTTCCGGGTTCTTCGGGTTGGGCAACACGTGGTACTGCAGCGCGAGCACGCGGATGCCCGCCGCCGCTAGCCGCTGCAGGATGGCGGCGTAATTGCGCGAGAAGCGCTCCGGCACATCCTTCGCTTTCGACGCGGCGTCGTTTCCGCCGATGAGCAGCACGCAGATGTCCGGCTTCAGCGCCAGCGCGTCGGCGTCCAGCCGCTTCAACACGCCCTCGGTGGTGTCGCCGCCGATGCCTTTGTTAACGGATTCTACGGCGATGCCACGCGCGGCGATCATGCGCTCGACGATGTGCGAGAACTTCAGGTAATGGCGCAGATCGGAAATGCCAGTGATGCTGTCGCCGAGGAAGAGCACGCGCAGTGGTTGCGCCGCGGCGACGGCCGATTGCGGTTTTCCAGCGAGCACACTGTCCAGCCAACGCCAGGCGCGGCGGTCGAATTCGGCGGACCAGTCGTGCGCATGCCCGTCGATGGCGACGATCTCCCGCCAGCCTTTCAGCCGCGTGTAGATAGGCCAGATGCTGTATGGCGGCGAAACCGGGTCGATGAGGCCGGCGTTGATGAGCACCGGGCAGCGGATATCCTGCGCGTAGTTCATCGTGTCGTAATAGGCGAAAGCACGATCCCCTGGTTCGTCGAAGCGCGGCGGGGCGCCGGCGACATCCATGCCATTGCTCAAGGGAATCGTCGGATCGGGCCGTTTATCTTCAATATTGCGGTAGCCGTTGCATCGCGCCACCCAGCGTAGATGCGGCTGATTGCCGGCGTTGGCAATGCAGGGCACTGCCGCCTTCACGCGCGAATCGAGGCCTGCTACCACGAAGCTCAAGCGCCCGCCCTGGCTGCCGCCCACCACCACGATGCGGTCCGGATCGACATCCGGGCGCGAGGCGAGATAATTCACCGCCTGCAGGCAACGCAGGTGCACGTTGTAGTAGTAATACGCTGAAGCCGGTTCAAATGTCCACTCGTCATAATAACCCGGCAACTTGGGGTAGTCTTTCAGGTCCACATCCTGCCCGTGAATTTGGATATCGAGGGCGACATAGCCGTGCCGGGCATGCTCTAGCGGCCGTGGCCGGGCGGCGAATCCCGCGCCGGGCAACACGAGCATGGCGGGGAAGGGTCCTTTGCCGATCGGTTTGGCCAGCCAGCCATACACGCGACCGCCGTCAGGACCGGCGAAGTCCACTTTCGCGGATTCCACGGTTTCCGCGCGGTAACCGGCGGGGTCGTAATCCGGCGGCAGGCAGGCGCTGGTCACGTTGTATTCGTTGATTTCCTTCAGGCCGAAGGCCTGCAGCGGGCCTTCATGGGCGTCCAACGGCACGGCGGCCAGCTTCGCCTTTGCGTCCGCCCAGAATTCCGCAAAATCAGCGGGGCGGCTATCGACAACGGCCATCCCCTCTGCCTGCCAGCCAAAGGTGCAGACGCCACGCACCGGGCGCCGGGCAAACGGCGTTTTTTCCGCATTCATCACACCGGTATCCAGCTCGACGCGCAGGTCATAGAACCCCGCATACAGGCCGGCGGTGGCGACGGTGATGCGAAAACGGTCTCCGGGCAGCGCTTCAGCCACGCCTTCGCGGAACGGCTTCTGGATCGCGTTGCGGTGCAGCGACCAGCGCAGGCCGACAGAACGCAGGCCCGCCTGGCAGACGATGGCAATGCTGTCGCCGTCGGTAAAGAGCATGTTCTCGCTTTGCGGGCTCGAAAAGGCCAGATACGGCGTCAACGGGGGCGAGTTACCGTCACCCCACGGCACAGCCAGGTTCAAGTTCATGGCTATTCCCTTCGCAACAATGAAGCATAGCAGCGTGATGAGCAGCAGGCGTGAATACGAGGTCAGAAGCATGCGCGCGTCTCCTGGAACTCCGCGGGTATCTCCGCGGCGGCGGCCACCAGCAAATCACGCCACAGCGCTTTCGAGACGGCGGTGTCCTGCTGGACGGGGTAGCTGTAGAGCGCCTCAAAGAGGACGCGCGGGTCGCGGGTGGCGATGGCATCACCGAGCAGCGTCTGGTGCGTCGCCAACCCGGTGACCAGGCCTTGGAAGACATCGGGCACTTCCAGCCCTTCTACCGGACGCAGTCCATCGGCGCCCAGAACCTGTGAGAATTCCAGCACCGTGCGATCTTTGAAGCCACGCACTGCGCCGCGGTTGGGCACGCTGGTCGCGATGCGCATCTCGCCGTGACCACCCAACGCCGTTAGCACCTTCACCATGATGTCTTCGTCACAGCGGAGCAGATGCAGCGTCTCCGGGATCTGGCGCGACCAGTCTTCGGGGGTGACACGCGTCAGCCAACTGGTGAACTGCGCGTCGTCGTCCGCGCGCACGGCGGCGATGCGTGGGCCGGCTTCGGCCATGCGGGCGCGCGCTTCGGTCAGCGCCGCGGCGTCCAGCGGTTGGCATGACCGCTCGATATCCAGGTGGCACAGACCGTCGCCTTCGGTGGAGAATACCAGGTAACCGTATTTGCGGTACAGGCGCACCAGCGTGGTGACGCTATTGGTGATGCCGGCCTTGGCCCCGGCGCTCCAGCGATCGGACAGCGCGGGCATGGTCCAGTCATCAGTGATGCGTTCAGTGGTCATCTCGTAGATATCGCGGCCGCGATGCGTCGAGCCGGGAAGGATGAAGCTCATGTGATTCACGCCGGCGCAGCGCACCTGAATATCATCCATTTGCGTGTCGATGCCGTACAGCACGCGCGCCAGGTCCCACTGGTGATTCGTATAACCCGCGCATACGCCCATGCAGCGAATGGCGGTGTGGTTGTTCACGGCAGCACTCAACACCGCCACGGGATTGGCGAAATCCACCAGCCAGGCATTCGGGCAGCGCTGCTCCATTTTCCGCGCCAGGTCCATGAGAATGGGCCCGCCCTTCAGCGCGAGCATGGCGCCGCTGGGTGAGAGCTGGTCGGAGCCGATGAAGCCGTGCTCGCGGCAGACCAATTCGCAGACGCCGTGGTTGGCGCGCGAACCAGCCATCAGTACGACCATCACGGCATCAGCGCCGTCCAGCGCCGCATCCAGCGAGTCGCCCCAGCGCACGGTACAGCCCGCGCCGGCATATTCCGGCGATTTCCGGATCATCTGCCCCACCGCTTCGGCGCGAGAGACGGCCAGGTCGTACAGGTATATTTCGCCATTTTCAAAGAGGCCCGGCTTGGCGAGTATGGAACGGGCGATGCCGAGATAGCGATGCGACCCACCGCCGAAAAAGACTGCTTTCACGATTGCGACTCCTCTGCTGCGACTTTTGTTACCCAGGGAGGGGTGAAACGTGGCGGCTCTAGCAGGAATTCCAGGCCCGGGCGCAGCGATCCCTCGCTGGTGAACCAGGCATGGAACCCCTGACCGTCGATGCCATTGCCGTCAAACCGGTCGCGGCGGGTGGAGATGGCGCGGCCTTCCCGCAAGCCCCAGCCCATCCAGCCGATGCCGGCGTCTTCCATCATGCGGATTGTCCAACGCGCGCACGCCGCCCGTTTCGCGTCGTCCAGGCAGCCGGGCACGGTTTCGTTGGAGAGCATCGGCTTGCGATGACGGCGCTGCACCGCCAGGCAGACAGCGAGATACTGCGCGTGCTGTTCCGGCGACTGCCCGTAGGGATGGCAGCAGAGCACGTCGCACAGCGGCGCGTAGATATCCATGTTGCAGCCGGCCTGGTGCGTGCCAATGGTGATAGGTTGCCGCGCGCCGCACATCCGTATGACGTCGGCGACGCAGCTCATCCAGCTCATTTCACGCGCAGCGATGGGATCGTCAAAACTACAGGCGGCCGGCTCATTGCACAGGTCCCACAGCAGGATGCGTGGATCGTCGGTCAGCGGCGCCACCAGCGCGCGCACATAGTCCAGTTTCGGTTCCAGATCGCGGTGCAGGTCCTCGTGGTAGGTGCCGCCGTAGTCATAACGCGTGTCGTGCCAGCGGTTGAACAGGCACGGCATCACCGTCATGCCACAGTCAGCGATAGCGGTTACCGCATCCATGAAGGCGTCCTGCACGCCGTCCGGATCGGCCATCCACGCGCTGAACTCGATCCAAAGGCGGATGCAGTTGGCGTATGTGGGCACGGCGAGGGCAACCTCTTCGCGGAAGCGGTCGCCGTTGTATGCCCACCAGGCCTGTTCGATGCGCGCGCCCCAGGAAGGGATGACGTTGAAGCCGCGCAGCCAGCGATAATCCTCGTATCGATGCAGCATAGCGATCCTATTTCAGATGAACGATCTGTGATGTGCCGGCCTTCACAGTGATGGTCGTTTGCCCCTGGAAGCGGCCGGTCACCCGCAGAGCGGTACGCACGGTCGCCGTCATGTCGCTGTCCGTCGGATTGTTCACTTCCACGGAGCACGCCGTCGTCGACCAGCCCAACAGAGCGACGCGCAGGTTCGGCTGATCGGACAGCACCGTATTGCCAATATAAAAGGCGCCGGCCAGGCCGACATCCAACCGGGCGCGGGCGATGCCTTCAAAGACCGGGATGTCTTCTACCGGCACGCCGCCGCGCACCACCGCCGCCGGCCAATTATAATTGACGCCGTTGACGTAGAACGGCATACGATATGCGGTAACCGGCACGCCTTCCCCTTCTTTATTGCGATTGATGAGGCCCCCCCTGCACTGTTTCGCGAATTCCGCGCGCAACGCTTGCTCCACGCGTCCGGCGATGCCATATCCGTCGGCATCCGCGCGCGCCAGGTAAGCCAGATCGGTGAGCTTGCCCGAGTCGAGCGTCATGGTATACGGTTTTTCGACACACAAGCCCATCATCGACCGCCAGGCATCGGCTTCAGCGGGCTGCACGGCGCTGAAGGCCGCGGTCCAGCGCGTGCCCGCAGGCAACGCCCCGTTTACCCAGGCGGGCGCCGCGAAACCGACCAGGCCATTGGCCCCGACGCGGATGCCATCGGACAGCGCAATGAAACCGCCCACGCGTCCGCCTTTCGGCAGGTCGAGATAACCGGTTTTCAACGTTCCGGTCACGTCTTTGCCAGTGGCGGGATCGGTGTAGGCATACGACATGTCGCCGCGCACCTGCATGTGCTTTGTATCCAGCGTCGTGAGAATCGGGAAGATCGCTCCATTCGGTTGTAGCGGGCGGCGCAGGGTGATCGTCACCTCGTTGTAGAGCGGCAGGTAGTCGTTCTCTTTTGCCTTCTCGGTGGCGACATAAAATTTATGGTATCGGATTTTCGCTTCATACACACGCGAGCGCGCGGTGGTATTGGATGGTTTCGCATCATACGCGACCTCGGTGTAGAGCGCGCGCGGGTAGCGCTGGTCCAATACGGCATCCTGGATATAGACGGCGGTGCTGGCCAGCGGGAAATCGAGCAGGGCGGCCATGTTCTCGCCGCGCCGCGGCCCCTGCATATTCGGGAAGATGCCGGTGCCTTCCGCCGTGTCGGGAGCGGGCACGCGGAGATCGATCTGGCACAGGTCGGTGCCGGTATAGAGATTCGGGAAGCACCACCAGTTCTGCCGGTCGGCGCAGCGCCAGGTGTGCACAATCTGCTTGCCGAACGACACGCCCGGCGACACCACCGTGCGGCCCTTCGCGTCGGTGGCGGTGAGCACCATCCAGTTGGCATGGTCGTCAGGCAGCTTGACGTTATTGACAGTGAAGTCCTTCGCATTCGGCGTCCAACGGCGCAGCAGCGTGAAATTCTCCCAGAGGGCGACTTCGGTGATCGGTTCGTCGCTGTGCAGCGAGAAGCCGAGATTGCCGCGCACCGACGGCTGCTCCGGATCGGGGATGGAGCCACCCAGGGCGGTGATCATCGGCCCCGAGGAAATCTGCAGGTGCAGCGGTGACTCCCAGAAGTGCGCGGTGCCGTGCGCGCCCAGGTACCAGTCCAGATCGGCGAGGGTGGGGGCGGCGGCGAACAACTGATGCCCGGCTGTTGCTTCCTTCGTCAGGTCGGCGGGCGCATAAGTCTCATGTACCACGAACGGCAGCGGATTAGAGAAGCGAAAGACTTCCCAGGCGTAGGCGGGGTAGCTGTTGTCCTCCATGACGCCGTTGTGATAGGTATAGACACTCACCGCCTGGAAATGCTTCAGCAGTTCGTGCGGTACCGTCGAGGTATTGCTGCGGTGGATGACGGTGATGCCTTTCGGAAAGCACAGGCACAGGTAATTCGGTCGCGCCATCGCCTTGCCGTCCGGGGTAAGCAGACTGGCGGCGGGGAACACCAGCGACCCGAAGAGCAGATAGCGATTGCCGTACGCGTCGGGAATATCCAATCCGGCGACGACTTTCAGCGCGTCGTCGCTAGCCTGCGCGCAGGCGGCGCGGTATTCCGTCCAGCGCGCGGGATTGAAACGTTCGAATGCCTCGGTCATCACCAGCATGGAGACGCCGGCAGCTTTCGCGGCAGCGGCGTATTCGGCCACCGTGCCTGTGCCGTCACTGAAGGCGCTGTGCGCGCCGACGAGCAGCTTGAACCAGCGGTTGCCGTCCGTGGGCGTCCAGGAGTAGAGCCAGCCCGGCGCGGGCACCGGTGCCGGCTTCTTCAGCGCGGCGAACGTCTTCTCGTCATACCCGCCAAAGCCCTTCGCGCGGGCGCCGTCACCCAGCCAGCGGAGCATGCCGAGCATGAGTTGGCGTCCCTGGCTGGCCTCCTGACCGTTGCCCTTGTCCATGAGGATGCCGTCGATTTTGCCGGTATGGTTTTCGAGATACCAGCCGTCCTTTGGCGTCGTGAACGGCGAGCGCAGCGTGTAGTGGTAACACGGGGTGAATATCCCGACGCGCCCCGCGCCATGATTACGCACCGCGGCGATCACCGGCGGCGTCGTGCCGAGTTCCTGCCAGGTATAGTAGTCAAAACCGCGCGATGGTCGGCTGGTCGGCATGCCTTTCACTAACACCGTCCACGCCGGTTCGCTGGCGGTGACCACCGGAGTGGCATACAGGTTGTCCCAGCGCAACTGGCTCGTCGGGTAAAACAGCCGCTGCACCCCCTGCGTGGCCGGGTGCTTCGTAATCGCGGTCGTCCAGGCGTATTCATAATAATCGGGTGGATTCAGGCTTTTGTTGGCTACCGAGGAATAGGCGTGGGTGTCGTCACGCGCGCCGGCGCACTGCACCGTCGCCGCGTAGGGCTCCAGAAAGCGGGTGAGCGCTTCAGCCGACATTTCGCTGCCATACAGCGGGGTGAAGAAGAACCCGCCGCCGTCCGCGATATACGTCTGCAGCAGTTCGGTGTTCCGCCGGGCGGTCAGCGTCTCCTGCACATGAGTGCGCAGGAAGGAGCGTCCCTGCCCGCCGTCGCCCTCCCAGTCGGCGATGAGCACCACATGGAATTGGCGCAGCATGGCGGCGCTCAACGGCTCGTAGAGCTTGCGCGTCACCAGCCGCACCCCCTCCTTGCCGAACTGCTCTACCAACTGCTTGTCGGGCTGCAGGTCGCCGGTGGAGAGGATGAGCACGTCCACCGGCGCCTCCGCGGCGCGCGCTGCCGGCGTGATGCCGTAGAGCAGGCCGATTGCCGCCAGCGCGATTACGAGCATTTTGTGCATCGTCACTCCGTTATTCGTTCCAGGCGAGATTCAGCGGTGGCACGGTGCCATCGAAGTTGCGGTTCCACCAAACCACATCGCGGGCGGCCGGCAGCCAGCGCAGCACGTTTTCGCCGTCGCGATGCACCAGGCCGCTGACATCCAGCCGCCGCATCCACGCCGGGGTACCGAGCACCGTGCCGTTGATGACCAGGAAGCCGAGATGCCCGGGTGATTCCAGGAAGAGGCGTTTCGCCGGCCACGTCGTCGGCAGCGTGAAGCGCGTCTCCAGATACGGCCCTTTCACCCGCTCACCGGGCTTCACCGGTTTCAGGCGGTTGTAGGCGGACGCCACTTGCCAATTGTCCAGCGCCGTGGTTTTCACCGGCGGCAGCGTCGCCTGCAGATAGAATAGGCCGGTGACGCCGTGCGGTTTCGCCAGCCCGGCTTTGTCGCGGCGCAGCATGCTCTGGGTAACGCCGTCAATGTCGAGTTTGATCGTCAGTGTTCCCGTTGCGGCAGCCTCGGTCACGTCGATGGTGAAGCCGGGTGCTGGCTGCGGGGTGATCGGTTGTTTCATCGCCGCGTCCTTCCCATTGATCTGCAGGCGCGCGTGCGGCAGGATGCCCCAGAACCACCCTTCGGCGTTGAAAACGAGTTCCACCCGGCGGCCTTTCCAGTCCTGGGGAATTGCCACCGTCTTCGCGAAACCGGCGGCGGTCTCTTCGGGCAGGCCCAGCGTGCCGAACGCGCCCAGGCGCACTGTCTTCTCCGGCTGGCCGTTCACCGTCATCGTCCACCCATCGGGCAGGGGCAGCAGGTCATCGGGCACGGCCACCACTTGCGGCGCGCGCTCTTCGGGAATGGGCGGCAGGCTGCGCCACAGGCTCGACTGTGTGCGGAACCAGTCAAGGGCGCCACGGGTGATGTCGGCGCGCGGGGCGGCGAAGACGCGGGCCTGCATGAGGCCGTATTCCGCCGCGGGCAGCGTCAGCTTGCCGTCTTTCCAGGCTGCCGCCACCTTCGGATGACCGAGGGCGCTGATCTCCACCAGGCCGGTCGGCGCCGAGTCGCGACGAAGTATGGCGCCGGTGGTGACCATCGGTTCGCCCTGCGAGGTCATGCGCGCCACGGGGTAGAGGTCATACACGCCGTTTTTGCTGCGCCAGGACTCGGCCCATACGCCGCTGGCCCAACTGTCACGGGGGACGCCCAGGGCGGTGAGGAATTCATCCAGCCAGGCGCCGCGACGCTCGTCGTTCACCCAGACGCCGGCGACGTCCTTCATGCGCAGATAAAATGGCGTGCCCAGCAGGATGAAGTGCCCACGGCCGGCGCGCACGTCGGCGATAGCCATGGTGCCGTCATCCCAGGTGGCGATGGGCTGCACGTTCTTCTCGGAAGCGGTAATACCCACTGCGCCGACATGCTCTTTGCCGAGGTAGTCGATAGCGACGCCGCTACCCTCGATCTCCTGCCCGCGCAGGCTCGGCAGCAGCGATTGGTCCTTCGCGAAGCGCATCTTCGCCAGCGGCCAGCGGTGGTAGTTCTCCTCGGTCATGTATTTCGGCTTCACCGTCAGGCCCCAGGCTTTGTCCAGCGCCCAGGTGTCCGCTTCGGCGGGCGAGTGGCGGCCGGTGTGGTGCTGGGCAATGAAGATGCCGCCGCGCTGCACGTAGCGCTTGATGCCTTCGATCTCCTCCGCGGAGAGCAGCACGGTGCCGTCATCGATGACCACCGGATACTGGTCAATGGCGCCACCGAGGATGTCCGGCACTTCGATATACGCGTAATTGCGGCCCACGCCTTGGAGCGCGCCGCGACCGATATCCCAGTTCCACGGATCGGCGAAGCCCAGCCGCGTGGCGCGGGTGGAGCGCAGCACGGCGATTTTCGGCGTGGGCAACACCATTTTGCCAATGCAGTGCATCAACTCCAGGTTCTTATCTACCCAGGCGGCCACATCCGGCTTTCCAGCGTAGTGGTGCACGCCGAAGACCAGGTCGACGGCGTCGTTGCCATACATCAGGTAGAAGGTCATCGCTTTCTGCATCGCCGTCGCGTCAGGCGGCGGGCCGCCCTGTTCACAACTGAACGGTAGGCCGTGGCTGCGCGCCAGGCGGCCGCCGGTCATCGGCGCCCAGTAGCCGCCGGCGCCGCCGGTGTCGTGCTGATAGGCACCATACTTTTCGCACAACGGCGTGGTCAAATCGAGCAGATTGATGGTCGCCATCAGCTTGAGCGGGCGATATGGATCACCGACGCGGCTGGCGCGCAACGCGGATTCGATCTTGCCCACGCGCAGCCAGGCGTCGAAGTTGACGCCATCGTACCACAGACGGTTCTCCGGCTTCGTCATCTGCGGATAATTGCGCAGGGGAACGGGGCCGAGAAAACAGTAGCTGGAGATCGGCGCACCATGCGTATTGAGCACGATCTCGTTTTCGCCGACTTCGAGGGCATTCTCCAGGTCGAAGCACTGGTCAAAATCGCCGCGTTCTTCGCTCATCGACTTCAGCTTTTTGCCATTGACCCAGGCGCTGAAGAGCGGCGTATGATTGCCGTGGTAGACGTCGCGGCCGATATGCAGAAATTTCAGCGACGGGCCGCGTTCCGCCGGCACGGTAAAGGTGCGGCGCATCCAGAAGTCGGGCTGGTTCGTCTTATCGCTCTGCCGGGCTGGGGTATACAGCAGGATCATCGGGTCGTTGCAGTCGCCGGTGATCCAGTCATCGGGCGCCGTCACCCGGTCCTGCCACGCCTTCTGCGTCCCCTGACGCTCGGGGTCCTCGTGCATCTGCCAGGCGCCGCGCAGGTCGAGACAAGTTGCCGCATTCCAGCCGATGAAATCGGCCGGGGACGGCACCTCTACCTCGTCCCAGGAACGATAATATCGAGCATCGCCTTTATGCAGCTTGCCCACCGAGGCCAGGTCCATGCCCAACTGGGTGGTGAGGTATCCATGCCAGAACGCCTTCACGCCGGGTGTGCGCGCTACCGCGCTCAGCAGGTCAACGCCGGCCTCGGGAATTTCCGTGCAGCCGTGCATGCCCACGAAATTCGGGTCGGCGCCCAGCGTTTCCGTCACCCGGCGGCGATGATCCTGAATGTAGGGGTCGACCGCCGGCACCGGCTCCATGGCGGTCGAACTGGTGTTCTTCTGGTAGTTCAGCCACGGTGCCACTGTGGTGCGACCCTTTTCGGGGAGCGTATACGGCAGCGGCTCCCGGTTCCACAGCCATTCGTGGTCGGCGGGGAAGTAGAGCACGCGGTACGGCAGGTCGAATTTCGCCGCCATGGCACGGTGCCAGTCATAGATCGTCGTGTCGAATATGCCAGGGCCGACCATGCGCGACTCGGTCGGCGACAGCGTGCAGAAGGCGAAACCGCGGTCGCGGAGCCATTGGAAATCATTCGGCAGCACGTATTGATCGCCGCCGCCGCCCACCCACACGCCGGTGGCGGCATTGTCGAAGCAATCGAGCCAGCGGGGATATGCCCGCGCGGATACCGCCTGCCACTTCGCCGCGCCGGCATCTTTCGCGGTGCGAGTCAGGGCATCTTTCGACGGCGCGTAGAGTTCATGGAAATTCGCGCCGTCCACGCCCAGCAGCCACATGCCCGCGCCTGCCAGTTCGAGTACCGTGCCCGGCAAGCCGCTGTTGGCGACTGGCTTCAGATCGCCGAATCCGAGCAAGTCAGCCATGCGTTTGGACGAGCATACGCCGGCGTGGGCGGCGTCCTCGGCGGCGAAGGTACACCAGGATGACGGCCCGTTGGTGCGTAGCGTCACCATGACATCGCCAAAGCCACGCGCGGACGCGCGGAAGGTTTCAGTGCGTGCCGTCTGTGCGCCGGCCAGCATGCTCGTCAGCAGCACCAGCAGAATCGCGGGAAGCAGATGCAATCTCATGAAGTTTCCTTTCGCTCATTCGCCAAGGTATGGGGTCGCGCGCAACGTATCGCGTGCCACCGTCAGCACCTTGCTGCTGCTGCTGCTGCACGGGGGCACATTCACCGTCATCTTCAGGCCTGACAATGGCGTGAAGCCGGGCACGGCCGTCAGTGTTACCCGTCGCGGCGCGTCTGTGGGATTATGGATATCCAGCAACAGGTGGTCGGCGCCGTCCTGCACGCAGGACAGCACGATGTCGGGGTTGTCGCAATGGAAAAGCTCACCCAAGTATACGCGTGTCGCGCCCAGTGTGGTGTTGACGCTGGTGGTCGCGTTTCTCTCAAATATCGAGAGCAGCATCATGGGCGAATCGTCCCCGGTTCAATGCAATGCGGCGCCATCTGGCGCTTGGCCTGGCGGGTGGCCCACTCAATATGATCGAGCGACGACACGTCGCCGGTCAGCCAGGGCAGGCGCTCCGGCATGACATTGTTGCAGACGAATTGCGGCAGCGGATACACGCGGCCGTTGAGCATGCGATACATGATGGTATCCGTCCACACGTCCCAGCGCATTCCTAAATCGAGCCCGTCACGGTGGTAGCGCACCTGGCGCATGAAGAAGTGCTGGTCGTCGAGTACCTGGCCGCGGCGAAACCACGTTTTGAAGGCATCAATATCGGCGAAGTCGTCAGCGGTCGCAACTTCACAGAGAAAACCGCCGCCGATGCGGCATAGGTCCATTTCACTCAACGACAGCGCCGGGCCATCGTAGCTGTATAGGTCGATCAACCCCCAGCAGTCGTCGCGGCGGGCGCGCACGCGCGGGCCGGCGCAGGCCTGCGGACGCGACAGCAACGGCCGGATGCCGATATACAGCGAACCATCCTGGATGAAAATGTTACACAACTCGGCGGTTTCGCCGGTACAATCATCGATCTCCACATCACCGAGCCACAGGTGATCGAGCCGGTTGTTGAAGCAGAAGGGGAGCACCAGCGTCGTAGACAGGCTGGTGATGGCGTGGCGCTCGTGGATGCGCGGACGATAGAGCACCATCGCGGTGCGCTCGTGTTGCAGACCGGCATAGCGGCCGTTATCGAACCAGTGCTCCACGTCTTCATGCTGCGTTACGTGCGGGTCATCGGGATCCATGCGGAAAGTCCACTCGCCGCTGACCGGCTTGTCGTTGATGGTGTAGGAGCAGAAGAGCAGCCCCTGGTCAGCCGTGCGAGACAGCGGTGCGGCTTTACGGTAGGCCACCTCCCAGTTGTTGTTCGGGCAGTTGCCGATCATGCGCTGGCTGGCGGTGCCCATGGCCCAGTCCGTTTCTTGATACTGGTAGGTGAGGATCTCCCGTCCCGAGAAGGGCAGCACGTTCTCCAGGGTCAGGCTTTCCAGCACCTTTGTCCCGCCGGGGCCGGGCGCCTCGCGGCGGGCGCCTTCACTATAATGTCCCGTTTCATGGGTACCGCTGATGACGTGCGGGTAGGGACGGTCGTAGATGAGCGAAGCGACCGACTCAGGCACGTGGAAGGGGTGGGCGGCCATGCGCGCCAGGAAGCCTAGGTTCCAGTGGCCATCGGCGGGAGTGCCGTTGAAGCGGAAGAAATGCGCATCGGGCAATTCGTCGGTGAACAGGTCCGTGGGCGGATAGGCCGGCTGCCCGAAGGCATCGCCGAAGACCAGCCACAAGCCGGCGGTGACCACCAGCGGATGCAGGCGCCCGCCGGTATAGTCGCGGGCACTTGGTCCGGGCTTGCGCGACAGGTTCGGGTGCCAGTGCAGGATATAATCCGCCCAGATGCGCGCCTCACAGTCCAGTGCCAGTTGGCGAATCTCTTCATCCCGCGCGTATTCTGCCACCGCGGCGGTCGAGTAGAGCGTGTGCGGGATATAGCAGTCGTTCGTCTCGTGCATGAAGCCGCGGCGCAGAAAGGTGTCACGGAAATTCAGCAGGTTGGCGCGCCCTTCCTCCACCGCCTCCGCGTTGCCGGTCAACTCCCCGCCCAGCACCAGCGACGCCGTCGCCAGCGTCACATGGTTGTCGTTGTAGCCGTGGTGCTGCAGGTCTTTTTTCGCGTAATGCAGCACGTCACGGCCGATGCGTTCGAGCAGCGTGGCACGCAGATCGGCGGGCATGGCGTCTCCAGCGCCGTTGATGACTGCCAGCACGTATTCGGTGGTGAAGGAGCAGGCATTGACGCGTTGCTGCACCGTGGGGTGTAACAGGAAGGTCCGCGCCAGCCGTTGCTCCGCGGCATCGCCCAGCAGGAAGGGCAGCGCCACCTGCACGATGACGCGCCAGTCCGGCTCCGCGTTCATACCCGGCGGCCACTGCCAGACGCCGTCGGCATCGACAAATCGCC
>CAZPYA010000046.1:0-36934 GCA_964590255.1 uncultured bacterium
TAAGCCGCGTTTGCGGCTCCACGTACGTATGCGACCCGAACGGACGCCCTATTGATGGCCTGCGTGACCGACACGAGGGCGACGTGGTGGCGTTCCAGGAATTCCATCAGGTTGAGGAAGTCCAGCAGGGAGCGGGACACCCGGTCCAGGCGGTAGCAGACGAGCACGTCAATCTCCCCGGCTTCGATATCGGCCAGCAATCGCTGCATGGCCGGGCGCTCCAGCGTGGCGCCGCTGAAGCCGCCATCGTCATAGCGCGTGGGCAAGGCGATCCACCCCTCGTGCTGCTGACTGGCGATATACGCTTCGCACGCTTCGCGCTGGGCGTCTAATGTAGTGAACTCGCGCTCCAAGCCTTCGTCGGTCGATTTGCGCGTGTATGAGACGCAACGGATACGGCGCCGTGTGTCTGGAACTGTGGCTGCCGGTGGTCTGGTCATACGTCGGTTCATCGCGTACGCCCCTTTCCAGTCAGGCCGAAGAACGCCTTGCCACTGCAGTGACTACCGGTGATGGCTGCCGCGACGGCGGTGAGTGATCGAAACACCGTCCCCTGATACTCGAACCCCTCCGCCAGCACGTGCACAACATGTTCGACGCCACGATGCCGACGCGTCAGCACCGTGCCGGGCGCCGGTGTGCCTGGTGCTGTGCCGGCGGGGGTTGGCGACGTGGCCGTGCCCGGCATCCCGCTCCGTGGCGGGCGCACGCGCAGGTGCAGGGGATTGGCCAATGTTAATGCCCGTTGTTGCGTCTGCTCCGATAAGCCGCCCTCGGCGTTGGCCTGTAAACCCCAGGCAATCTTCCGCCAGAGGAATTCCTTGTGTTTCGAGGTGGTGTCTTCCCCGAACACCGTCCGATGCTCGCGTTGGAGCTGCGCGACCGTCATCGTCCGCAAGCTGGCGATGCGGCTGGCCAGGCTCATGATGGGTGTGGTCATGTGTCTCTCCTCTCTCCTGGCCGTTGTTGTGCGCGGCGCAGGTTCGTGGTCATTCATGCTCTCGGTGGCCCGGAAGTCAAGACTGGAGCCGCCAATCTCACCACAATACCCATTCACGCACCTTTCTGCAGTTATCGCTTGACTTCCGGGCCCCCCTATGGCTGAATGACCCCCGACGCGATAACGCACACAGGTGTGTGCCAGAAAGGAGGCGTCATGGTGCATCTCAGCGAGATTGCGTATGGGTGCGAAGTGGAAGTGGTAGGCGCCACACGGGCGCAGATCGCCCAGGCCGTGCAGACGGTGGTCGGGGGCACGGTGACGCATGTCGGGCAGCCAGCCTGCTACGACCCGTATACCATTCAGGCGGCGGATGGCCGCACGTGGTCGGTCGTGGCGGACAGTTCCCTCCATGAGGTCGAGCCAGCGTTGCGGGCGGAGGTGGTTTCCCCCGTGTTGGGGTGGGAGGATCTGGCGGTTCTGCAAGCGGTGGTGCGGGCCGTGCGCGCGGCGGGCGGCACCCAGTCGCCCAGCTGTGCCTTGCACGTGCACTGTTCCAGCCCCGCCTTGACGCCGCCGGCATTGACCCGGTTGGCGAAACTGGTGTGGCGGTATGAAGACCTCATCTACGCCGCGTTCGGGGTCACGCCGGCACGGATGACACGCTACTGTAAACCGCTCGATCCCGCCTTTCTCGAACGGCTGCGGCGCCGGCGGCCGGCGACGTGGGAGGCCTTCAACGCCTGCGTGTTTGGCACCTATCAGCCGACTCCTCAGCGCTATTGCCCCGAGCGCTACCACGTGGTGAACTTCGCCAGCGTCTGCCTGCCGCGGCGCACGGTGGAGTTTCGCGCGTATCCCTCGACGGTCATGCACGCCGGTAAAATCAAAGCCGCCATCATCTTGAGCCTGGCGCTTACCGCGCGGGCGATCAATATGCGGTCAGTGGCGTCCACGAAACGGCCGATCGATCCCACGTCGGCCCGCTTCGATTTTCGGGTGTTGCTGCTGTCGCTCGGCCTCATCGGCCCGGAGTATCGTACGGCGCGGCGCCACTTGATCGCCAATCTGCCGGGGGACGCAGCCTGGAAGTGTGGCTATCGTCCGGATCGGACGCTGACGGCGGGGAAGACGGCCCCCAAGGCGGTGCCCCATGCATGAAACCGCGGCTCATGAGTGGACGCCACGCCACCTCGCCCTCCTCCAGCGTCGGGCCGCGCGTGCCCTGCGCGCCGGACGGCCCTGTCAGTTGCGTCCGCAACTGGTGCTGGCGCTCTGCGCCCACCTGACCCAGGTCGAGGCAGAAGTGACGGAACTGGATGACACGTATCACCGCCTGGTCGAGGAGCATGACGCCAGTATCGCGGACTGGGGGCGCCTGCTGGAGGTGCTGGGACTGAGCCGCTGGTCTTCCTGGAGCACGGTGAGCGAGACGGTGGTGGCACGGGTCGCGGCGCTGGTCGCCGAACGACGGCCCGCGGGTGAGACGACCGACGAAGGAGGGGCGTGATGTGCGGACTCTCGGGCCTTCTCGGCCCATTGCCCCGTGAACCGCGCGCTCGCGCGGCGGCGTTGGAGACCTTCAGCCGGTTGCTGCTGCTCTCCGAACCGCGCGGCCCGCACGCCACCGGCGTGGCCTGGATCGCCGGCGATGGCGCGTACCAGGTGGAGAAAGCGCCGTTGCCGGCGCGCCAGTGTGTGCTGACGCGGCAATATCTATATTGGCTTACAACTATGCCGACGGACGTGACGGCCTTGCTGGGGCATACGCGCTGGCCGACGCGGGGCACGGTGCACGATCCGGCGAATAATCATCCGCTGGTCGCCCACCTGCCCTTTGATCCCCCCAACCGCTCCATACCGGCGCCCGCCATACTCCTGACCCACAACGGCGTGGTCGAGCAGCCTGACCAGCTGGCCGCGCAATGGGGATTGCCCCGGCAGGCCGCGGTGGATAGCGAAATTTTACTGCAGCTGGCGGTGCGCGCGAGCGGTCCATCGGGGCTGGATGTGCCGGGCTATCTGGCGTGGCTGGCCCAGGTGCCGGGCCGCATGGCGCTGGCGGTCTGCGACACCCGCCAGCCGCAGCAGGTGCTGCTGGTGCGCGGCACGCTGTCGCTGGCGCTCGCCTGGCATCGGCGGCGACGTCTGTTGGCCTATGCGTCGGAGACCACCACCCTCCAGCGCGCGCTGGGTGGGGAGACGGGCTGGACACCGATACCCTTTCCGGCGGGGCAAGCCTGCCTGATTGCGACCCACGACCTGACGCAGGTGCGTTGGTTCCCCTGGACGCCGCACGGACTGCGGTATGAGGAGGTTAGGTCATGCCCATCCTGGTAGAGATTGATCATTGGGACGCACGCTCGACATTGCTGGTGACGCCGCTTGAGCGCATGCGTCCCCGTCACGCCCGCCGAGTGGCGGTTGATGCCCAGGGCCGGTCCTGTCGCGCGGTCTGGCAGACGTGGGATGGTCTGGCCCTCCCACCGGGCGGCGTGGCGCAGGGCTATGAGGGCCCGGACGGGGGCACCGTGCCGCGCGCCGATGTGGTCGCCACCGATGCCGCGGGCCAACCGCTGCACGTGCTGCCGGCGACCCCCCAGCGTCCCCAGCGGCTGGAGGGGCCGGTGCCGGTTGATGAGCTGCTCGCGCACGTGGTGACCAAGGTCTACGGCGTTACCGCTGAGCGACTGGACCCGGCATTGCGCCACGCATTGCAGCAGGGCGACGTCTATCGGGTGCCCTTTCGCCCCCGTGCCGGGACGTCTGATGTGCCGGCGTTCCTGCTGGCGAACGCCGCCGGGCTCTTCCTGTTGCAGGCCGCGCCCTGTCGCCTGGAGTGGATCACGCGGGCGCAGGTGGTCGCGGCGGATGCCGACGAGGAGGAGCTGGACGAGGAGGCTTGGGCGCACGACGCCTGGGCCCTCGACGATTTGCGGGTCGATGAAGAGGAGCGCGTATGATCCGACAGCTTCGCCTGGCCGATTCTCATGGGCGCGACGCCACCTGCGGGCTGCACCCGGTGCGCCTGCCGGACGCGCGGCGCTGGCAGGACCTGGCCGGCCAGCCGGTGCAGGTGATGCGCCGGGTGCGCGCGACAGCGGCCACCCATCCTGACGCGCTGCTGGCGCAGTACCCCGATCCCGACGACCTGGCGCAGGCGCTCATCGCCGACGATCCCGAGTGGGGCCCCCGCGCGCTGGGGCGGCCGACCGGCCCGTGCACGCGCGGGTATCTGGATGGCGACGGGCAGCCCTGTTGCGCGCCGCAGTGGCTGGAGTACCGGGTCGACGGGCAGGGGCGGGAGGCGGCACAGCGTCCATTACCTACGCGCCCGGCGAATCTGGTGCCGCATGCCCCGCCGGTCTGGTCGGGCGTGCTGCTGCCCCGGCACGAACTCATCCGCCGCGTGGCCTTCGTGCGCGCCTACCAGGTGGTGCATGGGGACACGCTGCAGTTCGACTTCCTCTCTGCCCTGGCGCAGTATCTCCAGCAGCGCAATGCTATGGTGCAGATCGGCTCGGGGCGACAGGGGCGGGGCCCATTAATCTGCGAGCGCAACGGGCGTCCCTACCGCGGCTTCCTCGATGGCCGCGTCCAGGGCGACGCCATGCGGCTGGTGCTGTATCTGGCCGCCGGGGAACTGATGATGCCGGAGGACACACCATGACGACGGACCTCATCACGAACTGGCAGCCGCTTGGCACCGGCCAGCAGAGTCCGGTGGGGGCGCTTACCGACGCCCGGCTGGCGGCGCGCCTTGCCGCGTACAAACATGATATCGCCGGCGCGTATCACAGTCTCGCACTGGAGGACATCGCCCGCGTCGTGCAGGCCGGGCCGTGTGGCATCAGTCCGAAGATTGATGGCATGACGGCATTCCTCCTCAAGCGCGGTAGCCAGACGGTGGTGTGCACCCCGCGTGGGCAGGTGCTGGCCGACCTGCCGCTCACGCAGGAGGCCGCCGCGGTATTGGGAACCTGGGAGGGATTGCTCGCTGGCGAATTGTATGCCACAGCGGAGACCGGCCGGCCGACGATCTATGGGCTGCTCGCGGCGCTGGGCGGCGGGGCGACCGCTGACGTGGGCCGGCTGCGCTTTGCCGCGTTCGACCTGCTGCAGGACGGCGCCACCGACGTCGCGGGGCTGCCGTATGCGGAGCGTGCCGCGCGCCTGCAGGCCGTGCTGGCCGCGGGGACGTTGGCCCATGCGGTGCCGGTTACTATGGTACACACCGTGGACGACGTCGTCGCCGCGTATCAGCGCCACGTCGTCGACGCGGGTGGGGAAGGGTTGGTGCTGCACGCCGCCGATAGGCGCGTCTATAAGCTCAAGCCCGTCGTCACGCTGGATGCCGTGGTGGTCGGTTATACCGCGACGGATGCCGGCGTCACTGACCTGCTGCTCGGTTTGCTGCCGTTAGATCAACCGGAGGATGGACTGGCCGTCCAGCTCATCGGGCGCGTCGACGTCGGCTTCCGCGCGGACGAACGCCGGCAGCTGGTGACCACCTTGGCCACGTCGCATCAGCCGGCAGCGCTGGCGCTCACCAATCGGGCCGGGCAGCCCTACCAGTGGGTAGCGCCGCTACTGGTCGTGGAAGTGCAGTGTCATGAATGCCTGGCGGCGGATGCGGACGGCGACCCGCTCCTGCGCTGGCGGCTGGGGTATGCGCCCAACACAGGCTGGACGCCGCAGGGCAAGCGCCCGAGCGTCAGTCTGCGCGATGCCGTCTTCCAGCGCGTGCGCCCGGATAAAGCGGTGACGCCGCAGACAGTGCGCTGGAGCCAGGTCACCGACCTCGTGCCTATCGCCGCGTTGCCGCCCGCTCCCGAGGACTTGCCGCCGGCAGAGATAGTGCGCCGGCTTGTCTATACGAAAGCCGTGCGCGGGGGTGGGGTCGCGATGCGCAAAGTCGTGCTGCTCGCACCTCAGCCCCCGGCGGTCGCCGCCGGCTATCCGCCCTACCTCATCGCCACCACCGACTATAGTCCTGACCGCCAGGACCCATTGCGCACCGGCCTGCAGGTCGCCGGCACGCTGGATGCGGCCCAGCAGCAGGTGGAGGCCTGGTTGGCCACGCACGCCGGACGGGGATGGCGCTGCGTGGCGACGCAGGGGGAGGCGCCGCCGACTCAGATCGAAGCCGTGACCCCGACTGGCCGCCAGACGGCGCACACCCTGACCATTGCCTGCGCGCGCAGCACCTCGCCCACCTTCCCCATCGTGCGCCGGCGGCTGGACGCGCTGGCAGCCCTCGGCACACTGACGGTCACCACCGATGACCGGGGGAAGGAAGTGTGGTTCGAACTCACCGTCGGCGACCTGGTGCCGTCCTATCGCCGGATTGCGAATCTGCTGGCGCTGGTTCGCCGTTGGAAGACCTGTGAGCTCAGTCTCGATGGCGAGGTGCTGGACCCGGTGGCCGTCGATGATGTCCTCAACCGGCTGGAGGAGGTCCGGCGCTGTTGGCAACGCCACCAGTCCGGCGGCGCGGCCGGCTGTCGGCGGGCCTGCGCCCTCGGCTGCACCCAGCTGCTGGTGGTGCCGTCGCAGCGCGCGCTGCAGGCCGCGGCCACGCACGAACCGGCGTGGTGGACCGTCGGACAGTGTGACGGCCGTCAGGTCACCGTCGACAAAGCGCAACTCTTGGCGCAGGTCGACCGCCGCCGCAATCGGCTGGTCGCCTGCTGCCCGCACTTTGACTGGCGGGCGGTGGAGACGGCCATCGCCGCATTGCCGGCAGTCATCACTCCGGATGAGTCGCCATGGCAGTTGGTCTTCCACCGTGACGACGGGCAGCCAGCCTGGGTCTGGCCGGTGGGGACGCCGTTGCCGCCCCGGCTGACGGAGCGGGGCGTGCCCACAGCGAGTGCGCCGGACCGGGGGCGCGAGCACGGCGCCATGCTGGGCCGCGAGTCGACACCCGCGCAGGCGACCCGACGGCCCATACCCCTCGCGCGCTATACGGACGTCTGCGGCCAGGACGCGGCCATCGCCGCGGTGCGTGAGGTGATCGAACTCCCGCTCCAGCATGCCGCCTACTTCACCGCCCTCGGCGCGCCCCCGCAGCCCGGTGGCGTGCTCCTCGCCGGCCCGCCCGGCACCGGCAAAACGCTCCTCGCCCGCGCGGTGGCGGCGGAATGCGGCGTGCACTTGGAAGTCATCGCCGGTCCGGAAATCCTCTCCCAGTGGGTAGGCGGCAGCGAACACGCTTTGCGCGAGGTCTTTGCCCGCGCGCAGCAAGCGGCCCCGAGTCTGATCCTCATCGATGAGTTGGACAGCATCGCCCCCGCCCGCAGCCGCGCCGACGCCCAGCACCAGCAGAGCCTGGTCGCACAGTTATTGGTGCTACTGGATGGCCTGGACGCCCGCCGTGGCATCGCCGTGCTCGCGACCACCAATCGCCCGCAGGCCATTGACCCCGCGCTGCGCCGCCCCGGCCGCTTCGACCGTGTGGTCTGGATGCGCCCGCCCGATCTGCCGGGGCGCGACGCCATCCTCCGCCATCATCTGGCGTCCCTGCGCCTGGCCGAGACCGTCGACCGGGAGGCGGTGAGTGCCGCCATGGCCGCCCAGACGGACGGGGCCTCCGGCGCCGATCTCGCGTTCCTCTGCCAGGCCGCCGCTCGCCGGTGTGTCCAGGACGCCGTGCAAGCGGGACTCCCCGTCGACGCCGTCGTCATCACCGCTGCCCATCTGCAGCAGAGTCTGCAGGTCTGGCTGGCAGATCGCGGGTGATCTCCCCCCCTGTCGTATGCCTGGACATCCGGCATGCTGACGCGGACATGATTTCTGTCGCACTGTCCCGATGTGCACCGTAGACCCCCAACCCCCGTGGGACATCGCGATGTGCCCATGTAACCAGCCGCACGGGGGAAGACGGAAACCCCAACGAGAAATGGCTGACCATCACGCTTCTATGCTCGCACGGCAGTTTTGAGCGTATCGTTGGGCAAAAATGCCCATGCAAATGGGAAACGCACGATGCGCGGGGGAGGAGACGTTTTGTGCTTACACGAACGAAACACCTCACACCCTCCGCGCTCATCGCGATGGTGTGGGCGTGCGCTGAGTGTTGGCGGAGACGAAGTGCTGTGCGCAGTCGCACGCATGCAGCCATTCGCGGTCGGTTTCCGCCACGCCGTTGTCGGTGACCAGGTGGGTGATGGCAGACCAATCAGCGAATTTGACGAAGGAGCGCCGGGTGAATTTGCTGCTGTCCACGACCAGCCAGCGTTCCCGAGCGCAGGCCATCATGGCCTGGGAGATGCGCGCGATGCCCAGATCCGAGGTATACAAGCCCTCCGGACTCACGGCATCCGCGCCGAGGATAGCCAGTTCCGTCTGAAATTGCTTTAAATTCTCTTCCGTGAGTGGTCCGCTCAAGTCAGGATTGCGGTGGCGCACACTGCCCCCCAGCAGGACCAGGTCGATATTCTCATAGGCATACAGGGCCGAGGCGATCGCCAGCGAACTCGTCAACACCCGCAGGCGCGAGATGCCGGCAATGGCGCGTGCGACCTCCAGCGTCGTCGTACCGGTATCCAGCACAATCGTCATGCCCGGCTGGACGACCGAAGCCAGATGTTTCGCTATCGCCACTTTTTCCGCCGTCCGGTCCTGGGCACGATCGAGGAACGCGAAGGCAATCACAGACGATTGTGACAGCACGGCACCCCCATGGGTGCGGGTGAGGAGCCCCTCGCGCGCCAGCGTATCGAGATCGCGTCGGATGGTGAGTGACGAGACCTGAAACTGTGCCGCCAATGCCGGTACCGTGACTTCGCGCTGCACACGCAACTGTTCTATGATCTGTTGATGACGCGCGTTCATCACGTGTCCTTTCCGTACCGCGGTTCCACCAGTATATCGGGTCACGCCGCGGTTGTCACGGGCCTCTCCGTCCAGGGGGTCGCGGGCAGCCCGTGCGCCTCGGCCACCGCCGGATGCACCACCTGCCCCTGCCAAACGTTGAGCCCCGCGCGCAGGTCGGCCCGGTGCGCCATGGCATCCGCGAAGCCGAGGTTCGCCAGCTGTACGGCATACGGCAGCGTGGCGTTGGTGAGCGCCTGGGTCGCAGTGCGAGCATAGGCGCCGGGCATGTTCGCCACGCAGTAGTGCGTGACGCCATGTGCGACATACACCGGATCCGCATGGGTGGTCGGCCGCGAGGTCTCCGCGCAGCCGCCCTGATCGATGGCGATATCCACGAAGACCGCTCCTGGCGCCATCTGGTCGAGCATGGCAGGGCGGAGCAGTTTCGGCGCCTTCGCGCCGGGGAGCAACACGGCGCCAATGAGCAGGTCGACGGTGGGCAGGCGCTCCAGCAGGTTCTGTTCGTTGGAATACAGGGTATGCACGGCGCTGTGTAGGGTGAGATCTAGAAAGCGCATCTTCTCCAGGTCCACGTCCAGGATGGTGACGTCGGCTCCCAGGCCGGCCGCCATGCGCCCGGCGTTGATGCCTGCCGTGCCGCCGCCCAGCACCAGGACATTGCCGGGCAGCACCCCGGGCACGCCGCCCACCAGTACGCCGTTGCCGCCGTGCGCCGTACTCAGGTAGTGGGCACCCACGATGGCACTCATGCGCCCGGCGATCTCGCTCATCGGCTCCAGCAACGGCAAGCGCCGCCCCACCGCCACCGTTTCATAGGCGATGGCCGTCGTCCGGCTGGCCATCAGCGCCTCGGTGAGCGGGCGGTCGGCGGCCAGATGCAGGTAGGTAAAGAGGAGCAAGTCGGGGCGCAGGTAGCCGTATTCCGCGGCGACCGGTTCTTTGACTTTCAGCACCATGTCACAGGCCCACGCCTCCGCTGCCGTCGGTACCAGGGTCGCTCCGGCCTCCTGGTAGGCGGCATCGGGAAAGCCGCACCCCACGCCGGCCCTTTGCTCTACATAGACCTCGTGTCCCGCCTGGGCGAGCATGCGCACCCCGCCGGGGGTACAGGCCACGCGACGCTCCTGCGTCTTCACTTCACGGGGAATGCCGATTCGCATGGGATGTATTCCTTCCAGTTTTGGCCTCGGTCTGCACCGGGACGCGCGTCATCGTCTCGAGCACGTCCCGCATGCGGTCCACGACAAAGTCCACCACCGTGGGGCAGGCGGTCAGTGGGAGCTTGGTGAGCGCCACGGGCGGGCAGTCAGCCTTGTAGGTTTGCGCGCTGATGTCGAACCCCGCACGGGTGAGCGCCCCGGTGAAAACCCGCGCCGTCGCCAGGTCATGAAAGGCAATGCCCAGCAGGTGGCGCTGCCCGGTGATGCCGGCAATGAGGGACGGGTACTGCGCCGCAAGCTCGCGCATCCGCGCCTCGTAGGCGTCGCCGATCTCCCGCACGATGTCGGCGTTCTCTGCCGCCCAACGCATGGTGATCAGGTAGGCTAGCGAGGCCAGCTCTTCCTGCCCGTTCGTCACCAGCGCGCCGAACTGCGGCAAGGTGTCCAGCGCGGCGCTGAAGAGCAGGCGCGAGGCCGGGTATTCGCCGCCGGGAAAGCCCTTGCCGAGCGCCACACCACTGGGGCGCAGGCCGTATTCCCGGAAGAGGAAGAGTCCCGGCGCCCACAGGCAGGACTGGATCTCATCCACCAGGGTGGGCACGTCATGCCGGGCACACAGCGCATAGGCATGGGCGAGGAATTCCCGGGAGAGCACTCGCGCGCCGTAGTTCATCATGACGATTTCATGGAGAAAGCCGGCAATCTTATACGGCCCTTGTTCATAGCGCGCAAACGCCGCGTCCAGGTCCTCGGATACGTTGGGGCGGATGGGGCACACGTGCCACAGGCGTTGCTCTTCCGTGGCGGCGTACAATGTGGGCCACATGCCGCGCATCAGCTGTGTGAGCACAGTGGTGCCATGATAATTGGCTAGCAGGCCACCGTCGTCGTTGCCCATCACCAGGAAGACGGGGATGCGCCCCTGGTACGGCGGTGCGGCGGCGCCCTCCTGGCTCTGGTAAAAGCGGGCCAGCATCAACTTCACGCCCGCCTCGACGGCTAGGCTGCCGGTCTCGAGGTTCAACACACGATTAAGTCCATCCAGTCGCTCATCGGCCAACACGGCGGCGAGGGCGGCGTCATCGCCGTCTGCGATGCCATGCGCCGCGCGCACCAGTGCTTCCTCCAGCCGGCGGGTGATGTGCCCGCGCGTGTTATTATGGGTGGCGTTGGGGATGCCCAGCCGGCGTGCGGTCTCCAGGAGGATATAGCCGGGGAAGGCATGCCCGAGCGGCGCGTGGTAGTGCTCGCTTTTCGTCAGCAGATAGAGTCGTCCATCCTCCCCGACCCGATAGAAGCCATACCCGGTGAGCGGCGCCGCAGCACGCTGCGTGGCTGCCGCGAAGGCCCGCGTGGTGGCGCCCTCCGCGGTCGCCGAGACGCCGGCGCAGACCTGGGTGCCGACCCGTGGGAGGTGGGAGAGCAACTGCTGGTGCCAGGTGGCCGGGTACCAATCCACGGGCTGATGCGCCAGATGTTGGAGGGAACGAACCTCGTCACCGGTCAGGGCCGCCCGCGCCGCGCAGACCGCCTCGAGATAGGACGCCCCCACCACATCGGCCAACGAGGCCTGTAGCGTCCGAAATGGCATGCGCTGCTCTGTCATCATCCCTCCTGTCCTGATCACCTGTACGTTTTTGTATGTTTCTGTGCGTTATGATAGGCGCGCGGAAGCCGCGTGTCAATAGTTTGCGCAGGAGAAGCTGCGATTTTTCGGTTGTTTCCCGCGAAACCTCTTGACAAAGCCCTTGCCTGAGCATATCGTTACATTCAGATACGTTCAAAGTAGATCACAGGAGCGTTTTGCGATGACACAGGGATTGACGGCAGGGCGGCCGATTCGCGTCGGGGTCATCGGCGTGGGACGCGGCAGCAGTTTCGCTGCCGGTGCGACCGATCTGGTGGGTATGCACCTGGTCGCCCTGTGTGACACCTGGGAAGAGAAGCTCGTGGAGGCAGGCACACGTTACGGCGTGGCGACCTATACCGACTACGATCGCTTCCTCGAGCATGACATGGACGCCGTGGTGCTGGCCAACTACTTCCATGAGCACGCTCCCTTCGCGATCAAGGCGCTGGCGGCCGGCAAGCATGTGATGAGCGAGACCGCGGCCTGCAAGACGCTGGCCGAGGGCGTCGCGCTGTGCCGCGCGGTGGAGAAGAGCGGCAAAACCTATATGTTCGCGGAAAACTACCCCTATTCCGCGGCCGCCCTGGAACTGCGTCGGCTGTACCGGGCAGGCGAAGTCGGCGACGTGCGCTACGCCGAAGGCGAGTACAACCATCCGGGCGAGGAGAACTGGCGACTGTCCATCTCGCCCGGCGCGACGCACTGGCGCAATTGGATACCCTCGACCTACTACTGCTCGCATGCGCTGGCGCCGCTGATGCACATCACCGACACCCTGCCGGTCAGCGTCAACGCGCTCTCCATCTCCGAGGAGCGCACCCAGACGCCGAACACCACCAAGGTCTCCGACGTGGGGAGCGTGATCTTGGCGCGCATGGACAACGGCGCGGTCTTCCGCATCTGGGGGCTGATGCTCAGCTCGCTCCATCGGGTCAAGTACGAGGTGCATGGCGACCGCGGCTACATCGCCACGGCCGAGCCCAACCACTGGGGCATGGTGCACATCCACCACGAGGAATGGCTGCGCGAAACCGGCAAGCCGAACGATATCACCTACGCTCCCGACTGGCCGGAGCATGGCGACCTGGCGCGCCGCGCGGGGCATGGCGGCGGCGATTTCTGGACCAACTTCGCCTTCGCCGAGGCGATCAGGGCGGGCGGGCAACCGTATCTCGATGTCTATCGCGGCGTAGCCATGGCGGCGGTGGGCATTCTGGGCTGGCGGTCCTGCCTGGAGGAAGGCCGGTCCTTCCATATCCCTGACTTCAGCAAGGAAGCCGAGCGCCAGGCATTCGCGGACGACCACTGGTCGCCGTTCCCCGAGGATGCCGGCCCCGGCCAGCCGCCCCCGAGCATCCGCGGGCTGGTGGAGCCGGATCCCGCCGTCGTCGCCGCGGCGCAGGCCCAGTGGGCGGCCCAGGGGTATCGTGGAGAGTAAGTGATGGCAAGTCTCCTGGAACTCACCGACGTCGACCGGCGCGTCTATGCGGGGCGCCTGCGTGACTGGCTGCCGGACGAACTCGTGGATATCCACACCCACGTCTGGCGTGCGCGTGACTATCAGCCTGGCATCCCTGCCCGGGGGCAGGAACGTGCCGCGACCTGGCCCGCGCGGGTGGCCACGGAGAATCCCCTCGAGGATCTGCAGGAGACGTACCGGCTGCTGTTGCCCGGCAAGACGGTGACGCCGCTTATCTTCGCGAATCTTCCGCAGGCCGACAACCTCGACCGTGTCAACGCCTACGTGGCTGACTGCGCCCGCCGCGCCGCCGTGCCGGCGCTGATCTTCAGCGACCCGGCCTGGAGCGCGGCAGAGCTTGAGGAGCGGACGCTGGCGGGCGGATTCCTGGGCGCGAAGAGTTATCTCTCGCTGGCCCCGGCCGCCATCCAGGCACAGGACATCAGTATCTTCGATTTCTTCCCGCGCGAGCAGCTCGCCGTGCATGACCGGCATGGCTGGCTGGTGATGCTGCATCTCCCGCGCGACGGACGCCTGAAGGATCCGCTGAGCCTAGCGCACCTGCTCGAAATCGAACGCGACTTTCCGAACCTGCAGCTCATCGTCGCCCATGTCGGCCGCGCGTACTGCCGCGAGGATGTCGGCGAGGCCTTTGCGGTGCTGGCCGGGACCAAACGCCTGTGTTTCGATATCAGCGCCAACACCAATGATGAGGTGTTCGAACAACTCCTCCGCGGTGTCGGGCCGCAGCGCGTCCTGTTCGGGACCGACCTGCCGATCCTGCGGATGCGCATGAGACGCATCACCCGCGACGGCCGCTATATCAATATCGTCCCCAAAGGGTTGTACGGCGATGTCGCGAACGACAAGCACATGGCCGAAGTCGAGGGGAGGGAGGCTGAGCAGCTCACCTTCTTCCTGTATGAGGAACTCGACGCGTTCCGCCGCGCGGCAGAGCGCGTCGGCCTGACCGCCGGCGACATGGCGGACGTGTTCCGCAACAATGCCTTGCGCCTGCTGGCGACGGCGAGGTGGCAGGCCCAATGCTGAGAAGGAGCGTATCATGAGCACCACCGGATTCCAACAATTTGCTGATCACTGGCAGGCCAACGCGCAACTGGCCCTCGACACCATCGCCATGCGCCCGACGCGCGGGCTCGCGGTCGGCGGCTTTGGCATCAATGACATGCAATGGTCGCATCTCGAATTCTTCTCCGGCAATCCGCCGGGCAGCTACCCGCAAGAGCCGATCCGCGTCTACCGCGAGTTCCAACTGGCGGCTGGCGTCTGCTTCATCGATCAGTGGATCCCTGAAAATCCGCTCAGCATGCAGGATCAGGGGTACGGCGCGGAGACGGCGCGCGGGGCCACCACCGGCGCCGAGGCGATCGTCCGCGACGGCATGGTCATTGACTCCCCCGAAGCGGTCGTCGAACACATGGAACGCGTCCTCTTTCCACAATGGGAGCAGTGGCGCCACAACCTGGAGGCGAACGCGGACGCGGAGGTGGCGCAGCGCATCGCCGGCGAGGTGGAGGTGCAAACGCTCTTCGGGCCGAACATGCTGAAAGGGCCGTACGGTGGCTTCTTCGCCTTCCCGGGCTTTCTCTATGGGCACTATGGCTATGCCAATTACTTCATGGCCTACGCCCTCTACCCGGAGGTGATCGAGCGAGGATTCGCGCTGAACGCCGATACCGCCGTAGTGCATAACCGCCTCGCCGCCCGCGCCATCGTCGAAGGCGGCCTGCCGCAATTGATCCGCCTCGACCACGACATGGCCGATTCGCGCGGCACGCTGGTGGACGTGAAGACGCTGGACGCGCGGTGGTTTCCGCACTTTGCCCGCGCCATTCAGCCGCTGCTGGACGCCGGTATCCGCATCATTTGGCACTGCGACGGCAACCTGATGGAGATGGTGCCGCGCCTACTCGAGTGCGGCATCGGCGGCTTCCAGGGGTTCCAATACGAGGACGGCATGGATTACGAGGCGATCTGCAATATGCAGACCCGCGATGGCGATGGCCTGTTCATCATCGGCGGGGTGTCCGTCACGCGCACGCTGCCGCACGGCACGCCGGCCGATGTGAAGCGCGAGATCGACTGGCTGGTCGAACAGGGGCCGCAGGTGGGCCTGATGCTGGGCTGCAGCAGTTCCCTCGCTCCCGGCGTACCGCTGGAGAATCTGCAGACGCTCATCGAAGGGTTCGCGTATTACCGGGAGCATGGGCGAGGGTAAGATGATCGACGGGCAAGCATTACTGATCGGCCTCGACCTGGGCACCAGCGCCATCAAAGGCGTGCTGGTGGATGCACGTGGTCGCGTCCTCGCGGAAGCCGGTGCCCCTACCCACTATACGCACTCGCACGCGGGGTGGGTCGAGGCCGACCCGGAGGGGCTCTCCCACACGGTCTGCCACGTGCTGCGTGAATTGGCAGCGTCTGCGCCCGATGGGGTCGCCGCGCTGGCGATGGCCGCCGCCTCCGGCAATACGCTGCTGACCACCACGGACGGCATGCCGCTGACCCCGATCATCAATTGGATGGATCAGCGTGCTGCCGAGACCCCGCTGTCCGCACTGGCCGAGCTCACCGTCGAGGACGTCAGACAGGTGACCGGCTGGCCCTGCCTCACCAGTTTTCCGCTGGCGCATCTGGCCTGGTTGCACGCGCATCGCGCCGATGTCTACCGCACCGCCGGGCATTATGCGATGGATACCGATTGGCTGCTGCACCGGTTGACCGGGCACTGGCGGATGGATCACTCCACGGCGACGACCTTCCACCTGCAGGAGCAGACCACCGGCACGTATTATGCGCCGTTCCTGCAACGGCTGGACATCCCGGCCGAGAAACTCTCGCCGCTGGTCGATTCCGGCGTGCCCCTCGGCACGCTGACCGCGGATGCGGCGCGGGAGACCGGCCTGTCGCCGGACACCCATGTCGTGAGCGGCTGCTTCGATCATCCCGCCGCCGCGCGGGCCGTGGGGGTGTTGGAGCCCGGCGCATTGCTGCTCTCCTGTGGCACCTCCTGGGTCGGGTTCACCCCGGGGTGGGACCGCCAGGCCCTGCTCGACGCGCCGTTACTCTGCGATCCCTTCCGCGCGACACGCGGCGGCCCGTGGGCCGGTCTCTTCTCCGTGCCGTATATCGGGCGCACCATCGACTGGTACATCGACCACATTATCGCCCCGGGCGAGGACGACCGGTTGCGCGTGTTCAACGCAGCGGCGGCGGAAGCACCCCCCGGCGCTGACGGCCTGACCATCGACTTGCGCGAGCCCCCGCAGTGCATCAACGCGGACCGCGCCCTGATCAGTCGTGCGGTCATGGAAGGCGCGGCGCGCTTGCTGCATGCGCAGTTGCAGGCCCTGACCGCGCACGGCTTCCGGTTTACGCAGGCCGTCATGGTCGGCGGTCCGGCCACCAGCCCCATCTGGCCCGCTATCGTCGCGGAGATCACCGGCCTCGCGGTGACCGTCGGCGGGCGTGCCGCCGGTGCCCGCGGCGCGGCGATGCTCGCCGGTATCGGCACCGGCCTCTACCGCGATGAACAGGATGCGCGGTCCATCTGGACGACAGGAGCCACTGATGCCCGATCATGATGTCGACTATTACCGGCAGGAAATCGCCCCCTGCCTGCCGCCGACGGTGCTGGACTTTCACGCGCACACCTGGTCAGCCGAGACCTGGAGAGAAAAACCCTGGGAGACGGACACCAGCGGGGGACAGTATATGGTGACGGAGACCTTCTATCCGCCGGAGCAGTTGCTGCGCGATGGGCAGGCGTGCTTTCCGGACCGCGCCTACCAGGCGGCCTGTTTCGGCTATCCCACGCCGGCGGTGGACTGGGCGGCGGATACCGCCTACGTGGCGGCTGCGGCGCGGGCACACCCCGGCCTCTGGCCGCTGATGTTGGCTGGCCCGGCGCTCGGGGTCACGCGCGACCGCTACGCGCAGGCACTGGACGACGGCGGATTCTACGGCGTCAAGGTCTTCCTGAACTGGTATGGCGACGCCTACGGCGACACGCGCATCGAGGAGATGGTCGGTCCGGTGGAACGCGCGCTAGCCAACGAACGGCGGCTGATCGTGCTGCTCCACGTGCCCCGGCGCGGACGCTTGGCCGATCCCGACGTGCAAGCCGGCGTGCGCTGGCTCGCAGCCGAGTGCCCAGAGGCGCAGATCGTCTTGGCCCATTGCGGCCGGTGTTACCTGCCCGGCGAGATGCAAGCGGCCATCGGGTGCCTACGCGGCCTCGACAACGTCTGGCTGGATACCTCGATGGTGATGGACCCGGTGGTGCTGCAGATCGCGGTAAACGAGATCGGCCCGGAGCGCCTGCTCTTCGCCACCGACTTCCCGGTCGCCGCCATGCGCGGACGCCGGGTCCGGGTGATGGATCACTGGGTGGACGTGGTGCAGCCGGGCTATCCCCCCAGCGCGTATCGCGTCGCCGGTGACACGTTCACGGCCGGCTACATGGCCTGGGAGATCGTGCTGGCGATTCGCTGGGCCTGCGAGCTGGCCGGCATTCGCGCCACCGCGCGCGACGGCATCTTTTACGAGAATGGCATGGCGCTGCTGCGCGCGGTGCGCCGGCGCACGGAGGCAACCCCATGAGTGGGTGGGATATCGCCCTCATCGCCGTGGTCTCCATTATGGGGACGGCCATCGCCTATCTGCGCGACCCGGAGCAGAAAGCCTTCATGCTCATGCTGCCGGTGCCCTTCACCCTCGCGGTGCTGGCGGTGGGTCGGCCGCTGGACGCGACCAACGTCCTGGCGATAGGGCTGCTGTTGGCCTTCACCTTCGGGGTGTGGCTGCTCCACGCGCGGTGGCAGTGGCCGATTCTCGCAGCGATTGCGGTCTGTGCCCTCGGCTATGGCGGGCTGGGCATGGGCCTTACCCGGGTGAGGCTGGGGAGCGATGCCGTCTTCTGGGCCGCGACAGGCGCGATGCTGCTTCTGGCGGTGGCGCTGATCCGGGGGTTGCCGGCATACACCGAGCCTCCCTATCGCTCCCCGCTGCCGGTGTGGATCAAACTCCCGGCCATTGCGCTGGTCATCAGCGGTCTCGTGCTGGTCAAAGCGCACCTGGCGGGCTTTGTGACCATGTTTCCGATGGTCGGCGTCGTCGCCGCCTATGAGGCGCGCCACAGTCTGTGGACCAACGTGCGTCGCATCCCGTGGGTCATCGCCACGATGCTCCCGATGATGGTGGTCATCCGGGTGCTGCAAGACCGGGTGGGCGTACCGGGGGCGCTGGCAGTGGCGTGGCCGGTGTTCCTGGTGGTGTTGTGGGCATTCCGCAACCACTACGCCAAGGCCGATGCGGCCACTGAGCGCAAAGACGAGTCTCACGATTGTGGTAGAACCGTGTGTGCCTCCTGCGCGGCATCACCGTGGCGCGACCATGAAAGGATCAAAGGATGACAGCGATTGGCATCTTGCCGTGTTATCTCAAATTGTATGATGACCTGCTGCCCGACTGCCGTGGTGGCTTCGACGGCTTCCTCGCCCAGATTACGGTGTCGCTGGAGGCACGCGGCATCGCCGTGCAGGCGGCGCCGATCTGCCGCATTGCGCCGGAGTTCGATCGTGCCATCGCGGATTTCGAAGCCGCCGGCGTCGAGGCGCTCGTCACGGTGCATCTCGCCTATTCGCCATCGCTGGAAGCGATCGACGCCGTGTGCCGCACTGACCTGCCGCTCATCATCCTTGACGCCACCCTGGATGCGGCGTTCGGCATCGGGGTGTCGCCAGACCGCATCATGTACAACCACGGCGTGCACGGGGTGATGGATTTTGCCTGCCTGCTACGCCGCCGCAAGCGCCCCTTCGAGATCGTGGCTGGCCACGTGGACGATCCGGCGCTGCTGGATGCTGCCGCCGACTATATACGCGCGGCCCGCGCCGCGCGCGCCCTGCAGGGCAGCCGCCTGCTGCGCGTCGGCGCGGCGTTTGCCGGCATGGGCGACTTCATGGTCGAAGAGGGCGTGCTGCGCGCACAGTGGGGCCTGCAGGTCGACGAGATCAGTCTCGACACGCTCGATCAGGCCATCCTGACCGCCAGCGAGGAGGCGGTGGTAGCCGAGATCGCCGACGATCAGGCGCGGTATACATGCGAGCTGTCGCCGGACGATCATGCGCGCGCCGTCCGTGTCGGCCTGGGCCTGCGTCGCCTGCTGGACGACGGGGGGTATGCCGGGTTCAGCGTCAACTTCCAGGCCTTCGACCGCGCCGACCGCCCCGCCAACACGATGCCCTTCCTGGAAATTTCGAAAGCGATGGCGCGGGGCTTCGGCTACGCCGGCGAAGGCGATGTGCTCACCGCCGCGCTGGTCGGCGCGCTGACCCGCGCCTTTGGTGCGGTCACCTTCACCGAAATCTTCTGCCCCGACTGGGCCGGCAACCGCCTGTTCCTCTCGCACATGGGGGAGATCAGCCCGGCGGTGGCCGGCGACACGCCGCGCGTCTTCAGCAAACCCTTCTTCAGCGGGGGCTCACTCGATCCCGCGGTGCTCACCTGCGCCGTGCAGCCCGGCCCGGCGGTCTTCGTCAACCTGGCCCCCGGCCCGGATGACACCTTCACCTTGATCGTCGCCCCGGTGGACGTGCTCGCGGAAGACGCGACCCTCGACCCGGCCATGCGCGACGTGGTGCGCGGCTGGGTGCGCCCGCGCATGCCCGTGCAGGATTTTCTCGCCGCTTACTCCCGTGCCGGCGGCACCCACCATAGCGCGCTGGTGCTGGGCGACCACGCGGAAGCCATCGCCGCGTTCGGCCGGATGAGCGGCTGTGCGGTGGTGCGAATCGGATAGCAACGTGCATACTGCACGGGAAACAAGGAGCAGATCATGTCCCTGGAATATAAGCCCGACTGGGAAGAGACCCAGCAGCGCCTTCGGGCCTGGTGGAATCATGAGTATTTCGGACGGTGTGCGCTGTCGGTAACGGCGCCGCTCGCCGATCCTCCGGCGCGCGAAGCACCACCGGCACCGCACACGCTCGAGGACCAGTGGTATCATCTCGATGCCATCGCCGCGCGCAACGACTACGGGATGAGCCGCACCTTTTATGGCGGCGAGGCGATCCCCATCTGGAGCGCGGGGTATCCCGGTATTGCCTCACTGGCCACCATGCTGGGTTGTCCCTTCCAGCTCGATATGCACACCGGTTGGCATGATCCAATCTTCACGGACCCTGATGGTTTCGACATCCGCTCCCTGCATCTCGACGAGAACCATCCCGCCTACCGCTACCACTTCGACGTGTTGCAGCGGGCGATGCAGGAGACCGCCGGCAAGTCCTTTCCCTCCATGGGGGCCTTCTACCACGCCGGCGACCTGCTGGACGCGCTCCGCGGCACCGAGCAATTACTTGTGGATTGCATCGAGCGCCCGGAGGTCGTGCGTGATGCCGAAGACTGGCTGATGGAGATGTGGTGCGACTTTTTCGATCGCACCTACACGGCGGTGGATGGCGCCGTCCAAGGGTCGGCGTGCTGGTTTGGCATCTGGGCGCCGGGCAAAACCTATGGCGTGTCGAACGACTTCTCCTACAACATCGGACCGGAGATGTATAAGGAGCTGTTCCTCCCCGCCATCCGACGCCAGATGGAGTTCCTCGACTACTCAATCTACCATGTAGACGGGGTGAACGCCTTCGCCCACGTGGATGCCCTCTGCCAGGAACCGCGATTGCAAGCCATTCAGATCCTGCCCGGCGCCGGCAAGCCCAGCGCGCTGCACTACCTGGATGTCTTGCAGCAGGTGCAACGGGCCGGGAAGAACCTGCAAATGTATCTGGCCCCCGAGGAGGTACAACCGGCGCTGGACGTGCTCTCGGCCCGTGGCCTGTTCATCACCACCCACACGCGCACCGAAGCCGAAGCGCGGGAGTTACTGCGCAATGCGGAGCGCTGGTCGGTGGATCGCGGATGATCGTAAAGGAGACGAGATGTCGACAATACAGACCCTGAATCTGGGCATCGTCGGCGCCTGCGGGCGCGGCGCGAGTTTCAAAGCGGCGTGCGACGCGCTGCCGCAGGTGGCGATCCATGCCGTCTGCGATATGAATGCCGACGAACTGACCGCGGCCCGCGACCGGTTGGGGGCGCGGGAGCAATATACCGATTACGAGACAATGCTGGAGCAATCGGACGTCGATGCCGTCATTCTCGGCACGCCCATGCACTGCCATGTGCCGATGGCTATCGCGGCGCTGGCGCGCGGGAAGCATGTGCTTTCGGAAGTCACCGCCGGGGTCTCCATCGACGAGTGCCGGTCGCTGGTCGAAACCACCAATGCCAGCCGTGGCCTCTACATGATGGCGGAGAACTACACCTACATGCGCCCCAACGTGATGGTGCGGGAGATGGTGCGTCAAGGCCTGTTCGGCACGCCGTATTATGGCGAAGGCGAGTATCTCCACGAGTTAAAGGAGTTGAATGAAATCACCGTGTGGCGTCGTCGCTGGCAGACCGGGGTCAATGGCATCACCTACGGCACGCATAGCCTGGGGCCGATTTTGCAGTGGATGCCGGGTGACCGGGTCGTCGCCGTCAGCGGTGCCGGGTCCGGCCATCATTACCGTGATCCCCGCGGCGCAGCATACGAGAACGAAGACGCCTGCGTGATGCTTTGTAAAATGGCGTCCGGCGGGCTGGTGAAGATTCGCGTCGACATGCTCTCCGACCGGCCGCACGCCATGACGAACTACCAACTGCAAGGCACGGATGGGTGCTATGAGTCCTCCCGTGCGCATGGAGAGCCGCACCGCGTGTGGCTGCGCGACCGTTGCCCCGATATGCACACTTGGCGCAATCTGGACGACCTGAGCGACGAATTCCTCCCTGATTTTTGGAAGGAGCACATGGCCCGTGCAGAAGCCGCCGGGCACGGCGGCGGCGATTACTTCGAAATCCTCGACTTCGTGGATGCCATCGAAGGCTCGCGCCCGAACCCCATTGACATTCACGCGGCGATGGACATGACGCTGCCCGGCCTGGTCAGCCAGCAGTCCATTGCACAGGATTCGGCCTGGTTGTCGGTGCCAGATTCGCGAGCGTGGTAACTACCCCGTGAATACTGCAGGCACATCTACCGCGACATGTGCAATGACGCCTAAGCTCTGGAGAGCGGCTCGCTATGGTATGGTTGACGCGTTAATGATCGAAGAACCTCGGCCAGCATCCCACAGGCAGCGTATAGTGTCGAGCACGGGTTATTTCACCGTCAGCGGGCCGGATGAACGCGGTGGCGCCGTCGAGGCACGGACAATCAATTTCGCCGGCAGCGTCCAGTGGGTATCCGGCGCCACGCGGCCATCATTGATTTCCAGTAGCAGACGCACCGCCTCATGACTGATTTTATTGAGCGGTGTTTGGACGGTCGTTAAGATATTCTGGCGTCGTGCGTTGCGCACGGCGTGGGTGTCGTCATACCCGATCAGGCTGATGTCGTCGGGCACACGCAGGTGATGCAGACGCAGCGCATCATGAAGCCGGACAGCGACGAAATCATTCGGCGCCATGATGGCCGTGATGGTCGGATGCGCGCGGAACGCGCTTGCCATGGCCTGCCATTGCCACTCCAGGTCATCGTGATTTTTCATGTAGGGGTACCATTCTGCGCACACATGGAGGTATGCTTCGGCGTTCAATCCGATCTCGGCATAGGCACGGCGCATGCCCTCCAGATATGTGTTTGTTGCAGATCGGTGAAAATGCAACAGATGTCGATGGCCGAGTCCCAGCAGATGCCGCGTCGCCTGATAGTGGCCGTCGACATAATCCGTGTCGACGCAGGCTTCACCGGGGGATCCTACACAGAGCCCGACTATTGGAAATGTCTTCGGTATGCCGTGTGCGCTCAGCATCGCGCGCACTTGACCAGCCTGCCGGATCGTGAGTAAGCCGTCGACGTCGCCACGTTGGAGAAGCGAGGGTATGTCCTGGTCAGAGATCGCTTCTGTAAAGAATGTGACAATGCCATAGTCATGGGCCACCAGGGCTTCCATCACGCCCTCGAACAGTATGTGTTCATAGCGTCTCTCAAGCGTCGCATGATTGATGAGCATAGCGATGAGTTGGTTGGTCACCCGCTGACCGGAACCGCGCAGGCGCAGTGATCTGGCGGCATGTGTCAGTGCCGGGTTATACCCCAACACTCGCGCCGCTTCCAGAACGCGCTCACGCGTCTCCGCTTTGACACGACCGGGCACATTGCGCAATGCCAATGAGACGGTCATGACATTCACACCGCACCATTCCGCGATTTGTTTTAACGTCACTGCTTGATTTGGTGTAGTGTTGACCGGCATGATGCACCCCACCATTCATCCTATCATGAATGGTGGGGAGAGTAAACTCTCTAGAGTTAGTCTCACTACGAGGTCGTAGCGACTACGGCGGCATACGTAAATCCTCAATATCGCACCTGGACCATTCGCGCTGTTTGGGTAGGGGGTAGCGACCTGTGCCTTCACGGTGGCCGACACACCGCCTTGTTGCCTGCTGCCATTCGTCTATGTTGTTAAGCATTGGCACGGAAGGGCTTGACAGGGGAACAATACTCTTATACAATATTTAACGTTAAATATAGTTGGCCGGTTCCGATACTGGTGACGAACCGGTTGCGGATTCGAAAGGAGGACTCATCCATGAGCGTATCGCCAACAACTCGGGGGTTCACCCTCATTGAACTCCTCGTCGTCATCGCGATCATCGCGATCCTGGCCGCCATTCTCTTCCCTGTGTTCGCCAAGGCCCGCGAAAAGGCGCGGCAAACAAGCTGTTTGAATAACCAACGACAGATAGCCACGGCGATTACGATGTTTGCACAAGATCACGATGAGACACTGCCGGCCTCTACAACAGTCTGGCAGGAATTGGACCTTCCTGGTGGCGTGCTCAAATGCCCGAGCGAGCAAGGAACGGCCACGAACACGTATGGGTACAACACCAATTTAGGTCAAAATGGTGGAGTGGCACTCGGCGATATCGCGCGACCGACGGATGAACTCTTGACAGCGGATTGGAAAATTACTTCCTCCAATGTGAATCTGCTTGTCAAGGGGCGCGATGTCAGCCTGCGGCATAACTCTGGGTATGTCGCGTCATTTGTCGATGGGCATGTCGCCTGGATGCAGACAATCACGTTTGCGCGCTATGTACCTTCCGGCGCCACCTGCTGGTTAGCCGCGGATGCGTTGACGCTCAAGGACGGAGATGCCGTTAGCAGTTGGCCCGGCACGGGGGGCACCAGCATCACTGCAGGTCCACTCGCTGGCGCAGGCAGTCCAATATTCAAAACTAGCATTATCAACGGCAAGCCGGTTGTGCGCTTTGATAATGCCACAGAAAAGGGATTATCATTCAGTCCGAGTGTCACTTTTCAGACCCTTGTTCTCGTTGCACGCGCGAATAGCGCTAGCGGTTATTACCGCATTCTCGGAGATTCGGTGGTGGATTTAAATGCACCGGCATTACGGTGCGGGTGGAACGGATTTCCCTCTGTCAACATTGGCGATTTAACCGACAAGCAATTTCATGTGCTGGCAATGGGAAATTATTCGACAACCTCGGTAGATCCGACGATGAAGCCCGCCTTTGTCGCGTATGATGGCGGGGCCATAAAAACGAATTCGGCCACCGGCGCGAATGGCATCAAAACGCTGGGCAATTATTCATCACCCATTTATGGACAGGGAGCCAATATGGATTTCGCCGAATTAATTTGCTGGCCGACGAAACTGACCCAGGAAGACCTGAACGCCGTGACGAACTCTCTGAAAGTGAAATACGGCCTGTAAGGCCGGAACGCATTCGTGCCCGAAAACACGCTATGAGGAGGAACTTACCATGCGCACGTTTTCCCAACCCCATCGTGGGTTTACGCTCATCGAATTGCTGGTTGTCATCGCAATCATCTCGATCTTGGCCGCAATTCTCTTTCCCGTGTTCGCGAAAGCGCGCGAAAAGGCTCGACAAACTCGATGCTTGAGTAATCTGCGGCAGATCAGCATCGCAGTGAACATGTATGTGCAAGATAACAATGAACAATACCTGCCGACGACGTCAACCGCGTGGTCCGCATTGCTGGTGCAGTATAACGAAGGCAATATCTACGATTGTCCCACGCTGACAGGCACGGGAAATAACGCCAAACCTGAATATGGTTTCAATGCCCTGCTGTGGAATAAACCGCAGGCAGCCGTGACGCAGCCGTCGTCGACGGTGATGGTAGCCGATCTGAAATCATCGGCCATGACTGGAGCTTACACGTTTACCGGCATGACGATGGATGCCGCCGTTGATGCCCGCCACAACAATGCGTTTACCGTCAGTACCGTTGATGGCTCGGTGCGTACCTGTGTGGTGAAGGATACGGTGGTAAATGCGCTGGTCATGGCAAAACTGACGCTCGCCGTGGGAGCAGGCGCCAAGATACTGCTCGAAAAAAATGCGACAACGGGCAAATACGAGGCGGTTGAGTATGGAAATGTCCCGTTTCGCATCATTAACGGAGGGCCAGGAACGTATGGGGGTACGTGGTCCATTACCGATGGGCTGGTACAGGGAGAGAACACGGATGACTTGAATTTCTTTTATGGCGGAACGTTCCCCTGGCGCCTAGGCTTTGTCGGTCTCAAGCCGGCCATCGTGCCGACGAAATTCCGCATCCGCCCTCGACCGGATGCCATCCGGTATGGGACCAATACCTTAAGGCTCATTGGGCGTGTCAATACCGGTGTCGATCCCTGGGTAGATATTGCGACCATCACGCCCAACCCCACCGCGGCGCAATGGTATGAATGCCAGGTGACCAAACCCGCGGCCTATGAAGATCTGGCGTTTTATAATTCCGGCTCGTCAGACTCTGACACGACGGAGATTGAATTCTACGGGTATGCGGGCAATTGATGCCGCGCATCAAGAGGTTTGTACATGTCATCACTGATTCTTCCCGCGCCCAGTGCCGATCAACTGGCCTGGCAGGCGATGGAACTGGAGATGTTCGTCCACTTCGATCCGACGACCTGGCAAGATCGCTCGTGGGATGACCATTCGACTCCATTAGACCGGTTGAATCCGACGACGCTCGACGTCGAGCAGTGGGTGGATGTCGCCCAATCCTTCGGGGCCGGGCAAATCATTTTGATCGCGAAACATCAGGGGGGCTTTTGCAATTGGCAGACGCAGACCAGCCCTTATGGCGTAAAAGAAACCCCCTGGCGCGGCGGCAAAGGCGATCTCGCCGCGGATGTGTCCGCCGCGTGCCGCCGTCGCGGGCTGCGGTTCGGCGTCTATTTGAGTCCGGCTGACAGCGTGTTCAACGCGACCACCGGCGGCAAATGCCCCACGGTCGAGGAACAGGCGCGCTACGATCAGGTCTATCGGCAACAACTGACCGAGCTCCTCACGCGCTATGGCGAGGTGTCCGAGGTCTGGTTTGACGGCAGCCTCGCGACCGGGGTCGGTGATATTCTCCAACAGTATGCTCCGCACGCCATGATTTTTCAGGGCCCGCATGCCACTATTCGCTGGGGCGGCAACGAGCACGGCGTGGTCCCGTATCCTTGCTGGACGACGGTGAGCGAGGCGCACGCGCGCAGTGGCGTCGCCACCGCAGCGAACAGTGATCCCGAAGGGGCGGTCTGGCTGCCAGTGGAAGCCGACGCGCCGATGCGGGACATGACCTGGTTCTGGAACCGTAATACCGAGGATCGCCTCTTCTCGCTCGAGACATTTGTCGACATGTATTACCGTAGCGTCGGCCATGGCCAGGTGCTCCTGTTGGGAGCCTCGCCGGATACGAGTGGGTTGATCCCCGAACTCGATGCGCGGCGCATGGGGGAGTTCGGCCGCGAAATCCGCCGCCGGTTCGGCCGGCCCGTGGGTGAAACCCGAGGAACCGGGCAGGCAGTGGAGCTGCACTTCCCGGTGGCGCAACCGATCGATCATGCGGTTATCATGGAAGATATTCGCGGCGGAGAGCGTATCCGCGAATATAGCCTCGAAGGGATGGCCGGCAACGCCTGGCGCGTCCTGGCCACCGGCAGCGCCGTTGGCCACAAAAAGATCGATGTCTTTCCGGCGCAGACGGTGTCGCGACTGCGGCTGCGGGTCGTGCGCAGCGTGGGTGAGCCCTTGATTCACCGGTTGGCCGCGTTCCACGTCGGTGCCGTGCCGGCGCTCGACCGTCAGGCCGGTATTGTGTGCAACCTGCATGGTGACGGCACCCGCATCGGCGGGTGGGAAGATGATCTCGGCGCTGACGGCAAGATCATCGAGATCGACATCACCTGGCTCTGCTGGCAGGCGCGGCAATATCAGGTCGTCATCCAGCCCGCGCCGGGCACCCGCATCGAGCCGGGCGAGGTCATGCTATCCTACGATGGCATGCCGATGCCCGAATTCGTGACGCCCACCGCGGATCCTTGCATCTGGAATATCAATATCACCGCATTGGGCTCGCGTAAAAGTTTACGCATTCGCCTCTGTTCGCGTGACAGGCGGCACGCCGCGGGGGCCATCCTGTTGCGATGAGGGCGAGCGATGACTTGATAGGGGGCGGCATATGCCGGCACCGTTCGTTGGGCAGGGCGGGCGTCATCATACGACTATGAAGAAATGATCTCAAAAGAGCCCCGAAGCCGTTTGTGTTACTTTCTAAGCTCTACCCTATTGACGCCGTGTTTACCGGCTGTATGGCATGATATGCCATACGTTTGGCATCAATGCGAGGAGATAGCAGCGCTGCATGCAAACACGCCTCCCTGTTATCGTCGGTGATCTGCCACCGCGGCAATATTGCATTGCGATACGCGCATAGCATCGCTCTCATGTGTCACCCCTTCCACAGATCCCCATGCTCACATTCGATGCGAGGTAACAATACGATACTGCTCATGCACGCGAGCAGCCCCCATACCAGCGACTCTTCCAGAGAGAGGACTACCTATGCGTTTCACGCAACCATTACAGGCCGGTTGGACGGTCTCGATTTCCGCCGGCGACGCGGCGCTGGCCGCCACCGGACGGACCTGGTCGCCGACGGAGTTGGCACTGGCGGATGACCCGGAGAACCACCCGCGGGTGATCGATCTGCCGGGCGGGTGGCAATACGGCCTGCGGCCCGTGGCAGCCGATGGGGGCGCGCCACTACAGCCGGCGGTGGCCATCACCCAGCAATTCGTCGGCCAGACGCATGCGGCGTCCAGCGAGCGCCTGCCGCACCCGTGGCTGAGCTACGCGAAGCGCGTGCCCATCCCGGCGGAAGCCGCCGATCACGGTATCTTCCTGTTGTTGGATGACGTGCGCTACCACGTAACCGTGCAGGTGAACGGGGTCCAGGTGGCGCACTATGTCGGTGGCCTGGAACCGCACCGCGTCGATATCACCGCCGCCGTGACGCCCGGCGAAGACGCGCTCATCCTGATTACTGTCGGCGACGTGGGCGTCAGCGGGCATCGCCTCTTCGACCCGCATCACATCACCGGCACACGCCTGCCCACCTGCAAAGAGATCGAAAATAATCTCGTCCACCCCGTCGTCTATGGCGGCTGTGATGGCCGTCTGGTGGACCATGTGACGCTGGAGATTGCCCCCCGCGTGCGCACGGACTACGTCTTCGCCAATCCCAAAGTCGCCCGCGGCGTGCTGTGCTATCGTGTGGCATTGGCGAATGACACCGATCTGCCGGTCATCGTGCACTGTTGCAGCGGAGCGGTTGGCGCGAAAATATTGGTGGATGAGCCGGTGACCATCCCTGCGCGGGGTACGACGGTCATTGACCGGGAGATTCCCTGGGCAGACGCCATCCTCTGGGATACCGACACGCCGCACCTGTATGATCTACAGACGACGCTGACCATCGACGGCGCGGTGGTGGATACGCACGCTGACTATTTCGGCTTCCGCGAGTTTACGATCAACGGGCATAGCTTCTATCTGAACGGGACGAAGATTCACCTGCACGGCAATTCGGGGCACGTCGACGCCGCGCAGGACGCCCTGTCGCTCGACGAGAAGATGCGCTACCTCGCCGACCTGAAGTCGCGCTGTCACCTCACGCACATCCGCCTGCACGCCAAGCCGCAGGATCCGCGCTGGGTGGAGGCCGCCGACCGGGTGGGGATGCTCATCACCACCGAGACGGCGCTGTGGACCACCGGTTTTCACAGCTTCGATTGGGCTGGCAGCGAAGAGGCCTGTTACCAGAACGTGCGCAATCATTTTCTGGAGGCGCTGGTCCGGCGCGACCGCAATCGGCCGTCGGTGGTGATCTGGTCGCTCTCCAACGAGATGTCGCCCATTACTCCCTTCGACATGGACAACCCGAAGATGGCGGCGATGACCCGTGTCTTCGAGCGCATCATCGCCGAAACGGAAGCGGAAGATGACAGCCGCATGATCCAGATGTCGTCCGCGATGGATTTTCTCGGCCGCCTGAAGATGTATAACCTGCACTACCCGAAGAACTGGCAGGCCTTCCCGGATTACCCGCACACCGCCTACTGGCTGGATGGGTCGTTTCTCTTCCCCTGGTACGGTCCTCGTCGGCACGAGCTGCCCTCCTGGGGCTGGCGGAAGGACAAGCCGCTCTATTTCGGCGAGTATACCTGTGTCTTCGGCGCCACGCCCGACAACCAGGCGAGCATCGTGGGCGACGTGGCGTTCGAGGAGCCGGACGGCGGCACCCGTTTGGTGCAGGAGAAGCTCTGGCCGATGGAGGCGCGGGCCTATCGCCGACTGGATGTTTCCGGCTTCTGCGCCTGGGCCTTCGCATTGGGGCATACGACATCGGTCGACGAGTTACTGGTACGCGCGGATGTGCAGGCGCATACCGCGGCGGTGCGCCCGCTGGCTGTGCTCGACCATACCTTCCGCACGCGCTATTACGCGGGCGACGAGGTGGTACGCGAGTTGTCCGTGCATAATGATACCCGCGAGACCCTGACGCTGGCGGTGGAATGCGCCGTGCTGCGCGATGGCGAAGTGCTCTGGCGCGAGACGCAACCGGCGCGCGCCTACCGCCCGGCAGAGCTGCTGGCCTTCACCAGCCGCTATCGCGCCCCGCAAGTGGAAGCCTGTTGCGACCTGACGTATCGCGTCACGCTGACGGCGGATGAGGCCGTGGTCGATCAATGGGAGAAGACGCTGACGATTCACCCGCGTGCGGTCACCGCGCCATTCCCCGCCGGCTGTGCCGTCTTCGATCCGGATGGCGTGATCACCGCCCGCCTGGCAGCGCTGGACATTGCCGGCATCCAGCGCTTGTCGTCCCTCGATACGCTGACCGACCTGTCGCCGTATCGCCTGCTCTGGCTCAATTTCGCCGACGCACGCCTGCGGCGGGATGACTGGGAACGCTGCCGGGAGCGCCTCGCGCAATTCGTCCGCGAGGGTGGGGTGCTCCTCCTCGACCAGCCGCCGCTGGACTTGCCGGAGATACCAATCAGTCTGACGAACGGCAAGGGCTTCGCGGCAGATGAGCACCTGGAGATCACCTATGCCTACATCGCCGCGCCGCATCATCCCGTATTGCATGGCCTGACCGATGCTGACTTCGCCCTCTGGGGGGCGGATTATTACGTGGCGCATCGCTGTGTCGCCGTGCCGCAAGCGGGCAATGCCGTACCGCTGCTGGTAGCCGGCACGGATCGTGCGGGATTGACCGCCACGCCGCTGCTGGAGATTCGGTATGGGCGGGGCAGCTATCTGGTGAATACGCTGGAACTGGCCGCCAAATTGCCGGAAGCGCCGGACGTAGCGGCAGTGCTGCGCCAACTGCTGGCCTATCGCCCGACGCATGCAATAGGTGAAGCCGCCGCCTGTGTGGCCGAGACGACACTGCACCGCTTGCGTGAAGTCGGCTATGCGGGTGCCTCCGTCTCGGTCACCGAGGCGCTGCACGCCCGGGTGGCCTTGCTCGATGGCGCACAACTCGCTGCAGGCGATACCCCGCGCATCGCCCGCGCGCTGGCGGCAGGACAGACGGTGTATCTGCACGCGCTGACGATCGCCCAGACGCAACACCTGCTGACGGCACTGGGGCTGCCGGGGGATGTCGCTTTAGGGGAGACAAACCGACATGAAGTGCTGACGAAAGCGCATGCACTGACCGATGGCGCCACGCACCAGAATCTGTATTGGATCACCGGCAAGGCGAAGCTTGCGGCATGGACGCCGGCGATGCTGCACCCCGAGCCGGCCACGGCGGTGATCACCAACATCGGTGGGGAAGGGGTGGCGCTCACGCGGCGCGGGGCGGCGGTCTGCTATCAGGTCGGGGCAGGAATCCTGGTCATCGACAACCTGCAATGGCAACTCGATGATCTGGATGAGCCGGAACGCCCGCGGCGCTATCTCACCGCGCTGCTGACCAACCTGGGGGTGCATCTAACCACCGGTGCGGAACAACGTATGAGCGAAGACTACGAAACCGCCGAGGAACGGCGAGAGCGAGGGCATTTCTAATGGGCGTGGCGACGGGACGGCACAAGCGTCACCGTACGCGTCAACATCCGGGAGGAGTTGCGTGATGAAGACTGAGAGAACATGGCGTATGCAGTTCGTCGTAACGCTCGCGCTGGTGGGTTTACTGGCAGGCGTCGATGCGTGGGCCGCCGGGGTGGCGTCGGGACGGGGGCCCGCACCCATTAAGTCGGTGCAGCTCTTCACCTATACCGAGCCCTTCGGCCTGGCGCATGCCCACGAGGTGCTCGAGTTCCCCCTCGCCCAGCCGGTCGATGCGGCGACCTGCCGGTTGCTCGATGCGGCGGGCAAGGAGGTGCCGTTCCAGGTCTCCCAGGATGGCAAGATGCTCCTCCTGCGGACCGATCTTGGCGCCAAAGAGACGCTGACGTGGAAACTGGTCGAGGGCAAGCCGCATGTGGCCGATCCGTCGCTCGTCGCGGTCACCGAGGACGCGGTGAACGGCTGGTATGAGATCACCAACGGCCTCACCGGCGTCCGCATCCCGAACGGGAAAACCTTCACCGACGAGTGGGCCTTGTTGAGCGATGAACAGAAAAAACAAGCCCTGGTGAACGGCTGGGAGCGCGAGCAGATCAAGCATAAACTCGGCATCACGCCGAAGAATCTCGCCCCGGTGCAGGGCCTCCGCCTGCACGACGGCCGCTGGACGGCCAAGGGGCCGAACCTCCTCTATACCGAGCCGCTCTGCACGGCAATGAAGGTGGAGTTCCTCGCCCGCGGGCCCTTCGAGACGGTCGTGCGGGTGCACTACGCCTTCAAGGCCAAGTCGGGCGTGGGGCGCAGCGCCCAATATCCCGGCCGCAACCCCGGTTATCCCGGCGGCGACGGGCACTACACGTGCACGATCACCGTCACGGCTGACTCCCCCACGATCGCATTCGAGGAGGACGCTGATCTCGTGCCGGTGAGCTGGACACTGAATCTCTGGCCGGAGTTCATGTTCGACACCAATCGCCATCCGGCTGGCAAGCCCGGTGAGGTCAAACCGGTCGATACGCCCGTCAACGCCAATACCGTCGACAAGGCCGATGGGAATATGCAGCGGATTGTCGGCGGCCTCTGGCCGTTCGGGGAGCATCCCTACACGAATTACTTCTTCCTGCTGTTCAACGCGCAGGCCGGGGACGACAGCCCGGTGGTTGGGGCTTTCGTGGATAAGTCTGGCAACGACGTCGGTGCAGTGGCCAGCGGCGCCCAGGCGTTCGTGAGCAAGAGCGCCGGCGGCTTGATCAAGTCGCTCGGGTTTGGGTGGGCCGACGCCCGCGTCTGGCCGCGGGTGCACCACCGCTGGGGGCTCTTCGTGGGTACGAAGGGGCAGGACGCGCCGCCGCTCGACCGCCCGCAACCAATCGCCCGCGAAATGGAGCGGCTGGCCGGCACGCAGATGGCGTTGCGCCACGTCACGGCGTCCATCCCTGAGTTGCCGCGGCTCGACTGGGAGGAGCGGTCGGACTGGCTCAATGTGAAGACGAAGTTCGGCGCGAAGGGGGACGGCGTGGCCGATGACACCGCCGCGATCCAGGCCGCCCTCGACAGCCTCAAGGACGGCTTCGGCCAGCCCAACACCGTCTATTTGCCGGCGGGCGTCTACCGGATCACGAAGACGCTCAAGTGGCGCAGCCTCTACGGCAAGCGGCTCATCGGCCATGGCCGCGACACTCGGATCGTCTGGGACGGGTCGGACCCGCAGGCGACGCCGACGATGTTTCACAGCGACGGCGCCACCGCCGGCGTCCTCTTCGAGGGGATCGTCTGGGACGGCGCGGGCAAGGCCGCGGAAGGGGTCTACCACTGCTCTTCGACCCACTATGAATCGGCCGTCGTCCACCGCAACGAGCTGTTCATCAACATGGGCACGGGCATCTTTTCCGGCGAGGGAGGTCGGTTTCCGTTCCGGTGCGCCACCGCCGAGGTGCTTTTCGACAACTGCCTGTTCGTGAACGTCGGCAACGGCATCCTCTTCCTCGGCTACAACCAGCTCGACAATACGGTCACCGGCTGCGGCTTCTACTATTGCACGAGCGCGATCCGCAACATCACCGGCAATGTTTACGTCCGCGACTGTCACTTCGAGGGCAGCCGCGACATCGACATTTACACGCACGTGGGGGCCAACTCCGCCCTCCGCTGCACCTCGGTCGGCTCAAATAGCTTCCTGGCCAGCGACGACGGCTTCGTGCTGCAGGATTGCCACGTAGAGGGCTGGCGGTCGCCGAAGGGGGCCGTCGTCATGCGAGGCGCCCCCTTCACGATCTTCGATTGCACCTTCACCCATCCACCGAGCGACGCGCCGCCGGTGATGCTCCCCAGCGCCGAGATCCCGGTGATCTTCTCTAACTGCACGAGCGAGGGCACGGCTGGCGTGCTCGGTTCGTCCAACGAATACCTCAGAGACACGCCGATCAAGCCGCTCGTGGTTCCCCCCGGTCAGCGCGGGCCGGCGGTGACCTCCGCACGGCAGACCTTCTTCCGTAGCGACGTGGAGGTCAGCGGCAAGGTTTTTGACGCCAAGCGTGATTTCGGCGCCAAGGGCGACGGCAAGGCCGACGACACCACGGCGATCCTGGCCACGATTCAGGCGGCCCGCGCGCACGGCCAGGGAGCCATCGCCTACCTGCCGAACGGCCAGTATCTCGTGACTAAGACGCTCGAGGTCACGGGGGAGGACTACCGCGTGAGCGGGGCGGGTTGTTGCTGGGATGCTGGCACGGCTATCCGCTGGGGCGGGCCGGCGCCCGCGGCCGGAGACGAGGTGGCGATCATCCGTGTGAAGAACGCCCGGAACGTCAAGCTCGCCGGGTTGAAGGTCGGCTCCGCCTACTGCGACGAGCCGGGTGTGATCAGCATCCTGCACGAAGGCACGGAAGCCGCGCCCAGCGTCCCGGCGCTCGTTACCTACGACGACGTCGGCGGCTACACCCTATTCCGCGGGCTGGGCCGGCAGGACCGCGTCTTCATCGGCGTCCTCTTCGGGATCGCGGAGTTCGACTCCTGCCAGCGGGCGACAGTTCTCTTCGAGCAGTTCCACCCGAGCCGCCATCCGCAGTCGAAGAAGTTCGACACAACCCTGCGGGTTCGGGGCAGGGATCAGGCGGTGCCCAAAGACGGCTTCCTCGGTCTGCTCACCTTCTACAACTCCCTGAACCCGTTCGACATCACGGTGGAGGACAGTCAGAACCTTGTGGTCAGCGACTACTATACCGAACAGACTTGGCGGGTGCTGCGCATGAAGGGCAATCCGGGCGACACACCGGGCCGCGTGACGCTGCTCTGCCACAAGTTCCATGGCGAGCACGTGGACGACCTCGTGCACGTTCGCGACTACCACGGTGGGCTCTACCTCACGGCGGCGCCGATCCCGCAGGTGCCGATCACCGATCCGGAGGAGGCGAAAACGGTCGCCGGCGGCACGATGGCGGGCGTGAAGGTGAAGAGCGTGCCGATGGTCTTCTCGCATACGGGCACGAATCCGTTCGACATCATGATGGTCGGCGGCAACACGCTCTTTAAGACCGACCCATCGGCGTCGTTGATCTTGCCCAAGGCGGGCCAGCTGTGGCCGCCGGCGTTGAGCGATGCGGACCTGTCGAAGATCGCCGCCGCCCTCGACGACCTGCGCCGCCTTGGTCAAGTTGACCTGGAGTGCCGGAACTCGGCCCCGCCGCGCTTGCCGGTCCCCGAGCAATGAGACCTTGGAATGCGATCGCATCTTATCTGTGGAGGAAACCCCATGCACTTGACACGAATATTGGCGGTGGGCCTGCTTATCGGCCTGGTCTCCTGTGCCCATGCATACGAGTTGGTTGTCCGCGACACCATCGGCCGTGCGTGGGCCAATGAACCGATCGTCTGGGAACTGCCCGGGGTCAAGGCTGACCGCGTGCGGCTGACGCGCGACGGCCGGCCGATCCCCGCCCAGGCCGTCGCCACTCCCACGGGCACGCAGGTGCTTTGCCTTGTGGACCAACTGCCGAAGGACAGCGCGACAACGCTGGTCGCCGAGTTGGGGCAGACCGGCCCCGCGACGACCGACCTGACGATCGAAGAAGGCAAGGATGGCATCACGCTGGCCAATGCGAACACTGCCATTCGGCTACCGAGCTTCCAGGTTCGTACCCCCTCGGGCCAGTGGACCGGCGGGGCGACCTACGCGACCACCACGGCCAAGCCAGGTGTGCCCAAGGTCGAGATCCTCGAACGCGGCCCGGTGCGGACACAGGCCCGGATGACGACGACCTTCGACAACGGCAAAACCCATGTCGTCACCGTCTCGCTCTGGAGCGGTTCACGATCAATTGACATCGATGAGACCTTCGATGTCGGGCCCGCCGCGAGATACCAGTTTAAAACGTATCAAGACGACCGCGACGAGCTGGCTTGGGAGTGGTGGAGCTGGTACGGCGATCGCGATGGCCTCACCGAGACCCATCCCAACAACTGGATCGTGCGGCTGGACGGCGAGGGCTACCAGCCGGATACGGTCACCTACTGCGGCAATGCCTCGACGGATGCTGCCAAGGGCACTCCGCAGAATCAGCCCCATGCGTTACCGACAGCGACTTATGCGTTGGCGCACGGCCAGCCGCGGCGTTTTGAAAAGTACCTTGGCGCGCACTCGCAATGGCGGCCGGACATTGCGCTGTGGTATCTGACCAGCGTCACCCAGGCGGATGCGGCCGATGCGGTGGCCATCTATCCACACTCCGCCCGCAACTGGCGCAATCCCAACATCCTGCCCGTGCCCCAGGGGGTCACTTTGCGCACGGGCGTCAACGACCTGCGGGTCGTCTCGCATGCTGGCGGCAAGCAGGTCGAGGTGGAATGCCCCATCGGCCTGGGGCGGCGCTGCTGGTCCATCCGCACGTCGACGCGCCAGGAGATGCTGGCGCCCATGGCCACCTCACCGACCGCGCTCGATGCGGAACGCGTGCAGCGTTGCATGGGCCTCGACATCACGCGCTCCTGGGTCACCTCGTGGGACAGCAAGAGCCAGTACCCGCGCCTCTTTATCAAGCCCGAGCAGAAGGCCGCCTACTACGCGCGGCTGAAGGGCAAAGGGATCGGTTCGCCGGGCAACGTGCTCGACAGCTTCCTGCGCAATCAGAACCAGGCGTGCTTCGACAGGGACTACGCGCTGATCATGGCCCAGGCCGACCAGATGCTCGCCGGCTATCTGAAGAGCGGCATGGACAACACGGTCGGCTATCCTGGCTGGATGCTCGGGTACTGGCACGGCATGATCGTCGCCAGCGGCCTCGACAATCTCGCCGGTAGCGAACTGTGTAAACCCGAGCAGAAGGCGGATTTGCAGAAAAAGCTGGCGATCCTCACCTACTGTCTGACCAGCAAAGACGCCTGGAGCGACAAGCAGATCAACTACGGCTGGGGCTCGATGAACA
>CAZPYA010000047.1:0-36599 GCA_964590255.1 uncultured bacterium
TCCAGTCGGCGTTGCCCAGCACGATCTCGCCATTGGTGCCGATATCCATGAAGAGAAATACCTCGTCATGGTTCACCGGTATTTCGGTGCAGATGAGGCCGGCGGTGATGTCGCCGCCCACGTAGCTGCCCACACCCGGCGCGAAGGAGACGACCGCCTGCGGGTTGATGGCAATGCCGGCGTCGGAAGCCGTCAGCGCGGGCACGGCGTTGACCGTCGGCGCATACGGCGATTCGCGGATGTAGCGCGGCGGCAGACCAAGGAGCAGGTGGATCATGGTGGTGTTGCCGGCGACGAACGCGGCGTGGATCGCCTGCTGGTCGACGCCCAGCTCCTCCACCAATTCCTCGATGAGCGCGTTGATCGACTCCAGCACCAGCGCGCGCAGCTCCTCCAACCGCTCGGGAGTGCGGGCGTAGTCGATGCGGCTGATAACGTCCGCGCCGCGGCGCAGTTGCCCGTTGTATGCCGCGCGGGTGGCCAGCACCTTGCTGTCCAGCAGGTTGATGAGCTGGATAGCCACCGTGGTGGTGCCGATGTCAATGGCCAGCCCCAGCAGCGGAACCTGGCCTTCGGCGGGCAGCACCTCCATCACGCGCAGCGAGCCGCAAGTATCTTCCTTCACCACCGCCGCCACCTGGCCATCCTCCGCGCGCAGCGCCTCGGCCAGCGCGCGCAGCACGTGCAGGTCCGTCTGCACCGCGGGGTAGCGGTTGTCGGCGTTCAGCACGCGCACCAGCCGCCGCCAGTCGCTGTAGTGCGCCTCCACGGTGGCCGGCGGCACGGTGACGCGCTCCACGCGCACCACCGGCGACAGGTTGTGCCGGTCGGGCAGATACTTGGCGTTGATGAGGAAGTGGCTGTCGCCCACCACGCGCATGGCGGCGTCGCGGGTATCGCGGATGCGAATCACCAGGTCCTCGCGCACCTGCGTCATGCACGCCATTACCAGCCGCTCGCCGGCCAATGCCTCGTCGAAGTGGGTGTGCCCGAACTGCTCCGCCGCCCCGCTGACGACTTCGACCAAACACTGCCCGCACGTGCCCTTCGCTCCGCACGGCAGGTGCAAATCCTCGACGCCGGCCAGAATCGCCGCTTCGTGGATCAACGTCCCCGCGGGAACCTCGACCGTCGTCTCAGCCGGTAAAAAGGTGACTGTTGGCATAGTGTATCCCGTCCTCCATGACCCGCCCGGCCATAAATGGCCGGGCTACCGAACAACGCCCCATGAATGGGGCTCAACCTTTCAAACGAATGCCCCGTAGAAAAATGGTGACTGCAACCATTTTCCTAAGAAACTGTTTTGAAAGTGTTCACCGCCGCCTTGCGGGTCTGGACCGCGTCTGGCCGCGTTGGTTTCGCTGGCATGTATCACCCGATACACTCGCGCGAATCCGCCTTGCCAGCCACGATCCATCCTCCGAAATCCGACGACGATCACTTCCAAGACAGTTTCTTACGGACGCGGCTGGCTGCGCTGGCGCCGCTACTGAGAACTTCAACGACAACACGGCGCGGTTATTTCGCCGCCAATACTTTCATGAAGCCGGTGATATCCGCCGCTTCCTGCGGGCCGACGATGATTTCCCAGCCGGGCAGGCATTCTTCCAGTTCGCCGCTGATCTGTGCCACGTAGCCGGGGATGACCAGTTTGCGGGATTGGATCTGCTCGGGCAGGCCGCTGGACTTGATGAAGGCAGCAATCTTCTCGCCGGAGAATTTTCCGGCTGCCCACGCGGTGAGCACGCTCATGCCCTCGCACTCGACGATGGCCAGGTGCGCGGGGACGCCTGAGTTTTCGATCTCGCCGGAGACGATGAAGTAGGTCAGCGAGAAGTTGGTGGTGACGATGACCGGCGAGTTGGCGTCCGCCTCGCCGATCTGGTACACCTTCGGCTCGACCTGGATAGGCTTCTGCGGGTCGGTGAAGATATTCTGCCGCAGCATCATTATCGGCAGCAGCGCCTGGTAGGCCAGCGTGTCGATGACGAGGATGCTCGCGTATTTGCAGATGAGCGTCGACGCGTCCGCCACCAGCGACGGCAAGTCGGCCTCGGTGAGGATGTTCAGCACCGGGTAGCCCATCGCCTCCACCGAAGCCTTCAGCGCCGCCTTGCGCGCGATGGTGTTGAGCTGCAGCACCGCCGCCGGGTTCTCCGCGCTCAGGTCCAGCACGATGTCCTGCACGCCTTTCGCCGCCAGCGTCTTCGTCAGCTCCGCCAGCGCGTCCAGCGTGTCGGCTTTCGCCACCAGCGGCGCCTTATACTGCAGCGCCAGCGCGGCCAGCGCGTCGACGTTCGCCGGGGTGGCGGCGTGGATCAGCGGCCGCTGTCCCTCCAGCGCCTGCAGCGCCGCCTCCAACGCCGCCGGGTTGTCGCTCTTCAGGATGAGCCCGCGCCCGGTGCCGCCGGCCACCGCTTTCACCGCCGCCACGAAGGGCTCGACGGCGCCGGTGGTGTTCTCCACGAGCGCCAGGTTCAGCATGAGCTGCTCGCCCACGCGCTCCAGGCAATACTCGCGCACGTCGGCTGTCTGGTGCGCCAGCTCCTCGGCGGACTGCCCGTCCGAGAACGCGATAGCCAGCGCCGTCGGATGCACGAAGGTCTTCTCGTGGCGGAACATCACCGTCTCGTTCCCCACCTGCACCTCGTGCTCCGCCGGGCCGATCTTCACCAGGCGGATGGGCGGCTTGCTTGCCGCGCCAATCTTGTCCTTCGCCGCGTCCGACGCATATGGGCACGCCGCCAACTCGGCGTTCTTCGACGCCAGCTTCATGGCGAACGCCATGCACGTCGGCACGCCGCACTCGCCGCAGTTCGTCTTCGGCAGCATTTTAAAGATATCTAAACCGGTCAGTGCCATAGTTCACTCCGTGTAGGAAATAGGGATTAGGGGTTAGGGATTAGGGATTAGGGATCCCTGATACCGCTACCCTTTCCTCAATAATAAACACCGAACAATGAAGAGACACGGGCTGGAAGATTAGGAACCCTAACCCCTAATCCCTCATTCCTAACCCCTCAACATCATCTCATCGATCTTCTGCCGCACCGTGCGCATGGCGACCGGGTGGTACATCACCAGCAGGTCGGCGCCGGCGTTGAGCAGGCTCATCGCGGTGGCGATTTCCAGCAGCGCGCCGCGCGAGGCGTCGCCCCACAGTGGGAAGTCGGCGACAGAGGCCTTGCTCTCCTTCGTCTTCGCCACTTCGTAGCCCGGGGTGCAGAGCATCGGCATCGCCAGCATGCCGTCGCCGGTGAAGGCGGCGGTGCGGATGCGTTCCATCACCGAGTAGGTGTATTCCAACCCGTAGCCCAGCGCGCCGGTCATCGGGTCGATGATCAGCTTCTCGGCGGCCAGCCCCATGTTGGTGACGAGAATATTCAACTGCTTCGCCATGTTCACATCGATGGGCGTCTGCGCCACCAGGCAGTGATTGTAGCCCATCGCCGCGGCGGCGAGGGTCTTGTAGTTGTCCGTCTCCGCCCAGTTCAGCAGCAGGTTTTCGCCGGGGAAGGCGGCGGCGATGCTCTTCATCACCGCGTTGTTTTTCTCGAAGTGCGCCGGGCCGGTGACAATGAGCGGCACGCCCACCGCGCCGAGTACCGCCGCCACCGTCGCCGCGCAGGCTTCGGGGGTGCGGTCGCCGTTGTCCGGGTGCGCGCCGTCCAGCCGCACGCTGATGAGTTCGGCGCCGAGCTGATCGACGCAGTATTGCGCCATCGCCGCCGGGTTGCCCAGCAGATCGCCGTAGGCCTCGCGCAGGCTGTCCGGGTATTTCGCGGGCGACACGTCGAAGATTTCCATCGCCAGCGCCGGCCGGTGGCCGACATTGCCCTCGAAATGGCGGAGGGGCAGCGCCGCCGCCCCGCCGATGGTCACCGCCGAGGTGCGCGTGCCGCTGCCGCCCAGGGTGACGGTACGCACCGAGGTGTTGACAGTCTCGCCGGGCACGGCGAAGGTCGCCGGCACCGCCACCGCTGCCGAGGTGAGTGTCTTCGCGACAACCGGCTCTGCCACTGCAACCGGCGCCGCCACGGGCGCCGCGACAACGGGCGCGTCGGCAACCGGCGCCGCCGGCATAGCGGCCGCCGGGGCGGCGGCCGGCACGGCGCCCAGCGCGCCGCTATACATCAGCAGCATATTCGCGCCGGCGGTGAGCAGATTCACCGCGGTGGAATACTGCAGCGCCGCCATTTGCCCTTCGGGCGTCGCGCCGGCCGACGGGGCGCCAGCCTGGCGCACCTGGTCCAGCACGCCGATGACATAGGCCAATCCATCATGCGCGGGTGGTAGGGCCGGAGCAGCCGCGGGAGCGGCGGCAACCGGCGTGGGAGCGGCTGCCACCGGGACGGCAACCGACGTCTCCACCGGCGCAACGGTCACGACCGGTTTCGCCTCCGGCGCGGCCACCGCGACGGGCGCGGCGGCAGGCTGGGCTATGCCACGGGCGGCATCGGCAGCCGCCGCTTCGGGCGACGGGTTGGTGACGTCCCACATCGACAGCGCCGGGTGGTTCACCTTGCGCATGTAGTCGTTGATGGCCGACGTGTCGGTGCCCACCGTCTCGTCGGCGATGAGGTCGGCGAAATTCTCGATGCCCAGCCGGCTGCCGATGAGCGCCAGGTCTTCCTTCAGCGTCTCTTTCAGCTCTTTCGGCATCCATACGATGCGCTGGTGGCCGCCCTCCGCCGAGATGAATTTCTTACTGGTGATATACGCCTTGCCGATGCCGATGAAACCGGGAGTCTGCTGCCCGCCGCCGGTGTTGCCGGCCAGCGTGGAGAACTTCATCCCCGCCGGAGTCTCGCCGGAATATTCGCGGTTGACGATCATCACGCCGTTGCACTCCGGCAGCAACGCGACGATCGCTTCAAAGCATCCGCAGCTCGTCATCGGGTCTTCCAGCATCGAGTAGGCGTTGAAGCGCTCGATGGTCTGCTTGGAGTTCGCGTAGACATAGTCGTTGATGGCCTGCCACTGGCCGCGCACCGGGTCGATGCACTCGCCCTTAGGCAGCGGCTGGTTCGGCCCGGTGGGGTCGATCTCATACGCCGCTTTGCCATCCAGCCAGTTGTAGGCGCCGCACAGGCCCAGGCGCTCGGGGGTTATCACGCAGACGTGATTCGGCGCGAAGCTCTGGCACAACAGGCAGGAGTAGAAGGTGTCGATGCTCTCGTCGGTCATCGACTCCAGCCGCAGGTTGCGCTCGCGGTAGACGCGCCGCGCCTCCACCAGCCGCGGCTCGACTTCCGCGGGATCGGTATACAGCGTCACCTGCACCTTGTCGACGATCGCCGGATAGTCGTTCAGCAGTTTCGCGTGCAGAATCTCGCCCAGGTGGCGGATGCGGAAGCCGCGCTCGAACGCCGCCTTGCTGATGCGCACCCAGATGATGTCGCGCTGGCCCATGTGCCAGATGCCCTCGGCGCCGTTGATGAGATGGTGTATCTGCCGTTCGAGGATCGGCTCGAAGTCCGACTGCATCTTGCGGCCGGCCACTTCCACCCAGATCGCCAGCGGCAGCGCCTTGCCCGGCTCCACCTCGTCCGCCTCGGGGCCGATCACGGTGATCTTCCCGTCCTCCACTTCGGTGATGTCGCGGGTGGTCACGTATTCGAAGCCGTGGGTGCGGTTGCCGCCGAATTCCACGTGCGTCTGCTCCTTGCGGATGCGCTCGCCCTCGAAGGCCGCGCCGTAGGAGACGGGAATCGGCACTTTGGTGATTTTGATCTTGCAGCCGCGCACTTCGAGGCATTTCTCGACGATACGCTCTACCGGCACATTTGCCACCACATGCTCGTAGGTGCAGATGCCGGTGGGCAGGATTTCCGGGATGTCGGTATCGGCGATGCACGGGAAGCCGTAGGAGATAGCCCCCGCCGCCGCCGCGTATTTCTCGTCGTCCACCTCGCCCAGCGCCATGACGAAGGCAAAGATGCGGTTCTTATTGTATTTCAGGTTGCGCGCGTAGTCGCCCGGCTTCACGCCGCCGAAGGACAGCGCGGCGCGGTTGGCGAAGCCCAGCGCGTAGATCGCCGCCGAGATATCCTTGCCGAACGGCACCAGGCGGGTATCCCAGCCCAGTTCCACGCCCGCTTCTTCGAGCTGCTCGGCGAAAGAGACGCCGTTGGTGTTGCCGGCGATGAAGATATACAGGTTCTTTTCCTGCAATTCGCGGGCGATCTTCACCGCCGTCGCCGTGTCCGGGGCGGCACCTACCACCGCGGCGAAGCCGGGAGCAGAGCCGTCCACGAACTCGATGCCACGCTCGCGGATGATCACGTCGCTGGCGGCGCCCAGCCAGATGCCGTTCACCGGGTTGGGGCCGACGAGGTATTTGCACGCCTCGATCAGCTCGAAGGCGAACAGCGTCGCCATGCCGGCGTCCAACGTGCCGCCCAGGTAGGGCAGCCACACGTTTTCGTCCGGCACCTGCGGCAGCAGGCGGCGGCATTCCTCGAGCACGCCGGACATGTCGCCTAGCGTCTCGACCTTCGTGCCCAGCAGCGAGTGAATCACCGGCAGGTAGTAGGTGGTGTCGGGAAAGCCCACCGGGCAATCGGCGCCCTTCTCCGCGATGGCCTGCGTCACCATGCGCTCGGCATCGTCCACAATCTTTTGCGCCCCTCTGATGGCTGAAGACGCGATTATTTTACTCACAGCAGCTCCCTCCGCTCCTTCATGTCATACAGCTTGCGCTCTTTCGCCTGGTTGATGCCCAGCGCGGCTCGTTTCTTTTCGATATGCGCCATGATGAGATCGGCCGCCTTTAGCGGGTCCGGCTCGCAGGCAAACTTGCCACCGGTGATTTCTTCCATTTCTTCGGTGAGCAGCTTCTCGACTTTTTCGCTGCCTGAGATATACAGCGGATGGCCGAGTACAGTGAAGACGCCGCTGGCGACGAAGTAATGGCCGATGGCTACCGCCTTCTCGCTCATCCACTCTGGCGCGGCTCCGGCCACCGGCAGGTCGCTGAGGTCCTGCCCCAGCCCGCCTTCCAGCAACACGTGGGTGGCGGCCATGAGGATGCGGCTGTTATCCACGCAGGAGCCCATGTGCAGCACCGGCGGGATGCCCACCGCTTCGCATACCTCGCGCAGCGTGTCGCCCGCCTGTTCCAGCGCCGCCTCCGGGGTGAGCAGGCCGGCCTTCGCGCAGGCGATGGCCGCGCAGCCCGTCTGCAGCACCAGCACGTTGCGCTTAATCAACTCGGTGGCCAGCGTCACGTGCGCGTCGTCGGTGTTCACCTTCGGATTGTTGCAGCCGACGATGCCCACCACGCCGCGGATGCGGCCGTCGATGATGGCGTCGTTCAGCGGCCGGAAGGTGCCGCGGAAGCGCCCGCCCAGCATGTGGAAGATCGTCTCGTTGGAGAAGCCCGCCACCAGGTCCATCGCCTCGTTGGGGATGCGCACCCGCTGCGCGTCGCGGTTGGCAAAGTTGTCGATGGCTTCGCGGATGAGCCGGCTGGCGTGGGCGTAGCCCTCCGCCACGTCGAAGGTGATCTGCTCCGCGTTGAACGTCTGCGCGATCTCCGAGGTGCTCACCAGCCGGGTGTGGAAGCACTGCATCACTTCCGGCAACGACGGCATGACGCACTGCACGTCGACGATCATCATCTCCACCGCGCCGGTGAGGATGGCCAACTCCTGCTGGAGGAAGTTGCCGGCGATGGGCAGGCCGTGGCGCATCAGCACCTCGTTCGCCGTGCAGCAGATGCCGGCGATATTGATGCCCGTCGCGCCCTTCGACTTCGCGTAGGCCAGCAACTCAGGATCGCGGGAAGCGACCGCCAGCATGTCGGAGAGCGTTGGCTCGTGCCCGTGCACGATGATATTCACCTTCTCATGGGAGATGACGCCCAGGTTCACGCGGCTGCGCACCGGCACCGGCGTGCCGAAGAGGATGTCGGACACCGCGGTGGCGATCATCGAGCCTACCCAGCCGTCCGCCAGGCTGCACTTCAACCCGCCCATGATGAGGTGGCGGTAATCGTGGTCCACCCCCATGTGCGTGCGGTGCATCAGCTCAACGACCATCGAGTCGACGCCGTGCGGGGCGATATCCAGCTTGTGCCACAGCGCCTGTCGCTTCTCCGGGGCCATCTTCAGCGTGGCGTTCGGTCCGTCGGAGTAGCTGAACTGTGTCATGAAGAAATCGGCCAATTCGCCGGCGATCGTCAGGTCGTCGCGACCGGCGATGTCGATCTCGAAGAACGCCGCCACCTCGCGCAGGCGCACCGGATCGCTGATCTTATACGACCCGCCTTCGCCCTTCGCCACCAGCTTCAGCGTCTTCACCAGCATGCGCCCGTGGTCGGAGTGCGCCGAAGTGCCCGCCGCGATCTCGCGCAGCAGGTTGCGCGCGACGATGGTGTCGGCGTCCGCCCAGCAAATGCCCTTGCTGGCCTTCGGGGTGATGCGGCACGGCCCCATGTGGCAGAGCCGGCAGCACACGCCCGTGGTGCCGAACTTGCACTGCGGTGTCTGGCTCTTATACCGATCCCAGACGGTGGGTACGCCTTGCTCCCGCGCCACGTCGACCATCTCATTAATCGCCGGATCGCGAGAGACCCCCGCCACCCCAGGCTTATCATCAATTGTTGTCATAAACACAAACTCCTCACCAACTGGGAGCGCGGATTTTCAATCCGCAAATCATAATTGCCGGCTTCAGCCGGCTTCGCACAGACCCCGGCTTGAGCCGGGGGCCGTTATACGCTTGCCGGCATCACTTCCCGCAACACCGCATCCACCGCCATCCGCGCCGGCGCCTCCGTGGCGATATCTCCGACCGCCATGCCGCCGGCGTCCATCGCCGCCACCCCGTCGTCAAAGGGGATCACCGCCAGCAGCGGCAGCCCGGTAGCCGCCGCTTCCGCCGCCACCGCCGGGGGCAACACGCCGCCCGGCACGCGGTTGACGATGAGCCCCTTGCGGCTGATGGGCGTGCCCATCTCCGTCGCCAGTGCCGCCAGCCGCCCGGCGGTGCGCACCCCGCGCACCGAGCAGTCGGAGACGGTCACCAGCAGGTCGATCTGCAGCAGCGTGCGCCGGGAGATATGCTCCAGGCCCGCCTCGCTGTCTACCACGATGGCGCGGTAGTTGCCCGCCAGCCGCTGGATGACGTCGCGCAGCACGTTGTTGGCGAAGCAGTAGCACCCCGGCCCTTCCGGCCGCCCCATCACGATGAGGTCGTACCCCTGCTCCTCCACCAGCGCCTCCTGCACGCGCAGGTCCAGGAACTCCTGCTTGGCGATGCCCGCCAGCTCTTTCGCCTGCTTGCGCGCGTCCTCGCGAATGCCGCCCACGCTGGCGATATACTCCACCCCCAGCGCCTCGTGCAGGTTCGCGTTCGCGTCGGCATCCACCGCCAGCACCGGCGTCCGGCCGTTCGCCACCAGCCACTGCAACATCAGCGCCGACAACGTGGTCTTCCCAACCCCGCCCTTCCCGGTTATCGCAATCGTGAATGCCATAGAAAACCTTTATTCACAGAACCCTCCCCCTCTCCTCGGGGAGAGGGGGCAAGGGGGGTGAGGGGGCGATTAGGCTACCACGCCCATGCGCGCCCGCAGCGCCGCGCTCGTTTGCCCGAGCAGCTTGAACACCATCTCCGCGTCGGCGACGGGCAACGAGCCGGTGCCGCAGGATGGGGTGATCATCGCCTGGTTGAGAATGAGCTCCTTGTCGATGCCGGTCTTCGCCAGGCTGTCGACCACGGTGTCGAACTGCGCCACCAGGCTGTCCACCGTCTGCACCTGAATCTTGGCGCTGTTGGTGGGCACCACGCCCCACGCCAGCGCGCGGCCGGCTTCCAGATGGGCCTTCACCGCCTGCGGGTACAGGGCAATCGTCTCGCCGAAGTCAAAGGCGTCAAAATTCACCAGGTCCACGCCGGCGTCGATGAGAATCGACCATTCCGTGTTGCCGCAGCAGTGGATGCCCGCCAGCGCGCCTTCATCGTGCACGGCGGCGATCATCTCCTGCAGCACCGCCACCACGTCGTCGCGCTGCACGCTCACGTAGGTGGAGGAACCAAAGGCGGAGAGGATCGGCTCGTCGATGAAGCAGATCACCTGCTCGGCGAACGGCCGGAACTTGCGAATCTGCCAGCGGCACTTCATCGCCAGGCCTTTGATCACCGCATCCTTGTAGATGTCATTGTAGTAGATGGCGCGCTTGTTCTCGTCGACGATGGTCAGGCCGAAGCTGATCGGGCCGGTGGTCTGCACCTTCACATAGGGGCGCTTCACGCCGCTGGCCTGCAGCGCTGCTTCCATGGCATAGATGCCTTTCGAGAACGCCGGGCTGATGGCGAAGGCGTCCACGTCGTCCATGGCAATCTTCTCCATGAACGCGCTGATGCCGGCGAAGGTCTCGTCAGTGGTGTCGATATACATCCGCTCCTTCTCGCGATCGATCACCACGTCGGGCAGCGATTCCGAATACTGTATCTCCATCTGCTCGTTCATGCCGTTGGCGGGCAACTGCGGCCAGATGGGCGCATCCGGGATGTTCTCCAATACCACGCGCACCGCGTCCTCCGCCTTCGCGTGCGGCAGACTGCCAATGGCCGTGGCCATGCATTTCGGGGTGAAACTCATGATCGTTCCTCACTGTCAAATAGATGCCGGCGTCCCCCGCCGGTTACTCACTACCGCTGGAATCCATCCACCGCCCGCTGAATTTCCACAAACGGCGCCAGCAGCTCTGCATCGCCCACGTCGACGAGCGACTGCCCGCCGCGGTCGGCGGCGATAACGCGCGGGTTGAAGGGAATGACGCCGATCACCGTGTCGGCGCCGAATTCCCCCGCGATCCAGGCGCGGTCGGCGGCGGGATCGGTGGATTTGTTGATGACCACGGCGACGCGCGCGATGCCCAGGCCCCGCGCCATCTCCCGCACACGATGCGCGGTTTCCACGCTGCGCCGGCCGGGCTCCACCACGGCGAGAATGGCGTCCACCCCCATCGCCGTGCCGCGGCCCAGGTGCTCGATGCCCGCCTCCATGTCGAGGATTACCACCTCGTCGTCGCCCAGCACCAGTTCGCGCACCAGCGACTTCAGCAGCACGTTCTCCGGGCAGGCGCAGCCTCCGCCGGCGCGCTGGGCAGCGCCCAGCACCAGCAGGTGCACGCCGGCATACGTGGTCCCATACTGCTCGGCGATGCCGCTGACGTCGGGGTTGAGGGAGAAGATCTGGCCGAATTCTTTCACGCGGGCGCCGGTGCGTTCTTCAATGAGTTGGCGCTCATCGGCGATGGTGTGGAGGGTGGCGCGGAGATCGGCAGGCATGCCCAGCGCGGACGCGAGGTTGGCGTCGGGATCGGCGTCAATGGCGAGGACGCGCCGCCCATCCGCGGCATACATGCGGGCCAAAGTGCCCGCTAGCGTCGATTTTCCGACGCCGCCTTTTCCGGAAATCGCGAGTTTCAGTGCCATGGGCCAACCTGCCTGTGCGGCCCACGCGCCGCGGGCCACAGCAGACTATACCAGAATGACCGCTGGCAACTATAGGACTCTCATGCTAGATTCTTGGTAATTTCGTGCTTTATTTCACGATAATAGCAGTTGTATCACTTACTCCGCCGGGGAACTGTCCCCGCACACAACGTCCAGACGGGGCCATAGTAAAACGATGCGCTATCAATCTCGCGCCTATCCCTCAATGCCCGTCCAGGGGCTGTCCATCGCCTTCCCCCTCACCGTCCCGCCCCATTTGCGCCAGGCACGCCGCCGCCTCCTTGCACCACGCCGCGCAGGCCAGGTCGTTCTTCGGATTCACCGTCTTCGCGCCACAGCTCGGGCACGTCCGACGCAGATCGTCTTTGAAAAATTCGATCATCGCCCCGCACCCCGCGCACGGCGCCTCAAAGAGACACGCCGGCGTCCAATACCGCGTATCCTGCCCCGGACACGTCCGCTTGTTCATGGCCCCCCCCCTTTTCTCGCATCTTCTCACCTCCCACCCCAATATGGCTATGACTTACATCATGCAAAGTGCAAACTCTTAGAAACTATCTCAAAATGACTCGCAGCCACCTCGCGGGAACTTTTCGGGCCTGGCGTCGTTGGATTTTCTGGCATGTATGACCCCATACACTCTCGAAAATCCGCCTAGCCAGTCCCGACAATCCCTTCGCGATCTGGCCACGATTCCTTTTGAGATAGTTTCTTATCATCCGGCCTTTCCGAATACCCCGGCAGGGACACCCCGCCCCCATCGCGAAATACAGCCGTATGCCCATACCCGTCATCATCGTCACCGGTTTTCTCGGCTGCGGCAAGACCACGCTGCTGCGGCGCCTGCTGCCGCTGTGCGGCGCGGCGGGCATCCGTCCGGCGCTCATCATCAACGAAGTGGGCGACACCGACATCGACGGCGAGCTTCTCGCCGATCTCTACGCCGAGCAGGTGCGGCTGGTCGGCGGGTGTGTCTGCTGTACGCTGCAGTCGCGGCTGTCCGAGTCGCTCTACGACATCGTCGAACGCGGCGCATACAACCTGATCATTCTCGAATGCAGCGGTCTGTCCAACCCGCTGGACGTCCTCTCCGCCCTCAGCGCGCCGGCGCTGCTCACCGCCGTGGGCGTGTCGCACGTCCTCTGCGTGGTGGACGCCGCCCGCGCGCCGGCGATGCTGCGGGTGGCCGAGTTGGCGAAGTCGCAGGTGGCCGCCGCCGACCTGCTGGTGATGAACAAGCGCGACAAGCTCGACCCGGCGACAGCGGCTGGCGTGCTGGCACTCGTCCAGGCCCACGCCCCGCACGCGGACGTGCACTGGACCGTTTACGGCGACCTGGACCTCGACCTCTGCCGCCGCGTGCTGACCGATCCCGCGCCCACCCACCAGTCCTGCGCCTGCGGGCACGACCACCAAAAACACACGCATCACGAACATCGCGCGCTGCCCGCCTCCTTCTACACCGTCGCGCTGCCGCTGCCGGAGCTGCCCGACCGCGCCACCGCCGAGCGCCTACTGAGTGCCTTGCCCGAGGCCGTCATCCGCGCCAAAGGCTTCGCCCACCTTGCCGACGGCGGTTGGCACGTCCTCCACCGCGTCTACGATGCCGCCGACGTTATCCCCTACGACGCCCAGCCCAACGCCGGCGCCGTGCTCATCTGCATTGGCCAGCACCTCGACGCCGCCGCCATCCGCGATGCCGTCGCCGCCCACCTGCCGGCGTCAATGCCAATGACTCTACCGAGATACAAAGATGAAACGAACAGATAAATGGTGACTGCAACCGTTTTCCCAAGTCCAGGTCAGGTTACTGCTTATCCTCACGCAGAAAATGGTTCCTGTCACCATTTATCCGCCCACCGGCGGACGGACCAAACTATCGAGTTGATGTAGTGGGCCGTCATGTCGCATTATGGTTTGGTCACCTGTGCTGGGACTGAAGTCCCGGCTGCAGGGCGCCTACGCGCCGGCTGTCCGCCTACGCGGACAGATTGATACGGTAACACAGCGGTTGGTTCTCCTATCAAAGGTCATTGTGATGACCCGCTACAAGTAGATAGGAGATAGATATTTTTAAGGAGCATCCCATGCGAGTTTTGCTCTTCTGCGTCCTGCTGGCCCTCGCCATCGCCGCCGTCGCCACCCCCGGCGGTCGGCCCTTCCTGCACGGCCTCTTCGCCAGCGACATGGTGCTGCAGCGCGATGTTCCCTGCCCCATCTGGGGGTGGACGACGCCCGGCGCGCCGGTGACCGTCACCGTGAACGGCAAGACGACGACTGCCGTCGCCGATGCCGCCGGCCGCTGGCAGGTGACGGTCGGTCCCTGCCCCGCCGGCGAGAGAGCGATGATCACCATCGCCGGCCCGCGGACCGTCGAGTTAAAAAATGTCGTCTTCGGTGATGTCTGGCTCTGCGGCGGGCAGTCGAACATGGAGATGGGGCTAAAAAGCGTCGACCAGTGGTGGAAGGAATACGGCACCGCCAACCTGCCGAATGTGCGCCTGTATACCGTGCCGTATGACACCCAGCCCGTGCCGCCGGCCACGGTGGACGGCGCCTGGCGCGTGTGCACGCCGGATGCGGTTATCGCCGACACGCCCATCTACGGCGGCTTTTCCGCCATCGCCTTCTTCTTTGGACGAAAAATCCACCAGGACACCGGCGTGCCTATCGGCCTCATCGAAAGTTGCTGGGGGGCCACCGACGTCGCCGCCTGGAGCACTCCGGCATCGATGCGCCGCGTGCCCGGTTACGCGCAATTCGACGCCCGCGCCGAATACGAGAAGGCCATCGAGGAGAGCTGGAAGACGCTTGACCCCGCGTATGCCGCGACGAGAACTTGGTCGGCGCCCGCCTTCGACGCCAGCGCCTGGAAGACGCTGACGCTGCCGAAAAGCTGGCAGAAGGAGGCGATGCCAGGGTTCTCCGGCGTCGTCTGGCTGCGGAAAGAGGTGGAGATTCCCGCCGCCTGGGCCGGCCAGGAGCTGCGCGTCACCCTCGGCGCCATCGACATCCAGGATACGCTGTGGGTCAACGGCGCCTTCATCGGCGCATACGATCTCAACAATATCCCGCGCGTCTACACCGTGCCCGCTGCCCTCGTCAAGGCCGGCAAGCTGACGCTGGTGCTGCGCGTGTTGGGCACACACGGCCTGACCGGTCGGCCGGAACAGCTCTCCCTGCTGGCGGCGAACGCCGAGCCGGCGGACGCCATCGCGCTGGCCGGCCCCTGGCAATACTGCCCCGGCACGCCCATGGCAGAGTTAAAAGGCCGCCAGACCGACCGCCGCTTCACCCCCACCGGTTGCTTCCAGGGGATGATCGCTCCGCTCGCGCCCTTTGCCATCAAGGGCGCCATCTGGTACCAGGGTGAGGGCGACGTGGGGCGCGTGGGCACGTATCACATGAAGCTGACACAGTTGATCGCCGACTGGCGCGCGCTCTTCGGCGTGGGCGATTTCCCCTTCTACATCGTGCAGTTGGCCGGGTATGGCGGGCAAGCCGCGGAACCGGGCAACTCCTCCTGGGCGGCCATCCGCGAGATTCACGCCCGCGTGGCGGAGACCGTGCCGAACTGCGGCATGGCGGTGGCTATCGACCGCGGGGAAATTTTCAACATCCACCCGCCCAATAAGCGCGACGTGGGCCATCGTCTGGCACTAACGGCGCTGGCCAAAACCTACGGCAAGCCGGTGGACTATCAGGGACCGCGCTACAAGGGGATGACCGTCGAGGGCAACGCCATCCGCGTCACCTTCGACCATGCGGCCGGCCTGCGCTCGCTGGGCAGCGGCCCCAGTGGCTTCGCCATCGCCGGCGCCGACGGCGTCTTCGTCTGGGCGCAAACCTACCTGGACAGCGAAACGGTGGTCGTCTCCTCGCCGAAGGTGCCTAAGCCGGCGATGGTCCGCTACGGCTGGGCAGACAATCCCGTCGTCAACCTGTATAACGCCGCCAGCCTGCCCGCGGAGCCGTTCCGCACGGACGCGAAATAAAGCGTGTCAGGGGGTTACGCCGTCCCAGCGCTCCCGGATACCATCGATGAACCGGAACACCTGCACGCCGTCGACGCCGGCCTCGCGCGCGCACGCCATCGTGCGGTCAGCGAGGGGATCGTCCCACCAGAGGATCGGCGCCAGCGTGACATCCGCGCCGATGCATGCCCGTGCTCGCGCGGTTTCCAGGCCCACCGCTTCCGGCGATACACCCCGCGTCAGCAGATCATCGAGTTGGGAACATGCCTCACCCGGCAGTCCAGCAAACTCCAGCACCCAGCGACAATCCGCTGCCTGCGTCGCCCAGGTCGCCAATATGTGCAATTCGGTGTTAATCGGCGCAATGCATGCCGGTTCATTGACATTGCGGTAGAGCATGGGCGCGACCACGTCCAGATATGGGGCCAGCGCAGCGTAATCCTGCCCGACCAGCGGAGCCAGGCATGGGGAGAAGAGGTAGGCGCCCAGTTGCGTGCCGTCACGGCGAATCACCCGCGCCAGTTCCTCTACGAAATCCGTGATCACCCGTTGGCGAAACCACAGCCAGTCGCGCACCCCGGCAGAACTGTGAATGATACCCGACGGTCCGAGGGGTTCTCCTGAGGCCAACCGCTGATGCAGCGCCGTCACCTCGCGCCGCATCCGCGCGAAATCCAGGCCCAGTCCGGCCGCCGTCCGCTCGCAGTGTTCGCAGAAACAGGTGCAGAAAGCATCCAATCCGGACGCCGGCGAGGCAAAGCGGATGCCGTCCAGGAAGATCCCCGCAACTTGCGGCTGTGCCGCCGCGATGCGGTGCCGTTCCAGTGACGACGCGCGCACTGCCGGATGATTCGGGCACCCCGAACCGAACCAGCGCTGCCGTTGGCCATTTACGTCGAGGCATAACAGTGCCGGGTCGTCCTCCGGCGGAGCGAATGCGCCGAGACATGTCCACGCCGCCATGCCGTGCGCCCGGGCTATCTCCGGCAATTCCGGTTCGCCTACGCCGATCACCGCATTCCACCCACGAGCAGCCAGCCAGGCCAGGTCGGCGTCCCAGGCGTCGCGCGCGCCCATGTAGAACATGCCCCCGTGCATCTCAGCTCCCTTCGCGGTAGCGGGCCAGTACCGGCAGGTGCTCGTCATACAGTTCCGAGTAGCAGAAGAACGCCACGTTCTCCTGCCCCATGTCAAGTTGTTCCCGCAACTGGGCCTCCAGCGCCGTGGCGTCATTCTTCATCGCCGAATCATAGGTATTCTCGGTGGGATCATCGCTCAATCCCTGGAAATACTCCGCGGTCACCTCACCCAGGCCCAGGCCCACCCACACCGTCTCCGCCGCGTTTGGCAGCAGGTGGCGGCATTCGTCCGTCTGCCAGCGCACCAGCGACTGGTTGTGGTAATAGATCATCGGCAGCGCGAAATCGAGATGCCCCCGGCGCACCCACTCGGGCCAATCAGCCAGGTATCCGCGGTAGCTTTCGCTGATCCCCCAGCCTTCGTAATACGGAATCTCCTGTTGGTGCGCCGCGTAAAAGGCCCGCTGATACGGCATGTGCGCCGCCGCCGAGAAGCGAATACCGGGCTTCAGCCGGCGCGCCAGCTCCGCCTGCTTGCCGATCAACGCCGTCACCTGTTCCCGCTTCCACGCGTCCCATTCCGGCGTCTCGATCGGGGCGTGGGCACGGCAATACGTGCAATAACAACTTGGCGTGAACTGGAACTGGCTTCCCGCCGGCGCGTCCGGGTTGCGCACGCCGGCTCGCGAGAAATAATAGCCGTCGTCCAGGGTGATGCCGTCGTAATCGAAGGTTGTCAGCACCTGCGCGAACCGGTCGAGCACATGCGCGACGACCGCCGGATTCGCCGGGCACAGCACCGGTTTCACCGTGCCGTCGCGCAGCACTTGTGCCAGGTCGGCGGGTGAGTGCGCGCGGACGCGCAACTCGTCGAAATCGCCGTGGATGGTCAATCCGCCGCGATGCGCCGCCTCGATCATCTCCTGAATCTTCGCTGGTTGGCCTTCGTGATCAGCGGCGATGAAGGGATTATCGATCCGCGCCGCCATCAACCGTTCAACAATCTGCCACGGCGTCTGCTCCGCGGGTAGACCGTTAAACCAGATTGCCATGTGCCGAAATGTCGTCTGCATCAGTTGCCTCCAGGGAAATACACCTGTCGCTTATTTGACCGCGCCATTCGCCTGCAGCATCTCCAGCAGCTTCTCCGCGGACGGCAGCGGGTTCCCGTCCAGCGAGACGAAAACCACCGGCTTGCCGTCCTGTTGGATGACCGTGGTTTTCGCCGGTTGGCCGTTCAGTTTCACGAGCACGCCCGCAGGGAACCCGCGCAGCGCCGCCACCGTGGCACGTTCCGGCCCCGGCACCGCGCCGTCGATTTCCACCCGGTTCTCGCGGGAGAAGGCGGTGATGCGGGTGATGCCCACCTTGCCCAACGGCGTGATGCGCGCCCCGCCGGGCAGCGTCAGCGCGAGGGCCGTCGGGTCAGGGAAGGGGTTCCACGCCTCCACGATGCCATGCGCGGGGTCGGTCAGCAGCGAGCCCATGCGCCCGGCTTCTCCCTGGAACACCGCGCCATTTTTCTCGAAGCGCCCGCTGCTGCCCATCGCCGACAGGGTACACTCGCGCTCGACACCCGTCGCCGGATACAGCCACTGCCCATTCACCGTGCGGCGGGGGAATAAGTTCGTCGTCGGCTGCGCTGCTCGCGCGGACGGCACGAAGTCGCAGGCCAGTGTCTCGCCGTCCAGCGCCCAGCTCACGCTCACCTGCCGCTTCGCCGCGTCCCACGCGCCATCGATCCGTCCCTTCGCCAGCGCGGCGTCGAAGACGGCGGCACTCTTGTAATCGCTGACGTCGCCGGCCAGGATGCAGTATCCGCCCCAGGCGTCGTCCACCCGATCGCTGCTCCACTGCTCCTTCGGCAGCGGCGCGCCTTTGTAGTTATAGGCGTTGATGCGCAGCGTCTCCGCCAGCTTCCCACCGCCTTGCATCTCGGTGGACTGGCCGTCGGCGACGATTTCCACCTCGGTGTCGCGGCCCAGGTCGGTGCCTGGCAGCGGGATGATGCCCAGCAGCGCCACGCCGTCGCGGATGACGATGCGCTGTCCCGCCTTCAGGGACAGCGGTAAAGTCGCCGGCTTACCATCGACGAGGAGTTCCAGCGCCGGCGCCTTCACCGACAGCAGGCCCAGCGTGGTCTGAATGCTCGTCACCACCTCCGGCATGGCGCGGTCGGGATATGGCAGGCCCTTGCCCGGCGAGGTGAGCACAATCAGCCGGTTTTTATGATGTATGCTGCAGGTAGGCCCACCTTGCATGCCCACCATGCCGTTGGGGTTCCGCTGCTTCGTGCCGTGCCAGATGGAATCGAGCAGCTCGGTGCGGTTAATGCCCATGCGGCCGATGAGCACGCCAAGCTGGTCGGCGCGCTCCACCGGCGCGTCCTCGCGACGCCAATTCACCAGGAACGGCACCGTCTCGCCGCCGGCGATATCGAGACTCGCCACTCCGTAATGCAGGCCCTGGAAACTGCGCTTCCACAGCGGCGTCTGCGCGAAGCCGCCCCACTGCTTGTAGGAGGCCGTCATCTGGTAGGGAATCGGCTTGTCAGCGAAGGCCGGGCCGTACCACGCCGGCGCCCACGGGCCGTCCAGCGTCAGCGTGCCCACCAACCCGGGCGGGAAGTCGTGACCGATAGCCGGCACGCCATCGCCCACGGTGGCGCGGCCGATGTCGGTAAGCGCCCCGCCGGGCATCAGCGTGTGCAGCACGTGGTTGAGCCCGTCCTGGAGGGCCAACGTATAGGCCACCCCCGTGCGGCCGGAGCTGGAAGTGAAGCGCTTCAGGCGCGGGTGGAAGCAACTGACGATCTCGCCGGTCGATTTCGCCAGGATCGCCTGTCCCATCAGCCGATCCTCCACCGTCGGGCCGTAGTCGGCGAAGACTTTCTGCGAGGCCAGCGAATGGCACAGGTAATAATGGTCCACCGACTCCTGCGTCGAGCCGTCGAACCAACACCACGTCTTCAGCGGCCACTGCGCCAGCCCCGCCCGGCCCTCAGCCACCACGCGCGGGCTCTCCAGCAGCGCCCCGCCCAGCAGCGTGCCGGCGCTGGCCCAGTGGTTGAAATTCATCGTGCCCATGGCGCGGCAGTAGGTACGGTAAACGGAGAAGTTCCCGCGCCAGTCGCGCGTCTTCGCGTAATATTCGTCCGCGGCCTGCTTGCCGATGTACCCCTGGGCGAAGGTATAGCGCTGGCCGGCGTAGTCGAAGCCCTGCAGGTCGCGGTCCGGCTGCAGCCACGCCCACCAGTATAGGCGCAGGTGCTCGACAACCGGCGCCGGCAGCGCCGTGCGGTAACGCACGGGGATGGCGCCCAACTCGGCGGCGTCAAAGCCGCCCCAGCGGCGCGGCGCGTTCGCCAGCAATTCATCGAACCACTTGCCGTAGGCCGCGGCGCTGCTCGGGAAACCGTGTCCTCCCCCGCGCTCCAGCGTCCACAGTTGCTGCGTACGCCCCCAGGCGGCGGCGTCCAGCCACGCGGGCTGCCGGTGGCTATATTGCGCCACCCATTGCTCGATCTCGGCGTTGGACGGGAAGACCGCGGTCGGTCGGCCGCCTTTGCCCCCGGCCAGCGACTGCGCCAGCGCGCGCACGTCGGCCGCCGGCGGCAGCTTAGGTGTCTTCGCCCCGCGGTCCGGCTGCAGGTACAGTACCAGCTTCGGCGCGCCCAGCAGCAGCGCCCGCGGGCCGGTGGCGGTGCCCCACTCGTAGCCGCCGCCCCAGAAATCGGCGTCGTAGACTTCCCATTTGCGCACCAGGAAGCCGCAGTCGGCCAGCCGCCGCAGCCGCGCGCCGGGGGTAGCGCCAAAGGCCGTGTCACCCAGGCTGGCGGTAATATCCATTCGCCCTTCTGGATGGTCGGTGTCCAGCAGCGCCGGGCCGAAGGCGGTCGCCACGCGGTCTGTCCCGGCTGTGCGCGCGCCAAAGCCGGCCCAATAGCCGGCGCCGTTAATATAGGCGTTATACGTGGGGCCGAGTTCGCGGTCGGCGATCCACGGCTTGCTGAGCGCCCACGCCACCGCGTGCCAGCGCGGCGCTTTCGTCGCCCACTGCCGACCGAGGAAGCTCATACCCGCCGGGTTGGCGTAATCGGCGATGGGAAAGACTTCAGTGCCGGTGTATGGCAGTACTAACTCCGCGCGCACGATGGTTTTACCCTGGCCCAGCGCCGCGGCCACGCGCTCGGCCGCGCCGGGGAAGCGCACCAGCAGCGAGCGATGTATCGCGTCACAGGCAATAGCGCCCGGCTTGGCCGGGTTGCGCCAGTCTGCCACCAGTCCGCCGCCAAAATTGGCGGTCTCGTCCTTGCGCACGATCGTCGCGCCGTCGGCGGCCAGCGGAATCGGCCGGTCCCAGTCGGCGCGGAAGCCGCTGATCCCCGCGCACTCCGCGCCGTCGATCACCAGCACTTCGGCGCCCGCGGGCGCGAGCGCCGGCGCGCCCGGCACCGGCACATCCGGCACAAACGGCGGCCACCAGCCGGTCTGCGCATCGATGGCGCAGCCCACAGCAATGGCGACGAACAACAGCAACAGGCAGAAAATCGATCGGGACATGGCACACTCCGGTGAAGAATCGGGTTATTACCCAGTATTCGTCGCCGGCGCGGCGGAACCTTCCGCCTCACGGACAGACATGCTCACCACTCACCACGCACCCCTCCGCATCCACCAGGTTCAGGTACGCGCATGTCGCCCCATCGGGCACGCGGGCGGTGACGCGGTTGTCCGCTAGTTCCGCCGGCTCCGTCTCCCAGTGGCGCTCCTGCCAGACGCCGCCGTCCATCGTATAGTTCAGTTCGGCAGCGATGATGGCTACCGGTACCTCGAAAGCGGCGTTGATCCGGCGCTCCGCATATGCAACCTCAGTGAAGCGCGCCAACGGCGCCCCGCTACGGAACAGCGCCTCGGCTATCCGCGCGATCTCCGGCGGGTTTTCGCCCGGCCCGTGGTGGCCGTGGGGCATGCGCACCCGCAGGCACAGCGTGCGTGGTGACGCCGGCATTCGGTAGGACTGCTGCCACGAGTCCATCGGGTAGGCGAAATCATTCGTGCCGCTCACCCACAGCATCGGTACATGTGCCGCCGGCAGATAGGCCGATGGGTCCCACTGCGCCAGCCAGCGTTCCGCCCGCTCCGCGCCCATCTGCTCGAATATCGATAACCAGCAGGAATTCACCCCCAGGAAGCCGCAGCCATACACCGGCGCGGCAAAGCGGAACCGCGGGTCCACCCCCGCCGCGATGCACGTCAGGTAGCCGCCCCACGACACGCCGGTGATGCCGATGCGCTCCGCATCCACCCGCGGCAGCCCGCGCAGCAGCGAGTGCCCCCGCGCCACCGCCGCCACCGCGTGGTACGGCCACTGGTCCGTCACCGGCTCGTCGATCTGGTCAAAGCCGCCCCAACCGCCCGGCCCGCCGTCGGCGTGGCGCGTGTGGTTATTGTGTCCGCCGCCGCTCACCGCGCCGCAGGTATCCATGGCGATGGCCGCATATCCGCGCCGCATCCACATCTCCACCCACGGGATGAACGCCGATCCGCCCCCGCCATGCACCAGCACCATGCCGGGCACGCGGTCGCCGCCCTCCGGCACGCCGTAGTAGGCGAACACCCGCGTCGGCCGCCCGCGCCACGGCACGCCCTCGTAAAAGAGGCTCCGCACGCCATCCACCTCGGTCGGCACATCCGCCCACACCCGCGGCGTCGCTCCCAGCGCCGCCATATCCCAGAGCGCCATCGGCGCGATAGGCATCGTCATCTCACTACCTCTGCGTTTCACGCCCGCACGGCGCAATGGATCTCCCCAATCGCGTTGCCGTGCTTATGGCAGATGCACCGTTGCTGGCGCCGTCGGCATGGCCGGCCATTCCCACTCGCTGATCTTCACCGTATGCGGGCCGGCGGCGACGCCCATCGCGAGACCGAACTGCGGCGCCGTGGCGCCTGTGTAGATGGAATGCTCATCCGCGAAGCCGGCATACCAGCGCACGCCATCCATGCGATACATCGGACGCGTGATCCGCTCCGGCCATGTCGTGACCAGGGTGCGGATATCGCCGTCAACGGTACCGGTGATGTCGTCGGCTGTGAAGGTCAGATCGAAGGGGCCCACGCCGCGCACGCCGACATTCCCGCTTGATAACTGCACATATGCGCGTTCGGGCACCAGGAATCGGACGGTGCCGGCGCCAATCTCCACCATGGCCTGGCGGGCGTGCAGCGTCACCGCGCCATCCGCCGCGGTCAGCGCCGACGGCGCATTGACGACGTAGCGGGTGACGCCGCCGGCCGTCACTTTCGTCACGCCGTCCGCAACGGGCTGGGCGCCTGCCGGGATCGTGGGCATCTTCACCGTCCAGCCGGGCGCGGGCAACGTCGCCGATTTCGTCCGGGTGGTGACGACGCGCTCGAACGGCGCGGCGCTGCTGATGACACGGCCTTTATACCCCACCTTGCCCGGCCCGGCTGCGAGCACCAGCGTGGCGGCGCCGTCCTTGCCGACGCGCACCGCCCCGGCGAGGCCGGCGAATTCGACGCCCGCGCCGGCATACGCGAGCGGCGTCGTCGACAGGAACACATAATCGATGCCCGCGGAGGTGACGATTTTCGTCACGCCGGGCGCCAGTTGGGTCGCGGTCGGCGCGGTGTCGCCATCGCCCCGCGGATACAGCACCCAGGCCACTTCCTGCCCCGGCGCGCTCTGCAACCGCAGCGTGACGTGCTGCTCTTTACCGCCGATCCAGTCGCGCGACGTGCCGGTTGGCTTGTTGTAGGAGCCCTGCTGCAGCGGCAATTCATCCTCGGCCAGCTCGATGGGGGGTTTGGCGCGGTCGGTGAAGAGCAGGTCCAGTTTGGTCGGCCATTCCGTGTCCAGCGCGACATGCGCGCCGTCGATGGCCACGTTCGCCTTGCGTCCCAGCAGGCTGAGGTTGAACCAGCTCGCGAGCTTGCCGCCGCCATGCATGCTGTCCCGGAACACAAAGTAACTTGGGCTCTTCGGGGTGGCGCCTTTCAGGAAGAGCACCTGGCGGTCCCAGGTGAAGGCGCCTTCCTGCTGGTTCAGCCCGGCCACGAGTTCGCGCGGGCTGCCGAAACCCGGGCGATAACCGGGATTGATGAACCAGTCGGGATAGCCGCACGAGGCCCAGGCATAATCCACGCTGGAACCGAAATGGGCATCGATGACGTTGCTGTCGGGCCAGGCGTGCTGCATGTCATTCGTCGGACTGCCGAAGCGCAGATAATTTTTGTCATGGAACGCATTATCTTTCGGACCGCCATACCCGTATGGCTGGCAGGGGATCAGCACCGCGCCTTTGGCATAGAGCATGATGTTCCCCTGGTCCATGTTCCAATGGCTCCACAGGTAACCGCTGCGCAGGTACAGGCAGGTTTCGTCCGGCCCCTGGTGGACGCGGAAGATGACGCCATACCCGGGAAAGATGCGGCTGGTGAGTCTCGGCTCTTTCGGCGCAATCGACGGCCGAATCATCGCTGGAATGGTGATGGCATCGGCGCCCGTGCCGATCATGCGGCCATTCGCCTCCCACGCCCAGCGCAGATGGGCCGCGAACTCCGGGTCGCTGTCAGCCACCGTGCCCATCCCCTGCAGGTAATGCGGCGACTGCCCCACCGGCGAGTTGGCGCTGCCGGGGATAATGCGCGAGCCGTAGCGCGTATCGACCGGCGAGAGCAGATTGAGGAAATAATCGTAATCGGCGCGGTGATATGCCTGAATCTGACTGGTTTGCGACGGTTTACTGCTTAAAACACCCATGATGCCGCGCTCGATTTTGCCATACCCGTGCATGTGGTAGCTGGCGCCGTATTCGAACCATCCGCCGGCCGGCGCCATGAAGCTGCCCATTTTGAAGGCGAGAAATTCTCCGACATACTGACTCCAGACGGCGTGCAGCGGATGGTCGGGAATCAGCGCGATGAGGTTGCTGCGATCGGACAGGCGCGAGACGCCCATATTCGGATTGCCGTGGTGCGAACCGTTGCCGGCGCTGGTGACATCAGGATCGGTGAGCAGGTAGCAGAGCAGCGCCAGGCGGCCGCGAAGCTGCCGGCGCTGCTCGTCCGGCAGATTCGGATTCGCCAGCGCCGCTTCGGCATTACCCACCGGAGTGCCGAAATCACCCAGCGTTTGATGATGGTGGATGGAAATGGAGGTGGCGATGTAATTGATGGTGGCCTGCAGGTCGCGCCCGGTCGAACCCTTGATGACCGGCAGTTCCCCCTGCGCCGGCCTGGCCAGCCACTCCGGGGTGGTGAAGACGCGGGGATAGGTGACGCGGGTATCCGGCCATTCCAGCATGAAGTTTTTGTAGCGGTCAAGCCCGACTACGCCGTAGAGCGTGCGCACGCCGTAGCCCACGGCATTGGTGGTGGTGCGATTGGCGTACCCGGTCACCGGCAACGCCGGGGGAGCCAGCACCAGCGCCCAGACGCGCTGGCCATACGTCACCGGGTGCGCCGGATCGTGCTCGTGACAGGAGAAGGGGGAGAAATCGGAGCGCGGCTCGTTCAACCATGACGCCGGCCAGGTCGCCATGGGGAATTGCACGCGCACCACGCCTTGCTGCACGTAGACCGGCAGGCTGGGCGACCGCCGCCAGTCGCCTTTGTGCAGCGGTGCCACCAGAGCCAGCGGATAGGTACCCGACGACGCTGTGCGCGCGGCGTCCGCGTGAATGCCGTAATACGACACGAAGCGGCTGCCCCAACAGGAGTCATGGTGAATCGAGCGCACCGCGCCTGCGCTTCCATTCGCCACACTGGCGCCCACGTTCGCGCCGGAGGTGGCCGCTTTCTCCTCGGTGGCCAGGCTCGGGTATTGCACCGACGAGTTGCCCTGGCCGGCAACGGACATCATTTCCGCCGCATCCGGCTGCCACCCCTTCGACAGGTTCAACTGCCAGCAGTCGGCGGCGGCGTTGACGCCGAGATCATACGCCTCGCGCACTTGCGCGAATGGCGCGCGATCAGTGACGCGCACGATGGCTTCATAATAGCCGCCTCCGGCATAGTCCAGCCGGTAACGCACTTCCGTGTAGACGGGGCCATGCGCGGTCTGTGTCACGGTGAATGTCTTCACCGGACGCTTCAGCAACAGCGTCCCCTCGCCGCGCCAGCCGCCATCCGGGCCGCGGAAGGCCAGAATCGGCGCGGGCAGCGTATCGGCCGCCACCGGCACGTCAAACGTGCGCTGGATGGGCGCCGGAACCCTGATCGCCAGCACCTGGTTGGCCAGCACCAGCGCGTCGCCGTCCTTCACCGCGGAGACCGCCGGCTGCGCGACCGCCCCTTGCCCGTCATCGCGCAGCGTATACGTGGCGGCGCCGCCGGGCGGGATAGCCGCGACGAAGCTCATCATCGCAAGTCCCTTCGCGACAGGCATCACCTGCACCGGCAGCGACGCGCCGGCCGCGTCAAATACGCGCAACAGCTTGCCGCCGTCAGCCGGGGCCCCGATGGTGTATTGCACGAGATCCGGCGCGAAACCGCGCCCGGTCCAATCCGTGAGGGTAATCGTCTTCGGTTCCGCGGCGGAAACGCCGACCGCGACACCCGCCAGTACCAGCAGGCACCATGCCGCCTGCACAACCCAAACACCACTGCGCCATACCGATGTCATAATAGATCCTTTCACCTGATACCAGTTGCGTCCTCTAACAATAGCTCCCCTCTCCGGAACAAGGAGGGGCCGGGGGAGGGGGTCCGCGCGACCATCGCTGTCACCAGCATCACCATGCCAGGTCACCTGCGTAGGCCGATTGACCAGTACGATCAGCCACCCTACATGCCCCGAATATCGAATCCAGGATCATATCCTGTGGCATCCAGCACATACACAACATACAGATGCGTCCCATGCGGTTGCGCCAGTGCCGCTTCAGTCAAAGTTGAAAGGCAGTCGGGGTAATACATCTCATCGATCTCGCTAGGAATCTTGCCATCTTTGAGTATGTATACTGCTACCGGCACGCGCTCACCCTTAGCCAGTTGGCTGGGCACGCTTTGCGCGGCATACCATGCCTGAATATCTTTCGGCGATCCGCTGTAACTCCGCAGTTCACCGGCGAACAGGTCGATGTGATTGCCATTCGCGATCAGCAAGCCCAACTCGGTATGGTACTTGAGACGTTGTGTCATTGGCGGATGCGCGATGCGCCGGTAACTGCGCGAAAATTGCCAGAGATACCAGTCATGAATGAACACCTGTGACCAGAACAGATAGAACACCGCACCAACTAACAGGATGCCTATCACCATCTTCCGGTTCATCGCTGGTTTCCATGTGAATGATGCTATACGGACCTCCTTGGCGTCGAAACAATCCCGTTAGCCCGCCACCCCTTTAATCAACGCGAGCAAATCCCCTTCGTCCGCATATGCGTGCATCCCCTCCAGCGTCACGTCGGCGATGGCCCCCTGCCGGGCGATGGACCACAGCGCGCCGGCCACCGGCGCGGTGATCTCCGTCCGCTCGCCGGTGTGGATATCCAGCAGGTAGCCGAGGACGTCGCCCGCCGCCACCAGTTCCTCGTTCCGGCGCAGTGGGATGAACAGCCCGGCCCGCGGCGCCCGCACCAGCGCGTCGTGCCCGTCCACCAGGTACTGCCGCGTCGGCGGCACAATGGGCGCGTCGAGCATGCCCAATCCCGCCATCACGTTGCGCAATCCATGGCACACCGGCTGCAGCAGTTGGGGATTGATCCACCACTGCGACGACAACTCGATGAGCATCGACACTTTCCCGTGCGCCAACGCGGCGTCCGCCAATCCCCCCGGCGTCAATCCGCCCACTGTCACGAACGGCAGACCCAGGTGGCGCGCCACCGTCTCGCAACGCGGATGTCCCGGCAATATGCCCACCGCCGACGACGTGATGTGGTTCCAGGCGTGGAAATTCAGCACCACGTCGGCGCGGGCGATCACCGCCTCCCACACCAGCGCGCACAGCCGGTCCGCGGGGTCGCCAGCGGGGTTGCCCGGCCAGCGGGCGTAGGAGTTATATGCCATGTCCCGCGAATACGGCTTCCCGCGTGGCTGCCCCTTCGTGTGGTGGCGGTAGGCGATATTCACCGGCGCGATGCACGGCACCGCCACCACCGTCCCGCGAAACGCCATCTCCTCCAACTCCCGGCAAAACAGGTCGATTGCCGCCGGCCCGGTCAGTTCGATGCCGTGCTCCCCGCCGATCAGCGCCAGCACCGGCCCGCCCGCCTCCCCGACGAACTCCCGCACAAATACCGGCACAACCTCGCCGTCGCCGGTGTCCCAGGATAACGTATACGTGCGTGATGACATCAGTAGCTCCTGTTCTCGTTCAGATATTCGCTGCTTGCGTTCACCGCGCAAGCGCCACCTCGACCCATCCCAGCGTGAGATCATCCGGTGAACACACCTCGATGCAATTCATCCCGCGATGCAGCGCGCCCGCGGGAATCCGGTAGGCATAGGTCGGGAAGCAGGGGCGTGGATGCGCCAGCGCCACCATCCCTGCCTGGGTGGCGGACACGCCGTTGATGCGCGCCGTGAGGCGTGCCGCGGCATGGCCGTCACCCTCCAGAACGCCAAGCACCAGCAGCGCTTCGCCGTCCGGCACCGGCCCGATGTGCAGGCGAAAGTCGTGCCAACCGCCGACGCCTCCCGTCGCGGGCAGCGGCGCGATGGCCGGGTCACCGGGGCCGGCGGAGGTTACGAAGGTCAGCACATGCCGCCGCGGCTTGCCTCGTAGCGTTTCGAGGCTGCCGATCTCGCGCAGCAGCAGGTCGTATTCGTCGCAAAACAGGCGCGCCTCCGCGGCCGACTCCGGGTCATTCGGCAGGGACGTGCCGCGCGCCTGGGCATGCCGCAGGCTGTCGAAGTAATTGAAGAGGTAGACGCGGTCCACGCCGCGCTCCAGATACGAGGCCGCCAGCCCGCGCACCGTCTCCAGCGAGTTGACCGGATATCCGGGATACCCCGGATATGGCGTCAGGTGATACTCCAGCGCGGCGCCAATACAGGTGTCGGTGCCGTCAAGCAACTGTCGCCAGATTTCAATCGGCATCTCCGATTCGCAGGTGCCCCATGCCGGCGAAATGATGAGCCAGTCCACCAGGTTCCGACGCGCCCAGGTGACGGCATCCATCCCGAGCGCATACGCGCTGTGCGGGCGCGAAGGAATACGCGCCGCCAGCCGCACCGGATGCCCGAGCCGCGCCGCCGCGTCGTCCAGCATGGCGCGAACCTGCGCCATAAAATCGGTGAGGATCGGCAGCCCGGCCTCCTCATGCCCCGGCGCGAAGATGGCGGGATAGCGCATCCAATCCAGTTCCAGCCCATTGAAATCGTAGCGCCCGGCCAACTCGCGGATGAGGGCCAGCATGTTGTCGCGCACCTCGGCGTGACGATAATCCAGCGCGCGGTCTTCCCACCACGTCGCCCGGTATGGCACGCGCCAGAGATCAGCATGCGTCCGCCAGAAAGTGCTATGGAACGGCCGCTCGCGATCCAGGGTATAGTGCACGTCATTCGTGCGGACGGACAGCCAGGGTGATAGCCGACGTTCGCGACAGCGGGTCAGCCATACTTCATACAGATCGATGCCATCCTCGTGCATCTGCCAGGCGCAGTGGATGCCGCCACGCACTTCACGCAGCGCCTCCGGCGGCACGGACGCGAACCAGTCCGTGGGACCGTCGAACCAGGGCCCGTCATCCGGAATCTCCGGATGATACCCAGACCAGTAGGTGTCCCACAGGGCGCTGGGGAAGGACGCGCGCTGGGCGTTCACATTCAGGAACAACTCCCGCACCTGCGTGTCCGCATACTGGTCGATAAATGCCGCGGCGGCATCGGCGTCTACCCGCTCGCCCGCGCGCGAATAGTAAAACGCATCACAATCCTGGTTGAAGATAATCCCGCTCATTCGTGCGATCCACCCGTCCATATTCGCAGCGTTTTGATCTCAAATGCCCGCCAGTTCAGCGTCTCCAGTTCCACGTCGCGCACCGGTTGCTCCATCAGGTCACACTCCGCAGCCCGCGCGATCGGGAACGCTGTCCGTATCCTCCCTGCTACCGCCTGCCCCATCGTCTCGAATGTGCGCAGGATATACCCCTCGCCGCGTTCGGCGTGCTTGAAGGCGCTGAACGCCACGCCCGGCGCGTCCAGTGCGAGCAGGCTGTGCGCCCCCGGCTCCACCGCCCCCACCGCCGTCAGCGGTCGGGCGTTGAACGCCGTCCCCAGCGCGTAGGCTCCGCTGGCAGCCAGCTCACCCTGGAACGGCTGCAGCGCGAAGCGGAAGGTGTGTGCGCCGTTCTCCCAGGCGGATTCCGGCACGGTGAAATTCGAGCCGATGGACGTCGGACTGCGCAATACCCCTACCTCGATCATCCCGCTCATTAGCCGGTGGCTGGGCGTGCCGTCGTTCGCCAGCACCATGCCCCAGGCGGCATCGCGATACGCCACCCACCCCAGCGCCGGCCACGCGCCCTTGCCGCCCAGCGCCGCCAGGTGTACCGGCGCCCCCTCTACTTCCGGCGAGGTCGATGGAATCTCGAAATACGGCTTGCGCGCCAGCATGCCAAACGGCACCTCATAGAGCGCCTGCGTCGTGTGCAGGTCCAGCGCCAGCGGGAAGCCGAGGAGAATCTCCGTGTTCTTCCCTTCCCACTCGATCTTCACCGTCACATCGATGCGTGGCAGGTCGTGGTAGAAGGTCACCACCTTTTCCCAGCACAGATGGCGCATATCGGCATACACGATGGGCTTCCCGTCGCGTTCCGCCGCCCACGTCGGCGGCAGCGGGTCAGCCGTCGGGTCGCCAATAATCTCTCCCTGCCACATCAGCCGCATACACACCGGCCCCGCCTCCACGCGTGCCAGCCGGCTGCTCCCCGCCTCCTCGGTGAAGGTGGGCCCCAGGAAACGCTCCTGCCACAGCGTGCCGTCCTCCAGCCGGAAGCGCACCTGCGGGAAGGCACCGTCTACCAGCACCCTCCCCCACGCCGCCTGCTCCAGCCGCAGCCCGTCGTGCCGCGGGGTCACGCGATACGCGCCGATCTCCAGCGCCTGCCCTACCGCGCGGTCGCCATCCAGCACCATCGGCGCCGGCACGTCCGCCTCGACCAGCCACCAGCCCGTGGTGCCCAGCGGCGCCAGGTCGGCCACCACCACCGTCTCGTCGCCGTGCCGCTCGGTGGGCAGGGGTACTCCGTCCGCCCCGGCCAGCGTCATCCCCGCCAGCAGCGCCAGCGCCAGCGGCTCCCGCCGCTCTACCGGCAGCGGGTTGAACACCGTCACGCCCGGCATGTTGCCCGTCCCCAACGCCGCCGCGCCGATTGCCGCCGCTTCCGCGGACACGTCCCGGCAATACCCCATCACCATCGCGTTCACCGCGTCGCAGTGACACCCGCACAGCGCGTCGTGGAACTGCACCGCGGACAGCGCCCGCCACATCGCCGCCAACCGCTCCAGCGGATACGCCGCGCCGCCCAGCGCCGCGCAGGCCGCCGCCGCCTCCGCGACGATGGTCGCCCACTCCGCCCGCCGGTACGCCTGCTTCAGCCCGATGCGGGTGATGTGCGTGCCCGGCGAGTTGGGGTTGAACTCCCCGCGCACCACCGCCGGGTTCGGATTGTGCCGTTGCAGTAACGCCAACACCTCGCGCGCCTGTGCAAAGCGCACCGTCGTCCCCTCCGGCAGCGGCCATCCCAGCACCATATCCACCACGCCGTCATGCACGAACTGCTCCTCCGAGCTGTAGGTGCCGTAGACCACCTGACTATCCACCGCCAGCAGCGCCGCGAACGCGTCCGCCCGCCGTTCCTCGCAGGTGTAGACTACCGGCAGGTTGCAGACGTGGGTCACCTCGCTGATGCCCCCGTGCGGCGCGGCGTAGAAGATGCGCGAGCCGTCTAGCCCCTCCCACAGAATGCCCGCCTGCGCCAGCGCCGGCTCCAGGCCGGGGGTGCGCGCGTCGCGGAACGAGGTGTAGCCGAACCCCACGAAGGTCTGCGGCAGTTGCGCGTTCAACCCGAAGGCATCCTCCATGTTCGCCACCGCCGGCGCCGCCCCCAGTTCCTCGGCAAACCACAGCCGCCCGAGAAAGATGTTGCGCGCCAGCCCCTCGCCCGTCACCAGGTTCGTGTCCGGAATCGCCTCTTCGCCGCCGGTCACGTCCACTCGCCCCTCGGCGATATACCGCCGCAGCGCCGCCAGCCGGTGCGGGTTGCGCTCCACATACTCTCGCACCAACGCCGCCTGGTCGAATTCAAAGCAAAATTCCGGCCGCGCCGCCAGCATGTCCAGCGCGCAATCATATTGCCGCTGCCGAATCGCCGCCTGCGCCTCTGGCGTCCGCCGCCAGACAAGGTCGCAGTGGTAGGAACTGACGATGTAGACGTGTTTCTCGGACATGGGGATGCCTTTTTGATGAATCACAATAGGAAAATCTAGCGAATAACACTCTGTCGAATCGCGAACACGTGCATAAGTTTGTAGAAATTCAAACTCGATGCTCTCGCACAACCTCTCCCCCCCCGGCCCCCTCCCCTACATGGGGAGGGGGTAAAACAGAGCAGAATCATACCGTGTATACGTCATTCAACTCACTCCCCCTCCCCATGTAGGGAAGGGGGTCGGGGGGAGAGGTCGAGTGTAGGAGCCGAGTGCGCTTTTCCACATACGGCGGCACATGAGTCATGTTTCTCAATAACTGAAGAAATCCGCAATCTTCCGCAAGAGCTCGCGCTGGATCGACTCCACCGTCTCCGGCTCGGGCGCCGGGCCAGCAGCGACGGGCATCAGCTCGCGCGACCGCTGCAGCTCGTGGCGACGCTCGGCGAGTATGCCGCTGATATGTTCAGCGAGTTGCGGGTTGGCGGCCAGCGTCTCGCGCATGTCTTCCTTGTCCATCACCAGCAGCTCGGTTTCTTCTTCGGCAGACACCGTGGCGGTGCGCGGCTCGCCGGTCAGCAGCGAGAACTCGCCGAAGAACGTGCCCGTGCCCAGCACCTGGGTGAACATCTCTCGCCCGCCCTCGTCGACGGCGGTCACCCGTACCGCGCCGCGGTTGATGATGTAAAAAGTCTGCCCCGCCGCGCCTTGCCGGCAGATCGTTTCCCCGCGCGAGAACAGGTGCAGCCGCAACCGTCCCGCCAACTGCTCCACCTGCTCGGTATTCAGGCTGCGCAGGAAACCCACCGTGCGCAACAGCGCGGCACGCGAGCCGACGGTCGCGCGCTCCTGGTCGCGGTGCAGGCAGCTATCGGTGGTGGGATGCGCGAAGAGAATCTCCGCCCGGCGGAAATGGTACCAGATCGCCCGATGTACCGCCGCCAACACCGCCGCGCGCTGGCTGAACTCCGCCAGCCGGAAGGTGAGGCGATAGCGAATGCCCAGCGGCTCAAACCCCTGAATCCGCGTTTCCGGCGCGGGGTCGGCGCCGATCTCGGGGATGTCCGCCAGCGCCTCCATCATCACCCGCTCCACCTGCTCGGGGGGAAAGGCGTGAGCCACCACCATCTCCACCGTGTGCGCCTGCGCGCCGGGCTCGGCGGTCAGGTTCACCACGTCCACCTTCGCCAACTGGCTCATCGGCACCACCACGTGCGCGCCGTCGCCGGTGCGCAGCGTCAGCGCCCGCCAGTCCGCCGCCGTCACCTCGCCTTCGTGCGCGCCGATGCGCAGCCAGTCGCCCGGCTTATACAGTTTCGTCACCTGCAGACTGAAACCGGCGAAAAGGTTGCTCAGCGCGTCCTGCATCAGGTGGCCGATGCCGAAGAGGAGAATCACCGCCCCCACCAGGATGCCGGCCACGATCTTCACGTTGAAGAGCGACAGCATCACCAGCGTGACGACGAGAAAATAGACCAGCCCGCTCACCAGCGACTGGATGATGCCCGGAACGGTAATGCCGCGGCGATAGGCATACAGGTAATCGAACAGCAGCACCAGCAGCGTCTCGACAATAATGATAACGAGCAGCGCGGTGATGAGATAACTCGGCAGCCAGGCAATCCACGGCTGGCTGGACGCGGTGTCCTGCGTATGCTGCGCCAACCGCGTGCCAATCCAATTCACCGTACACAGCGGAATCAGCAAAAATACCCAGAAACGCACGCGCGTCGCCACCGGCTGGATGAACGACCCCCGCCACGCGAGGAATTTATACAACAACCAGTAAAACGCGTTCAGTATGATGAATATGATGGCAGCCTGAATATAAATCATGTCACTTCTTCACCTCGTCACCCGCCGGTGGTCGGAACGTCACCCCCGCGCCCACGCCGCGGCGGGCGTCCAGCAGATCGTAGATCCCGGCGGAGAACCACAATGCATCGCCCAACCCGGGCAGGCGGTAATCGGCCTGCAGGTTGGCGCGCGGCGACTTCGGGTCGAACAACTCCGCGGACAGGCGCACGTTCGGTTTCAGGCGCAAGTCCCCCCCCCCGCCGAGCCGCGACTGTACCAGCCCATAACGCAGCGACAGCTCCGGGCTGATGCGCTGACCGAGTTGCAGGTTGAGCTGGTTGCCTTTGTCGATATTCGCCACCCCCACCCGCAGCGACCGCGTCGCCCCGCTGATGGTCAGGTTCGCGTCGGCGCGCGCGCGTTGCGGGCCGTCCGTCAGCACCATGAAGCGGCCGTCCGGCTCCAGCCGCAGGCTGGCGGCCGCCTTGCCGATGTCGGTGAGCCTGGCGGTGACGCCGCTCACGTCGGTGGTAGTCTGCCGCAGGTTGCGGGTAATCTCCAGCAGGTTCTTCGTCATGTCCGGCGTCACGTCGCGGAACGGGCGGGAGATATACGGCAGGTCGGCGCTGGCGGTTTTCAAGCTGCCGGTCACGTCCTTCATGTTGGCGCTGATCGCCTGCAGATCGCCCACCGCGACGGTGGCCTTGGCCATCATCGTTGCCATGTCGCCGCTGGCCTTGCGCATGTGCTGCGCCGCCTCGCGCAGGCCGGTGGCCAGCTCTTTGTCGCTCACCAGCGCCTCCACCACTGTCGCCATCTTCTCCAGGCGCTCGGTAATCTTCGCGGTGTTCGCCATCGCGGTGTCAATATGCTGCACCATTTTACTAGTGGCGATCTGCGGAGACAACGACGCGCTGATGGCGCGGATGTCTTTCGTCACCGCCCCCAGGTCCGCCACCACCGCGTCCACCGTCCGCGCGTTGCGCTGCAGCATCTGGTTCAGACCGTCGATCAGCTCCGCCGACGCGGTGGAGGTTTTCTGCAGGCCGGTCAGCGTCTTCGCCAGTTCCGCCTCATTCTGCCGCAGCAACTGGTTCATGCCCGCCGCGAACTCCGCCGAGGAATGGGTGGTGTTGCGCAGGTCGGTGATCGTCTCCGCCAGCGAGGCGCGGTTCGTCGTCAGCACGCTGTTCAGGTTGCCGAGCAGCGCCGCGGAAGTCGCCGTCGTCTCGGTGAGGTTGCGCATCAGCACCTTATACGTTTTCCGCGACTCCTCGTCGTTCAGCAGCTCGTTCATGCGGTCGGCGGTGGTGTTGAACTTGTCCAGCAGCATGCTGGTGCCGGCTACCAGGTCGTTAATCTCCGTGGTGGCGGCGCCGTCCACGATGTCGCCCGCCTGCACCTGGAGGTCGTCCGGCACCGGCTGCCCGTCACGCTGCTTCGGGGTGATGTCCAGAAACTTCTCGCCGACCAGTCCGCCGGTGGCGATGGCGTAACGGTCGTCGTCCGACAACACCACGCCGCGCGACACCTTCACCTGGATCAGCGACATCTTCGTGTCCCGCTCCAGCGCCATGCCCACTACCTGGCCCACGCGCACGCCGGCCACCTGCACCACCGCCCCGTTCTGAATCCCCTGTGCCCGTGGGAAGCGCACCGCGAAGGTATACGTCGTCTCGTCCTGCGTAAATTTCGTCAATGACACGATGAGCAATACCAGCAGGATCAGCCCCAACAGAAATACCACCCCGTCCCGCACGTCTTTCGATGGTAGAGTCATACAGACGCTCCTCAATCGCAAGTGACGACCAATTCCCTGCTATTGTACCATGCCAGCCGGCGCTTGTCCTCTTGCTTCACAGGCCGAAACAACCATCACACTCACCTTCACCTTTCCTCCCCCTGGCTTTATCCCCCATTCATGGCAACCGGGGGAATGCCCCGGCATACAAGCATTAGCAGGAACCCGAACGCTCGATACGGAACTTGATGATCATGAATATCCTTCTCATCGGCGGTAGTGGGCATGTCAGCGGGGCGCTGGCGCGGGCGGCGCAGGCACAGGGACACGCGGTGTGGGCGGTCACCCGCGGGCAGCGGCCATTGCCGGACGGCGTGCGCCCGCTGGTCGCCGACCGGCATGACGACGCCGCCTTCGCCGCGGCCATCGCCGGCGCGAACGTCGCCTGGGACCTGGCGGTGGACTGCATCGCCTACGATGTGCCGGATATCCGCCAGGACATCCGCGCCCTCGCCGGCCGCGCCGCGCAGTTCGTCTTCATCTCCACCGACTTCGTCTACGACCCGGCCTGCCGCCGCTTCCCCCAGCCCGAGAACGCGGCGTCCTGGGAGACGGCGCTAGACTACGGCCGCAACAAGCGCCGGTGCGAGGAAGAGCTCATCGCCAGCGAGCTGGCCTGGACGGTGGTGCGTCCCTGCCACATCTACGGCCCCACCTCCGAGCTGGGCTGCCTGCCGCTGCACGGGCGCGACCCGCAATTGATCGACCGCCTGCGCGCCGGCGAGGCGCTGCGTCTGGTCGGCGGCGGCTATTTCCTGCAACAGCCCATCCTCGCCGACGACCTGGCGCGCACGATCCTCAGCATCGCCGGCTGCCCACGCGCCGAACGGCAGGTGTTCAACGTCGCCGGGCCGGACATCGTCGAATCGCGCGACTACTATCGCATCATCGCCGATGAGCTGGGTGTGCCGCTGCGCGTCGAGGAAGTGCCCGTTGACGCCACGCTGCGCGAGCGCCCCGATCTGGCGCCCTTCCTCTGCCACCGCATTTATGATTTGCGCACGCTGGCGGAATCGGGCCTGGCGGTGCCGTCCACGCCCCTCGCCGATGGCCTGCGCCTGCATGTCGAAGGCCTGCT
>CAZPYA010000048.1:0-36153 GCA_964590255.1 uncultured bacterium
CACTCCCGGCGCCAGTTCGAAGACGGCGTGCATGCGCGCGATGAGGTAGATGCCGGCGGTGACCATCGTGGCCGCGTGGATGAGCGCGGAGACCGGGGTGGGGCCGGCCATGGCGTCGGGCAGCCACGTTTGCAGCGGCAGTTGCGCCGATTTGCCCACCGCTCCGCCCAGCAGCAGCAGCGCGGCGGCGACGGCCATCATCGAGCCGACCGGCCAGATACCGGGCGCCATTTCCAATATCGCCTGCATATCCAGCGTGCCGAACTGCCAGAAGAGCAGGAACAGCGCGATGGCCAGCGCCACGTCGCCCACGCGAGTGACGATGAACGCCTTCATCGCCGCGCGGCCATTGGCGGGGTCCTTGTACCAGAAGCCGATGAGCAGGTAGCTGCACAGCCCCACGCCTTCCCAGCCCAGATACAGCAGCAGCAGGTTGTTCGCCAGCACCAGCATCAGCATGGAGCCGACGAAGAGGTTCATATAAGCGAAGAACTTGCTGAACCCCTCGTCGTCCGCCATGTATTGCGTCGAGTAGAGGTGAATGAGGAAGCCGACGAAGGTGATGACCACCGTCATCAGCAGCGACAGCGCGTCCAGCCGCAGCGTGATGCCCACGGTGAGCCCGCCGGTAGACAGCCACGTCCACAGCGTCTGTTCCACCGCGAAACCGGCGGGCGGCGCGGTGAGGAACGCATACGCCAGTCCGAGCGCCGTCACCGCTGAGAGCCAGATGGAGCCGCAGCCGATCACCGCCGCCCATCGCCGAGACAGGAAGCGGCCAACGAGCGCCAGGATCAGAAATCCCGCGAACGGCCATGCCGGAACCATCCAGAGCAGACTATACATGCGACCTTTCCATATTACTCATACGCCCTCTCCCCGGAGAGAGGGGGTCAGGGGATGCGGGGGCGTCCCTCACCCTTTCAACCGGCTCACCGCGTCGGCGTCCAGCGTTTTATAACGGTGGTGCAACTGCAGCACCAGCGCCAACCCCACCGAGACTTCGGCGGCGGTGACCGTGAGGATGAAGAGGAACATCACCTGGCCGTCCGGCTGGCCCCAGTGCGCCCCGGCCACCACGAACGCTAGCCCCGCCGCGTTGAGCATGATCTCCAGGCAGAGCAGGATGAAGATGATGTTCCGCCGCACCAGCACTCCCACTAATCCGAGGATGAAGAGGATGGCGGCAAGAATCAGACCATGTGCCACGGGGATTGTTGCCATTATGCCACCTCTTCTTCCACCGGTTTCGCATCCAGCGGCACATGCCGCCGGCCGAGATGATATGCGCCGACCAGCCCGGCCAACAGCACCAGCGACGCCAGCTCGACACCGAGCATATAGGTGCTGAAGAGCGACAGGCCCACCGCTTGCGGCGTGTTGCCGGCGGCGCCCATGGGGCTTACCATGCCGACGTTGGCGTGCAAAATCAGGTAGACCAGTTCGCCGACGAGCACCAGCACCAGCAGCGTCGGCCCCGCCCAACTGCGCAGGTCCAGCCAGCGACGCTCCGCCGCCACCGTGTGCGGGCCCAGGTTCAGCATCATGATGACGAAGACGAACAGCACCATGATGGCGCCGGCATAGATGATCACTTCCAGCGCCGCCACGAAGTGCGCCCCCAGCGCGTAGAAGATGAACGCCACCGCCAGCAGCGAGACGATCAGGTTCAACAGCGCATGCACCGCGTTCAGCCGTGTGATCACCAGGATGGTAGCGATCACCGCGACGGCCGCCGAAATGTAAAAAATGAGATTCATGGCATCAACGACCGCGTATCCACTGGCGGGCGCTCGCGCTCCGCCTCGCCCTTGTCCTTGTCGCCGGCCTGGATGCCGGCCATGCTGTAAAAGTCATAGTCATGGTACTTGCCCGGCCCGCTGATGAGCAGGTCTTCCTTCTCATACACCAGCCCGGGGCGATGGTACTCCGTCATCTCGAAATCCGGCGTCAACTGGATGGCGTAGGTGGGGCACGCCTCCTCGCAGAAGCCACAGAAGATGCACCGCGAAAAGTTGATGCGAAAGAACGCCGGGTAATGCCGGCCGTTCTCGTCCACCGCCCGCTGCAAGGCGATGCAGTCCACCGGGCAAGCGGCCGAGCACAGGTAGCAGGCGACGCAACGCTCCTGGCCGTCCGGCGAGCGCGTGAGCACGATGCGCCCCCGCCAGCGCGGCGCCAGGTATGGTTGCTGCTCCGGATACTGCACCGTCACGCGCTTGTGAAATGCGTGGGTGAAGACCGACCAGATTGTCCGCAACAGGCTGAGCATGCTATCCCTTCCACAGCACGATGGCGCCGGTCACCAGCAGGTTCAGCAGCGCCAGCGGCAGCATCAGCTTCCATCCGAATTCCATCAACTGATCGTAGCGCAGCCGCGGCAGCGATGCCCGTATGAGGATGAAGAACGCCACCAGCGCCAGCGTCTTCGCCAGAAACCAGCCGATGGCGATGAATGTGTTCGCCGAGCCCGGGCCGTACCACCCGCCCAGGAACAGCACGGTGATCATCGCCGCGAAGAGGGTGATGGCGACATACTCCCCCAGGAAAAACATCGCGAACTTCATGCCGGAATACTCGATATGGTAGCCGGCGGTCAGCTCGCTCTCCGCTTCGGGCAGGTCGAAGGGGATGCGCCGCGTCTCCGCCAGCCCGGCCACCAGAAAGAGCAGGAAGCCGAGGAACTGCGGCACGATGTACCACAAGCCCGCCTGCTTCTCAACGATCTCGCTCAGGCTGAAGGAGCCGGCCTGCACCACCACGCCCATCAGCGACAGTCCCATGAACACTTCGTAACTGAGCATCTGCCCGATGGCGCGCATGCTGCCGAGCAGGGCAAACTTGTTGTTGGACGCCCATCCGGCCAGCGCCACGCTGTAGACGGACAGCGACGACATCGCCAGGAAGAAGAGCAGGCCGATGTTCAGATCCGCCACCGCTACGCCCGGCGCGAAGGCGATCACCGCGAAAGAGAGATACGTCGCGACGATAATCACCGCCGGTGCCATTACGAAGACCGGCCGATCAGCGAACGGCGGAATCCAGTCCTCCTTGGTGAGGATTTTGATCATGTCCGCCAGCACTTGCAGCAGCCCGGCAGGGCCTACGCGATTCGGGCCGTAGCGGTCCTGGAAGAGCGCTAATAGCCGCCGCTCGCCCCAGGTGAGCCCGGCGGCGATGGTCAACGGCGCTAGGACCACGCAGAGGATGATAATGAGGTAGCGGAGGACTTCAGGCATGCGGTCCTCCTTCCACGGTCCCCCGTGCCGGTAGCGCCACCGGCAGATCGACGACCCCCGCGGGCAGCAGCGCCGCGCCCACCGGCACGTCGTCGCGCAGCGCGACGGGCAGCGTCAGGCGGTAGCCGCCGATGTTGAACGTCACGGCGTCGCCATCCGCGATTCCGGCCCATGTGGCGTCATCGGGATGCATGGCCAGGTAGGGCGCCGGCGCCAGCCGCGCGATGCCCGGCGTCAGCAGGCTCAACGGCTCGGAACCGAAGAGGTGGTAGGCCGGCAGCACCAGCCAGGCACCCGCCTCTGGCGTGAAGGCCGACGGAATCGCCGCCGCCGGCAGCCCGGCACCGTCACTCTCGATGATCAGCCGCCCGGGCGCCTCACCGCACAGCGGTCCGCCAACCTCCTGCTGGAACTTATTCACCGCCTGCACCGAGTTCCACCCCGGCGCCCAGAAGCGCGGCGCCAGCGGCGCTGGCGGCCTCCCCTGAAAGCCTTCCATCGAGAAGGTCAGCGGCGTGTCGGGATCTGCAGGCGGCGCCGGTTCCAATACCGAGGTATTGGCGTTGATGGCCGTGCGTCCGCTGGCGCGGTGCGTCTGCCGCGGCACCCGCTGCCCGTCGACGCGGTATTCCGCCGATGGGGCGATTTCGGTAATCGGCGCGAAGAGTGGCACGTCCGCCGCGATGGCCGCGTGCAGCGCGTCAAGGTTTGCCCACGGATTGCCCCCCGGCAGCAACTCGCCGATCCATCGCCAGTCCGCGCATACATCGCCATTCGGCACGAAGACCTGGTAATAGCGTTGCATGCGGCTTTCGCTGCTTACGAAGGTCCCCGTTTCCTCGACGAAAGTCGCCGCCGGCAGCACCACGTCGGCGCGCGCGCCGTTCGTCGAGAGCAGGCTGTCCAACGCGATGACGCGCCTCCCCACCAGCAATGCTTCCGGCAGCCGGTCGCTGTCCAGCACCACCAGCGTCTCGGCGTTAACGTCTTCCAGACTCATGCCGCCCAGCAGCGCCAGGACCATGCTGTTCGAAGAGGGCATCACCACCCGCAGCATGGGCGGGACTCCCGCCGCCGCCAGCGCGCCGATGAGCGCTCCCGCCGCCTGCGCCAGCGCATTGCTGCTCGCGCTGGCGCCGCAGATGATCAGCGGCCGCTTCGCAGCCTTCAATGCGTCGGCGATGCGGCGGGCCAGCGCACGGGCATCGTCCGGCAGCCCGGCCACCTGCGGCGCCGTGGTGTCGAGATCGTGGGCGACGGCATATGCCAGCCGCGCCAGGTCATCCGGCACGGCGCGATAGACGCCGGCTGCCTCCCGGTCCATGTTCGTCGCTGCGGTAGCCAGCACAAAGAGTGGGTTCCGCGCATCTTGCGCCGCCTCGCGCCGCGCGTAGTCGTCAAAGGGCTGCACGCCCATCGCCGTCAGGTCCGGCCGCGGCCGCAGCGCCTGGCGGACGGCCAGTGCCAGCCGTGGCGCCGTTCCCTCCAGGTCTTCGCCGAGGATGAGCACGGCATCCGCTGCTTCTATTTCGCCGAGGGTGGGGTGCTGTGCCGGGGTGTGCCGCAGCAAGTCGGCCAGCGCCGTCAGCACATTGAATTGTGCCGCCGGCAGGCCGTGGCAGAAGCGCTCCGCCCCCACCAGTGCCCGCAGCGCGACATTCGCCTCTACCGACGCCCGCGGTGAGCCGATGCCGACGACGGTGCCGGTCAGCAGCCCGCGGGCGGTGGCCAGCGCCTCCTCGACCGTCGCCGCGCGCTGCTCGCCTTGCTCCCGCAGCAACGGCATCCGCACGCGGAATTCGCTATTAACGAATTCATACCCGAAGCGTCCCCGGTCGCAAATGAAGTAGCCGTTCACCGCGCTATTGAAGCGGTTCTGCACCCGTCGCAACGTGCCGTAGCGCTCAGCGGGAATGATGTTGCACCCATGGCCGCACAGCGCGCACACCGACGGCGCGGTGGCCAAATCCCACTTGCGGGTGTAGTGCGCTTTGAAGGTTTTATCGGTGAAGACGCCGGTGGGGCACACCTCGACCAGGTTGCCGCTGAAGGGGCTTTCCAGCACGCCGTCCTCGAAGCGGCCGAAATAGACGTGGTCGTGGGCGCCGAAGACGTCCAGGTCGCGCCCGCCGGCGTAGTCGCGGTAGAAGCGCACGCAGCGGTAGCACTGGATGCAGCGGTTCATCTCGTGGTGGACGAATGGCCCCAATTCCTGGTTGCGATAGGTGCGCTTGTCGAAGCGGTAGCGGCGGTTGACATGTCCGGTCATCACCGTCATGTCTTGCAAGTGGCACTCGCCGCCTTCGTCGCACACCGGGCAGTCGTGCGGGTGGTTCACCATCAGCCACTCGATGACCCGCGCGCGAAAATGCACCGCGTCAGTGTCGTTGATGGCGATGCGCATACCGTCCGTCGCCGGCGTCATGCAGGCCATCACGAGCTTCCCGTGCGTGTCCGTCGCGTCCTTATACGCCTTCACCGCGCACTGCCGGCACGCTCCTACCGCATGCAGCGCCGGGTGCCAGCAGAAATACGGCAGGTTGAGGCCCAGCGACAGGCACACCTCCAGCAGGTTTCTGCCCTCGTCCTCAAACGTATACGACTCGCCATCGATGATGATCGTCGGCAATCTCGTCTCCACTCCGTTCCGTTCGTTGAAGTTCTTAGTAGCGGCGCCGCGCAGCAAGCCGCGTGATTGCTTTACATTCGGTTCATTCTTACGGACGCGCCTTGCTGCGCGGCGGCGCTACTAAGAACTTCAACCTCATACCTTTGCTTGTTGTCGCTGCCAGGGGCAGCCTTTTTCGACGATATGCCGCTCGAAATCGTCGCGGAAATACTTTAACGCGCTTTGCAGCGGCTCCATTGCGCCCGGCGCCAGCGCGCAGAAGGTGTGCCCCGGTCCCAGCAGGTTGGCATGTTCGGCGAGCAGGTCGATGTCCTCCGGCCGGCCATCGCCGTCCTCCAGCGCGCGCAGCAGGCGCACCACCCACGGCAGGCCTTCACGGCACGGCGTACACCACCCGCAGGACTCGCGTGCGAAGAACTGCTCCAGGCTAATGAGCATGCTGATGGGGCAGGTACGGTCGTCCAGCACCACGATGGTGCCGGTGCCCAGCCGGCTGCCCGCGTGCATCACCGAGCTGAAGTCCATCGGCAGGTCCAGATGGTCGGGGGTGAGGAAATCCGTCGACGCCCCGCCCGGCAGCAGCCCGCGCAGTTGATATCCGTCCTGCATCCCGCCGGCGTGTTCCAGAATCTCGCGCAGCGGCGTGCCCATCGGCAGCTCCCACAGGCCCGGCCGCTTCACCCGCCCGCTGGCGCCGTAGACCTTAGTGCCGCCGTCCGATGACCGGCTCAACCCCATGTACCACTCCGGCCCGTTGCGCAGGATGTGTGGCACGTTGCACAGCGTTTCGACGTTGTTGACGATGGTCGGCATACCCCACAGCCCCACCGTCTGCGGGTAGGGCGGCTTGCTGCGCGGGGTGGCGCGCTTGCCTTCCAGCGAATTCAGGAGCGCCGTTTCCTCGCCGCAGATATAGCGCCCGGCGCTGCGGTGTATCTGAATGTCCAGGCTGAAGCCGCTGCCCAGGACGTTCTCGCCCAGGTAGCCCGCTTCCCGCGCCTCGGCGATGGCGCGGCTTAACCGTTCCGCTGCTTCGCGGTAGGCCAGCCGGATGAAGATGAAAGCATGCTCCGCCTCCACCGCGTAGGCGCCGATGATGAGCCCCTCGATGAGCTGGTGCGGGTTGCCCTCCATCAGGTAGCGGTCCTTCATGACGCCCGGCTCCATCTCGTCGGCGTTCACCACGAAGTATTTCGGCCGCCGGGCTTCCTCGCCCATGGGGATGACGCTCCACTTCATCCCGGTGGGGAAGCCCGCGCCGCCGCGCCCGCGCAGGTTGGCGGCCTTTACCACCCCCTGCACCTCCAGCGGGGTCAGTTTGAGCGCCGCGCGCAGGCCCGCGTAGCCGCCCGCCTGCTCGTAGTCCCGCAGGCTCGGTGCCGTCCCGTCGTCGCGTATCAAACTGGTCAAGGGTCGTTCAGACATAGGTCGCCAGTATCTCGTCCACCCGTTCCGGGGTTAGATTCCCGTATGCTTCGCCATCCACCAGCATCGCCGGCGCCTGCTCGCATAGCCCCAGGCACGCCACAGGTACCAGCGTGAAACGCCCGTCGGCGGTGGTGCCGCCCAACTCGATGCCCAGTGACGCTTGCATGTGCGCCTGCACAGCGTGAAACCCGGTGATCCAGCAACTCACGCTGTCGCAGATCATGATCACGTGCCGCCCCACCGGCTGGCGGAAGATTTTGTTGTAGAACGTCGCGACCGCGTCCACCTCGGCCGGCGTCATGCCCAGCCCGGCGGCGACGTCGCGCACGGCGTCATCATCCACCCAACCGTGGCGCTGCTGCACGATCTTCAGCGCCTCGATCACCGCCGCCCGGGCATGCCCGTGCACCGCGCGCACTTCCGCTTCAATCTCGTGTTGTTCCTGTTCAGTCAACATAACGTTATCGGTCAATTTCCCCCAGCACAAAGTCCAGGCTCGCCAGCATCGCAATCAGGTCCGGCACCATCTGCCCGCGGCTGATCTGCGGCAGCAGTTGGATATGCGCGAAGGACGGCGTGCGCACCCGCGTCCGGTACGACGTGGTACTGCCGTCGCTCACCAGCGAATAGCTGTATAAGCCCTTCGCGCCTTCCACGCGGCCCATCGCTTCCCCGGCGGGAATCACCGGCCCCCAGCTTACGCCAAGGAAGTGGTCGATAAGCGTCTCGATATCGTGCATCGTTTGCGCCTTGCGCGGCGGTGTGCTCAGCGGGTGTTCGGCTTTATACGCGCCTTCCGGCATGTTCTCCACGCACTGCTCGATGATGCGCAGGCTCTGCCGCATCTCTTCCAGATGAACCAGCGCGCGGTCAAAGCTGTCGCCGCGGCTGCCGGTGGGAATATCGAATGCGAATCGGTCGTAGCCGGCGTATGGCCGCGTTTTGCGTAAATCCCACGGCAGTCCCGCCGCGCGCAGCACGGGCCCCGATGCGCCCCAGTCGATGGCCTGCGCACTGTCCACCTCGCCGATGCCCACCGTGCGCATACGAAAGATGAGGTTGCCCAGTACGGCTTTCTGATACTCATCCAACTGCTTGCGCTCGTGGGCGATGAAGTCGCGCACCATCGGCGCCCAACCCTCCGGCAGGTCCTGCGCCGTGCCGCCGATGCGGAACCAGCTCGGGTGCATGCGCCCACCGGTCACCGCCTGGATGATCTGGAGGGCTTGCTCGCGGTCGGTGAACATGTAGAACACCGGCGACATCATCCCCACGTCCTGCACGTAGGTGCCGAAGAAGACCAGGTGGCTGCAGATGCGGAACAGCTCCGCCATCATAATGCGAATCACCTGGGCGCGATCCGGCACGGTGATGCCCGCCAACTGCTCCACCGCCAGCACGTAGGGGAATTCGTTCAACACGCCAGAGAGGTAGTCGATGCGGTCGGTATACGGAATGTAGGTGTGCCACGTCTGTCGTTCGCCCATCTTCTCCGCGGCGCGGTGGTGAAAGCCGATGTCGGGGATGACATTCACCACTTCCTGCCCATCCAACTGCACCACCAGCCGCAGTACGCCGTGGGTGGCGGGGTGGTTGGGGCCGATGTTGAGGAACATGTAATCGAAATCCTCGCCTTCGGTCTCCAGCCCCCACTCCTCCGGGCGGAAGCGCAGTTGCTCTTCCAGCTCCAGGTGGCGGTTGTCGGGCAGCAGGAAGTGGCCCATCTCCGTGCGGCGCGACGGGTGCTCCTTGCGCAGCGCGTGCCCTTCCCACCACGGCGGCAGCAGGATGCGCCGCAGGTTCGGGTGGCCGTCAAAGCGCACGCCGAACATATCCCACGCCTCGCGCTCGTACCAGTTCGCCGCCGGCCACAGGTCGGTAATGGTGCGCAACGCGGGGTATTCACCCTCGAGCGCCACTTTCACCCGCAGGTCGGCATTGCGGTCGAAGGAGAGCAGGTGATAGACCACCGTGAAATCAGCCGGCGGCTGCCCGGCGCGGTGCGTCCGCTCGCGTTCGTCGATGGCGGTCAGGTCGTAGAGCATGCCGTAGGGATTCGCGATGCCGTGTTTGAGGAAACGCAGCACGGCATGCGCCGCTTCCGCCGGCGCCCATACCGTGGGAATGCCGTCGGCGGTTGGCTGCGTGATCAATCCCGCCTCGGGAAAGCGTTCGCGCAGGTCATCCAGTATGTCACTGTGCGGCGTAACGACCACGGGGTCCTTTCGTTATACCGTATCCGGCGGTCGCAGCGTCGTCGCCTGCATCCGCTCGTTACGCAGCAGGTCGCGGCGGATCGGTTGCTCCGGCTTGATGACGCCTTGCGGGCCGACCACCCAACTCAACGGGCGCTGCTCCTGGCCGACGGCGTCCTGCAGCAGCAGCAAGCCGTGCATGAAGGCGTCGGGACTGGGCGGGCACCCCGGGATGTAGACGTCAACCGGCAGCAGCGTATCGACGCCCTGCACCACGCTGTAAACATCATACATGCCGCCGGAATTGGCGCACGAGCCCATGCTGATCACCCAACGCGGTTCCATCATCTGCTCGTAGAGTTGCTTCACCACCGGCGCCATCTTCACGAAGACGGTGCCGGCCACCACCATCAGGTCCGCCTCGCGCGGGGTGCCGCGGATCACCTCGGCGCCGAAGCGCGCGATATCATACTTGCTGGTGATGCTCGTTGCCATCTCCACGAAGCAGCAGGACAGGCCGAAATTGAATGGCCAGAGAGAGTGTTTGCGTCCCCAGGCCAGCGCGCTTTGCAGGTTCGTCAGCAGGATACTCTGCTTGATCGACTCATCGGCAGGCGCGATGCCCGTGGTCGCTGGCTGCGGGGTGGGGGGCTTACGAAAGACTGGCATGCCGGTGCTCCTCTATCTCCGCCTCCTGCTGTTTCACGCGTGAGGCGCCCCAGTCCAGCGCGCCGACCCGCCACAGGTAGACCAGCGCCGCCAGCAGCACCACGATGAAGATGACGATCTCAATGAAGCCCACCCAGCCGGCCTGCCGCGCGGAGATGGCCCAAGCGAAGGTGAACACGGATTCCAGGTCAAAGATGACGAAGAACATCCCGACGAGGTAGAACTCCGCCGGAAAGCGCAGCCGTGCCGAGCCCGTCGGCACGATGCCCGACTCGTAGGGCGTATCGGTGGAGGCCTCCCGGTGGCGCTGCCCCAGCACGTATGACGCGCCGAGCATCCCCAGTACCAGGATGATCACCACAATGAAATAGACGAATAACGGCCAGAGCGGTGCTGTTTCTCCCATGTCCTCTCCGGTGGCGTGATGCCCCGATTCTACCCGACGTCCGCCCGCCATGCGGTGCAACTTCCAGTACATCGGTAGCCTGAACATCGGCGCGCATGCTTATACTTCCGCTTGTATTGCTTCTAACCTGCTAATTTTGATCATGTGCGGGCAAAATTCTCGCGCGCCGCGAATGTCGGCGATTTGCCCATGCGCGCCGAAACAGCCGGCGCATAATACCCGCATGGACGACGGGATGCGCTTTCGAAACCGCACCGATGCGGGGCAACGGCTCGCGGCCCGGCTCACCGGGTATGCCGGCGCGCATGTGGTGATCTATGCGTTGCCGCGCGGCGGGGTGGCGCTGGGCGCGGTGGTGGCGCGGGCGCTGCAGGCGCCGCTGGAAGTAATCATCGCGCGCAAAGTGGGGCACCCCTCGAATCCCGAATACGCTGTGTGCGCGGTCACCGAAACCGGCGAACCGGTGTGCAATCCCCGCGAACTGGCGGTGCTCGATACCCGCTGGCTGGAGGATGCCGTCGCACGGGAACGCCGAGAAGCGGCACGGCGGCGCGAGCGTTACCTGGGCGGGCGCGCGTCGATCTCCGCCTCGGGGAAGACCGCCATCCTCGTCGACGACGGCATCGCGACTGGTTTAACGATGCGCGCGGCGATCCGCGACGTTCGCGCCCAGGGTGCGGCGCGCGTGGTGGTGGCCGTGCCGGTGATTCCGGCCGAAACGGCGGCTTTGCTCGCGCGGGAAGCGGATGACGTGGTCGCGGTGGCGATCCCCCCCGTCTTCATGGGCGCGGTAGGCGCCTACTATGACGACTTTCACCAGGTTACGGACGAGGAGGTGCTGTCGCTGTTGCAGGCCGATCCGCCTCGCCTGTACCACCTGCCGGAATACGGCCCGTTGGCCCATCTGCTGCGCGAGGCCGCGACGCTCGACCCCGGCACGTGGGGCATGGCACGCTTTGCCAACGGCGAGTTGTCCATCGAACTGTCCGAGGCGCCCGCGCTGGCCTGCCTCGTGCTCGCGTCGCTGGCCCCGCCCGACGAGCGCATGACGGAAACGCTGCTGCTGTGCCACACGCTGCGCAAGGAGGGGGCCGGGGACATCAGCCTGCTCGCGCCGTACCTGGCCTACACCCGCGCCGAGCGCGACGAACCCCGCCGCAGCCGGGCGACCGCCTGGGTCGGCGCGCTGCTGGCGGCGTCAGGGGTGTCGCGCGTGGTCACCATCGACGTGCACAACCCGCAAGTGGCGGCGCTCTGTCCCCTCCCGCTGGTCTCTCTCTCCCCGGCGCGCCTCTTCGCGGAAGCGATCCTCCGCTTCGCCTGGCAGGATGCCACCATCGTTGCCGCGGATGCAGGCGCCCGCGACCGCGCCGTCGCCGTGCGCGCCGCCGCCGGCATGCCCGCGCCGCTGGCGGTGATGGCGAAGACGCGCACCGCGACGGGCGTCACCGGCGAGCTGCAGGGCAGCGTCGGCCAGCGCGCGGTCATCGTCGACGATATCCTCGACACCGGCGGCACGCTTATCGCCTGCGCCCGCGCGCTGCGACACGCCGGTGTCGACGACATCATGGTCTGCGTGTCGCATCCGCTCTTTTCTGGCGTCGACTGGCCACGCCTGTGGGACCACGGCGTCACCCGGCTCATCTGCCTGGACACCGTCCCCGCCGAAGCCGCCCGCCTGGATGACCGGATCCACATTCTGCGCTGCGCCAGCCTGCTGGCGGATGGCATACGCGCGTAATTCATCAGAATACGGAGGCTCATTATGCCACCAAAAGGCGAAACATACTCTGTCGAAGTATTCGTCGACGGCGTGTCACTGCGCGGCGATCTCGGCATGCCGCGGGAGGCGCGGGGGTTGGTGCTCTTCGCGCACGGCAGTGGCAGCAGCCGGCTGAGCCCGCGCAATAACGCCGTCGCATCGCAACTGCGCGGCGGCGGGCTGGCCACGCTGCTATTCGACCTGATGACCGAGGAAGAGGACCGCAGTTACGCGCGGCGTTTCGACATCGACCTGCTCACCCGCCGGCTGGTGGGCGCCACCCGATGGGTGCAGCACCAGCCAAACCTGGCGGAATTACCCATCGGCTACTTCGGCGCCAGCACTGGTTCTGCGGCAGCGCTGCGCGCGGCGGCGGAGGTGGGTGATGCGGTGCGCGCCGTTGTCTCCCGCGGCGGCCGGCCCGACCTGGCCCTGGACGTTCTTTCGCGGGTGACCGTCCCCACGCTGCTTATCGTCGGCGGCGCGGATGCAGGGGTCATTGACCTCAACCGACAGGCCTTTGACCAGCTCACGGGTGTCAAACACCTGTCCATCATTCCCGGCGCCACCCATCTCTTTGAAGAGGTTGGCACCCTCGATGAAGTCGCCCGCCTTGCCCGTGACTGGTTCCGGCAATACCTGCAGTCCGGAGCGCAAACAATGGAGGATGCCGCATGATGTGCCCGGAAAACAAGGACCCCCGCCGGGGCGGGGGTCCTTGAGGGGATACCATCTCAGCGATTGACTCGCTGTGGCCTCTGTTATCCGCGGATGACAGCGCAATGGCATCTATCCCGGCATTACCGCGCCATGGTTGGCGTCGGCTCATGCAGCCATGTCGCGGGCACCAGCGCCGCCGACAGGCCCAGCGCGCCCAGCAGCAGGTTCAACCCGCCCGCCGTCGCCAGGGTACCGCCGGTGGTCATCCCCGGGGCCGACGGCACCGAGAACGCCATGACGATGCCCCATAGGAAGTAAATCGCACCGATGAGGCCGGCGAACCAGCGCAGCGTGCCCAGGTTTCGCACCGCGAAACCGACCCACAGCCCGATGATACCCGTGATGAGCCAGAGGACGGAAATCGTCACCAAGCCCCCCTGAGTTCCACCGAGGCTGCCGGCTGCCACGAACCCGGCAATACCGAGCGCGATCAGCAGGAACCCCACGAAGAGTGCATACCATCGTGAAAACATCAGCTATTCTCCTCCTTTCCGCGGAACTCCGCTAGGGATAGTGTTCCAGCACACCTGCAAGGTTACACAACCCGCGAACACAGGTGTGTGAGAGTTTATGAATAGAAGGGATTGGGCGCAAGGGCGAGGGAGTCATCCCCGCTATGCACACGCGCCATCTTCATCGGATAACCGTATAATTCACCGTCTTCATTCCGCATCCTCACCCCTCGCCCCGCGAATCTGCTACAATACCTCCGATTTCATCACCAAGGAGTCAACCCATGAATGACCGCCAGCGCTGCCAGGCCGTGCTCACCTACCAGCCCGCCGACCGATTGCCGATTGTCCACTTCGGCTTCTGGGGCGAGTTGCTGCAGAAGTGGGCGGCCGAGGGTCATCTCACCGATGAGGAAGCGCGCACCTGGGCCGACGGCAACCCTACCGACGCGGCCATCAGCGCCAAGCTGGGCTTCGATTTCAATTATTACGCCTGCTATCACCCGCACACGCGATTGAAGCCGGGCTTCGAGTCGCGGGTGGTGCGCGAATTCCCCGACGGCTCGCGGCACATCCTTGACGGCAACGGCGCCATCGTGCTGCACGTGCCCGGCGCGCAGGGCATTCCGGCGGAGATCGACCACCTCTTCAAGGGCCGCAAGGAGTGGGAGGAAGAATACAAGCGCCGCTATCAGTTCGACATGGAGCGCGTGACGAAGGCCTGGGTGCGCGTGAATGACGAAATGATGCCGTTCGACGAGGGCGGGCTCGACTTCCTCAAGCGCGACGACCGCACCTACTACTACGGCCTGCACTGCGGCAGCCTCTACGGGCAGATCCGCGATTTTATGGGCGTGGAGAACTCCTGCTACCTGTATGCCGACGACGAGGAGCTGTTCGACGAGATCATCGAAACGGTCGGCTCGCTTTGCTACCAGACCACGGAAGCCGCGCTAGAATCCGGCGCAAAATTCGACTTCGCCCATTTCTGGGAAGACATCTGCTACAAAAACGGCCCGCTCATCTCCCCGGCGGTCTTCCATGAGAAGGTCGGCCCACAGTATAAGCGCATCACCGACCTGGTGCGGAGCTATGGCATCGAGATCATCTCCCTCGACTGCGACGGGATGATCGACGCGCTCATACCCACCTGGCTGGAGAACGGCGTCAACACCATGTTCCCCATCGAGGTGGGCACATGGAACGCCAGCATCGCCCCGTGGCGCGCGCAATACGGCCGCGCCATCCGCGGCGTCGGCGGCATGAATAAAGTCGTCTTCGCCTACAACCGCGCCGCCATCGACGCCGAAATCGACCGCCTGAAGCCGCTGGTCGAACTCGGTGGCTTCATCCCCTGTCCCGACCACCGCCTCGCCCCCGATTCCGAATGGGACAACGTGCGGTACTATTGCGACCGCATGCATGCAGTGTTCGGGTAAATCTTCTGGAGTGCGGCATGCAATGCCGATTTCACTATTATGCACCGGTGTGTATAGTGAAAGCGGCAATGCTTGCTGCACACCAGTATTTTTCTACCACAACTGCCAATCCTGGAACACCGCGAGGTGTTTCAGATTCGCCAACGGTTACTGCTGGTAGGGGTCATTCAAAATGCCGGTAAATCCGGCTGATTCGCCGGGATCACGGCCTGGCATTCCACCTCGATGAGCCAGCCGGGGCGGCAGACCGGGGCGAGGAGCACCTGGGTGGGGATGGCGCCGGCGCGCTCGGTCAGCAGGCGGCGGGCGGGTTCCAGGTCGGCGGGGTCGCGGACATAGGCCAGATATATGCCGACGTCGTCGGCCGTCGCGCCGGCGTCGGCCAGCAGCGCGCCAATGTTTTCGAAGGTGCGGTCGCACTGGCGACGCACGTCACCGGGATGCACGATTGCGCCGGTGTGGTCGATGCTGGCGGTGCCGGAGATGAGCACGTGCGTCCGGTCACGGAACGCGATCGACACCCCGCGCTCGAAGGTGACGCCGTAGCGATAGGTCGGGCAAAGGTGCGTCGGCGCCGTCAGGTAGCGAATCTGCCGCGGGTCTACGCCGCCGATGGCGTAGGCGTCCAGCATCACCGTCGCCCGCGGGGCCGCGGCGGCGCCTTCGATGCCCGTGCTGGCGATGTAGTGCGTCTCCGGCGTCAAGCCGCGCGCCGCGAAGAAGGCCTTGCGCGCTTCCACCAGCCCCCCGTAATTGGCATCGACATTCTGCACGAAGAACCAGGTGCGCAGCACATGGTCGGCCAGCGTGAGGCCGTTGGCGCGCAGTTCGCTCTCGTAGGCGTCGAGGATGGCCGTGGTCTGCGCGGCGGAGTCGCCGGCGTCCGGGCAGGTGAGGCCGGCTGTCCAGCGATGCGTCAGTTCGCCCCGTTGCAGCACCAGCGTGTTGCCCTCACGGTGCTTGGCCAGCGTTTCGCCAGGCACGCGCAGGTGATAGGCCCACAGCGCGACGCGCGCCGGCGGTACGGGCGGCTGGCGCACCCAGGACACCGCGCAGGCCTCGTCGGGATTGAGCGGATTCGCCAGTGGGCTGGCTGCCAGCACCGCCGCCTGATTCGTAAGATCGCTGCAAAAGACGCGCCGGAAGACCACCGTGCCGGGGTCCAGGTCCAGCGCCGTGCAGGCGTGCTGGTAGGCCTGTTCCAGCCAGCGTAGTTGCGCCGCGATATCCGCGCCGGCGACGGGGGTGAGCATCAGGTGATACTCCTCGACCCCGGCGGCGCCCGTGAAGCGCGAGGTGGTCACGGTGACGGGCAGCGCATCATCAACAATCGTGCGGACGCAGGTCCGCACCGTGGGCATAGCCATGACTCTTCCCTTTCACCGCGCGACAATTTCACACAGGATCGCCGGTAACACGCCCACATTCACGCGCTGTTTGCGCGACTCGCCATCCGGGCGCTTCACCTCGAATTCCGTATAGACCTGCACGATGAGGTTATCGGCATACGCGGCGGCGTTCTCAGCGGCGCGCAGCACCAGCGTGACGCCTTCCGTGCCCACCTGTGCCTCTTCCAGCGTGATGCCGGCCGGGGGATTATCAAGTTCGAAGCGCAGCGCCATCGGCGGCATGGGCTTAATGGTGCAGGCCACCTCGGCACGCCCCCCGACGGGAATGCGCACGGGTGCGGTCGCGGCGACGGCAATGGCCGGCGTAACGCGTGCCCCGCGCCCGACCATTACTTCCAACTGTTGTGACGGCACCAGATGGTAGTAGGCGAAGGCTTGCATTTGCCGCTCGGCGGGCACCACCGGCCGCGTGATCTCCACCGCGCCCACCCGCGCGCGGCCTTCCAGCAGAAGGTTGACCGGCTCGATTTTCTGACGCCCGGCCACCGTCGGCGTCGTGAGCGTCATGCGCACCGATTCCCGTCCGGCGGGGATGCGCGCGCCGTGGAGCACGAAGCCCTTCGGGGCGTCTTTCAGCGATACCACGATCTCGCCGTCCCAGCCATCCTTGCGCAGCGCGGTCACGGTCACCGCCGCCGCCAATCCGCCGGTCACATTGATGCTGGCGGGGGTGACGCGCAGCGCGAAATCGGGCATCCGCGGGCTGATGCGCACTGCATACGTGTATTCCGCCCCGCCGTGGCGCTGCACGTCGGATACCTGCACGAAGTAGGCGCCCGTCGCCGGCAGCGTCGCCGCCAGATAACTGTCGGCGTGGTGCGTCAGCAGGCCCATGCCTTTATCGTCGCTGTCATCGTTCCAGGCGACCACCTTGCCGTTGTGATCGATCAACCGCGCCAGCGCGTCCATTGGCGATCCCAGCCGGCGCGCGTAGACCTCGACGACCACCTCCTCGCCGGCACGCCCTTTGAACTGGTAGACATCGACGTCCCCCGCCTGCGCGATGCTGCCGTGTATTACCCGCGGCAGTGTCTGCGGTCGGGTTTGCTGTCCGGTGTCATTGGGTTCGGCTTCTCCGTCTCGTGGCAGCGCGGCGCCACGCGGCAGCAGGTCCTCCAGCGTGGGCCGGGCGGTGGCGCGCGTCGCCGCCGTCGGCGGCTGGTCGGTCACCACGATGCGATACACAAAATCCTGCCGACCGCGGTAAATGGCATCGCGAATTTCCAAAGTATAAACGCTGTCGCGCGGCGCCGTGTAAGTGAGAATCGGATCGGGATTGAACTGGTCGTCATCGGCGAAGGCCACTTCCCGCCCGTCGGCGTCCGTGAGCACCAGCACCGCCTGGAACCATCCCGGCACGGCGTCAGCCAGGTAGGGGATGAGTTTGCGCGCGTGAGCGGTGGCGGCCAGGCGCTGCCCGGCGGCCAGGCGCAGCGGGTAGCGGTCCACCTGACCCGGCATGATCTGCCCATTCAGCGTAACCGGCACGGCGGTTGCCTCGGCCACCAGCTCTTTCTCCACGCGCGGCGGTTCGCTCTGCTCCGGTTGGCTGCCCACCATGAAGACCAGTGGGTTTGACAGCCCGGCGGGGGTGCGCAGGCGGATCTCGCGGTCGCCCGGCGCCGCGTTCGGGTCAATGGCAACTTCCAGGATCACTTCCTCGGCCATCGGTGGCTTTGGCTGTTTCTTCGGGTTGGCATATTTGTCGATCAACTCGCGGAGTTGCATCGGCGTTTTCGTCTCCAGGTCGCGCAACTCCGGCAGATCGGGCAGCGTCACCGGTTTCTTCCCGTTCGCGGCAGGCTCTTCTTTCTTCACCGGTGGCGGCGGGTTTTTGCCCCCGGCTCCCGGAAAGCGCTGCTTGACGATGGCCTGCACGCGCTCTTTCAACAGGTCCTGCTGCTGCTTATTCAGCGGTCCGCCTGGTCCGATATAGTCCAGCACGGTAACGCGCACGCCGGTGCCGGAGACCACCGCGTCGGCGGCGCCACGCAGCCGCTGGCCGCCCATGACCACCTGCGCGGTGGCGCCCTGTTGGCCGCCCGCGGGGTAGACATAGCCGATATACGGGTCGCGATCGGTGGTGGCGGCCCACGCCGCGCACGCCAGGGCGGTCAGCAGGCCGTAGAGCAGATATCGTGTCATGGCAGGTTCCTCACATGATCTCTTTCAGCCGTCCGCGCCCCGGCGCGTCATCCGATGCCGGCATCACCTTCAACTCCAGGCCGCGGGGATTCGGCAGCGGCGCGTTGGGATCGATGCCCAGCAGTTCGAGGATGGTGCCGATTAAATCCTGTGGATAGACCGGGCGTTCCGCCACCTTCTCGCCCTTCGCGTCCGAAGCGCCCACCACCATGCCGCCTTTGATCCCGCCCCCGGCCAGCAACACGGAGAAACAGGGGCCGAAATGGCTGCGCCCGCCGTTCCACGGCGCATCCCATTCGACCTTCGGCGTGCGGCCAAACTCGCCGCCGGCCCAAACGATGGTGGTGTCGAGCAGACCGCGGTCGGACAGGTCCTGCAGCAGCGTCGCCAGCCCGCGGTCGAGCTCCGGCAGCTTTTGCCGCATTGCCTCGAAGTGCTGCTTGTGCGTGTCCCAGCCGCCGTAGTTGATGGTCACGAAGGGGACGCCCTGTTCTACTAATCGGCGCGCCATCAGGCAGGACTGGCCGAATCGGCTGCGGCCATACCGGTCGCGCAGCTCATCCGGCTCCTGTGACAGGTCAAAAATTTTCCGGGCGTCGCCGAGGATGAGCTCGTAGGCTTTCGTCTCGCAGGCGTCAAGCTTGGCGAAAGCCGGCTCGTTTGGCATCGCCTGGCCCAGCGTATCCAAGCCGTGCAGCAAGTCGCGCCGGTCGCGCTGGCGCTGCTCGGTAATGCCCACCGCCACCACGCCGTCCACGGTGAATATCTTCTGATTGGGATCACCGCCGGTGGCGAAGGGCTTGTACTGCGGACTCAGGAACCCCTCCTCGGCGAAGCGGCCCTGGCTCTCGGTCAACGTGATATAGGGGGGAATCAGACCGGTGTAGCCGCTGTTGTAGCCTTTGAAGTAGGAGACAATAGCCCCGAGGGAGGGATAAACGAGGCCGACCCCCGGCGCGTGGCCGGTTTGCATCATGTAGGCAGCCGTCTCGTGTCCGTTGTTGCCGTGTGTCATGCTGCGAATCAGCGCGTATTTATCCGCCTGCTGGGCCAGCAGCGGCAGCTGTTCATTAATGTAGATGCCCTTCACGTTTGTCGCGATCGGCTGGGTGAACGGCCCGGAATAGTTGTTGCCGGCGTTCGGCTTCGGATCGAAGGTGTCCAGATGCGACGGCCCGCCCCACATCCAGATTTGAATTACCGCTTTCGCCTTCGCCTTTGGCGCGGCAGTCGGCGGCGTTTGCGCACAGGCGACCGCCAACGTGACGAACACGGACACCAGTATCAGATACGTTTTCATCGCGTAACCTTCCCGTAGACAACTCAATGCCGATACAAAAACTCTTTACTGTTGATCAATGCCCAGGCCGTGTCGACCAGGACGTGCTGGGGCTCGATGCCCGCTTTCCCGACATACTGCTGCAGCACTTGCAGCTCTCGCGGGGTGGGGTAGCGCGACAGCAGCGTCAGGTAGACGCCCAGCGCCACCTCCAGCGGGTTCCCCTTCGCCTTTCTGATAACATCGCGCAGCAACGGACTGCGCGTGATGCGCCGCTGGATATCCTCGGAATTCAGCAGGTACAGCCGCTGGGTATCCGACGGCTGATTGTTGCGTTCCGATTCCAGCCCGGTGTCGCGGGACGAGCGGCCGAACATCGTCAGAAACGCGCTGGTGATGCTGCCGTCGGCGAGAGCGATGGTGCGCTGGTCCCGCGGAATATAGGTGAACGGCTCTGGAATGGGGCTGGAGTAGCTTTCCCCGTCGCCGCCAATCCAGCAGAGCGCGTCGATGAGCACCTCGGCTTCGAACCGGCGCACGGTATAGTGGGCGAAGCGCAGCGCCGGTTTCTCGTCGCCATGCGCGAGCGAGGACTGCTGGTAGGCGCGCGAGTTGAGAATGAGCCGGTAGATATGGCGCAGATCGTAACGCGCGCGCACCAACTCCGCCTCCAGGTAAGCGAGCAACTGCGGGCTGGCGGCGGGGTTGTCGGCGCGGATGTCGTCCGGCTCGTGAATGATGCCGTGGCCCATTGTCCAGGCCCATATCCGGTTGACAATCGCGCGGGCGAACCACGGGTTCTTCGGCGCCAGTAGCCAATTCGCGAAGGCGTCGCGCGGATCGGCGTTCGCCGGCACCGTTACCGCGGCGCCGTCCGGCAGCACCACCGCCAACGGGGCCATCTTTTCCGGGTTCAGGTAGACGATCTCTTCCTTCCACTCCCCGGTTTTCTTGTAAGCGACTTTCGAGAAGAATGCGGCCATCGCCTCGCGTTTCGCCGTCGGCCATGCGTCCAGACGCGTGCCCATGAAGGTGAGCGCCACCGCGGCGGCCAGACCGGCCGGCGCGCGGTCGGGCACCGCGCGGTAGAAATTCACCGGCGGCACACGGAAATTGCTGCCGCTGGCGGTCAGCAGCGCGCGCGTGAACTGGTCATACGGCATATTGTCGCGCAGCGCCGCGCGTATCCACTGGTGATAGGCCTGCACCGCGTTCGGCCACAGGTTGATGGGAAATTCCGACTTCACGCGCAGGATATCGCACCATTTCATGGACCAGTAATCCATATATTCTTCGCGGGCGAAGAGCGTCTCGATGAGCGCCGCGCGTTTGTCGGGACGGGTGTCCTTGAAGAACCCATTCGCCTCGGCGGGCTTCGGCAGAGTGCCGATCAGATCAAGATAGACGCGCCGGATGAACACCTCGTCTGAACAGGAGGGCCGCCACGTCGCGCCGTGCGCCTTCAGCGCCGCATCCACCTGCGCGTCGATGCCATTCGACGGCGTCTGCCAGGTGTCGGTCTCGTATGGCGCCATCGGCGGCGCGGCCAGGAGTTGCACGGCCGCGAAGACCAGCGCAATGATAACCCCGCGAAGCTGCATCTCGGATGTCCTTTCCGCACCGGCGGCACGGCTCGGTGAGGCGATCTCTATGTATTATACGGCAGGAACCCGACTGAGTTGCACTGCGTCGCGAAAGATTTCACGAGCCGTCGCGATCAGCGCACGGTGTGCAGATGGTTACGCCACGCCTGGTGTGGGGATCAACCGTTATCCGTCACTTGTGATAGGGTGCCCCCTGCATAATCCGAAACGCCCGGTATACTTGCTCGGCCAGGATCAGGCGCATGAGTTGATGGGGGAAGGTGAGGGGGCCGAAGGAGAGGGTGAGGTCGGCGCGGGCGTGGGTGGCGGGGTCGAGGCCGAGGGAGCCGCCGATGAGGAAGGCGATGTCGCCGCGGCCGGCGGTGCCGAGTTGCTGCAGGTGGGTGGCGAACGCTTCGGAGGAGAGCGATTTGCCGTCGATGGCCAGCGCAATGATGTATTGCCCCTCGCGCAGCGCCTTGCACAGGCGCGCGCCTTCGCGGGCGGCCACCTGCGCTTGCTCGGCCGGCGACAGCGTCTCCGGCGCCGCCTCCTCCGCCACCTCGACGATCGATACCGTCGCGTAGCGGGTCAGTCGCTTCAGGTATTCAGCGATGCCGTCGGTCAGATAGCGCTCGCGGATTTTGCCGACAGCCACGATGGTGATGCGCATGCGGGATATATTCGTTCCGTAGGTGGCGCGTTCCTTTTTGCGCAGGAGTTCCGGCGGCGGCGCGGAAATTAAAGATATGAGGCAGGAACACGCTAATGAAAGCCGTCATTACCGTCGTCGGGAAAGACCGGGTGGGCATCATCGCCGCCGTGAGCACCGCGCTGGCCGACAACCAGGTGAATATTCTGGACATCAGCCAGACGATTTTGCAGGATTATTTCACCATGCTCATGCTGGCCGAGCTGGATCCCGAGCGCATCGCCATCGCCGAACTGGCGGAGCGGCTGAACGCCGTCGGCGAGGCGCTGGGCGTGCAGATCCGCGTGCAGCACGACGCCATTTTCAGCGCCATGCACCGTATTTGAGCCATCAACCGCCCGCCGGGCAACATGTCGATGTTTTATTGGTTCACAGGCGCGGGTAGCATGACGGTGTTCCGCATTTATCGTTTATGCTGCATCATGCATTGACAACTCGGGGCGCCGCGCGCGGGCATGACGGGTGGCGCTGGATAGTGTGCCTGTGGGTAGGGCTCTGCCTGCTGGCGGGGGTTGCGCACGCCCAGGACACCGCGCCGCCGCCCACCGGCCAGAGCGCGCCGCCACTGGTGAGCAGCGACATCCCGCGCATGATCGAGATGGGGCAACACCTCGTCTGGCAGAACAATCCCGCCCTCGCCCCGCCGGGCGTGAAACCCGATACCTCACTGTCGCATGCGGCGCGCAACGACGCCGCCGCCCAGGCGCAGCGCATCTTTCGCGCCGTCGTCACCCGCGTGCCGCAAAACGCGCAGGGGTGGCTGTGGCTGGGCATCACCCTCTCACAGACGCTGCAGTATGACAAAGAACACCCGAAGGGGCAGCGTGTGCTGACCGACGCCGTGCTCACCGAAGCGCTCGACGCCTACCGCACCGCCTATGAACGCGCCGCTACCGATATGGTTTTCGTCGGCTATTACGGCGACGCGCTGATGGAGTTGCGCCGGGATTTTGACACGGCGCGCAAGTTGTGGGATAGTTTCCTACCCGTCGCCAAAGACGATGTCCAGCGCGTAACCGCGCTGACCCAGGCCGGCCGCGCCTGCCTGAACAAAGCCTACTTTGGCAAAACGGGCAACACGCTCACGGCGGAGCAGGCCGCCGCGGTCTACAAAGAGGCGCAGGCCTATGTGAACCGCGCCGCGCAGTTGGTGCCGAAGGCCGAGTGCGTGCGTACGATGCAGGGATTACTGCAGCAATATCGCAAATATTTCATGGGGAAATGACGCCGCCCACGCGCCGCGCCGCCCCGCACACTCCCGGAAAGGTGTAGCATGAGCGCCCAACATTTTGACAGTCAAAACGACCCGGCCTATCAGAAACCCTCGCCGATGCCCGGCATCATTCTCGCTGCGGTGGCGGTGGTCACCATCGTCGTGATGCTGCTTCTCGGCGCGCGCGAGTCGAAGCAACCCACCCAGACGCCGCCGCCCCTCGACGCGGCCGTGCCCGAGCCGACGCCCGTGGCGCCCGAGAAAGAGCCGGTCTACCTCACCACGCCGCCCACCGCCGTGCAACTGGCGGACGCGCAGAAGATGGCTGATGCCGACCTGGTGCGCTTCGTGGAGTTGGAGACGCCCAAAGGCATCCTGCAACTCGACATGGATAAGCTGAACAGCGAGGCGCGGGCGAAGAAGACCTACACCGCGCCCACCGCGGCCGAAGTGGCCGCGGCGAAGCGCGCCGGCACCGTGCGCGCCACCATCGCTACCTTCAAGGGCGACATCGTGGTAGAGCTCTACGGCAAAGAGGCGCCGCTGACGGTGGCGAACTTCGTCAAGCTGGCGAAGGCGAAGTTCTACGACGGCCTCATCTTCCACCGCGTGGAGCCGAACTTCTGCGTGCAGGGTGGCGATCCGGACGGCACCGGCGGCGGCGGGCCCGGCTACAGCATCAACCTGGAAATCGCCCCGAAGCTGAAGCACGGCGACGGCGCGCTGGCCATGGCCCGCGCCCAGGACCCCAACTCAGCCGGCAGCCAGTTCTACTTCACCCTCGGCCCGCAGCCCGGATTAGACGGCCAGTATGCCGTGTTCGGCAAAGTGGTGAAAGGGATGGATATCGTCAACAGCATGGCGATCAATAATGTTATTAAGAGCGTGACCATTCAGAAATAAGCAGGAAAGGACCCCCTATGACGGATATGAAACGCACCGCGCCGAACGGCGCTGAGATCGACGCCACCCGGCAAGCCGGCACGCGCCGCGCGACCATCGTCACCGAAAAAGGCGACATCGTCATCGATCTATACGGAGCCGACGCGCCGCTGACGGTGGCGAATTTCGTGAAGCTGGCGGAGACGGGCTACTTCGACGGCCTGTCCTTCCACCGCGTGGTGGCGAATTTTGTCGTCCAGGGCGGCGATCCGGACGGCACCGGCGGCGGCGGCCCCGGCTACAGCATCAATCTGGAAATCGCCCCCAACCTGTCCCACGGCGAAGGCGCGGTGGCGATGGCCCGCACCAGCAACCCGAACTCGGCGGGCAGCCAGTTCTACATCACCCTCGCCCCCACGCCGCATCTGGACAAGCAGTATGCCATCTTTGGCCAGGTGGTGCAGGGCATGGACGTGGTGAAGAGCATCAAGCAGGGCGACCGCATGACGAAGGTGACGCTCGCGTAAACAGTTGCGAAATCGGCCCCCCTCCCCAACCCTCCCCCCGTGCCCGTCGTGCACAAGGGTCGGGGAGGGGGGCGACTACTGTGCCGATCTTCACTAACCATATTGGGGTGGGGGCCGATTTTCCATGTTGGCATTCCCGTTTATCGGGTGAGAAATAGCGCCGCGACCAACGCCAGCCGCGGGTCCAGCACGATGCTGCGCCAGTCATGGTAGAGCGTCAGGTGGTAATGCCAGAAGGTGCGCTCGCAGCGCGCCAGCTCCTGCCCATCTTCGGTGTTGAACAGGTAGGTCTGCGGCACCCAGTTGCCCACGATACGGCGCGCCAGCGCCAGCCCGGCGTCCTTTTCCTGCACCAGCGCGACGATCACGCCCTCCGCGTCTACCACTTCCCACAGCACCGGCCGGTCGTAGCGGCGCGTGGCACGGCGGAGAAGGCCATGTTGCGTCGCCTCCGCGTCCTCGATCTCGAACCGCTCTTTCAATTGGAACGTCGAGAGAGATTTAATTCGGAGCAGGCGCGCCTTTTTATGGTCGATGATGTCGTAAGAGTCGATGGTAAAGGAAACCGGTCGGCAATAGAAGCGGCAGGCACGGTCCGGCGTGGTGATACGGGCGTCGAAAGCATTCATGGGTCTGGTGATGCAATACTCCGCGTGCCGGAAGGCTTCCGGCAGCGCATCCAGATTCGGCGCGTTCGGCGGCGGGGGGATCGTCATCGCATGTCCAGTATACCACCGTCTGCATTCGCCCGGAAGATGTTGTTGTCGCGCAGGAGGTTTCCACATTCCGGCGAACAAAGAAGTTGGTCACAACAGTTGAGGGAGGGTCTGGACAGGTGATTCGCATGAACGCTCCACGTAAACCCGTGTTGATTATCGGCTCCGTCGCGCTGGACACCATTGAGACGCCGTTTGGCGCGGTGAAGGATGTGCTGGGCGGCGCCGCCAGCTATTCGTCGGTGGCGTCGTCCTTCTTCACCGACGTGCGCATGGTCGGCGTCATCGGCGAGGATTTTCCGCGGGAGCATGTCCGCTTTTTCCAGGAACGCGAGATCGACATCGCCGGACTGCAGACTAGCAACGGCGACACCTTTCGCTGGAGCGGCTACTACGAATACGACATGAACCAGGCGCACACCCTGGCCACCCATCTGAATGTCTTCGAGAGCTTCTGCCCGACCATCCCCGCGGAGTATTGCCAGACGCCGTATGTCTTCCTGGCGAACATCGATCCCGACCTGCAGTTGGCGGTGCTCGACCAGATGGACGCGCCAAAATTCACCATGGTCGACACCATGAATTTCTGGATCAGCGGCAAGCGCGACCGCGTGCTGGAGGTGATTAAGCGCGTGGACGCCGTCACCATCAACGACGCCGAGGCCCGCCAGCTCTGCGACACCGCCAGCCTGGTGCTCGCCGGCCGCCAGCTCCTCGCTCTCGGTCCGAAGGTGGTCATCATCAAAAAGGGCGAGCACGGCGCGCTGATGTTCACGAAACACGACTATTTCGTCGCCCCCTCCTTCCCGCTGGAGGACGTGCGCGACCCCACCGGCGCGGGCGACACCTTCGCCGGCGGCGTCATCGGCTACCTCGCCTTCACCGACGATATTTCCGAGGCGAACATGCGCAAGGCCGTCGTCTACGGCTCGGTGATGGCCTCCTACACCGTGGAGGATTTCAGCCTCAACCGTCTCGCGCGCCTCGAACACGGCGAAGTGCTGGTGCGCTTCGCAGAGATGCGGCGGATTACGCAGATCGCGGAATAAGCCGATGATGACTTCTCGCCAGCGTTTCCTCGCCACCCTCGATGGTGAACCCACCGATCATCCACCGGTCTTCCCGCTGCTGATGTTTTTCGCGGCGGGGCGGGCGGAGTTGACGTATCGGCAGTTCGCCTCCGACGGGCTGGCGCTGGCGGAGGCGCAGATAGCGGTCTTCGACCGCTACGGAGTGGATGCCATCACCGCCTGTTCCGACGCCTTCCGCCTCTCCGCCGATCTCGGCGGCGAGATCGACTTCCCCGAGGAAACGCCGCCGCATCTCGTCCGTCCGCTCATTACCAACGCCTCCGATATCGCGAAACTCGGACATCCCGACCCCACCGTGGGGCGCATGGGCGACCGCGTGCGCGCGGTAGCGGCGATGGCCCGCGGGGTGGGGGAGTCGGCCGCCGTGCTCGGTTGGGTGGACATGCCCTTCGCCGAAGCCTGCTCCTGCTGCGGCGTGAGCGACTTCATGCTGCTGCTCGTTGATGAACCGGAGACCGCCCACGCGCTGCTCGACCATCTCACCGAATGCGTCATCGCCTTCGCCTTAGCGCAGGCGGAGGCGGGCGCCGTGATGATCGGCGCCGGCGACGCCGCCGCCTCGCTCGTTTCCGCACCGATGTACCGGGAGTTCGCGCTGCCGTATGAGCGCCGGGTGATCGACGCCCTCCACGCCGCCGGCAGCCAGGTAAAGCTGCACATCTGCGGCGACACCCGCGCGCTGCTGCCGCTGATGGCCACCTCCGGCGCCGATCTCTATAACGTCGACCATCTCGTGCCGCTGGCCGACGCCCGCGATGCCTACACCGCCGCCGGCGCCGCCTACAAAGGCAACCTCAACCCCGTCACCGACATCATGCAGGCGACGCCCGACGCCTGCCGCCAGGCCGCCTTCCGCTGCCTGGACATCGCCCGCGGCACCAGATACATGCTCAGCGCCGGCTGTGAAATCCCCGCCGACACCCCGGACGACGTCTTCCGCGCGTTCTACACGGCTCCGGCGGAATGGGCGGCTGACACAGCCGGCTGATTGTTTCCTGCCCCCACGTACGATAGTAATATCAAGTAGAAAATGGGAACTGTAACGCATTTCCCGCTGATCCACGCCGTACCCGATCATTCACTTGTCTGAAATGCGTTGCTGTACCCATCTTCCAAGTTCGAGCACAAGCATGTTTTTTGACACAGGCTGGTGTGCCCGGTAGAATGAATCATCCCCGGTGCAAGGAGACGCCTGTGAGCCTGTTTGATGAACTCGCCAAACTCCGCGAGCTGCAGAAGATCGATGCGAAAATCTACCAGCGCGAAATGGCGATGAAGGCGCTAAACAGCGGTGAGACGCTGAAGGCGGAGGCCATCGCGCTGATGAAGCGTCACGATGCCGCCCAGGCCGTCCTGCGTAAGGCGGAGGCGACCCAGCGCGACCAGGAACTGGCGCTGAAGAGCCTGGAAGAGAAGCGCAAGGCGGTGAACGACAAGCTGTATGGCGGGCGCGTCACCAATCCGAAGGAGTTGGAGAATCTGCAAAAGGACGACGAGATGATCGCCCACCAGATTTCCACGCTGGAGGATACGCTGCTGGAGGCGATGGAGGCGGCGGAGACCGCCCGCGCCGACGAAACGCAGCTTGGCGCCGCGCTGGCGAAAGCGAAACGCGTCTGGCAGGAGACCGTGGCGCGCACGAAGGCGGAGACGGAGCGGCTGACGCAGGAGATCGCCGCGCTGAAGCCCGACCGCGACCTGCTTGCGTCGACCATCGAGAAACCGCTGCTGCGCCGCTACGACGACATCCGCGTGCATAGTGAGGGCGTCGGCCTGGCCGCCACCGATTCCGGCATCTGCGCCGCCTGCCACATGACGCTGAACCGCGATACCGTCGAGAAAATCCTCGAAGGCGTTGAGATCGTTCTCTGCGATAGCTGCGGGCGAATTCTGGCGCCGGCGTCGTAATGGATTAGCCGCAAAAGAACACAAAGAACACAAAAAGGGCCGGAGTGGATGATAACGGCCCTTTGCGGTTGGGTGGGGGACAATACCGTGAAAAATAAGCTCGATCGTTCCGCCGTGTTCACCTCTCCCCCAGACCCCTCCCCTACGCGGGGAGGGGAGATGATACGGAAAGATGTCGACGCGATGGGGCTGGTGAACAACAATCGGTGCTTATTTTAATGGCATTGGGGTGGGGGAGGGTCGATTACTATTACGATTACGACTGCGATTTGGGCATGAAACGCGATTTCTTCCTGCTGACGCTGGTGGGGCTGATTCTGCTGCTGGGCCATTTCGTGGTGATGGCCACGTATCCGGTCGCCTGGGCGCATTTTACCAAAGGGGAAGCCTGGCGGGTGATGATCGCGCCCGCCGCCATGACACTGGCGTGGGCCATCCTCCTCGGCATCTTGACGGCGCGTCGCTGCACCGCCACGGTGCTGGTGCCGGTGGTGGCGCTGCTGGCTGGGCTGGGCATCCTCTTCCTGCTGCGGCTGGCGGGGGGCGCGTATATGCAGTCGCTACAGGAATCCAGCGCGCATTTTCGCGAAGTATTCGGCACGCGCGCCATCGAATTCTACTCCTCCTACACCAGGCAAAGTCTCTACTTCACCATTGGCATCGTCGGCGTGAGCGTCATGCTAGTGTGGCGATGGAGCCTGGCCGGGCTGGCGCGGTACAAGTATCTCGTCGGCTTCGGCGCGGTGCTGCTGCTGCTTATCACCACCCTCTTCGGCACGGCGCAGAACGGGCAGACCATCGCGCTGAACCTGAAGTTCGTCACCTTTCAGCCGCACGACCTGGTGAAGCTGCTCATCATCATCTTCCTCGCCGCGTATCTGGTGGAAAAGCGCGAGTTGATCGAGCTGGCCGCCGCGCGCTCGAAAGTGCTGTCGGTGCTCGACCTGCGCTACCTGGCGCCGATGATCGCGTTGTGGCTGCTGGTGATGGCCATCGTCTTCAAGCACAAAGACCTGGGCGCGGCGCTGCTGCTCTTCGGCATCTTCCTGGGGATGCTCTACCTGGGCACCGGCCGTCTTAACTACGTTGTCATCGGCGGTCTGCTCTTCGCGCTGGGCGTCACCGCCGCCTATCGTCTCTTCGACCTGGTGCAGACGCGCGTGGCGATCTGGCTAAACCCCTGGCAGGAACGCTACATCAACGACAAAGGGTATCAGATCGTGCAGTCGATCATGGCGCTGGGCCATGGCCGGCTCGTCGGCGCGGGGCTGGGGCTGGGCTCGCCGGAGATCATCCCCGCGGTGCATACCGACATGATCTACGCCGCTATCAGCGAAGACCTGGGGTTGGTGGGCGCGTCTGTCGTGCTCATGTGCTACGTGGTGCTTATCGAGCGCTTCTTCGCCGTCAGCTTGCGCGCGGCCGATGCCTTCACCAAACTCCTCGTCGCCGGCCTGGCTATCTCGCTGTCGCTGCAGACGCTGGTCATCATCGGCGGCGTGGTGAAAGCCATCCCCCTTACCGGCGTCACCCTGCCCTTCATCAGCGCCGGCGGTACCAGCCTGGTCATCAGCTTCCTCATGCTGGGGCTGGTGCTGAAGGCGGGAATGGCGGAGGCAGATAAAGGATAACGCCTTTGCTTGCGACTGGCCTTTCGATCCTGGCGGATCTGTAGTCGGCTCCCCTCCCCAACCCTCCCCCCGTGCCTTCCGCTGCGCTCCATGCACAGAGGGAGGGGAATATGTGTGGTACTCCCTCCCCCTGTGCACGTAGGGCACGGGGGGAGGGTTGGGGAGGGGGGCCGATCAGGCCATCCGGCAACGGTCTATATGTGTGATAACCGGGGAGGGGGGCCGACTACAGGACCAACCAAACAGTATGAGGGGCCCGGTTGCCCGGACCCCTCGTGTGCATCCATGCCGCATCCCTGCCGCGTCCTGTCCTGAAAGCTGTGCCGCTATTTGAGCGGATCGAAAGTGGTGCAGTCGGCGTGCATGTTGTGCACGGCGACCATGATGCCCGCCGCATGGCAAGTGAGTTCCTGATTGTACCGGCAGGTATCCACGTGGCAGGCGCCGACCATGGCGGTATCGCCGCGCATGATGTGCGTACCCTTGGGGATGAAGGTGTCGCAGTTGGGGTGGTCGCCGCCGATATTGATGGCTGGCGCGTGGCACATCATTTCGCGGTTATAGAAGCACTCATCCACCTGACATGCAGTGACCGGTGGCAGTTGTTCCATCGCTGTCCCTCCTGTGGCGCACAGTCTCCCACCGGATTGGCGGGGTAACGGGGACAGCATACCGTGCGACGGCAACGCGCGGGCGTTCGTTTCATGACAACGACGCGGAGTTTGTGCGTTTCTTACGCCTCTTCTGACTCGGCGGGGACTGGGGTGTGCTCGGCGTCGTAGATTTGCCGACGTTGGGCACGGGTGGCGACATAGTAGATGGCGTAGACGACGCCCACCAGCGCGATGGTGCTCCAGGTGAGCTTGTGGAAGGCGGCTTCATACTGCGCTTCGTTGGCCAGGTGGCCGTGCGCGCCCAGCACCGTGCGCATTTCGTCGGCCATTGCCAGCCCGAAGAGGGTGAGCACCGTGCACCAGAGGAAGGACCCGGCCAGCGTCATCAGCGTGAAGGTGCGGAAGCGCAACCCACACAGCCCCGCCGGGATGGAGATGAGGTGGCGCACCACCGGCAGCAACCGGCCAAAAAAGATGCCGGTGGCGCCGTATTGCGCCACCCACTGCTCGGCCAGCAGCAATTTTTTCTGCGGCAGGAAGAAGTATTTGCCATACTTGAAGAGGATGGGGCGCCCGAGCGCCCGCGCCAGCACATACATCAGCAGCGAGCCGAGATAGGAGCCCACGGTGCCGGCGAAGATGACCATGACCGCCATCAGCGCGCCGCCGTTGCGCTCGTGATACTCCAGGTAGGCCGCCGGCGGCACCACCAGCTCGCTGGGCAGCGGGAAGACAGTGCTCTCGATGGCCATGAAGAGCATCACCCCCCACAGCCCGAATTGCGTGAGCAGGTCGATATACCAGCCGATGATGCCTTGCATATATGCTTGCATGCGTTACTCCGCCCCCCGTAGATTGATCGATCCCCCCTCTCCGCGGGGAGAGGGGGTCAGGCATTCACCCGTTTTGTCAGGTCCGGCACCGCCACGATGCGGCCGGTACGGCTGCTTTCCTCGGCGGCGAAGATCGCGGCCACCGCGCTGGCGCCGTCATAGATGCTCGGGAAAGGTTCACCGTCGCCGCGGATCGCCTGGGCCCAGGTGCGGACGTTGGTGGTGGAGTGATCCTTGCCCACCGGGAAATCCTGCTCTTCAATACGCACCTTCGGCTCGGGCTTTCCTTCCAGGCTGCGCGCCTGGTAGTAGACTTCCGTCGGGAACTCGTAGATATACAGGTTCCCTTTCGTGCCGTAGATAAACTTGTAATGGTGGTAGGCGGTGACGTGATAGGCGTTCAGCGTGCAGACGATGCCGTTCTGCAGGCGCATGACGGTTACCGTGGCGTCGCTGGTTTCCGTGCCGGGGTTCACGTCAAAGCGCATCATCGCGCCCACTTCCGCCACCTTGCCGAACAGCGGCTCCAGCCAGGCCAGGTCGTGCACGCCGCACTGGAAGAGCATGCCGCCGGGGTTTTTCGCCTTAATGAAGCGCCAGGGGCTTTCGCACCAGCCGCCGCCGTGGCAGGTGGTCATCTCGATGGCGGTCACCGTGCCCAGCTTGTCCGCGGCGAGGTATTCGCGGATCAGCTCGTTCACCGGGCCGTCCGGGGCCTGGTGGCCCATGCCCATCACCACGCCGGCTGTTTCACCGGCGTCCAGCAGCGCGCGCAGTTCGTCACTGTCGCAGCACAGCGGTTTTTCCACGAAAAAGTGCTTGCCGGCCTGCGCGGCCTTGATGGCGTATTCGGCGTGCGAGGTGGCGCCGGTGCTGATGACGATCGCCTCGATGTCGGCGCGCGCCAGCAGCGCCTCGTAGCTCTCCATCACCTCGAAGCCATCCTGCGCCGCGGCCGCCGCCGATGCCGCCGGGTTGTAGTCCCAGCAGGCGACGAACTGAAACAGACCGGTTTCGCGCATGCGGTCGCGGCGATACCCGCCGAAGCCGCCCACGCCCACCATCCCAACACGAATGGGTTCCATAACAAGGCTCCTTTGATGCGGCACCGGAGTGCCGGTTGCCGGTAAGCCGGCATTCGGGGCGTATTATAGCACAGGGGGCAGGGCGTTTCGAGTGTTATGTGAGATGATTACCGTTTTCCTTTCTTCGGCGACATTCGCTTGCCAGTGTCCTTTGCCTCGCGAAGGATGTCTATATCAGAGTAGAACGGTCCGATCCATGGTTGTTCGTGCGTGCTGACATATGTCCAGCGGCAAGTGTCGGGAAAGAGGTAGAAGTCGCGATTGTCATCAGCAAATATTTCGGCGTATTTGGACGAAAAGCGAATTACAGGAAGGCCACAATCCTCAAACATATACAGGAAGGATGGTTCCTCTATGGCGAAATGACAGAGAAACGTGGTGTCGACAGTACGGTGAGGAGTCAGGTTGCCGCTGAATACATGCCAGTTGTAACTATTATAATTCTTTGTTGAGTAGCCCCTGCATGATGGACAGTTGTGAAAAGTGTCAGTTGGGTCAATCTGCGCATTGTGGATATATGGTTGGATATACACCTGCTTCCAGCTCTCGCGAAAGTAGAGGGTGTCTTCTACGGAAAGCACGTGAATATCTTCTTCAGGAATCCCATCATCTGTGAAGTCGAAATATATGTTATAGAGTACCATTGGGTCGTATTGGTGATGCTTGTGATTTTTCGGCATAATCCCTCGGATGACGCAAACGCAGTGTAATGTGTTATTGTACCATATCATGAAGTAAGCGGCCGCGAAATCATGAGACGTCGGTCACCCCGTCACTTCTTAACCCCCGCCCCTTGCCGCGCGTCGCCCGCATCGGGTATGCTTCGGCCATGCATCCCTATTTCGGACGGACGGAATTGCTGGTGGGGGCGGGTGGGCTGCGGCGGCTGCAGGCGGCTCGGGTGGCGGTGTTCGGCATGGGCGGCGTTGGCTCGTTCGCGGTGGAGGCGCTGGCGCGCAGCGGCGTGGGCGCGCTGCGGCTGGTGGATTTCGACCGGGTAGGCCCGAGCAACTTCAACCGGCAGCTCTACGCGCTGCACGGCACGCTGGGCCAGCCGAAGGTGGCGGTGGCGGCGGCACGGGTAGCCGAAATCAATCCTGAAGCGGAGATCGATGCCCGCGAGGCCTTCTTCCACGCCGACAGCGCCGCCGACTTGCTGGCAACCCCGCTGGATTTCGTCATCGACGCCATCGACAGCCTGGGGCCGAAGTGCGAGCTGCTGGCGCAGTGCGTCGCGCGCGGCCTGCCCGTCATCTCCGCCATGGGCGCCGCCGCGCGTACTGACCCGGCGGCACTGCGCCTGGGCACGGTGTGGGACACCGAAGGCTGCCCGCTGGCACGCAAAGTGCGCAACACCCTGCGCAAGCGCGGCGTTACCGCGCCCATCCCCGCCGTCTACTCGCTGGAACCCCCGCGCGACACCTTCGACCCCGCTGACCTCGGCGAACAGTCCGAGCAATATTACCAACGCGGCCGCGCCCGCCGCATCCTCCCCAGCATGGGCATGCTCCCCGGCATCGTCGGCCTGATGGCGGCGAATTTCGTGGTGCAGCGGCTGGTGGAAGATATGACAGGGTGATGGCGGGGTGCTTGATCGCCCCCTCACCCTCGGCCCCTCTCCCCGAGGAGAGGGGAGAATGCTCATCTGCGTTGCCATATTGCGTAATCGGCCCCCCTCCCCGACCCTCCCCCCGTGCCTTCCGCTACGCTCCATGCACAGGGGAAGGGAGTAGTTATAGACTCACCCTCCCCCTGTCCGCGCAGAGGACGGGGGGAGGGCCGGGGAGGGGGGCTGCTTACGCAATATGGCTCGACTGAGTCTTTCCCTCCAGGAGGGTGTGTATTGTCGTATTAATACCGCGCTATCGCCGGATTCCCGCCTTCCTGGAATTGCGGTGACTGCAGCACGTAGCCCTGGCTGTCGGCGATGGTACGCGTGGATGCGTAATCGAACAGTTCGCGGGCGGTGATGACGCGGTCGCGGTTGACGTCGACGAGGGTTTTGTCTGCGCCCAACCCATTCGTCAGGTGGCGCGAGAAGAAGCCGCGGACAATGCCGACGCCGTCCATGCTCTCCCAGGAATACTGGTCGCGCGCCGACGCGGTCATCACCGTGCAGCCGATGCGGCTGAGGGAGCGGAAGGAGGGGTCGGCGCGGGGTGTGCGCGTGACGACTTTCGAGTCGGTGCCGTCGATGAAGGCGCCGGAGAAGCAGGTGTCGATGATGACCACCGCGCGGGTGGGGTCGGGCATCGCCGACAGCCAGGTCATGAGCTCGGTATCGGTGAGATCGTTGTTGAAGGCAGTACGCAGCGTATCCTGCGGGCAGATGTAGTCGTGGGTGGCGTCGCGTCCGCCGTGCCCGCTGAAGAAAAAGACGAGAAAATCGTTCGCCTGCATCTTCGCGGTAATGGTGGCGATGGTCGACTGAATGCCCGCTTTCGTTGCCGCCCCGTCCTTGAGGATGGTGGTGCGTCCCAGGAAGAAGGGGAGCGCCGCGGCGATGCCGTCCACGTCATTTGGCGGGCCCTGCAGATCGTTCAGCTCGGCGTAGTCGGCGATGCCGACGAGGATGTAGTAGCCGACGCCCATCTCCGAGTTGACCTCGGTCAGCTCACCCTGTACGTTCACCGAGATGGCAACCGGATCGCGGAAGGACGGGTGGGTGGCGCGCAGGGTGTAGATGCCGGTGTCCGGCACCGCCACGCGGAAGAATCCCGCCTTGTTGGTCGTCGCCGTCATGCCGTTCTGCACCAGCGTCACTGTCGCGCCCACCAGCGGAGTCTTCCCCTCCGGCAGCCGCGCGGCGATGTGCGCCCGCGTGGGCTCACTCGCGGCACGGTTCACATCCGGGTAATAGACATACCCCTGGATGATGTTGCCCTGCAGCACCGGCAGCGCCTCGGAATCATTGTTGCTGCAACCACCCACGATTAACACAAGCACGCCCAGGCACGCCGCCCAAATAATGCGCATTCCTTTGCCCTCCTTCGTCCATGGCGCCGGCAGAGGCTGTTCCCGCTCCGCGCGGCTGTCTCCCCGATGGTATCAGGCATGCCTTGCCCACCGACGCGGCGATTTCGCGCGAAGCTGGGGCTGAAAAGTCGACAAACGCGGCGAAAACGTCCACTCGGAGCATATCCGCCGCGTGGGTTAATCCGCACAACGGCACAGGGGTGATATTATCGGATTTCTGCCCCCCGGCCCTCGTATTTCCCCTCGTGCCGCGGTATAATGGCGTCTGGTTTGCCGGGTGCTTGCCCGGTGAGCCGCATATCCCCGACCCCTCTCGCGAGGGGATCACCACTGTTGTGGAGGACCACCGATGAGTCTCGTGCAGACGCTGCCGACGCCCGGCGATACCAGTTGGTTTGTCAAGGATCGCTTCGGGCTGTTCATTCACTGGGGCCTGTATGCCTTGCCCGCCCGGCATGAGTGGGTGAAGCATAACGAGCAGATTCCCGATGACGTGTATGAGAAGTATTTCCGCCACTTCGACCCCGACCTGTACGACCCGGCGCTGTGGGCGCGGGCTGCATCCGGCGCGGGGATGAAATACTTCGTTATCACCACCAAGCACCACGAG
>CAZPYA010000049.1:0-36148 GCA_964590255.1 uncultured bacterium
TTGCCCCACCGTTCTATTCCTCCTCACTCTGGTAACAGATTTTGCGCGCACCCGGCGGGTCGGCCAGGCCTTTCGCCTGCCTCACCCATCTTTCTCTGGAAAACGATGCAGTCAATGGCAAAATTATGGAATACTGTTGAGCGTAAGACCATGAAGGGAATGCCCCCCGATGAAGTTGCCCTTTCTGAAGAAGTATGACGACGCCGCGCCCGAGCAGTGGCTGGCGGAGTTGGAAGTGTGTCGCGAGCGGAGCGAGTTGCTGCTGAGGTCGACGGTGACGCTGCTGTCCTGCGTGAAAGAGTTCGCCTTCGGGCTGACGGAGATCGACGCGGAGGCGTTCAGCGCGGAGATGGAGGCGCTGAAGCAGCACCTGCTGGCGGCGCAAACCCCGGCGGTGCTGCGCCGGCAATTCGAGGGGAAGCCCGAGCGCATCGCCGCGTTCATCGAGCGTGAGAAGGCCTATCTGGACGAGCGCGAGCAGGAGTATAAAACGATCGTCACCATGCTGCGACAGGGGATGGCGGTACTGTTTGACGACAACCAGAGCTTCAACCAGAGCATTATCGACCAGAATCTGCGCACGGAGCAGATTATCTACCTGGACGACCTGCGCCGGGTAAAAGAGCAGTTGCGCGAGCAGGTGGAGGCCATTCGCACCACCGTGGCGGAGAAGCGGGCGTCGGACCTGCGCAAAATGGAGACGCTGTCGCGCGAGGTAGACGCGCTGCGCTCGAGCCTGGAGCGGGCAACGGACATGTCGAATACCGACGCCCTCACCGGCGCGCACAACCGGCTGGCCTTCGATCTCAACCTGCAGCGCATGATTGACCGGTTCAGCATCGCCAAAAACCGCTTCGCGCTGCTGCTCTGTGACCTGGACAATTTCAAGCTCATCAACGACCACCACGGCCACCCCATCGGTGACCGCGTGCTGAAATCGTTCGTCATGGAGTGCGCCGCCTTCTTCCGCGATCAGGACTTCGTCGCCCGCTACGGCGGCGAGGAGTTCGCCATTCTGCTGCCCGGCGCCACCCTGCGCGACGCGCGCAAGCGCGCCACGCTGTTCTGCCAGAAGCTGGCCGGCATGCGCTACCGCATTTATGAGGAACATCCCGACCGCACCCTCGCCTTCACCGCCAGCGTCGGCGTGAGTGAAATCCGCCGCGACGACACCGCCGACACGCTCATCCAGCGGGCCGACCTGGCGCTGTACCTGGCCAAGCGCAATGGCAAAAACTGCGTGATGAGCGAGCAGGACGTGGCGCGCGAGGAGAAAAAGCGCAAGCCGGCGATGGGCGAATAGCGCGTATTCCCCTTGCCCTTCTCCCCGCCCCCGCGTAAGATAAGGGTTATCCTGTGGAACCGTGGGGGGTCTCCATGCGCGTGAGAATCGGGTTGCTGTGTCTGGTGTGGTGCATCGCCCTGGCTGCGTGGGGCGAGGCGGTGCGGCTGGAGGCGCCGCTGGCGCGCTCGGCCGCCGAGTCGCAGGCACTGATGAAAAAGGCGCTGACCGCCGGCCGCTGCGTGGGCGTCGAGGTGAAATACGGCGAAAGCGGCACGCTGGTGCATGCCGGCAGCGCCGAGAAACTGGCGGCGGGTCGCTACCGCGCGCATGTGCCGCTGGCCATCGCCCCGCTGGGTGACGCCGACATCAGCGCCATCGCCATCACTCTGGAGGCGGAAGGCGAGAGCCGCGCCGTCAGCCTGCTGCACTTCCCCAAAGCGGACGAATTCACCGATCTCACCCTCGACTTCAGCATCGGCGCCGGGCAGGACGCGAGCCTGTCGGTGCGCTGGGCGCTGGTGGGCGAGCGCGCGAAGTTTCACCACAACGAGGCCATGAAGAGCAAGGGACCGAAAGGCCCGGACGAGGACGAGGAGATCGACGCCGACCTGGAAGCCCCGGAAATCGCCCGGGACGGCACCATGACCATCGCCGACTTGAAAAAGCTGCCCTATCACCTGGCCGCGGCCGGCGTGCATATTGAAGCGCTGTCCCCGGTGGCGGTGCTGGCGGTGACGGCGGACAAAATCGTCTACAAGCCCGGCGAGAAAGGCACTGCGACGGTGACGCTGCGCAATGACAGCGCGGCCGCCGCGGAAGCGGCGCTGACGCTGGAGTTGTGTGCCGGGCTGGAGGGCAGCCGCCCGGTGACGAAAGAGACCATCGCCCTCGCCGCCGGCGAAACGAAGACGTGGACCGGCCCCTTCGACACGACCGGGCTAAGCTGGGGCGTCGACCTGCGCGCCATCGTGCAGGTGGGCGCCGGTCCGGCGGCCGGCGGCCGCTACAGCATCGGCGTCACGAAGAATTTCTGGGAGACCGCCATTGTCACCGGCATGATGTTCTCACGCGATTACATCGATCCCGCGCGGGCGGAAGAGTTCATGCAGCGGCATAAGGACAATGGCTACACCGCCTTCGAAAGCGGCTTCTGGGCGCCGGACGAATTCGGCAACTTCACCCCCGACCCGGAGATCGATATCTTCTTCGGCGGGCAGGGCGCCTACCCCGGCTCGGTGAAGGGCACGAAAAACGTCATCAACGCCGCCCACAAACGCGGCCTCGCCGCCACCGTCTACAGCAACCTGTGGGGCGGTGACGGCTACGATTCCTTCGAGATGATGCGCCAGCACCCCGACTGGTTCAACGACTGGTTCAGCACCTCCACCGACTGGCTGGAGAACTGGCAGTTGATGTTCTGGAACAAGGTGCCGCCGATCCACGTATGGCCGGTGACAAATATCGACCGCGCCAACAGCGACGAGGCGATCAAGGTGCACGCCCGCGAGCTCATCGACAGCCACCGGGTGATCGGCTGGGACGGCGTGCGCTACGACTCCTACTACAGCGATCCGTGGGTAAAGAAGGCCACCGACCAGACGCGCAAAATCGTCGACGCCGAGTTGACCGGCTACGGCTGGGGCTACAACTCGCTGGTGCCCACCGACATGAAAGCGGAGAACCTGGACGTGATGTGTCGCGGCGGGCAACTGGTGATGGAGGAAGGCCTGCGCCATGCCGGCAAAGGTCCGTCTCCGCTGGCCCACTATCAGGAGACGCTGGCGAAATTCCGCGACGTCGTCTGGTCGCACGACGGCCACCTGGGCCTCTGCTACGACGTGCCGATGCAGAACTTCGACTACGGCGGCACCCCGCTGGACGAGCTATATATGAGCGCCAGCCTGCTGGCGTCCGGGGCGCACCCCTATTACGGCACGATGAACCGCACCATCGGGCAGTTCCCGCGCTTCGCGCTGCGCTACTCCGAATACCTGTATAACAACAACATGCGCCCGTTGCTGGAGCCGGAAAAGGTGATCAGCTTCGGCGCGCCGGCGAAGTTGATGGACTGGCAGTGGCTGGCGCGCACGGTGACTCTCAACGGCGACCGCCGTCGGCTGGTCATCCACCTGCTGAACGCACCGGTGGTGCCGAATACCCTGAGCAACCTGGCCATGAAGCTCCCTGCGCCGCTGCGGCAGTTCCCGGTGACGCTGACCCTGCCCGCCGGCGCGAAGGTGGCCGGCGCCTGGTCGCTGTGCCCGATGCCCGACGCCGGCCACGAAGCGCTGCCGGTGAAAGCCGCTGGCGACAAAGTGACGCTGGTGGTGCCGGAAGTGCGTATCTGGAACGTGGTGGTGGTGGATTACACGTCGCCGACGGCGCTGGCGACCGCCGCGCCGCGGCACATCCCGCTGCCGGAAGACCCGAAGCCCGTGCCGCCGAAGCCGGCGGTGACACCGGAGACGGACGAAGCCATCGCCGCTAAGCAGGGCGTGAAGGCGCCGGCCGAGTGGGTCTTCCCGCCCGCGAAGCCGCTGGACATCCTCACCGCGCACGGCCTGTGGTATCCCGAATACGGCCTCGACCGTGCCTACGCCCGGCTGGGCGCCCCGCGCGTCACCGATTCCTGGTATAACGGCGGCCTGCGCTTCTACCCGGAAGGCTATGAAGAGCTGATGGGGCACCACCTCCTCGTCATCGCCGACGTCGACGCCGCGGCCTTCGGGCCGGTGAAGCGCGCGCAGATTAAGCGTTTTGTGCAGTCGGGCGGGGGCGTGCTCTTCCTCGGCGGGCGCATCGCCTACCGCGCCAACCAGAAGGGCACCGTATTTGAGGAGATCCTGCCCATCGTCCCCGCCGCCGGCGACAATCGCCGGTCGGCGAAAGAGGGACTGGCGCTGACAGCGGCGCCGGACGCGCTGAAAGGCTTTGCAAAACAGGCGTGGGCCGCGAGCCCGCGCGTCTACTGGTATCACGAGGCGACGCTGAAACCCGGCGCGAAGGTGCTCCTTACCGCCGGCGGCAAGCCGATGCTGGTGGCCGGCTCCTTCGGCAAGGGGCGCGTAGCCGCCTTCCTTGGCACGGTGCAGGGCTTGCCCGCCGCCGGGCAGCAGCCCTTCTGGGAATGGGGCGGCTGGCCGGCGCTGATGGCGGAGACGCTGGCGTGGCTGGCCGAGCCGGCCAAAGCCACCCCGCCCGGCCCCGAGCTGCTGGCGAAAATGAAGGGCGAACTGCTGGGCCCCGGCGTGAAGAAAGCCGCGGCGATGGGGCCGGCCATTCAGCGCTACGCGCGCATACCGGCCAACGCCGACACCGCGCAAATGCTGCTGCGCGCGGTGGGCATATTGGAAGGCGAAGTGCCGGTAGACCTGGGCGATGCCGTGTGGGATAGCGTGCGCGGGGCGGTGACCCCGGCGTGCGAGGAGATCGCCACCGAACTGCTCGACGGCCCCGCCTCCGCCAAGGTGTCGCTGGGCCTGCGCACGCTGGGCCAGTTGAAGCTGGACGGCGCGCGCGAGCGGCTGGAAGAGACATATACGAGTCCCGACGCGGGCGGCCCGGGCGAGGGGGATGAGAACGTCATCGGCGCCGATGTCTCGGAAGACCCGGCGATAGCCGCCTACATCATTCGCCTGGGCGCGCTGGAAGGCCTGGGCAACCTGGGTGACCCGAAGGCGCTGCCGAAGCTGCGCGACGCGATCAGGTTGTATAGCCGGACGAAGTCGAACCCCGCCAACTTCCCCACCGAGGTGACGAAGGACGACGAGCTGTACCAGGAGGCGATCATCTCTGCGCTGCGCTGCGGTGATCCCACCGCCGCCAGCCCGGTGGTCGACGCGCTGCTGGAGAACCGCTACATCTTCGTGCGGATGATGGCCTTCCTCGACAGCCCGGATTATCCCGGCCCCGAGCATGAGGCTACCCGGCGCCAGAAACGGCGCATCTTGCGCGATTTAGGCCGCGTGCACCAGCGCCAGGAGCGCCTCTACGCCAAGCTGACGAACCTGCCCGCGCATACCCTGGCACCGCTGGCCAAACGCCTCGCCGTGGAAGCCGACCCCCGCGTGGCCGCCATTGCCTTCGCCGCTCTCGCCGGCATGCCGGCTATCCCCGCCGACCTGCAGGCGATCCTGAAGACGGCGAAAACAGCAGCGGTGCGCGAACTGGCGGGACCGTAAGGCCGGTATTGCGATAATGTCCCTGTCGCGCTGCGAGGCGCGTCCGTTGATGCATACCTGTTGCATAACCTGGATGGGCCTCGCGGCGCGACTGAGACACTGTTCTTACTAGTGGCAAGCGTTCGATGCCGTCAATCCGTTGCGTATGCGGGCAGGTATCTCGCCCCGGCACAGCGAAAAGTCATACCCGTAATCCTCCACCGAATCATGATGGCGAGGTGAGCCTGATGCGCTACGTTCTTCTGCTGCTCTGCGGCCTGTCGCTGGCGGGGGCGCAGCAATTGCTGCGCCCGTTTGAGCACCAACACACAGCCATGGTGCCGGCGGTCTATGTGGCCGAATGGCTGGCAGCGACGGTGACGCCCGACCCTGACACCGGCAGCATGGTGGTGCGGCTGGGCGAGAAGACGGTCACCTGGTCGGCGCGCGCCGACGGCGCCGCCACGCACCCGTATCCGGTCCCCGTCATGGAAGGCGGCATCCTCTATGTCCCGGCGCGAGCCTTCGCGGTGGAGTTCGGCGTGGCGGTGAAGCGGGTGGACGAACACCCGAACCTTATCGAATTGACCAATCCTGCCAGCCTGCTCGATTCACTCGATCTGCCGCTGCTGCCGAAGGGGATGGCCTTCACCCCGCTGCAGCTCGATCTGCTCGATTTCCGCCTCACCGCCGCCCGTAAACGCCTGGCCACCGGCATCGACGTGAACCAGCGCGATGGCAAAGGCATGACCGCGCTGCACGTCGCGGTGGAATTGCGGCAATTCCAGATCATCGATGAGCTGGTCGGCAAGGGAGCAAATATCAACCTCGCCGGAGCGGGCGGGCGCACGGCGCTGCACCGCCTGCTGGCCCCCGAGTTGCTCTTCACGACATACTCGCGCTACGCCGAGCAGTCGCACCTCTTCTACCGCAACGAGGTGCAGACGGTCGATAAAATTTTCGCCCAACTGCTGAAACTGAAGGCGAACGTGAACCTGGCCGACGCCGGCGGCGCCACCCCGCTGCACCTGGTGGCCGTCTGGGCGCGCACGCCGGAGTATATCGACGCGCTGTGCCGCGCCGGGGCGAACACCAACCTGAAAGACAAGCGGGGGCGCACGCCGTTGCAATACGCGGTCTATCCCAATCCCTACAGCTTCGACGATGTCTCGCAGAAGGTCGTGGCGACGTTCCTCGCCCACGGCGCCAAACCGACGCTGGTGAGCCCCCGCGGGTGGACGCTGATGCACTACGCGGCGATGTGGAATGACGCCGCGCTGGTGGCGGCGCTGAAAAAGCAGGGGCTGGCCTCGACCACGCCGGAAACAAGCGCCGGCTGGACGCCGCTGCACGTAGCCGCGCGCTTCTGCACGCTGGACGCGGCGAAGGCGCTGCTAGCCGTCGGCGCGTCTGTCAGCGCCAAGGACGCCACCGGCGGCACCCCGCTGCACCTGGCGGCGGAAATGGGGCACGCGACCGCCATCACGCTGCTGTTGGGCAAGAACGCCTCGCCAGCGGCGGTGAACACCCGCGGCATGACCCCGCTGCACGTGGCCCTGCTGGCCCGGCGCGTCGACACCGTGAAGCAGTTGCTGACCGCCGGCGGCACGCTGAACTACCGCGTGGACGGCTGGACGCCGCTGATGGTGGCAGTGAACGGCAATGACTTGCCCATGGTGAAGTTCCTGCTGAGCAAAAGCGTGGACGTGAACGCCGCCACCGGCCCGAAATTCGGCGCGCTCTACTTTAAGGACGGCAACCTTGGCGCGGAAAAGGTCTATCGCACTGTGCCCTTCGGCGACATGACCGCGCTGCACGTCGCTGCCATCTCCGACCAGCGCGTCGAGGTGGCACGCGCCTTGCTGACGGCGAAAACCATCAAAATCGACGCCCCGGCGCGCAACAGTTACACCCCGCTGCACTACGCCGCCGCCGTCGGCAGCACAAAGATCGCCAAGCTGCTCTGCGCTAACACCCCCCGCGCCGCGGTCAACGCCAAAACGAAAGAGGGCAACACCCCGCTGGCCCTGGCCACCGCCAACAAATGGACGGCAACGGCGGCGGTGCTGAAGGGGTACGAGGGGAAGTAGCCAACATCGACGCTCATCACGGTACTGCGAGCGAGAGTATTGGAGGGCGAGACTCTGTCGAGCCGTCGTCAAGCAATCTGGAATCATCTGATAACCCTCCCCCTCCCTTGCGCAGCGCAGCGGAGCGGGGGAGGGGGCCGATTAGGCAACCCGATATCGGTACTGTACGGCTCGACGGAGTCTCGCCCTCCAGGGAATACGGCGATGATTCCGGCGCTTGTGTAGATATTACAGAGGATGACTCTCCCCATTCTGGAAAGGGGAGGGGATACTGGAGTCCGTGAGGTGACCCATGCTCGATACCACCACCCTCCCCGATGGCACGCCCTTTGCCTTCTGGGACGACAAGACCGTCTACACCCGCGTCTACCACGTGGCGCAAGGGCATCCGGCGGCGGCGGATGACAACCCGGGCACCGCGGACGCGCCCTTCCGCACTATCAACGCCGCGGCGCGCCTGTTGCGGCCGGGCGAGAAGGTGGTGGTGCACGCGGGGGTCTACCGCGAATGCGTGCGGCCGGCGCGGGGCGGCGAGGGGCCGGACCGCATGATTGCCTACGAGGCGGCGCCGGGCGAGCAGGTGGTGATCAGCGCCGCGAAGCCGTGGATGCCGGAACCGGCGCCCAGCGCAGGATACTCCTTCGCGACAAAAGCGGACACGGTCTGGATGGCCGGCCTGCCGCCGGTCTTCAGCGACGGCTACAACCCCTTCCTGCTGCGTAACGCCTACGAATACCTGGCCGTCTACGGCGACGTGAAAGACCCGGATTTCCTCAAGCGCGCGCTGCTGCGCCGAGGGGCGCTATACGTGGACGGCGCCCCGCTGCGGCAAGTCTACTACAACCATGAGCTGACGAAGACCGACGGCGCCTTCTGGGTCGAGGAGCCGGGCACCCGGCTGCATGTGCGTCTGCCGGAGGACGCCGACCCCGCCGGATACACGCTGGAGATCTCAGCGCGCGAGCAGTGTTTCGCGCCGGCCGAGTTCGGGCTGGGTTACATCCGCGTCAGCGGCTTCATCTGCCTGCACGCCGCCGACGGTCTGCCGGTGCCGCAGCGGGCGGCGGTGAGCACCATGCGCGGCCACCACTGGATCATCGAGGGAAACGAGATCGGCTGGGCGAACGGCTGCGGGCTGGACATCGGCCAGCAGACGTGGGAGGCGGCGGTGCCCGCCCTCACCGGCGCACACATGATTCGCAACAATCATATCCACCACTGCGGCATCTGCGGCATCGCCGGCGCGCTGGGCGTCTTCCACAGCCTCATCGACGGCAACACCATCGAATACATCGGCGGGCACGACCTGGAGCGCATGTGGGAGTGCATGGGGCTGAAGTTCCACCTGGCCGCGCACTGCCTCATCCGCGGCAACACCTTCCGCCATCTGCGACACGCCGGCGGGCTGTGGCTGGACTGCAGCAACGTCAACAACCGCATCACCGGCAACGTCTTCGCCGACATCGAGGCGCTCACCGGCGGCGTCTATTCCGAGATGAATTACGAGCGCAACCTGGTCGACCACAACATCTTCTGGGACATCCGTGACCCGGACGGCGGCGGCGCGCTGGCGTGGGGCGGCGGGGCAGGCATCCGCGCCGATTGCAACGAGTCGCTGGTGGTGGCGCACAACTTCTTCGGCAACCTGCAGGGCTACGCGGTGATGTTTACCCTCGGCCAGAGCGACCGCCGCCACGACGGCCGCACCGGCCTGTGCCGCGCCAATGCCGCGCTGAACAACGTCGTCTACCACTGTCCCCGCCGCGTGAGTCTGGGCGCCCGCGCCGACAATACCTGCGACGGCAACCTCTACGACGCCGCGGACGACAACTGCGCCTTCCACATCGCCCACCCCGCGCCCGAGCACTACGAAAACCTCGCCGGCTGGCAGCGCTACTACCAGCTCGATACGCACTCCACCCAGGCGCCGCTCACCGCAGAATTCGATCCCGCCACCGGCATACTGCGCTGGCAGGCCGACGGCCCGTTGCCGGAGACCCAGGTAGTGGCGGTCATCCCCGGGGAGCGGTTGGCGCAGGCGGGACCGGTTACGCGAGAGGAATAACGGTCTGCTGCGCGAATCTATCCAGCACTCTGCAGTCAGAATATGTCGTCGCTCATTGCGACCACATACCAAATTAGGTGAGGCCTACCCATGAACAACAACGTGACGCTCAACCTTCCCAATACCCCCTCCCCCGTCCTCGCCACCCTGGCGGACGTCTTCACCCGCCGGGCGGCGGCGCGGGCGGATGCGTTGCCGGGTGTGCCGGTGACGCTGGTGCGCGACGCGACCATTCCCGCCGAGGGGTATGCCATCGGCGACGGGGCCACTATCGCGGCGTCCGACGATTTGGGTTTCGTGGCGGGCGTGGGCAAATACCTGCGCGACCCGGCGTGGCGAGGGGCGGCGGCGCCGTCCAAGCCGTTCCGCACGATCTACTTCGCTACCCACTTCCACAACTGGTATCACAACGCGCCGCTGGAGGAGGTGGAGGCCTACATCCAGGAGCTGGCGCTGTGGGGGTACAACCAGTTGGCAGTTTGGTTCGACATGCACCACTACACCGGCATCGACGATCCCGCGGCGGTGGAGATGATCGCCCGGTTGAAGGCGATGCTGGCGGCGGCTAACCGCATCGGCATGGGCGCGGCGCTGCTCTTCCTCGCCAACGAGGGCTACGCCAACAGCCCCGAACATCTGCGCGCCGACTGGCGCAGCGACCAGCACGGCTACTTCCGCTGGCTGGCGCACTACCACGTCGAGCTCTGCCCGAGTATTCCCGAGGGCGAAACGCTGCTGCTCACCTGGGCGCAGCAACGGCTGGACGCCTTCGCCGATGTCGACCTGCGCGCCATCATCATCTGGCCATACGACCAGGGCGGCTGCACCTGCGCGCGGTGCGCACCGTGGGGTTCCAACGGCTTCCTGAAGATCAGCCAGCCGCTGGCGCGCATGGCGCGGGCGCAATTTCCCCAGGCGGAGATTGTCCTCTCCACCTGGGACTTCGACCTGGCGGTGGCGGACGAGTGGACCGGCCTGCGCGATGCTTTCGCCACCCCGCCCGATTGGGTGGACTACCTGATGGCGGAAAACCGCGGCGCCGACCTGCCGGACTTCGTGCTGAACGAAGGCGCGCCGGGCGGCCTGCCACTCGTCGGCTTCCCCGAAATCAGCATGAACTGCTACCCGTGGGGCGGCTTCGGCACGAACCCGCTGCCCGGCCGCGCCCAGCACCTGTGGACGGCCATGAAGGGCAGCTTCGCCGGCGGCATGCCCTATTCCGAGGGCTATTTTGAAGACATCAACAAGGCCATCTACGCGCAATTCTTCTGGCACGCCGACCGACCGGCGCTGGAGACGGTGCGCGAATACCTGGCCGCCGAATTCGGCAGCGCCGTCGCCGACCCGCTGCTGCGCGTCATTACCCTTTTCGACGAAACGCTGCCCCGCCACCGCGACGGCAAGGATCGCTTCGTAATCGAGCATCCAGACGGCGTGGAAGAGGCCTACCAACTGGTGGAGCAGGCGGAAACCATATTACCCACCCACGTGAAGGCCGCCTGGCGCTGGCGCCTCATCACCCTACGCGCGCGCATCGACCACGAACTGGTCACCCACGACGGCCAGGTGACCGACGCCTGCGAGGCGGCCTTCGAGGAGCTGTCCCGCCTTTACCACGCCACCGACGAATCCATCTTCGCCGTCTCCCCACCGATAAAATCCGTGCGAAACCGCGAGGAAAGCTGGTAACCTGGAACGCGGATTTTCAATCCGCACGATTAGGCATTCTGTTGTGTAAACCAGGGTGCACAATCGTGCGGATTACAAATCCGCGCTCCCAGTCCATAGACAACCCCCCACTCCCTGTGCTACCGTGATAGCGTTGTCAATCACGTCAACGAAGCGGGAGGTGCGGCATGCGGGGATGGATCATCGGGTTGCTGGCCGGGGCGCTGGCGGTCGCCGGTTGGGCAGCGCCACCACCGAGCGTACTGCCGAACGGCGGCTTTGAAGACGGGCTGACCGGGTGGACGCTGATACCGGACATGGCGGCGACGGCGAGCGGGGCCGCGGGGGCCATCGATACGGCTCAGCCGCTGGCCGGCGCAAAGGCGCTGAAGCTGACGCTGCCCGGCGAGGGCACTATCAGCGCAGACAGCTATCGGGTGCCGGTGCAGTCAAGGCGAGACTACCTGATCACCGCGCGCTACCGCTCTGAAGGTTTCAACCAGCCGGGGAAGCAAGACATCGGCGCATATCTGCATCTCACCTGGTTCGTTGGGGATGGCAAAGAGCTGTCTGCGGTCTATCATTACGGCTTCTCACCCCAGGCGCAGGCGAAATGGGTGGGCGTGTCCCGCCTGCTCACCGCGCCGGCGGGCGCCGCCACCGTGCTGGTCAGCCTGACGCTCTCCTCAACACAAGGCACGACGCCGTCATCCATCTGGTTCGACCAGGTGCAGGTGCGCCCATGGGACGGCGCGGTAAAGCCCGGCGGCAAAACCTGGCACTACGTGCCTGCGGTGGAGGGGTATTTTGACACCCGCCACTTCCGCGCGGTAGCCGACGACACCACGAAAAGCGGCCTGGCGGTGATCGGCAACCCGAAGTTCGCGAAAGGCGGCTACCTCTCCGCTTTCCTCTACCTGCGCAACTTCAAGCCCGGCGCCTACCGCATCACCTACCGGTTAAAGGTCGCCGCGCCGCCGCCGCCCGATTCCGTGGTGGTCACCCTCAGCTCCGATGCTAATCTCGGCGGCCCGGCGAACAGCCGGCCGATCCGCGGCGCCGAATTCACCGCCCCCGGCGTCTGGCAGGAGTTCTCGCTGCGCTTCGTCATCGCGCCCTGGTCGGAGTATTCCGGCTTCGGCGCCATCTGGGCGGGCAATACCATCATGTCGCTGGACACCATCACCGTCGCGGAAGAGGAGATTTTCACCGATGCGCACGCTGCTGAGCTGTTTCATTAGTCTGCTGACCCTCTCGCTGCCGGTGCTGGCCCAGGCGCCGCCGGCCGCCTACGCCGACAATATCGACGCCATCGTCGCGAAGGCGGAGCCGCGGGCGGCGCTGCCACCGGTGACGCGCAGCGCGAACGTGACGAAAGCCGATTACCTGAAGATTGGCCAGCAGTTCTTCGCCGCCAAGCAAAAAAGCGCCGATTACCATCTGAACCAGCCCAAACCCTATCCTGAAGCGGGCATGTATCTGAACTTCGCGCTGTGGTACGGCCAGATGTATCGCATCACCGGCACGGACGACTACGCCGTCCGCGCGGCAAAGAGCCTGCGCGTGGCCTGGGACATCATCAACGATACGGCGCTGACAACCGCCTCCAAAAACGTGGACTTTCGCTTCACCACCAACGCCTGGTCGCTGGAGCAGTGGCTGCGCAACAGCCCCACCTACACCGACGAGACGAAGGCCGCCCTGCGCGGCCTGATGCGCTACGCCTTCCCGAAGATCTATGACCAGTTGGAATACGGCTCATTCAACCGCTCTTACATGGTGGCCGGTGGGGCGGAGCACCTGTTCAAGCTGCAGCCGGACGCCCCCGACGCGACCGCCTGGCGGACGTATATCGAGCACATTTGGCGCGATTTCTGGACGCATCGCGACACCGACGAGGACAGCGACGAATACAACGCCCTTTCCATCTGCCTGCTGCTCGACTGGGTGGAGGCGCGCGGCAACAGCGCCGAGTTCTGGGCCGACCCCGGCGTGAAAAAGCTGATGGAACGCTACCTGTATAAGGTGACGCCCATGGGCGCCTACCCCCACCACCCGGACACCATGGGCTGGAACGAGACCTGGGGCCATTGGATATGGATATTCGAGACCTGCGCCGCGCACTGGGGGGACGGACGCTACAAATGGGCCGCCCACCGGCTGTATGACTACGCGGTGAACCGGATCGAAAAAATCGATAGCTTTGCGTATACGGGCGAATTCTGCGCCTGGTCACTGCTGAAAGCCCACCTGGCCGCCGACGAGGCCGTGAAGGAAGTGCCGCGCGACCGGGATACCGTGCTGCTGAAGCGCCACAAGGCTGAGCAGCGCACCACCGAGGAGATTCGGAAGACCAACCAGTGGTTTGACCTGCTGCCGGAAATGATGCCGGATAAGCTGCTCTTCCACGGCGGCACGGCGCCGGATGCGATGTCGATGATGGTGGACGTGAGCCCGAATATCGGCCACAGCCACGACAAGCGTCCATACATTGTCTCGCTGGTGGACAAAGGCTCGGTGCTGCTGATGGCGCTGGGATACATCGAGCGCGATACCGAGCATCACAACATGCCGCTGCTGCGCGACTACGAAGGCTACCCCTACGACAATACCCCATGGAACGCGCGCAACGACAACAACGCGGTGAAGAGCGTGATGTCCGTCGACCTGGGCACCGCCGGCTACGGGCGGGTGACGCTGGGCAAGTATTTCGGCTACCCCGCCGACCTGACCCGCGACATCGTCTTTATTAAGAACGTCGGCGTGCTGGTGAAAGACACCCTCACCCTACACGAGCCGCTGCGCGTGCGCTGGGGCACCCTCTACCGGGTGCGGAACCTGGCGCCGGACTTCGGGCCGAACTGGGCCAACACCTACCTCGGCGACTGGGTGCCGTTGCGCGGCCTGGGCAGCACCCCCATCCTCACCCGCTGGCGCAATGAGCCGCGCGACCTGCTGGTCTACTTCCTGCCCGACAAAGACGGCGCGCTGGAGGTGATGGACGAGAGCCCGGCCGACCCCACCCGCCCGCTGCCGCTGCGCCTGCACTACACCTTGCGCCAGGATGTGGCGAAGGACGTGCCGCGCGCCTGCGCCACGCTGCTGCTGCCCCACGCCCCCGGCCCGGGCAAGCCGCTGGCCGACGGCGTGAAAGTTATCCTCAATGACGCCGCGCGCACCGTGCTGGAATTCGCCGACGAAACCGGCGCCCGCACCCTGGTGGTGCTCAACCCCGCCGGCGCGCCCATCAAAGTCGGCGGCCTGGCCACCGACGACGCCGTCGCCGTTATCCGCACGAAAGGCGCCACGCTCCTCAGCGTCGCCCGCCACGGCGGCAAAACACTCGTCATCAACGGCAAAGAGCTGGCGAAACAAGCTCCACCGGCACAGCAATGGGTGGTGGGGGAATAACTGGGAGCGCGGATTTTCAATCCGCCCGATAACGCACACTGCCCCCTGGAATACGGATTTTCACTTTTCGGTTATACTACCTTGCGCTATACTCGTGCGGATTACAAATCCGCGCTCCAAAGATGAGGAGTGACATGGATGCTGGCATTCGTGGATGGCATTCTCGTGGTTATCTGCCACATTTTGATGGTGGAACTATACCGCAATTTGTCACGTTCAGTCTTGCAGATTCACTTCCCAACAAGCTGCTGAGATCATGGACCGATGAGCTTTCACTCATGCGCAAAGATGAACGCATGAGTGAATACGTGCGTCGCGTCGAGGAATATCTGGATGTAGGGCATGGGGAAGCCTGGCTGCGCGATGATCGCCTGGCGCAACTCGTAGAAAAAGCGTTGCTCTTTTTTGACGGGCAACGCTATACGATGCATGCCTGGGTGATCATGCCGAATCATGTGCATACCTTGTTTACCCCAATCATCGGATGGTCGCTCTCACGCATCATGCAGTCGTGGAAGCGCTTCACTTCACGCGAGGTCAACTTGCTGTTAGGTCGACAAGGCTCTTTCTGGTACAAAGACTACTTTGATCGCTACATCCGCAACGATCAGCATTACGCCTCAACCGAGAACTACATCGATATGAATCCCGTAAAGGCCGGCCTATCTGGAAATCCCGAAGATTGGCCATGGAGCAGCGCCCGTTTTCGTGAACACACCATGTAATGTGCATGAACTGGGAGCGCGGATTTTCAATCCGCCCGAATCTGCACACCGGTATACGAGGCGGCGTGCCTAATCGGGCGGATTACAAATCCGCGCTCCAAACTTACTTCACCACAAACTCAAACACCCGGAAATCATGCCCGCGCACCGGGCAGGTGAGTATGCCGCCGTCCCAGGTGAAGGAGGCGTCGGCCTGGGCTTGCGCGTCCAGGTCGTCGTCGAGGGTCGGCGCGGCGTCGGGGTCGGTGGCAGCGGCTTCACGGATAATTTTCGATACGTGAGCGTGGTCGGGATCGGTGACGGTCAGATTGTCGGACGGGAGGACGCCGAAGCCCATGCGCTTCGCATCGAGACGCACCGTCGCCTCAATGCGCGCGCGGCCCCAGTTCGCCAGCGCCACCACGCAGCGCCCCTCGCGCCGCCAGACGGAGACATACAGGCCGGGGTGCGCGTGTGTCGCCGGCGAAGCGGAACTCCAGTAAGGCAGGAAGGTCACCGCCGGATCGCTGCGCAGTCCGGACGCCTGCACCCACGCCCGGTCCAACACCTTCGGCCACATCTCTTCGTTCAACCAGACCAGGTCGTGTACCAGCAATGCGCCGGCGTAGGCGCGGTTGCGACGATAGGCCCACAGCGCGAATTTCGCCGATTGAAAGCCGCCGGCATGCCAGCCCAGCCATTCGGAAGCGATGCCCCACTTCTCCGGGTTATTGAAGCGCAGCCGCGCCGGCGTCCAGCGATCCATGAAATCCCACGTCGTATTCGGGTCGTTGTTGTAGTGGTCCTCACCGTCCAGCGCCACGTCGAAGAAGCTCTGGTAGGGGATGAAGTTCGTGTGCGTCATGTGGGTGCACATGTGCGGCGTGAGCGTGTGATCGTAGAACACCTGCCGCAGCCGGCGGATGTGCTCGCGATGGCCCAGCCACTGGTAGCCCGGTTGCACGTGACCGTCCGGCAGCAGGTAGGCGCAGGGGCCGGGCGCCACGCGCTGCGGGGCGTTCCAGGTATCGTCCAGGTAGATGCCGTAACACAGCCCGCGCCGCACCCACTCGTTGAACCACCAGGCGCCAAAGTCCTGAAACGCCGGCGTGTAGCGCAGCGTATCCGCCTGGCCCCAGCCGACGCCGGTCCAGTCGGCGCGCCACTCGCGCGTGTCGGCCGGCACCGCCGTCAAGCCGCGCAGGTTCAGGTACAGCCCCGGCACCATCACCGGGTGCGGTTGGTTGCCGGGCGGCCATTTGCCGTACCCCTGGTAGCCGTGCGAGCCTTCGAAGCGCCAGCGCGCCCGCTCCCAATCCAGATTGTCCGGATGGCGCTGCAGGCTGGCAGCCAGCCCGCCGGTGTCGCTGCGCAGGTGGGTGACGGCAAAGCCGTCGGGGATGACCGTCCAGCTCTGGTAGCCGCGCCAGGCGGGGTCCAGCGGCTTCACCGGGATGGGGTGCAGGCCGAAGCTGATGACACGCGGGCCGGTCAGCGTCATCGGCGCGGTAATCAGGTGCAGCGCTAATGTGACGGCGTTCGGCGACCGCGTAATGGTCACCGCCGGCGCCGCCGTCTGCGTCCACCCATGGTCGTTTTCGGCGAACCACGCCATGCCGCGCCGGTCACCGGTGAGCATGACATACGGGATAAAGCTGCCGCGCAATTCGGGCGGCAGGCTCACCGCCGCGGCGTCGTTGCTGCGGAAGACGGCGCCCATCGCCGCCGGCGTCTCGCCGATCCACACGATTTTCGGATCGCGAAAATTGCGGCTGCCGCTCCACCAGTGCAACAGCGCCGCGCTGTCCGGGGTGTAGGGTATCTCCAGCGACAGCGTGTCCAGCGTCGGCGTCTTGCCCGCGTCCGGCGTCAGCGTCAGCGTGAACCACGTCATGCCGTCAAACTCGGTATAGGCCGATGTCTGCACGGAAAAGCCGTCGCCGCGCAGGCGGCCGGCGATTTCCGCCCGCGTCTCGTCGCGCAGGCGCAGCGTCGACGTCGCATCCGGCGCCAGCGCCAGCGGCGCGCCCTTCCGCGTCGCGCGCAGCATCACCGGCGCGGCCAGCACCTCGCCGCTCGCCGAGGTGATCCCCGCCGGCAGGCCGGAACCGGCGAAGCGGAGCATACGCCCGCTCACCTGCACGGCGTCGCCGTCCACCCGCACCGGCGTCCAGTCGGGCATCACCCGGTCGGACTGGCCGGCCGTGCTGCCCCACCAGGCCGGTTTCACACGAATAATGGGCCGGTCGACGGTCGCCAGCTTCGCCTGTTTCGCATCGAGCGCGGTGAGCGTCAGCGTATACGCGCCGAAGTCGAACGGCGCGCCGCGCAGGCGCAGGCGCAGCGGGGCGTCGGGCTGTACCTTGCCGGTGGCGGCCATGAGCGCCGTGCCGTCCGCCGCGCGCAGCGTCACCGACACCGCGGCGACGGGCTGCGCCAGCAACGGGTAAATCGTCGCCTCCACCGTGCCGATGACGCCGTTCGACTCGACGACGCAGTCCAGCGGCGGCAGCGGTTTCAGCGTCGCGCGGCGGTCATATAGCGCCACCAGGTTGGCGATCTCCGCCGGCGCCGGCATGCGCCCGTAGCAGCGAACATCGTCGATTAACAGCGGCCATTTCGCCTGCGCGAAGGTCAGGGTGAGCGGCTGATCGGCGTCCCACGCGCCCACCTGCCAGCGTATCGAGCCGGCATGCGGCCACGGCGCGCCGTCGACATAGACGATGCGCTGATCGCCTTCCCAGGCGAGGACGACGTGCGTCCACCGCCCGGGGTGGAATGGCACCGCCTGCAGCGTGGTGTCGTGGTCGGGCGTCTTCACCCAGGCGAACGCGGCGGCGGTCTGCTTTCCCTGGGTGAGAGTGAACACCGGCGCGAACTCCTGGTGGAAATTGGCGAACTGGTTCCACTGCCGGCTGTTGTCCCAGTCCAGCGGCCGGCTCCAGAAGGCGATGGCGCCGCGCGCGGGATGCAGCATGTCCGTGCCGGTGTAGGCCAACCCGTCGCCCTTCCCCGTCAGCAGCAGGCCTTGTCGCCCGACGCCGCCGGCGAAGACGAGAGCATACTTGCCGGTGGCGACGGCCAACTCATCCGGGGGAATCGGCGGCACCTTCACCGTCGGCGGAGCGACCGCCGGGACCAGCGTGCCGTCAAAGGTCAGCCACAGCCGCAGGTCGCCGGCGGCGCGGAAATACGCCGGACCGGTCGGCGCGGGACGTTTACCGTCAGTATCCACCCAGTCCAACTCGGGTCGGTAGAATTCGCGCGCGGTGGTCGAGAGGCGGATTTCGTCGACCCAGCCGCCGCTGATAGCGATGGTTTTCGCTTTCAGCGCCGCCAGTACCCGCGCTAGCGACGCCGCGTCGCTGCGCAGCGCCGGCGCGCCATCCAGGTACAACATGCAGCGCCCCTCCGCCGGATTCCCCCAGGCGGGCAGGCAAGCCAGCGCCAGATGCAGCCAGCGTCCCGTCGCGATGGTGTGCGCGGTGGAGACGGGTTGCTCGGTGAGTCCAGTGACGCGCAGGTGGCCGTCCGCCAGCGCGTCCACGCGCACGGCGCCCACCTGCAGCAGCGTGCCCGCCGGCTTGTCCGGCTTCAACCAGCATTCAAATGTCCAGCCGTCGTTGGGCATGTTCGGGACGACCAGCCGGCCACCCGCCAGCCGCGCGCCCCCGCCAAACCGCCCCTCCGCCACGCACGCCGCGCCACCCTCCAGCACCGCCGGTCGCCCCGTCGGCACCGCGTTTGCCGCCTCACCCTCCTCCGCCGCCTCCAACTCCCCCTCCGCCGCCGCCGCATCCAGATGATACAGCGCCACCGTCGCGATATCCGCCGCGTACGGCATCCAGAAGACGGCTTTCTCCACCGCGGCCAGCGAGGCAGCGGCGAAGATGAGCATCAGCACTGTGAGGCTGCGCATCGCCATGATGTCAGCTCCAAACTGGGAGCGCGGATTTTCAATACGCACAAGTCTCTACCCCAGTGCGTATTACCTGGGTGGGTAATCGTACGGATGATAAATCCACGCTCCCATTAACTTATACAACTGCCCCACTCCGCTCCCGCACCATCGCCACCCATTGCGCCAGCCGCTCCCGGTCAGCGATGCGGTAGACGTCGCGGAAGACGATCTCCAGGTTGCAGCCGCGGCCGCCGGCCAGGGTTTCGTCCAGATCGTCGCGCAGGGCATCCCAGTCGGGGGTCGTCCCGCTCATCGGAGCGGGCTTGGGCTTGCGGCTATACACGTATTGGTCACCGAGCAACTCGCCGATTTTGCGGAAATCGTTCCACGGCGAGACGGAGACGGCGCGGATATTGCTGACTTCGGCGAGTATGTGCGTCCAGCGGTCGTCCACCGGCTCGCAGCAGCCGTAGTAGGTCAGCCCGAAACGCCGGGTGATCTCCGCCATATACGGCAGGTAGAACTCGGCGAACATGTCCGGGGACACCATCGTCGTCTCCTGCGACTCCATCCACAGCCACAGCTCCTTCAACAGCGCCGGCTCTTTGCTGCCCGGTGCGGGCAGCGCGCTGGTGAAGCCGGGGCTGCCCGAACCGACGTAGCGGCTGTCCGTGTTCAAACTCAACAGGCCCTCGCGCTCCAGCCAGTCATACATCGCCAGCCGGTCGTCGCACAGGTAGCGCATCAGCCGGTGGATGGCCTCGGGTTCGTCAATGGGCCACATCAGCAGGTTGTCGTTGCCCGCCAGCCGGAACACCTCGGCGGTAAGGCCGGGCACAAAGCAGCCGCCACCCTTCACCTTCACCGGCAGCAGGTCGCCGAAGAGCGCGTCCATCTTCTCATGGGCGCGCGCGGTCGCCTCGCGGTCCACTCGCCACGTCCGCGGTCGCAGCCGCTCCAGGTCCTCCGGCGTGCGGATGGGATGGTCGTAGGTGTATCCCTGCCCGCCACCTTCGGCGTCCGTCGAGCGCGTCATCGCGTAGTCGATGCCGTAGCTCTCCCCGTGAATCTGCCAGCCCACCGTCCAGTACGGTTCCAGCACGGTGTCGTCGCCAATCTCCTCCACTTGGCGCAGCGTGCGCCGCATGTGCATCTCCAGCCCGCGGTACTCCGGCTCGGTACACTGCAACTCGTCCTCGGTCACGTAGTGCTCCAGCGTGCCCGTCTCGAAGAGCACCATCACGCGCTCCCCGCGCAAGTCGTGCAGCGCCGTCCACTCTCGCGCGCGCTCGCGCATAATCGGCTGCTCCGCCAACTCCCGCCAACGCGCGGCGAGAGAGCGCAGGATATCTCGGTCAGTATGAGTCATGGGATCATATCCTTTCCACGATGAATATTCCCCCTGCCGGCGCGGATTCCTGCGCCTGTTCGGTTAGAACCATATAACAGCATGGTGTGGGAGTTAAAAACACCGCATGCAAGCTGTGCCGACACCGGTTGCGTGTAACACACCGCATCGAGCGACCTCATGATACAGGAGTTATCCGCTCGCTCACCCCATCATCGCCAGTACCCTTTGACAAAATACGGCTTATTCGATAATCTCAGACGGATTCACGTCATGCCCAACTACAATCAAACAAGGTTCTCCGGCTTCAGCCGGGGGCTGAATGAGGAAACCATGCTCGACCTGTCGCCAACCACTGCCGAAAAATATGCCCGCCTGCAAGGCCTGCTGCGCGAAATGGGACGCGTGGTCATCGGCTTTTCCGGCGGGGTGGACAGTACCATGCTGCTGCGCGCCGCCATCGACACGCTGGGCGCGGACGCCGTGCTGGCGGTGATCGGCGATTCGGAAAGTTATCCCTCGCGCGAGTTCGCCGAGGCGAAACGGCTGGCCGACGAGATGGGCGCGCGCTTCCAGGTGGTGCAGAGCGACGAGCTGAACGACCCGCGCTATGCCGCCAACCCCAGCAATCGCTGCTATTTCTGCAAGTCCGACCTTTTTGGCCGGCTGGTCGCCATCGCGCAGGCCGAAGGCTTTACCACCGTGCTGGACGGCAACAACACCGACGACCTGGGCGATTTTCGCCCCGGCCAGCAGGCCGCCCGCGAGCTGGGCGTGCGCAGTCCGTTGATGGACGTGGGCATGACGAAGGCGGAGGTGCGCGAAGTCTCCAAAGCCTTCGGCCTGCCCACCTGGGACAAGCCGTCCTTCGCTTGCCTCTCCTCGCGCATCCCCTACGGCACGCCCATCACGAAGGACTCGCTCTCTACCATCGAACAGGCGGAGGATTTTCTGCGCGACCTCGGCTTCCCGCAGGTGCGCGTGCGTCATCATACCGACCTCGCCCGTATCGAAGTGACCCCCGCCGACATCCCGCGCTTGCTGGACGCCGCCCTCCGCGCGCGCATCACCACCCGCCTGCGCGAGCTGGGTTACAAATACGTCACCGTCGACCTGCTGGGGTATCGCACCGGGAGTATGAACGAGGTGCTGTAATCCGCGAAATTCGTGGTACAATAGGCGTGAATGGAGCAGCCCATGGCGCCGGACAAGCACGCGCTGCTGCAGCGCATCAAAGCCGCCATATTGGATATCCTGCCCGACGCGACGGTGATCCTGTACGGATCGCAGGCACGCGGCGACGCCACGCCGGAATCTGACTGGGATATCCTGGTGCTGACGGATGCTGAGGTGACGTGGACCCTGAAAGAGCAGGTCTGGGATGCCGTCTACGAATTAGCATTGGATACCGCGGAGATGATCACCATCATTATCCGCAACCGGCTGCAGTGGAACACACCACCACTCGCCACTACGATGTTTCATGACAATGTCAGCCGTGAAGGGATTGCGGTATGACCGATGATATTACGATGATACGGTATCGTATCGCGCGCGCACATGAAACATTGGATGATGCCCGCTTTCTCTCCGAACATGGGCGGAACTTCGCAACCATGAACCGCATGTATTACGCCTGCTTCTATGCGGTTTCCGCTCTGCTGACCACACAAGGATTGTCATCGTCAACTCACCAGGGAGTATCGGTGCTTTTCTCACAGCACTTTGTGAAGACAGGCCTGGTGGATCGAGATTTTGGCAAGGTCTATATGCGGCTGTACCAAGCACGACACGAGAGCGATTATACTGATATGCATGCGCCATCGTCAGAAGTAATCGCGGCGTTGATGCAACAAGCGACCCGCCTCATTGACGCCATCGATGCCCTCATCCAGCAGCATCTTCCTCCGGCGTCATCCTGACTCCCGGTTATTGCATGCCATCGCGGCGCGTCTCACCCATCCAGATTCGCGAACGCAAGCGGGATGCGGCCGATGGCATACAGCCCGAAGGCGGCGGTGGCCGCCAGCAGCGCGACGATGAGTAGCCATTCCCACGTCGCCGGCCGCGTGGCGCGGAAGGGCGCGCGGGCGACGATGACGCCCAGCAGCACGCCGCCGAGGAAACCGCCCAGGTGCCCCGCCCAGTTAATGCCGGGCATGAAGGAGATGATAGCGTTCACCGGCAGCACGCCCTTCAGCCAGTCGATGAGCCCGGCGCGCATGGACGGCGCCATGCCGCGCCCGTGGCGCAGCAACATCGCCGCCACGAAGCCGAGCAACCCGAAAACGCCCCCGGACGCGCCCACCGACGAGACGGTGGGCAGCAGCAGCAGACTGAGCAGCGACGAGGTGACGACGGTGTAGACGAATACCGCGCCCAGCCGCGGCCACCCCTGCCATTGTTCCAGCAGCGAGCCGATGGCGTAGAGCGCGAACATGTTCATGCCCAGGTGCAGGATGGAGCCGTGCAGGAAGCCGGCGGTGAGCAGGCGCCACCACTCGCCGTCATACACGGCCGGGCCCCAGAGCAACCCCAGCGGCTCCAGCGCGGCGGGCGGCATCCGCATCAGGCCGTTCAGCCCGGTCCGGCTCAGCGAGACGAGAAACATGGCCACGCAGATGGCGATGATCGCCAGCGTGAGCAGCGGCGGCCGCGCCGGCGGCTCGTCGGCGTCGACTGCTGGACGCTTCTGCTCGCGCAGCGCCTGCCGGCAGTCGATGGCCGCGTTTTCCGTCCACCGCGGCGGGTGCAACAGCCACATCAGCACCGCGTCCTCTACCGCGTCAGGATAGCGGAACGCGGTGTCGGCGGGGACGTTGCGGCGGGTCTGCCGCGTGCCGGCCTCGATGTAGACCACCGCCAGATCCGCCAGCGACTGGAAGAGCGTGCTCACGCGCGGGTCGATGAGCGGGTCGGCGCTGATGATAAACAAACCGGCATGTGGATGCCGACGCGCCAGCTCGCGGAAGTTGGTGGCGAGGGCGGGATACTGCTCGGGCACGCCCACTGCCACCAGCAGCAGGCAGCCGTCCTTCACCATCAGCACGTTCGTCAGCGGCCAGGCCGCGTCGTCGCCGTCCACGTAGGTGTAGCCGAGGCGCAACAAGCCCTGCTGCACGTGCTGCAGCAAAGCCGCGAGATCGGGGGCCGGCGCCTGGAGCGGATCGAAATGCGTCATCGGTATACAAGCACGACTAAAGTCGTCCACGCCATCTTCGCACACTCCGGCCCGATTCGTCTACTCCGGCGCCAGCCCAGCCGCGCCGCCGCCCGGGGGCGCCGACATCGGCGGCAGCATGATCGGCCCGAACTCGATGGCCGGCGTCTCCGTCACCTGCAGCAGCTTGCCGCCGATGTCAAAAATTAACGTCGCATCGAGCTTGCCGGAATTGCCGTTGAATGGCGTCACGCGCACCCTGCCGCAGGCGGTGATCTGCAGATTGCGCTCTTTCGTGGCGGACAGGTCTGTGTCGAGAACCGGCAGGAAGGCCAGCGGCTGATATCCCCACCGCCAGAAGACGGTAGTGAGACGCAGCCAGGCATAAGCGGCATCTTTCGCGGCGGCCTCGGTCTTCACCGGCGGCAAAATGTCCTGAAACAACTCATCCAGACCCGAGGGGCGCGCGGGGGCGGTCCGTTCCACCACCAGCTCAAGATGCGCCAGCGCATGGGTAGCCAACCGGATGCGCCCGCCCCTGTCCACCGCGACCAGGTTCACTCCCTGCACCAGTGGCGCGGGCACTTCCAGGCTGCGCAGCAGCTCCTCCGGCGGCGCGGCGCCGCCCTGGTAACCGGGCAGGTTGGCGAGGTAAAAGCGATAATCGGGAAAGATGCGCTGCAGCCGGTCTGTCTCCACGTCCGCCAGCGGCATCGGCAGGAACTCGCGGGTGAAGGCGCGGCCGTCGGCGAATTTCAGCGTGTGCGCCCAGTCGACGATAATCGTGCGCGGATTCAGGTTATACATCAGGCGGAAGATGGCCTGGTCGAGTACGAGAATCTGCGCCGCCAGCTTCGCCGCGCCGTGGTCGTCCTCCCAGTGGTTCATGCACTTGCACGGCTCGTTCGCCCGCCGCAGCCGCGCGCGTTTTTCCGCCAGCAACTCTACCAGCGCCGGCAGCAGTGCCTTGCCTTCTTTCACCAGCGCGTCCTCGGCAGCGACCTGGCTCCCCGGGTTCTCCGCCGGCACCGCTGACAGGATCGTTTCTACCCGCGCGCGCTGCGCCGGCGGCACCTGTATCGCCGCGAAAGCCATCCCCGCCGCCAGCAGAAAGAGGAAGATATGGATACGCATCTGTCGTTACCTCGCAGTATTAGACGACGAACACGACCGGATTGTTCCGCGGGGTACCCGGTTTCCTAGCCACGCTCCAGCAGTTGGTAACGGCTGACAAGCTTCAGACGTCCTTCCAGGACTGGCGGAGATGGTATTTGGTGATCAGGATGCGTGATTTTTATGTGTTTGCTATCATGCGCGCATCCGTGGTGCGGCAGGTATTTCCGGCATCTTCCCGAAAGCACAGCTTATCACTCTTCCGGAGGCTCGTCATGAAGGTTGCCACCTGGTTGCATAACCTGCCCACCACGCCCGAAGCCGTGCGCCGCACCGTGCAGCGACTGGCGGACGGCGGCGTGGAGTTGCTCATCCCCTGCGTGAAGCAGGTGGACGGGATGGTGGATTACCCGTCCGACGTCGCTAACGTGCGGCCCGCCTACCAGGGGTGGGACGCGCTGATGGTCGCCGCGGAGGAGGCGAACCGGCGTGGGCTGCAGATCCACGCCTGGTGCTGTGTCTTTCCGGAGGGAGACGGCAGCCGCCTGCTGGCCGAGCATCCGGAGTGCCGCGCCGTGCAGCACGGCGCGGCGACCGAGACGTGGACGTGGGCCTGCCCGCGCCGGCCGAAGACGCAAGCCTACGTGCTGGCGATCTACCAGGAACTCATCGACCGCTACCCGGTGCAGGGCGTGCACCTCGATTACATCCGCTATGCCGACGGCTTCTGTTATTGCGACCTGTGCAAGGAGAGCTACCTGCAGGAGACCGGCCTCGACCTGCTCAATCGCGGCTTCGACACCTGGCAGAACCCCGACGCCCACGACATGGATGCGTGGATCGCCTGGCGCTGCGCGCCGGTCACAGGCGTGGTACGCCGGGTGCGCGCCGCCGCCAACGCCGGCGGCAAGGCGCTCTCCGCCGCCGTCTTCCACTACCTGCCCGGCCAACTGCAGGACGTGGGGCAGGACTGGGCCGGCTGGATTGCGGAGGGCCTGCTGGATGACGTGATGCCGATGAACTACTCCATGAGCACCCGCATCGCCGCCGAATGGGCGCACAACCACGCCACCGCCATCGCCACCGTGAAGGGCAACGCCCGCATCTGGGAAGGCATCGTCCGCCACCGCAGTTGGAGCACCGACCGCTTTCTGCAGCACGCCCGCACCATCGCCGCGCAAGGGGTGGATGGCATCTGCATCTTTGATGAGCCGAATGTGGCGGATGCGGACCTGGCATCGCTCTGCCAGTAAGTGCAGGTATTGCATTTTGTTCGACTACTAACTAAAGTATAAGTAAGTATTCGAGCTCTGTGGAGGGTCGACATGAACTGCTGGGAATTCAAACAGTGCGGGCGAGAAGCCGACGGCGCGCGAGTAGACGAGTTGGGCGTTTGCCCGGCATACCCGAATCACGGCCGACGCTGCGCCCACATCGCCGGCACCCTCTGCGGCGGCAGAGTGCAGGCGATCCACATGGATAAAATCCTCGGCTGCATCGTGTGCGAGTTCTTTCTTAGCGAGCATTACAAGCCATAAGCGTGCCCGGCATTTCGCACGGCTGCGGCAGGGATTGTCCCGCGTCCTCGCGAATCTTCACCATGCAAAGGAGACCTTCATGGTGAAGCTATTACTGCTCGTCCTCCTCGTCATGGCGGTAGCCGCCGCGGTGCAGGCGCAGACGCCCACCGTCCGCGCCGCCGTGCCCGCTGACGGCAAAATGACGATGACCGATTACGGCTACCGCGACTGGGGGCCGGACCTGGTGGAATATACCATCGACCCGGCGAAGTGGGGCACAACCGTCAGCGTCCTCGACCCCGCCGGTAAAGCGGAGCCGGCGCAGGTGGACGGCAATATCCTCAGCTTCGTCGCCTACGTGCCGAAGGGGCAGAGCGTCACTTATACGCTGCAGCGCGGAAGAGCGACGGTCGCATCGCCGCTGCAGGTTGAGGAGAATAAAGGCCGGGTGTGGCTGCGGAATGGGCTTCTCGACATAGAGATGCCGGCTTCGGGTATGAAGGAATTCGCCCCGCTGATTCAATGGCGCGCGATGCCCGGCGGCCTGTGGATGGGCGGCAGTCGTTTCGTCACCGCGCGGAAGGTGACGGCGATGACCGGCAAAATCCTGCGCAACGGCCCCGTGGTGGTTGAATACGAGATGCGCTACGCCTTCGAGCCGAAGGGCGAATATGTCTGCCGCGTGCGCATGGTGGCGGGCACGCCGCTGGTGAGCGTGACGGACGAGTTCGACTTCGGCAGCATCACCGAGGGCACGGACGTGCTGCAGCTTGACCTGCACAAGGGTTGGACGCCGAAGAGCGTGGGCTATATCCGCGGCAACGGCGAGCAGTTGCTGCCGAGCTTCAGCGCCGTGCCGTATGACCGCGTGGCGGCGACGAAGCCGATGGACCCGCCCACCGGCAAGCCCGGCGAAGCGCCGGCCTACTTCATCCCCGAACCCGGCCTGGCCTGCCTGGGCAACCTGCGCACCGGCGTGCAGATGTGGGATGGCGACCAGCCCGGCACGGGCAACACTATCGCGTTCATCCCCCTACACATGGGCGCGTGGCGGCGCGGCATGGCCACCCCGGGGTGGTTTAAACAGGGCACCGGCGTGCAGGTGAGCCTGCCTATCAGCGCGCGCTACAGCCGCTGGACACTGGAGGTGACCGACGACCACTCGCCCTTCAGCACCCACGAGCACGATCCCGGCCTGAAGGAGAGCTACGGCCGCCGCGAGTGGGCGCTATACGCCGGACAAAAACCTGTCGACGCGCTGATCCAGTATGGCCACATCGGGTTGAACCGCTACAAGGACTGGATTATCGACTACCCCGAAGGCCCGGCGGCGAAGAACGCCTACCCCGGCAGCTTCTTCCGCGCGGACTACATGGCGCGCATGAAAAAAGTCATCGACCAGCATCCGGAACAGAGCTGGCTGTCGAAGTATTACCTGATCAGCGGCAAGCCGGAAGACGCGGTGAAGAGCGCGCAGGAAGTCATCAGCCGGCTGCGCGCGCCGTACCAGGAGAACGACTTCTGGATGGCCTACATGTCCAACTATCGCAAGGCGCAACTGCTCATCTTCGCCAACCGCGCCGAGGACGCGCTGAGCTGCCCGACGCTGCCCGCCGAGCTGCGCCAGGAACTGCGCCGGCGGCTGGCGCTCTACGCCTACGTCACCTCCGACCCGGACTTCAACCCCCGCGGCGGCGGCTTCCACGAGGGCAACAACAACATGCCGGTGAACCGCACCATGTCGCTGGCCTACTTCGCCGGGCTGCTGCCCGACCACCCGTGCTATAAATACTGGATGGACCAGGTGTATGCCTACACGCGGTACAAGCTGTCCAACATGAACGGCCCGGACGGCGCCAATTTGGAGTGCCCGACCTACTCCACCTACGCGCCGCTGCCCAGCCTGAACGTGGCCCTCAATGTATTGAAAAACCGCGGCTATGATGTGAAAGACCTGCTGCCGTACCTGAAGGCCAACCTCATCTACATGGCGCACCTCAGCCAGGCCGACCCGCGCTGGAAGGGCCTGCGCATCCTCCCCGGCATGGGCAACTCCGGCAACCAGTCCGAGAGCATGTGGGGCGTGGCGGTGACCACCTTCGAGGACAGCGACCCGAAATTCGCCGGCTGGCTGAGCTATATCAACCGGCTGGAAGGGCGTAAATTCGGCCCGGAATCCACTGGCGTCACCTTCGTCGGCCATGCCATGTATTACCTGCCGGACGTGCCGGAAACGGTCACCCCGCTGGGCACCACCATCATGCCCACCTACGGCGTCTCCTTCCGCCACCAGTTCGCCACCGCCAACGAGACGGCGATGCTGCTGCGCGCCGGGCTGGCGTGGGGGCACTGGGATACCGACGCGCTGAACGCCATCGTCTACGCCAAAGGCGCGCCGCTGTCGCCGGGCACCATGTACCAGTATTACTTCGGCGTGGCGACGAAGGACAACGCCGTCTACCACAACCAGGTGAAGATCGGCGCGCGGAACGTCCACGAGTGCTTCGGCCGTGTGGACGACCACATACGCGACTACGGCTTCGGTCCCAGCGTCGACTATGCCGTCGCCGCGCGCTTCTACCCGTCGCAGATCTTCGCCGACGGCAAAGGCCCAACCGACTGGAACCGCCACGTGGTCTTCCTGAAGACCGCGCAGCCCGGCGGACCGAGCTACTTCGTGATGCGCGACACCTTCACCGGCGAGACGAGTCGCCCCACCTGGTGGGAGTGGATGAACCTGGACACCGCCGATCTCATCAGCGTGGACGGCGTGGCCTTCGACCCGACGAAAGTGCCGCTGGAGAAGGCGGTGCCGGAAGCGGAATTCCCCAGCCTGCGCGGGCAGACGGTGGAGATGCGCACGAAATACGGCGCCGGCACCTGGATGTGGTTCACCGAGCCCCGCGACGTGAAGGCGCGCCTCACCTGGGCCTCGCAGAACAACTCCGAGACGAAGACCATCCTGGTGGTGCCCGGCAAGCCGGGGCAGGATTACTGCTACGTGCTCTACCCGCGCACCGACATGGAGGCGAAGCCGGCGGCGAAGGCGCTGGGCGCCGGCATCGTGCAGGTGACCACGCCGGAATCCGTCGACACCGTCTTCATCGGCGACAAAGCCTTCGACTATAACCGGGACGGCATCACCTTCACCGGCAAGGCCGGCGCCGTGCGCGTCTTCGCTGACCGCGTGGCGCTCTGCCTCAACGCCGGCGTCGGCAAGGTGGGCTACAAAGGCTACGTGCTGGAAGGCGCCGGCCCGTTCGAGCAGGTGGTGCCGCTGAACAAGCTCAAGCGCGCCACGCTGAAAAACACCACGGGCTACGAGAAGAAAGAGCAGCGCGTCGACCTCGGCAACGGCATGACCGTCGTCGGCGAAGGCCCCTTCACCGCGACCCTCGACGGCAAGGCGGTGCGCATCTCCGTGGACGGCCGCGCCCGCGTGCTGCACATCTGGGAGACCGGCTTCCAGTTCGTCCGCCCGCGCCTGCACATCGACGGCACGGAGTGGATGGCCTGCTGGACCGACTACCCCGACAACGGCTGGGGCAGTTTTGACCAGACCTACAAAGTCGGCTTCGCCGTCCCCGACGGCAAACACGACATCGTCGTCGACGAACAAACCTACCCCGCCAACTGGGCGCGGCCCTTCACTCCGACCATCGACGGCGCCCTGCTGAAATAACCTCACTGGGACCGCGGATTTTCAATCCGCCAAAACCCGCCGGACGGCCCTCGACGGGCCGTCCGGCGGGAAAGAACTGTAGGAGGAGTGGCAGGGATGAAACGCAAAACCAGCGTCCGCAAGCTGCATAAGCAGTTCTTCGATCATGTGCTGCGACACACCTTGGAAGCGCAGCAAGTCTCGACTACACCTGACGCACCCACCGCGTCAGAAAAGCTGGTCCTGGAGGCAATACTGCAGACACTGACCCAGGTGATGTATTTCCTCGATGGTGATGAATGGACCGACATTGATTACCATTACTCCGCGAAATACCGGCTGCATGTGACGTTACTCACGGCACAAGACGAGGAGATCGAGTCGCAGGTCATTGCTCCACGAGATCGAGACTCTCTATCGGTGGCATTTGAAGAGCATCTCGAAGATGCGCTGCATGAATATGAACGTGACGTTGTGGACGATAACCGCGAAGGATCACCGGACGCGGACGGTGACGTGATGAATACCGAGGCAAATCACACGTACCAATTTATACCGTATGAACAATGGCCCGTGGAATCCGAAGCCCGGATACGAGTCGCCCAGGCAACCTTCGGATCGCATGTCATGCAATGTGTCCGCGACGAGGTTCTTCAGTATCTTGCCGGCGATCGTGGCATTGATGCTGTGCTCATTCAGCGCGTGGTGCGGGACACGCTGTGTGCCGTCCTGCACGTCGTCGATGGCGGGATCGTGGTTCCGGCGGATGCCAGAAAACCGCAGGTGCGCTACAGCTTGGAGACGGTGATCTACGCGGATGGTGACATGAAGCGCGCGTCATTGACATTGACGACGCCGGAATCATCGCTCGCGGCGAAGCTTGACGCATGGTGGCGTCATCACTTCTGGAACAGCACCGATGAGGTGCAGCCTGTGAGTGAGCATGGTGGAACTGCCGAAGAAGTAATGGACTGGGTTGAGCGGAATCCGGACTTCTGGGATGGCCCGCGAGAGGCATACCTCAAGAAGATCAATAAGATCGCCAGTCTCGCCTACAAAACGCTTCGCGCGGACTCGCGCTTTGATGGCGTGCGGTTGGGTGGGCACACGTCAAAAGAAATCCTGCTGGTGGTCGGTGAAGTCTATAGTCAGGAGGCGCTGGACTCGCTCCGTGCGATTATCGAACCCCACCTTGGCATAATGCCGGTTGAATATCAGGTAAAAGTGTTCTGATCCTGCTGGAGCTGAACACTACCGCATTGCCCGCCGGACGGCCCTCGACAGGCCGTCCGGCGGGAAAGGTATAGCTACGAATAGGATGTCGACATGCGAACCATCACCCGGCATCGCATCACCATCATCGCCGGCGCGATCACAGCCGGCCTGTTCGTCGCACTGCATATCCTGGCATGGATACCGCGCGAATCGTTTGCGCTCAATATCAGCATGACGGTGGCCTGCTACCTGGCGGCAGCATGCGCCGTGGCGACCGTAGTCGCCGGCATACTTGCGCGGAAAGAAACGACGGCGACGTCAACATTGGCAGCGATGCGCATGATGGCCATCGCAGCCGCCGTCTTCACCATCGCATACCTGGTGCTGGGTCATCAGGTACGCCTCACCTATGCTCCGATTAACGACATACGGAACTGTGTGCGTGAGCAGGTGCAGATTGCCGCAGCGCTGCTGGCAACCGATGCCCCATTCCCTCCCGCGTTGCCCGCCTCACACCATGCCATCTGTTCAGTCACTCCGCTCTATCTGCCATGGTTGGCGGCAGCACCTCGGCCAGTCGGGATCAATATCCATCTGGCCGGCAAGCGTTACGAGGATATCCCCACCCCCGAGCGCACGGTGTTGCTGGCCGATTGCCTGTCGCCCGGCGGCCGCATTACCACACCGGGTGATATCGACTGGAATAGCCACGGGGCACAGCGCGGCACCATCATCCTCTGCACCGGCATGCGATGGAAGCCGGCTGAATTGCCCCGCGATGAACTGATTGTCAATCCATGGTAAAATGAGTGGCGATACTGTCGCGACACAGGTAACCGATCATGACCGTGCCTGCCTGGCACCAAATCCACCAACACACCGTCCATTCCGACGCCGACCTCGTCCGCTTCGTCAACGTCGTCGGCTGCTGCACCATCAATGCGCTGGAGCGCTTTCCCGAGTTCCCCAGCGCGGCGGTGGCGATGGGGCAGGCGGAGGCGCTGTGGACGAGCTGGTTTTGGAAGGATGACCTGCACATCGAAAAGCAGGTCTATTACACCCGGCTCTTCGCCGGGCGGCCGGGGTTCATCGCGCTGGAGTGGCTGCCCGCGTTCATCGCCGCCAACGGCGCGGCGGCCGATGAGTTGTTCTTCACCGGGACCATGCCGGCGAAGGTGGAAACGCTGTACCGCGTCATCGAGGAGCACGGCCCCATCGCTATCCGCGACCTGAAAAAGCGCCTCACCCCCGACCTGCGCAAGGCCGCCACCGGGCACCTGTGGGAGCTGGAGCGCCGCTTCCTCGTCACCAAAACCGGGCTCACCGGCCGCGAGCGCGGCACCTACGGCTACATCTGGGACCTGGCCGACCGCTGGCTGCCCGACGCCTTCACGGCAGCCGACCGCCTGAAACCCAAGCCCGCCATCGAAAAGATCACCACCCACCTGGCGGCGCTGGGCGTGCCGGTGGAGGCGAGGCTGACAAAACGAGTACTGCGGTGGGGGGAAAGATGAGATGACGCATGTGGGTCGCCGGCGTGGATGGATATGGCGATGTGGCATTGTGCTGGTACTGGTCGGCTTGATCGCCGTTGTCTGGTACCGTGCTGTTGCCTACCGGCAGATCAGCCGCGACTGGTTCGGCGAACAGCCGTCCAGCGACGGGGCGATACATCTCGCACTGCCCGGCAGGCCGGATGAATATGCCTTCGGCTGCGGCCCGATCATGCGGAACGGCACGACGATGGTTCCGCTGCAGGTGCTCATGTCGATGGGCATCGTGGCGCGGTATGATGCAACTCGGCAGATCATCACCGCGACGGTGAAGCAAGCGCCGTATACCTTCCGCATTGGTGAGCGCCAGTATCAAGCCGGTTCGCGCCAGGCACTCCTGCCCGAGCCGCCCCGTCTGGTAACGGTGACCGGTGATTCACCTGGCATCACCCCGCTGCAGGTGCCGTATCTTCCTATACAGCCTCTGGCCCAGTGTGCCGGGTGGACGGTGAAATTGGATGGCGCGCGACTGCACTACGAGAAATCGTTTGAGAATCTCTCGCGCATCCGCACGCAGGCCGAGATCGGCCGTCTTCATCTCGCCGACCCAGCGCCGCAGTCCGATGGCTATCTGAAAGTCACCCCGTCATTCGGCAGCCACGATTTTCGTGACGCCTTTTACGTGGCGCATGTCGGTTTTCGCATTGAGAACGTCGGCCGCACGCCGTTGCCCACCGGCCACTACGCTTTATTCGTCGAGCGAGTATCCGGCATCATCGATGATCAGTGGTGCTTGCGGCAGTCGGAGCCGCCGGCCGTCTGCTGGGTAAAACCCGGCCGCCGCCTGCGCAGTGACACCCTATACCTCAACGGCATCGGCGGCATGTTCGCCATCCCCTTCAACGACCCTGTTGTCCGCGTCATCTATCACGACGGCGTTCGGTGCTTCAGTTGGGATGTGCACGGAGGCGATGATGCGCATCGGTAACAGAATCCATCACCCATACCGGGGGGTAGTATGGTTTTCGATGACACGTTTCTCTCGCGTGTCGGGCACGGTGGCGCATGGCGAGGCTACGCGCCGCGGGGGACGCGGATTACAGGCGGAGATAGTAAGCTCATCTACGAACGGCTGATGAATGCCGGATCGAATAATGAAATGCCGAGTTGAACCATCGCCGTTTGCAAGCGGACATCCGATGTCGCCAGCGGAAGGCTTTCATGTAATGCTAAATCCAGATACGCCGCATCATAACTACTGAGCCGATAGCTTCGGCCCAAATCGATAATGCGCGATGAGATAGCCCCTATACTGGTGGCATCGACAGTGATCGCAAGCTTACTAAGGATGCCGAGAAAATTCTCCGCTTCAGCAGTCGTCAGTCGATTACGCCGCTCAGCCGAAAGCAATACATTTGCAACTTCAAGTGTCCAGATTGCCGGAACAACCGCCGGCATTGTATCTAGCACATCGAGCACTTTTCTGGCATACGGGTTCGGCTCATCAGAAAAACACCACGCCATTGTCACGGACGTATCCAGCACAAAATGCTTGCTCATCGACGGCCTTCCTCCATCATTTCACGAATGGTAGTGCCATCGGAAGGCTTGCTGGGACGAAACGCCTTCATCCGCTCTATCGCTTCCCGGCGTTCACTTGTGGTCACAGTGTAGACAGGCTTCAACTCCGCCACAGCCATTCCGTGCCGGGTAATGATGATGTGCTCACCATGCTCGACTTCATCCAATAGACGTGCCAGGTGCGTCTTTACCTCATAGACCCCAACTTTTTTCATCATTATACCTCCTGACTAGTCTTTGACTAGTCTAAATACTTTATGCCCTGATGTCAATATCGATTCGGCATGATCTTTTGCCATTATGTGCGTTTCTGATTCCGAAGTCCACGCCCACCGCGGCGCGTGTTACCGAGATGCGAAACCGTGCCTGACAACTCCGTCGTCGAAAGCAGTTTTAACCGTACCCCGGAGATGAAATGCGACGACACGCGCCACGGAGGGCGCGGACTACAGGCTTTCTACGATACCCTTGTCTTACCTCACGCCTCCCACGGCCCCGAATCAATCACCACCAATTCGCAATCCGTCACCGCCTCCAACGGCAGCCGCGCGCCCTCCGGGTGGATGCGCGCCTGGTCGAGGGGGTCGAGGGTGATGTCATCCACCATGAGCGAGCCCGAGGCCACATAGATGAAGACGCGGCGGAAGGAGTGGGTCTCGACGGTTTCCGCGTGGCCGGTGTCCCAGGCGGCGCGGTAGAGGGTGGCGTCGGCATGCAGGGGCAGGGTGTCGGGCAGGCCCTCGCCGGAGACCAGCGGCAGCAGCCGGTTGTGCCATGATCCGGGCGCGAAGTGCATCTGGTCGTACCCCGGCGGCAAGCCGCGCTCGCGCGGGTAGAACCAGATCTGGTAGGAGTGTACCGGCTCCGGCCCCGCGTTCATCTCCGCGTGGCGGATGCCGGTGCCGGCGGTCATGTGCTGCACCTCGCCCGCGCTCACGCTGCCCCGCGCCCCGGTGCTGTCGGTATGGCTCAGCGTGCCGGACAGCGGCACGGTGACGATCTCGAACTCCTCGTGCGGGTGTTCGGGAAAGCCCCGTCCCAGCGCGATCACGTCGTCGTTAAACACCCGTAGCGTGCCGAAGTGGATGTTCTCCCGATCCTGATAGCTATCGAAGGAAAAGAGCCAGCACGCCTGCAGCCACCCGTGGTCCGCGCAGTGCCGCCGCTCCGCCGGAATCCGCTGAATCATCGTCCACCTCCCTGTCGTGATTCCAGCATACCTTGTTCACCGCCGCCCGGCAACACGTTTTCCGCTCATTCCGCCGCGGGCGTTGCGTCGGCGCTTTCGCCGGCGGCATCCACCGGGCGGCGATACCGATAACAGAGCACGATGTCGGTGAAGACCATGGCGGCGTTGAGGACATACAGCCCCACCACCCAGCTCATGGTGCCGAGGATTTTGCTGGCAACGCCGCTGAGGTAACCGATGAAGACCAGCCAGAGAAAGACCATGCTCTTGCCATGGGCGGATTTCGTCTTCCACGTTTTATACACCGCGAAGGGCCAACTGGCGCCGAAGCAGATCAGCATGCCGGCTTCAAAGATTTGATGCATCGGACACCCCCCGCGCCACGCACTGGCCGCATTCCACCGCCACCCGCAGGCGCACCTTCTGCGCCGGGCGCACGGCCGCCTCGCCGCTGACCACACTCCTCTGCGCAAAAGCGTTCCTGCTTGGTTCGCCGACACGACAAATGACTCCTGCAAACGGCGGCATGGGGGTGCGCGCAAAATCTGTTACCAGAGTGAGGAGGAATAGAACGGTGGGGCAAG
>CAZPYA010000050.1:0-35198 GCA_964590255.1 uncultured bacterium
TTGCGCGTGGTCGATTTCTGGTCGATGGAGACCGCCGGCGACAGCCCCTCGATGACATCCACGTCCGGCTTGTCCATCTGGCCGAGGAACTGGCGGGCGTAGGCGGAGAGCGACTCGACATAGCGGCGCTGGCCCTCGGCGTAGATGGTGTCAAACGCCAGCGAGGACTTGCCCGAACCGGAGAGCCCGGTAATGACCACGAGTTGATCCCGCGGGATATCGAGGTCGATATTCTTCAGGTTGTGCTGCCGCGCGCCGCGAATTTTCAGGTGTGAGATAGCCATAGAGTGCGTCCAGTAGTGCGTATTCGTCTGGGCGAATTATAGCACATTTGTATGCGGGTTGTCTGCGTGTGAGGCCGGAAATAACGAAGGCCGCATGGCACGTGACTACCCCCCCCCCCGCGACTACCCCCCATTTTTTGTGCTTTTGACGAAAAAGGGGGTAGTCAGCCCCGGCCCTTTGCATACCGCAAAGCTTATGGCCGGGTGCAATGTGCGATTGTCACGGTTCGGGCGGGAGTATAGCAGATTTGGCGGTTATTTTCAAGCATATGTTTGCGATATACCGAACTTCTCTAGAAGACCATTTCGATATTCGCGCCAGTTGGCTGTGGCTGCCACAAACCTCACCCTCGTCCCTTCCGAGAGTATTACGCGGCAAGCGCAATCCTGGGAGAGGTGGGTGACGCGAATCCCTGATATGATTGCCTGGTCACGATTGTCTACTCGGTCGGCGAATAATGCGGCCCCAGTTGGGATCTTCATGGAAAATCGGGATGCAGTGAAATACTCCCGTCGAAAGCTTCCATTCCCGTTGGGTCATGACAGAAGACAGTACTATCGCGGTGAGTTTTATTTGGCGCCTTTTGCCAGTAAAGCATCGCGGAGGGCTTTATTGGCTCCGCTGCGGGTGACCAGGTCAAAGGCAGATTGGCCGGCTTTATTACGGGCGTTGATGTCCGCGCCATGCGCGAGCAGGTTGTCGATGGCGGCGAGTGTGTCCGGTTCGGACAGTCCCCAGACGGCGGCTGTCGGCAGCGCTTCGGAGCGGACGCTCAAGTCGACCAGCAGATGCAGCGCGGTCATGCCTGCGGTGTCGGCCACTGTGACATTGCAGCCGGCGTCGACCAGCGTCTTCAGTAAAGCATACTGACGGCAGATAGTGGCGATATGCAGGGGCGTGCGCCCGCGTTCATCCATGGCGTTGAGATCGGCTTTCGCAACGATGAGCTGTTTGACGTTTGCCGCGTCACCCAGGCCCACCGCCATATGCAGCAAGGTGAGCCCGCCCGGCGTTTTATACCCAGTTTTTTTACCGGCGTTCGCCAGCAGAAAGGCGAGCGGCCAGAACTCAACCTTGCGTGTATTGAGGTAGTCGACAGGGAGCTTACCGGCGTCATCAGCCAACGCCGCATCGGCGCCATGATCGAGCAGGAGGGTCACGAGTTTGCCGATAGCCTCCGGATTGTTGCGCTCGTTTGCCATGGGATCGATGATTGGCCCGGGCTTGCTGCCCGGCGGGCGCACCACGGCAATGGCGGCGTGCAGCGCGGTCTGGCCGGTTTTGACGTGGGCATTGACGTTGCAGCCTTTCTTCCCAAGCAGATACGCTGCGCCATCGAGGTTGCGGGCATTGATGGCGGCGATGAGCGGGGTGATGCCAAAATCGCCCGCCGGCACATTGATGTCCACGCCGTTGGCGAGCAGCTTGTCGATGACATAGCGCTGGTTCGACTCGGCAGCGGCGTGCAGCAGCGTCCAGCCGTCCGCAGACTTGAGCGTATACTTGCCGAGGGCGACATACATGAGCTGGTACTTGCGCGCATAATCGCGTATCAGGCTGCCGTCTCCCTGCATCTCCTGCATGTATTCCACCACGGTGCGCCCGCGGCCATCGAGCGCCGCCGGATCGGCACCGTGAATGAGCAATTGTTCCATGGTGGTGGCGCTCATGGCCCACACCGCGTTATGAAGCGGCGTGCCGCCGCGGTCGTTTTTCGTGTTCGGCGACAGCCCCTGCGCGACGAGATAATCCATTACCTCCCCGTGGCGCGCGCTGAAGAACGCGGAGTTGTCGAGGTGTAGGCCTTTCTGATGCAACAGCTTCACCAACTCCACGCAATTGCTGTAAACCGCGGCGTGCATCAACGTCGGGGTATCAGCATATTTGCTTTTTACCTGCAGGTCGGCGCCTTTGTCGATAAGGACGGTCGCCGAAGCCTGGTTGCGAAAACGGATCGCGATATAGAGCGGCGATTCCCCGTATACGTTGACTGCGTTGAGATCCGCACCGTGATTGACCAGAGTTTCAACCACGCGCTTGCCGATCGCCTTCGCGGGATCCGGCTTCGTTGTTTGCACCATGGTGGGTGCGTCGGCTGTGGCCCAGGGCACGGAGGCGCCTGAACTCTGCGCGGCCTCGACGATGACGGTGCCGTCCCACAGTTCCGAGGCGGTATGCAGCAGCGTGGTCTTTTGCCTATGCGAATCGGTATATGTGCCATTTACTGCCGCGCCCAGCGCCAGCAACTTGTCCAGCAGGTCGGGGTTATGCAGCGCACCAGTGACGGGACTGGCACCGTCGCGGCCGGTGACGCCTTTCAGGTTCGGCTTCGCGGCCACCAGCACGTCGACGATTTTCGCGTTGCCAGCGCGCATGGCCAGCAGCAGAGGGATATCGCCATCTTTCGCTGCCAACACCTGGTTCGCCCCCTGACCCAGGAGCAGCGCCACCAGTTCAATATTACCTTTCTGCACCGCGGTATACAGAGCCGATTCGCCTTTCGCATTCACGACATCGGGCTTTGCGCCCTTTGCCAGCAGCAGCTTCGCTTTCGCCAGGCCGGCATCGCCGGCAAATGCCCGCTGTAGTGGCGTCAGCCCCTGGTTATCGGCGATATTCGGGTCCGCACCATTCTCCAGCAGCAACGCGACGGCCTCGGTGAGGCCGCGTTCGGCGGCATTGGCCAGCGGCGTCATGCCGCTTATCGTATGCGCGTTCGGGTTCGCCCCCTGCTTCAGCAGGTAGGCCATCATGTCGGTGACATCGGTCTTCGGGCGTTGGAGATAGACGATGCCGGCGAATTTGAACAACGGCGTCACCCCGTCGGCATTCACCTCGTCGAGATTCGCGCCATGCGCGGCGCACCACTGCAGCATCGCCAGGGTATCGGCCGACTGCACTACCGCGCGCGTCTTCTTCGCATTGGTCAGCGTCGCGCCTTTCGCCAGCAGCAGGTCGGCCATGGCTGTCGTTTTGGCACCGAACAGGGGCGTGAATTCATAATTGGTTTCGTCATTCACGTTGGCGCCGTGCGCCAGCAGCCACTGCACGGCCGGCAGATTATCCTCCGCGGCCGCGTAATGGAGCAGCGCCATGCCGAAGCGGTTACGCGCGGAGACGTTCATGCCAGCCGCGAGCATTTTGTCCCACAAGGCTGCGGTACCGTTGCGCAGGGCATACACCGCGCTGGACTCTTCGCCAACGGTATCGCCCCAGCCGGTGTTGACATTCGCACCGCGCTCGATGAGGGCAAGGGCGGCGGGCATTTGCTTGCCGGTGAGCGCCCACCAGAGGGCGGGCTGTTTCCGGTAGCCATCCGGGCTGTCGATCGGCATTCCGGCGTCGAGCAGGCGTTTCACCATGGCTACCTGGCCTTTTTCCGCCGCCAGATGCAGCGCGTTCTTTTTCGTATTCTTTTCCACCGCCAGCAGTTCGGCGCCGGCTTTCAGCAGCAGGTCGACGACGGCCACCTGGCCGTTGACCGCCGCGGCCAGCAGAGGCGGCAGCGTATTCCCGGGCGCGTCATTGACGGCAGCGCCGTGCTCCAGCAGGTAGGTGACGATGCCAGCATTCCCGCTGCCCGCGGCGGCGGAGAGTAACCCGGACGAGGTGGCGAAGTCAGGTGTCGCCTTGCTGTGTGCCGCAAAGAGCAGCTTGACGATCTCCTGGCGACCGGCGTCGATGTCGCCGCGTTCCGGCAGTTGCTGGGGATCAGATGAGAAACTCGGCGCTTTCGAGTTGTAGATATCCTCCCGGTCCATCCCATAACTGATGAGAAAGGTTTTCAGCCACCATTCCGTGTTCGAGAGCCTGGGCCATCCCAGCGCGCCCATGAGCGGAGTAACGCCGCGGGTATCTGCTTTAACGAAGTCGACTCCATGCGCCAGCAATACCTTGACTGTGTTGTCCCGGCCTTCGGCTACGGCGAGATAGAGCGACGACCATCCGTCGCGATTCCGCAGATTGGCATTGATGCCGGGTTGTTGCAATAGCAACTGCACCACGTCGGTTTGTCCAGTCCAGGCGGCATAATGCAGGGGAGTCCAGAGCACTCCATCGCCGGCATTGACCTTTGCGCCGCGCGCGAGCAGCAGCTTAACCAGGGGCAGTGAGCCGCGCCAGGCCGCCAGGTGCAGTGGCGTCAGGTCACGAGGGTCAATGGCATTGACTTCCGCGCCGCGATCGAGAAGCACGGTCACGATGTCCGTCTGGCCTGCCCAGGCGGCGACATGAAGCGGCGAGGGGGTCTCTTTGCGCGAGGCGCCTTTGGCACCGGCGTCGAGCAACAGCTTCACGACTTCCAGGCGTCCCTGGGCAATGGCAATTTCCAGCGGGGTATAGCCACGACCGACGGGCGGCGCGACATTCAGCGCGTCGGGGGTAGCTTTCAGCGCTTCGCGCACGGCGACAAGATCGCCGGCCTTGGCAGCGCTGTAGAGGTCGGCATACGCTGGCGCTAGGGCTGCCAGCACTAGCAGCAGGATCATAAAGGAAGCCAGGGCTCGGTTCATCACGCACGCTCCTGTTGTGATAGTGACCGTTTTGTTACACGCTCATCATACCATGGCTTCGCGCCAGTGCCAATCGCATCCAATTAACAAACATTATTTCGCTATACCCCTTGACAAGCGAACACTTTTTTGCTATAGTGGCGCCAGTTGAGGGGAGCGAGGGCTTCTGTCGCTGAGGTGGAGCAATCACCAGGCGGGTCCATGCGGGGCATGGGCTCGCTTTTGTGTTTTGGTGTGCTGAAAGGAGGAGCGGCATGATTGATGCGAGCGTGGGGAGTGGGACGGCGAACAGCTACGTGACGCTGGCGGCGGCGGAGGCCTACTTTGCCGGGCGGATGGACGCGGCGGCGTGGGCGGCGGCGGATGACGCGACGCGGGAACGGGCGCTGGTGATGGCGGCGCGGATGCTGGAGCGGCCGCGGTGGCACGGGGCGCGGATGACGGTGGGGCAGGCGCTGAGCTGGCCGCGCACGGGGGTGCCGGGCCTTGTGGACGGCACCATCCCGCCGGCGGTCATCCACGCGCAGTGCGAAGAGGCGCTGGCGTGGCTGCGGCCGGAGTTGGTGCGGCGGCGGTTGCTGCGGTCGGCGGGGGTGCACGACGCGCGGGTGGACGGCGCGGGGGAGACGTATGACGCGCCGCCGCCCACCGGTCTGCTGTCGGCAGACGCCCGCGCGCTGGTGGCCGGGCTGGCGCACCTGGGCGGCGTACTGGTGACGGACGCGGAAGGTGGTGCGCGATGACGGCGCTATTGGCTTACTTGACCGATACCGCCATGCTGCATCGCCGCACCGGGGTGAACGCCTGCGGCGAGGATGTGCTGGACGCCGGACGGGAGATCCGCTGCCGAGTGCGCTTCAAGCGGCTGGAGGCGATATTGGCGGACGCGCATGCCACGCATTTTCCCGGTGAAGTGTGGCTGGCGCCGGACGAGGAGATCGCCCCCGGCGACCAGGTGCTGTACGACGGCGAGTTCCTGCGCGTGCGGGCGGTGGAGTGTATCACCGACGTGGTGGGGATCGGCGTGGGGCTGCGGGCGATGGTGGAGTGATTTTGGATTTTCGATTTTGGAGCTGGTGGGTGGGGGGATTGGTTGGTAGCGTTGCGCGCTCCCGCGCGCGCCCTCACCCCCTGGCCCCCTCTCCCAATGCTGGGAGAGGGGGAATGGTCATTGAGTGGGGGCGGCGTGCCTAATCGCCCCCTCACCCCCTGGCCCCCTCTCCCCGAGGAGAGGGGGAGAGTGATCGGTGGAGGCGAGTTGCCTAATCGGCCCCCCTCCCCGCCCCTCCCCCCGTGCCCTAAGTGCACAGGGGGAGGGGGTTCATGAATTTCGGAGTCCAGGAGGTTGTGATGACATTACTTGAAGCGGTGGGCGCGTGGTTTGAGGCGCAGGAACTGGGGGAGTTGGGCGTTGACTTGTTTTTACAGGATCGGCCGTCGCGGCCGGTGGAGGTGACGACGCTGTACCTGGAGGGTGGCGAGAGCGACGCGTATCGGCCGGTGCGGCAGGCGCGGGTGCGCTGCGCGGTGCGGGCGGAGTCGCTGCTGGAGGCGCAGGAGCGGGCTGAGGCGATCTTCGACCGGCTGCACCAGCGCGAGAATTTTCCGCTGGGCGCGGGCTGGTGGTGCTACCTGGCGCAGGGGCGGCAGACGCCGGCGCCGGGGAAACGGACGCAGCCGGGAGCGCTGACGGAGTGCGTGTTTCGGTTGGTGGTGCGGGCGATGCCGCAGGCTTAGGGCACACCAGATAATAATGTCGTCATCCTGCCTTGTTCGCTGGCTCGTGCGCGTTGTTGAGCGCACTTGAAATATGACCTCATATGTCTGCGGGCGCTCGCCTAGCCCACGAACCAGCGCCCGGCGGCATAATGACGACATTATTCTCCGGTGCGCCATAAGCCGTGAGGGGGGTGGGTAATCGTTGCGCGCTCCCGCGCGCGCCCTCACCCCCTACCCCCTCTCCCAATACTGGGCGAGGGGTATTATCGGTTGTTGGCGGGGTGCCTCATCGGACCTCTCCCCCCGGCCCCCTCCCCTGGGTGGGGAGGGGGAGTGATCTGTTAATTAAGGAGCAAATTATGGTGACGATTGCAGGTGTGTTCCCGGTGGCGGGCGTGGCGGGTGACGTGGTGACGGTGCGCGGCGACGGGTTTGCGGCGGGGCTGCACGGCGCGGTGGGCGGCGTGGCGGCGACGGTGGCAGTGGTGTCGGCGCAGGAGGCGACGGTGACGCTGCCGGCCGGCGCAGCGGCGGGGCCGGCGGACCTGGCGTTGCGCGAGGACGGCGCCGCCTGGACGACGCTGGCGAAGGGCCTCTACGTGCTGGCGGCGCCGGCAGCGCCGGCGGCGGGCAACCTGCTGCAGGGCGGGGCGCGGGCGGTGTTCATCGACGGCCGGCCGGTGGGCTTCACCGACGCGCCGGTGAAGCTGGCGCACGAGGTGGCGTTGTCGGAAGCGGAGGTGGAGCAGGAGATCGGCGCGGTGAAGCTATTCAAGCAGCAGGAGCGCTGGCGGCTGACGCTGGCGCTGGCCGAGGTGAGCCTGGAGAACCTGCGGCTGGCCTTCGACGGCGCGACGGTGGTGGAAGCCGACGGCATCCGCACGCTGACGCTGGGCGGCGAGGCGGCGGTGCGCGAGCACAGCGTGCTGGTGCAAGGTCCCGGGCCGGACGGCGGGCTGCGCGACTTCTTCGCCTATCGCGCGGTGGTGGACGGGCTGGAACCGTTAAGCATCGCCCGCGAGGCGCCGCAGCGGCTGGCGCTCACCTTCCGCCTGCTGCCGGAGCTGAGCCTGCCGGCGGGGCAGCGGGTGTTGCGGATTGCAGAGCGATAAGAGGTAATAATTTGATCAACCCCATGCGCACCCCATCGAGGGGTGCGCATGGGGGATTGCGGATTACAAATCCGCGCTCCCAGAGGGGGATGTGATGCATGTAACGATTGGCGACCGCAGGGTGTCTGTGCGGCCATTGACGGTGGGAGACTTGCGCGAGATGGGGCCGGCGCTGGAGGCGCTTGACGCCTTTCTCGACGCGGAGGCGGAGGGGCGACTGGCGCGGCTGCCCGGCCTAGTGCGGGCAATGGCGCCGTGCCTGAGTCGGCTGACGACGCTGACGGCGGAGGAGCTGGACGCGCTGACGCTGCCGGAGTTTCTGGCGCTGCTGGGGAGCGTGGGGGCGGCGTTGCGGCCCCCTTTTCCGGCGGGCCGGCGCTGACGGACGCGCTGGCGGCGGAATATGGCTGGCTGCCGGCGGTGATCGACGGCATGCCGCTGGATGAAGCCGCGGCGCTACTCGATTGTGCGGCCCGACGCCGTCGGCTGGATGCCGCCGACCTGGCGCTGGCGGTGTATGCCGGCGCGGCGGGGGCGCTGGGCGGTGCGGAGGGGTACCGGGCGCTGATGCGCTGGGTGCGCGAGCAGCGGGACGAAGCGGACGACGCCGTGTTGTGGCTGTAAGGAGGTGAGCGATGGACGATGAACTGACGCTGGCCCGCGCCTTGCGGGCGATCGAGGAGAGCGGCGAGGACGCCGCGGCGGGGGTGGCGGCGCTGGAGACGGCGCTGGCGCGGGGCGAGTCGCGGCTGGAGCAGTTCGCGCAGGCCTTCCACCGGCACGCCGCGAGCCTGCGCACGACATGGCGGCGGGCGGTGGACGACATGCTGGGCGACCTGTCGCGTTGGCTGGAGGGCGTGAACGGCCTGGCCGGGGCGTCGAGCGACACTCCGCTGGAGTCGGCGGGGGCACTGGGCACGCTGGCCAGCCTGGCGTATGGCGGGGGGAAAGCGCCGCGGGTGCGCTACGCCCATCCGTCGGTGCCGCGGGCGCCGGGATCGCTAACGCCGGAACTGGTGGATGCCGGCGGGCGCACGGTGGCGGTAACGGTGGCGGAGGGCGCGGTGCAGATTCACGCGCAGACACTGGACGAGTCGGCGCTGGCGCGCGCGGCGGAGGCGCTGGCGGCGCAGGTGCAGGCGCGGCTGGCGTTTGAGGATCGGCGGGCGGGACGGTTATAAACCTTTTCTGGTATCGTTGCGCGCTCCCGCGCGCGCCCTCACCCCCCGGCCCCCTCTCCCAATCCTGGGCGAGGGGGAGGAATCGAGGACGAGGATGAGGACGAAAGGAGAGATGGGCGATGGCACATGTGCTGGATGGATATGTGTATCCGCTGGATCCGCGACCGGGGGGCTTTTCCGGGGTGCGGGCGGTGGCGGCAAGGGCGGATGTGGCGACGTTCGGCGGGAATATCAGCCTGTATTGGGAGCCCGTGTGGGGGGACACCCTGGTACGCGAGGAGTGGACGCAGATGGAGGCGGCGCAGTTCCTGGCCTTCCAGGCGAAATACCTGGCGGATGGGGGCGGCGCGCTGTATGCGTGGAGCCCCGGCGACGGCCACGGTTACACGGTGGAAATCGTCGGCCTTGACGGGCGGTCGCACAAGGCGGGCACCTACGTCAACGTGGTGATGACGTTGAAGGTGCATGGGCAGGTGGGGTGACACCGGCGTGCTTATTCAACCCCCCACCCCGACCCTCCCCCCGTGCCGGCGGGCACAAGGGGGAGGGGGAAAGCGGCGGGAGCGGCGTGCTTAATCGGCCCCCTCCCCGGCCCTCCCCCCGTGCCGGCGGGCACAGGGGGAGGGAGGAAAGCGGCGAGAACAGGAGCTATGAATGGCGTATGCATTAACGGGCAATTATCTGGAGGCTATGACGGCGGCGGTGCGGCGGCCGCTGGCGCGGGTGACGGCGTTTGCGGACGGGGTGGCGCGAGAGATCACCGCCGACCTGGTCGCCTGGTCGGTGGAACGGCATCGCGAGCACCGGGCGGGGTCGGCGACGCTGCTGGTGGCGAACCCCGGTGGCGCGGCCGCGTGGCTGGCGCCGGGCACGCGGGTGACGGTGGAGCAGGGCCTGCGCACGGCGGCGGGCGCGGAATACGTGCCGGTATTCACCGGCGACGTCTGCACCGCGGAGGCGCTGTACCGCCGTGGGACGGGCGAGGTGCTCACCGTGCGCCTGCTGGACCGGGCGGGACGGGCCATTGCACAGGAGATCACCAGCCCGCGCTACACGCTGCAGCAGGCGAACGCCATCGTGACGGCGCTCTTCACCGACTACGGCGGGCTGTCGCCGGCGGAGATACAGCTTGCGCCGGCCGACTACATGGCGCCGGAGCTGCAATTCGTCGAGGAGTCGCTGATGGATGCCGGGCACCTGTTGATGCAGGCGGCGCGACAGCGGCTATATTTCGACGCGGCGGGAGTGCTGCGCAGCGCGGCGCTGGCGCTGCCGTCCCAGCCACAGTGGACGGTCGCCGCGCGGGACATCGTCTGGGTGCAGGACACCTGGGCGCCGCCGCCGGCCACGCAAGTGACGGTGACGGGCCGGCTGCAGGCGTCGCTGCGCCAGGTAGGCGAGGAGGTGCCGTGGGAGGAAGTGACGGTGAGCGCCTACCAGTTCGGCATCGTCGTCAACGTGCCGTTCGCGCCCTCCGGCGCGGTGTATGAAGCGGTGCGCATCGAGCCGATAACGCCGCTGTCTCCCTTTGAGCAAATCGCGCTGTATAGCACCACACCGACGGGCATCACGGTGAAGGTGGTGAGCCCAGCCGGACGCCAGCTTACCTTTCGCTGTTACGGCAAGCAGGTGTATTACACCACGCCGCACGTGCTGGCCACCGCCGAGGATGCCGCGCTGACGGCGCGCTTTGGGACGATCCGCCGCGAGGCGCATAACCCGGCGGTGACGGATGCCGCGACGGGGCTGTGGCTGGCCGGCCGGCTGGCGGACGAAGCGCGTTGGAGCCAGCATGCGCTGACGCTGCGCCTGCTGGCCAACCCGGGCATCGAGCCGGGCGACGTGCTGGCCCTCACCCACCCGCGCACCGGACAGGCACTGCTGCTGCTGGCGAACGCCGTTAGCCACGCCGGCCGGCGCGGGCGCGAGGAGCAGACGACGGTGGAGGGGTGGGTGTTGGCGTAGGGAACGCCCCCTCACCCCCTGCCCCCCTCTCCCCGAGGAGAGGGGAAGACGGAGTGCCTAATCAGACCTCTCCCCCCGGCCCCCTCCCCTATATGGGGAGGGGAGAAGATATACCAGCAAGGAGTATATTATGTCATTCTGGAAATCGCGCGCGGACGTGCAGGACCGGTATCGCCGGGAGTTGTATACCGGCACGGTGGCAGCATGCCACAGCGACGGCACATATGATATCGCCTTGCCGGGGATCGCGGAGCCGGTGCGGCGGGTGGTGAACGCCAGCGACATCGCGTTCCAGGCGGGGAATCGGGTGGTGCTGACGCGCGTGGGCGGGCGGGGTGGCTGGCAGATTCACGCCGGCATGGCCGCCGGCGCGCCCACGCGATCGGTGAATGCGCAGGCGCTCATCGACGCCCCGCCGTTGGTCTACTGGGGCGGGCTGAGCCGCTCGGACACGGAGGCCGGCACGGTGGCCGCCTACGTGGACGGCAAGCGCTGGCCGCTGAGCGCCCTGGAGGGGAGCGGCGCGACGGACGGCCAGGTGCCGCGGTGGTCGGAGGCGGACGGCGCGTGGGTGCCCGGTGACGCCGGCGGCGGGCTTGACGCGGAGGCGCTGCGGTCGCCGGTCGCGACGGCGCTGGCCGGCTACATCGCCAACGTGAATCCGCCGCTGCTGGTGCCACCGGGCGTCGGCGGGTGGCTGCTAACGCAAGGCAACGAAGTGGACGACGCGCGCTCGGCCGGCGCATTCGCTTACTATTCCAACCGCATCCAGGCCATCCGCGCCGGCGCCTACCCGTCGCGCCTGGGGGTGCTGGCCTACTGGAAGCTGGACGAATACTCGGCGTCGGACACGGCGCTGGATTGCTCGGGCTTCATGCATGACCTGACGCCGCACGGGCTGGCCAGCGGCGCGCCCAGCGGCTTTCACTGGGCGCGGCAATTCGACGGCGGACAGAGTTTCCTCGACCGGCCGGCGCTGCCGCTGCAGAACGCCAACCAGGTGAGCATCGAAATGTGGATCAAGCCGGATACGCTGGCGAACAGCCCGCTGCTGTTCTATCAGGCCGGCAGCGCCTCGCTGCAATTCGACGAGGCGGGCACCCGGCTGCGCATGTATGTCGTCACCGGCGGGGCGGCCTACGCCGAGGCGGTGACGGACCCGGCTGCGCTGTGCGACGGCAACTGGCACTACCTGGCGGGCGTCTACGACGGCGGAGCCATCCGCCTGTATGTGGACGGCGTCGCCACCGGCACCACGCCGGGCATCAGCGGCAACATCGCGCCGGGCAGCGCCGCCAATTGCTTCATCGGCGTCTACGCGCCGGGGTGGACGGGTCCGTCGCGCTTTTTTGACGGTTGGCTGGACGAAATCCGCATCAGCACGACGCCGGCCACCGCCGGCGAGATCGCCGCGACCTGGGCAACCCGCGACACGCATGAGGCGGTCACCTCGCGCTGCACCGCGCCGGCGCCCTGGCGCCGGGTGATGCTGGGCAGCGTCGAGGTGCTGAACGGCGGCAGCGCGAGCTACGCGGTGTCGGCCGACGACGGCGCCACCTGGACGCCCGCCACCCCGTGGACGTGGACGACGGTGGAGACGCCCGGCACGCAGTGGCGCATCCGCGCCACCGTCGCGGGACTGGCGAATATCAAGCGGTTGGGGCTGGTGGGCATGCCATAAAGGCAATGCAGAATGGAGAATGCAGAATTGTGAATTGAGAATGGGTTGTATCGACTGCGCTCAGTAATTCGGTGACTGCCTCCATTTTCAGGGAGCGAAACGGAGTGGAGCGGACGAAAATGGCTGGCTGTCACCGAATTACCCTTCATGCGAAAATGCCGTTGCATATTCGGGCCGGTGAGGACACCGGCGCTTCCAGGGGGAAAGGAGAGGATCATGTCGTATATCGATGTACCGGCGCTGCTGCAGCTTGGTCCGCTGGCGGTGGTGCTCATCTATGTCATCATGCGCCTGGAGCGCGTGATGGGGGCGCTGGCGGGCGGGCTTGGGCAGACGAACCGCATCCTGCTGCTGCTATTGAAGCGCGCCGGGATGGACGATGCCGAGGCGCTGGCGCTGTGCGAAAGCGCCGGGCCGTGCGCGCCGCGACAGGAGGGATCGTAATGGAACCCATCGTCATCAATGGCCAACCGGTGCCAATGGCGCCGTCGCCGAACCATGCCGCGCGGCCGAAAGGCGCGAAACCCGAGGTGATCGTGCTGCACTCCACCGCCTGCGCCTATCGCGTGGCGAAGCGCTGGCTGTGCAACCCGGTCAGCGAGGTGAGCGCGCATTTTCTGGTGGGGCGCGATGGCCGCATCGAGCAACTGGTGCCCATCAACCGCGTCGCCTGGCACGCCGGCGTCAGCGAGTGGCGCGGCCGCCCGCGGGTGAATGCCTTCTCGATCGGCATCGAGATGGAGCATTTTGACGGCCGCCAGGACTGGCCCGCGGCGCAACTGGCCGCCGTCGCCGCGCTGTGCCGCGAGTTGATGCGGCGCTATACGATTCCCGCCGACCACATCGTCTCCCACGCGGAGATCGCCCGCCCGCACGGGCGCAAGGTGGACCCGGTGGCGTTCCCGTGGGGGCGGCTGCGGGAGATGGTGCGTTAATCGGCCCCCATCCCCGGCCCTTCCCCCGTGCCGGCGGGCACAGGGGAAGGGGGACATGCGTGTTACATTTGTGCATATGCGGCCACCACCACCCGGCCCCCTCCCCCGCTCCGCTGCGCTACGCAAGGGAGGGGGGAAAGACACTCCCTTCCCTTGTGCCCGCTGGCACGGGGGAAGGGTTGGGGATGGGGGCCGATCATAGGATTGGCTTGTATTACATGACCGCAGTGCATCTGACTTTATTGCGCGCTCCCGCGCGCGCCCTCATCCCCAACCCTTCTCCCAATCCTGGGAGAAGGGGGCACCGGAGAGGATATACGATTACGCATATTCACTAAGGAGTGTAGAAAGCGCCCCCTTCCCCTGTGCCCGCAAGCACGGGGGAAGGGCCGGGGATGGGGGCCGATACAGGCAAGCCTGACAACAACAAAAGGAGGAGAGAGATGAAATTCACCAGTCGAAAATTCCTGCTCACGCTGGGCGCGGTGCTCGTGGCGGTGGGCAGCGCCCTCAACGGTGAGATCACCTGGTCGCAGACGGTCTGGGCCTCGGTGACGGCGGTGCTGGGCTACGTCGGCATCGAAGGCGCGCGGGACATCAAAGCCACGCCGTAAGCCACGGACGCGAAAGGCCATCCCTCGGGATGGCCTTTCGCCTGTTTACCCGTTGACAGAGGAGCGAAGCCGTCGTAAAGTGAATCAAGATATTCGTACCCTCTCACCCGCGAGGATCGCACCGATGCCCGACCAGATGAACCTCTTCAATACCGGCGACACCGTCAGCACCCGCATCGAGCAGTTGCGCGAGGCGCTGGCGCGGCACAATCACCTGTACTACGTGCTGGACGCGCCGGAGATCACCGACGCGGAGTACGACGCGCTGCTGCGCGAGTTGGAGGCGCTGGAGGCGGCGCACCCCGCGTTGATCACCCCGGACTCGCCCACGCAGCGGGTGGGGGCGGCGCCGGCGAAGGAGTTTGGCACGGTGCGCCACCGGGCGCCGATGTTGTCGCTGGGCAACGCCTTCGGGCACGAGGAATTCCTGGAGTTTGACAAGCGGGTGAAGCGCGGGCTGGAGACGGAGGACGACGTCCCCTGCGTGTGCGAGTTGAAAATCGACGGCCTGGCGGTGTCGCTGACCTATACCGACGGCGCGCTGACCACCGCCGCCACCCGCGGCAACGGCGTGGAGGGCGAGGATATCACGGGGAATATCCGCACCATCCAGGCGGTGCCGTTGCGGCTGCGCCCGGCCGCCGACCTGCGCGGCGTCATCGAGATCCGCGGCGAGGTGTATCTCTCCCGCGCGGAGTTCGACCGCCTGAACGCCGAGCGCGAGGAGCGCGGCGAGGCGCCCTTCGCCAACCCGCGCAACGCCGCCGCCGGCTCGGTGCGCCAGCTCGACCCGCGCGTCACCGCGCAGCGCAAGCTGTCCATCTTCTGCTACGCGCTGGGCGAGAGCGGCAACCTGGCCTTTGACGCCCACGCAGAGATCCTCGGCTTCATCCGCGATGCCGGCCTGCCGGTGAACCCGCACCACCGCCTGGCGCCGAACGCGGAGGCGGTGGTGGCCTTCTGCGACGAGTGGGAGGCGCGGCGCCACACGCTGAGCTACGACATCGACGGTGTGGTGGTGAAGGTGAACGACCTGGCGGCGCAGACGGCGCTGGGCTTCGTGTCGCGCAGCCCGCGCTGGGCTATCGCCTACAAATACGCCCCGGAGCAGGCGGAGACAACCGTCTGCGACATCGTGGTGCAGGTGGGCCGCACCGGCGCGCTGACGCCCGTAGCTGTGATGGAGCCGGTGACGCTGGCCGGCTCGGTGGTCGCCCGCGCCACACTGCACAACGAGGACGAAATCCGCCGCAAGGACATCCGCATCGGCGACCGCGTGGTTATCCAGAAAGCGGGGGAAATCATCCCCGAGGTGGTGAAGGCGCTGCCCGAGGCGCGCGACGGCGACGAGCGCGAATTTATCATGCCCGACCGCTGCCCGGCGTGCGGCGCGGAAGTCGTCCGGCCGGAGGGCGAGGCGGTGGCGCGCTGCAGCGGCATCGCCTGCCCGGCGCAGATCACCCAGCACATCGAGCATTTCGTCTCGCGCGGGGCGCTGGACATCCAGGGCATCGGCCCGGCGCTGGTGAAGCAGCTTGTCGGCGCCGGCCGCATCCACGACACCGCCGACCTCTTCACCCTCACCCCCGAGCAAGTGGAAGACCTAGAGCACATGGGCAAGAAGTCGGCGGAGAACGTCGTCGCCGCCATCCAGGGGGCGAAGCACCCGGCGCTGGGGCGCCTCATCTTCGGGTTGGGCATCCGCTATGTGGGCGAGACGGTGGCGGAGATTCTCGCCAATCACTTCGGCAGCCTGGAGCGGCTGGCGGCAGCCACGCTGGAGGAGCTACAGGCGATCGCCGGCATCGGGCCGCAGATCGCGGGCAGCGTCTTCGTCGCCTTCCAACAGGAACAGATGACGTGCCTGCGGCGGAAGCTGGCCGACGCCGGCGTGGAACCTCAGGCCCCCGCCGCGCCGGCGGCCGACGGACCGTTCAGCGGCCAGACGTTCGTCTTCACCGGCGCAATGAGCCTGCAGCGGGACGACGCGGAAGCGATGGTAAAGGCGCGGGGCGGCAAAGCCACCTCCAGTGTGAGCAAAAATACCAGTTTTGTCGTCGTCGGCGAGAATGCTGGCTCGAAAGCGGACAAAGCGCGCCAGCTCGGTATCCGTATGATAACGGAGGAGGAATTCCGCGCGATGGTGCTGGAGGCGGATGCGCGGATAATTTAACGCATGCTCACATCGACCACGCGCCTGGACTGCTTCTGGGCGAACGAGTTGGGGTGCGCGCCGGACGCCCTGCGCGACGGCGGGCTCACCGTGTGCCTGCCCGCCCACCGCGCCGGCCCGCGCTGGATGGGGTGGATGGTACCGGTGGACTGCGTGCGCGTGGACGGCGCCCCGCCCTGCACCGGCGTGCTGTCGCTCACCCCGAAGCTGGAGGACGCCTACGGGCGCTTCGCGCGGCAGCGCCCCCCGGCCGAGGCCTGCCTGCCGCCCGACGGCGAGGCGACCATCCGCTTCATACGCGAGAGCCTGCCCACCGCCGTGCCGAAGCTGCACCACATCCTCCTCTGCGACGCGCAGACCTTTGCCTCCGCGCCGGAGGTGTTCCCCGTGCGCGAGCTGGAGCCGACCGATCCGCACGCCGAGTGGTATCGCCTGCACTTCGACGGCCCGGTCTTCGTGGCGCGCAACGAGTGGGGCAGCATCGTCTCCTGGGCGGCGTTGAAGTGCAAGTCGGACGACGTGTGGGAGATGGCGGTGGTGACCGATGCCCCCTACCGCGGCAAAGGCCTGGCGAAAAGCGTGGTCAGCCGCGCCACCCGCGCCGCGCTGGACGCGGGCAAGCTGCCCGTCTACCTGCACGACGTCAGCAACGCCGCCTCCGCCCGCGTCTGCCGCGCCCTCGGCTACCAGTTTTACGGGTATGAATTGACCTGCGAATACGGGCGGGTGACGACGCGCAGATAAGGGCTTGATTCTCTCCGCAACCAATGGCACAATACAGGCACCATATCATAGCGAGGGAATACTATGACCGAAGACACCCAACAACCCCAGGAACAGCCGCAGCGCCCGCGCGCCGAGGACCTGCTGCGCTTCTCCATCAGCCTCTTCGCCGAGACGGCGTGGGTGCAGATGGGCATCCAGGCCGACCCCTCCACCCATACCGTGGAAACCGACCTGCCGCAGGCGAAGCTGGCCATCGACGCTATCGCCGCCCTCGTTCCCCTCGCCGAAGGCCGCTTCACCCCCCACGAGCTGCGCGACCTGCGCAACCTGCTCTCCACGCTGCAGTGGAACTATGTGGAGCGGGTGAATAAGGCGAGTGAGTAACCAGCGCAATAAAGGACGACGCCATGGCGCAACGGACGCCACACCATGTGACCCGGGGCGAGAAGGTGCTGCTCTTCTGGCTCACAATCTTCGTCGCCGCGGTCGTCGGCTACCTGTGGTGGTGGACCGAGATCAATACCAATCCCGTCGTCGCCGTGACGCCGCCGGTCATGCCCTCGCCCAACGCCTTCGACCTGCTGCAGGATGCCTGGGCGAAGCACACGCCTGGCGGGTTATCCAGTGACTATCGCATGTTATCAGTGCCGCCAAAATATCGAAAACTGCCACCAATAGCAGTGCTACAAGCCCATGTAACAGCCGAAACGGTGGTATTTCAGCAGATTCGCGGCAGCTTCCAATACGATTACCAGGAACCGCCACCCTATTCGAAAAGTTACTTTATCGATCAGTATTATAACCTCCGCGAACTTGGACGCATGCTGTATTCAGCCAGTGCAATCCAACGACTGTCAGGGAAAACCGGGACCGCACTCGACATGTGCCTTGATGGCACGGAACTGAAAACGCTCACGCAACAAAACGCCGGTCTGATCGGCGTAATGTCCAGCGCGTCTATAGCGAAAACCACTCGGCAAGCAGGATGGGAACTCGTTGACCACCTTTCCGCGGAGGACGCCACACGTGGCGCACAGCGGTTGCTCGCCTTGATCCGGCGGCAGCCCGAGTATGCGGATGTGTTGACCATCGAAAAGACCTACGGGCAACAACAGCGGGTAGCCACCTTTCAACAATTGGGCTGGCGTACCGAAAACGTGCGATGTCTAGGAGGACCGCAGTTAAAGCTAGCGGTACTTTGCTGTAGCAAACGAGATGTCATGCGGAAGTATAACATCTATATGGACGCCTGGATCTCGCTGGCAAAGCACCCGTATAGCGTATCAACATCCTATCCGAAAGCGCCACACATCATCATTTTGGTTCCGATCCAGACAACCGTGGTGCCCGACCAGAAAAACTACCTAATTTTCATTCGTTCTCGCACACAGGACCATTTGCTGCTGGCCGCTTTGGCCTTACGCGCGTATTACAATACGCACGGCCGGTACCCCGCCGCACTATCTGCGCTGTCGCCGGCCTTTGTGAAAACGCTGCCAGGTGACCCGTTCAATAGCGGGAAACCCCTGAGATATCGTCTCACAGGAAAACGCTATATGCTGTATAGCGTCGGCCCTGATGGTAAAGATGATCGAGGCATCGCAGACAAGGATATTGTCGCCGGCGTGAATATGAGGTGACATTGCCGTCGTAATACACCGTCTACGGCTTGCTATGCGACGTTATTCCTCCTCCGGCTTCTCTTCCCGCCGCCAGTGCGCGGCCAGTTCCTGCGCGATGTGGACCCATTCCACCGGGAAGAGGATGACGGTGTTGGCGGCGCTGGTGCCCAGGCTGTCCACCGACTGCAGCACGCGGAGCTGCATGGCGCCGGGGCTGCGCTGCATGGTGGTGGCGGCGTCGGAGAGGTTCATGGCGGCCATTTTGTCGCCTTCCGCCTTGGTGATGGTGGCGCGCTTTTCGCGCTCGGCGGAGGCCTGGCGCGACATGACGCGCTTCAGGTCTTCCGGCAACTCGATATCCTGCAGGCGGATGGTCTCCACATGCATGCCCCACGCCTGCACGCGCTCTTCCACCACCCCCTTGATGCGTTCCTGAATCTGCTCGCGCTCGGAGAGCAACTCGTCCAGGGTGAGGCTGCCCACCACGTCACGCAGCGCGCCCTGGGCGTATTGCGCGATGGCGAAGCGGTAATCCTGCACCTCCAGCACCGCGCGCTCGATGTCTTCCACGCGGAAAAAGAGCGCGGCGTCGATCTGCGCCGGCACGTTGTCGCGGGTGATCACCCGCTGGCGCGGGATGTTGAGCACCAGCGTGCGCAGGTCGACGAAGCGCACGTATTCGATGACCGGGATGACGAGGATGAATCTCGGCCCGCGCAGGCCTTGAAAGCGCCCCAGCCGCAGCACGATGCCACGCTCCCACTGCGCCGCCACGCGAATGGCGGAGACGGCGGCGTACCACAGGATGACAAAGAGCGCCAGGTAGGTGAACCCGGTGCTCTGCGGAAGCTGCCCGCGCCCCATCTGCCCGTAGACCAGGTACCCGACGATGATGGCCGGCACCCAGAAGAGCAGCAAGCGCAACCCCCGCCCCAGCGACACGTGCGTGCTTTCCGGCATCGCATACGCCCGCGTCGGCATCTCTATCACCGGCGGCATATCGGTAGACATCGGCGGTATCCTCCCTACACCTTATAATCGAAATACGTTGCGCGCTCCCGCGCGCGCCCTCACCCCCCACCCCCCTCTCCCAATCCTGGGCGAGGGGGAGAACGGCGATTTCGGTCAACAGCTAATCATCTCTGGTCGAGTCATACGCCTACTCGACAACGTTGCGCGCTCCCGCGCGCCCCCTTACCCCCTGGCCCCCTCTCCCCGAGGAGAGGGGGAAGGATCTTTCTGATCGAGTAGTATTTGTCCTCGAAAACGCTGCGCTCCTCACACCATTCTCCCGCAGAATTACCGTGCCGGCGGTCTGATTCCACGACAGCGCGCCTTTGACGCCCGTTCGCCCGCGCCGTATACTGGTGGCGCTATGACACCGAAGACGAAAACCCCCGCCGAGTTGGTGCGCGCCTTCCCCTTTTTCGCGGGATTAGATGACGCGACGTATGACGCGCTGCTGGCGCGCGGCGCCACCCGCCGCTACCCGAAAGGGGCGATGCTCTTCATGGAGGGAGAGCCGTGCAAGGGTTTGTTCTTCGTGCAGTCGGGGCTGGTGAAGATTTTTAAGCTATCGGAAAGCGGGCGCGAGCAGATCCTCGCCCTGCAGCAACCGGGCGATTCGGTGGCGGAAGTGCCCGTCTTTGACGACGGCCCCTACCCCGCCTCCGCCGCCGCCATGGAAGACGCCGCCATCCTCTTCATCCCCAAGGACGCTTTCCGCGCGCTGCTCACCGAACACCCGCGGCTCTGCCAGGCGGTCATCCTCGCCCTTGCCCGCCGCCTGCGCAAAATGGTGAGTTTGGTGGAAGACCTGTCGCTGCGCCAGGTGCGCCAGCGGCTGGCCCGCCTGCTGCTGGAGGAATCCGCCGGCGCGACCACCTTTCGCCTGACCTTCACCAACGAGGAACTCGCCGCCCGCCTCGGTTCCGTCCGCGACGTCATCTCCCGCACGCTGAGCGCCTTCCAGAACGACGCGCTGATCGAGATGAGCGGCCGCCAGGTGACGATTACCGACCGGGAGGGGCTGGGGGCGGTGGCGGAGTGAGAAGGAGATACTCGCTAAAACGGAGGCGATGCTCTCATGGATAAAGCAACAGTTCTCGAACACGTAACCGCGTATGCCGCGGCATTGGTCCGCGAGTTGCCGGTCAGGGAAGTCATCCTGTTCGGCTCATATGCGCGTGGCACCGCCCATGACGACAGTGATATCGATGTCGCGGTCGTCTTCCATGATATCGATACCGCCGATTACCTCGCCGTGCTCAAGCGCCTTTGTCGGCTGCGCACGCCCATCGATCCGATGATCGAGCCACACCTGATGCTGGAGACGGGCAATAACGGCGGATTCCTGCAGGAAGTCCAGCGGACCGGCGAAGTGATCTACCGCGCCGCGTAACGCGGCGAAACTCGTGGCAAGCGGCACAGATCCCTGCGGGATCGTTAGAATGCATCCGCCAACTGATTACTTCTTCTCCGACCCTTCCTCCACCCCCGCCGCGCGAAAGAGCGCCTTCACCTCGGCCGGCGACAGTTCGCGCCAGCGGCCTTCCTTCACGTGGCCGATGGTGATAGGCCCGACGCTGACGCGGGTGAGGGAGATGACGGGGTGGCCGATGGCCTGGCACATCAGGCGCACCTGGCGCTTGCGGCCTTCGTAGATGGTGATGGCCAGCAGGCTGCGGCGCTTCTCGAATTTCAGCACCTCCACCTTCGCCGGGGCAGTCTTTTTGCCTTCGATCACCACGCCGTGCATGAGCTGCCGCATGGCGCCTTCCGCGGGAATTTCCTGCACCAGGGCGTGGTAGGTTTTGTCCACATGGTGGCGCGGGTGGGTGAGGGCGTTCGTCAGCGCGCCATTCGTGGTGAGCAGCAGCAGCCCGGTGGTGTCCCTGTCCAGCCGGCCGATGGGATGCAGGCCGGGTATCTCCGGTACCAGGTCCATTACCGTGTCGCGCCCCTGCGGGTCGCTGCGGGTGGTCACGTAGCCCTTGGGCTTGTTGAGCAGCAGCGTGCGCGCGGCGGAGACTTGCACCGCAATGCCGTCCACCGTCACGATGTCGCGCGCCGGGTCCACCTGGGTGCCCAGCAGGCTGATGACCTCACCATTGACCGCGACCCGGCCCTCCAGGATCAGCTTCTCCGCGTTGCGCCGCGAGCTGACGCCGGCGGCGGCGAGCAATTTTTGCACGCGTTCCATAAACCCTCCCTGCGAACAGCAGCACCACCAGCGCCAGCACGGTATATCCCGTTGCGCGCAGCATGCCGACCCACCCGGCCACCGGCACGTCGGCCAGCGCGACCACGGGCAGTGACGCGATGGCGCGGCCCTCGCGCATAATGGCCAGCGTGCCCACTTCCTGCCCCCGCTGCACCGGCGCGCGCAACAGGCGCGTGCCCGGCGTGAACACCGGCTGCTCCGCCGTGCCGCCGCCGAATTCCACCTTCAACACCGGTGCGCCCAGCGGACGGATTACCCCCACCGGCACCCGCGCGCGGGCGCCGCCCGCCGCCACCCGCAGATGCTCCACCGGCTGCTGCGCGTCGGTAAACGTGCGCCACTCGTAACGCGCGAAGCCGTGGTGCAGTAAACTTTTCGTATCGTTCCACAGCGCCGGGCTGTTCAGCACCACGCCGATGAGCTGCCACTCGCCCAGCCGTGCCGTGGAGACCAGGCAGTCACCAGATTCATTGACATAGCCCGTCTTCAGCCCGTCGACGACCGAGCCGGGGATGCCCGGCACCGCCTGCCCGAGCAGTTTGTTACGATTCTGCAACACCACTCCGCCGCGGTTGAGCACCTTCACCTGCATGAGCCGCGTCTTTGCGATTTGCCCGATGAGCGGGTAGTTGCGCAGCGCGTAGCGCGTCATCTCCGCCAGGTCGCGGGCGCTGCTGTAGTGCCGCGCGTCATACAGCCCGTGCGTATTGGCGAAATGCGTCTGCTCCAGCCCCAGCTCCGCGGCCTTCTCGTTCATCCACCCCACGAATTCCGCGGCGGTGTGGCTCGGTGTCAGGTATTCGGCGGCGGCGATAGTCGCCTCGTTGGACGAGCGGATGAGCGCACCCTTCAGCAGGTCGCGCAGCGTGAGCATGTCGCCCGCGCCGAAGAGGCTGCTGCCCTCCACGTCGTCGGCGTGCTGGCTCACCGTCACCACGTCGTCCAGCTTATCACTCCCATGGTCCAAAAGCACCATGGCGGTCATGATCTTCGTCGTGCTCGCCATCGGCAGCCGCCAGCCGGCGTTCTGCTCCCATAACACCAGCCCGGTGGCCGCGTCCATGAGGATGGCGGCCTTCGCCCCCACCAGCGGCACCGGCGCCCCGGCGCGCAACGCGGGGGAGAACAACATGATCAGCAGCAACAGACAGAGGCAACGAGCCATGGTGCCGTATTGTACCGGATTCGCGCCGACTTGCACAGATGGGGGCGGCACGATGCGTCCATATCGAGACACTGGCGGGCGAGACTCCGTCGAGACGCGCGCATGTGCAGACACATGTAAATAATCGGTCACCAGCGCTTTCGCTCGGCCCTCACCCCCGACCCCTCTCCCAATTCTGGGTGAGGGGTCGGGGTGAGGGCCGAGCGAAGGAGCCGGTGCTGCTCTTCGGCAAACCCATGCACGTGCGCACGGCTCGGTGAAAGAGCGCTACCGCTGCCTCCCCCTGTTCGCGGAGCGGAGCGGAGAGAACGGGGGGAGGGCCGGGGGGGGGTGCGTAGGGACCGGACACCAGACCCCACATACTGATGCAGGGTGGCCCGGGGCGCCGGCATGCATGTGCGCGATCACGGCCCCTACGCGCGCGGCTCGACGGAGTCTCGCCCTCCACAATACCTGCTCAACAGAGTCTCGCCCTCCACAATACCTGCTCGACAGGAGTCTCGCCCTCCAGAAACACCACCGCCCCCGTTCACCTGAACGGGGGCGGTGCATTCCGGCTCTATTGGACGCTTACTTCGTTACGAGGAAGTTTACCACGCTGCCGTTGGCCTGCCACTCGGCGGTGCTGCCTTTTTCGCGGGTCCACACCAGCAGGGTGTAGAGGCCCGGCTCCAGCGGCGCCCAGGTGCAGGTGTTGGCCAGGCCGTAGGGTTGCAGTTGCGACCACCCGCCGGCGCCTTTCATGAAGAAGGCGTATTCCAGCGTGTCGCCGCCGGTGGGGGTGGCGGTGAGCAGCACCGCCGCGCCGACCTTCGCGGTGAGCTCGGGGTTGGCTTTCAGCGCTACGGCGCTCACCGTCGGCTTCACCTTGTATTGCCACACGGTGGCGTTCACGTCGTAGACGCGCTTGCTGCCCACTTCCCGCGCCCACACCAGCAGGGCGAAGGTGCCCGGTTTGTCGGGCGTCCAGGTGCAGGTGCGGCCGGCGGCATACTGGCGCACCAGGCGCCAGCCGATGCCGTCATTGACGTAGAAGCAATACTCCACGTTGCGGCCGCCCACCGGGTTGGCGGTGAGGGTGACGGGTTTCTTCACCACCGTGTCGTCGCCCGGCGACACCGCCAGGCGCACCGCCACCAGCGGCAGGTTGGCGCACTTCGTGGCGATGATGACGCTGTCGGTTTTGTTCTCGTCTTTCGTGGCGCGGGCGGTCAGCGTCTGCGCCAGCACGGTCTCCCACGGCACGTCGCTGCCGGGCGTCACTTCGATGCGCAGCAGCACAATGCCGTTCGGCTCCAGCACCGGCGAGGTCCAGCCGGCGCCGGTGATGGCGGCGGTGATGGCGGCGCCGCCCTTCAGGTTGTCGCGCACCATCAGCGTCCAGCCCGCCGGGCCCGCGGTGAGAGTGACCTTGAACGCTTCGGCGGTGTTGCCGTCGTTGCGCAGCACGATCTCGTAGTTCGCCCCCGCGTTGCGCGAGGTGGGCTGCAGCGCCGTCTGCTCGGTGTCGTCGTTATAGATCTTCTCGCCGAGCAGCACTTCCAGGTTTATCGGGTGGACGGCCAGGTCGGGCTGCGACACCGGCACCACGGGCTTCGCCAGCGCGGTGGTGATGAAGGAGGCGGTGTCCATGCGCGGCGCGCCGGTTGTCGGCTTCACCAGCATGCCCACGGTGTAGCTGCTGCCGGCCTCCACGTCGTCGCCGGGGGTGACCACGCAGCGGAAGAGCTGGTACTCGCCGGCCTTCAGCTCGGTGGTGGTGTAGCCGTTGCCGCCCACCACGGTAGCGGTGATGTTGTCGCCGCCGTCATAGTTATTGAAGTAGGCCACCTCCCAGCCTTTGCCGCTGGGGGTGCCGACCAGGGCGAACTTCGCGGTGGCGGCGCCGTCGTTCTGAATTTTGAAGAGGTAGGTGGCCGATTTGCCGATCTGCCGATCGGCGCGCAGCACCTGCTGGCCCTGTTCGTTCGTGTAGATGTCCAGGCCTTTATACTCGTCGGTGCCGCCCAGGCGAATCCAGAAGTCCGGCTGGAAGCCGGGCAGCTCGGTGGTGTAGGACAGGCTGGCGGCATCCAGCGCCGGGCCGTCCGCCGCTTTCGCATGCACCTTCAGGTTCACCACCGTCGGCTTCAGCGGGTCGGCGACGGTAATCTCCGCCTTCAGCTCCTTCGCCGCGCCCACGCCCAGCTCGCCCGAGCTGTAGGTGCCGGCCTGCACGTCGGCGGTCACGTCCTTCGGGTCGGCGGTATCGGTCGCCGCCGGCTCAAAATATTTCACCGACCAGCCCCACGCCGCCTCCGGCTTCGTGCCGCCGATCTTAAAGGTCGCCTTCTCCTTGCCGTCATTCTGAATTTTGAAGGTCGCCAGCAGCGGCTTCGTCACCACGCCCTTCCCGGTCACGATCTCCTCCACCGCCTCCGGGCTATATACGTTGTCGCCCTTGGCGATGTCGAGGAATTTTACGATGACGTCGGGCTTGGCGGTGTTAATAACCGGATCGGGGATCTCCTGCCACAGCAAAGAGCTTGGGAAACCTTCCATGACATCAGTGATTGCTTTATACCCGGCTCCATCGGAGTTAAGAATACAAATTTTACCTTTGTCGTATGTCTGCGCACCAACCGGCGCGGCAATACAGGCAATCTTTGTCCCATCCGGGCTGAAAACAGGATGTGTTTCATGCAAATCATTATTTGTCAATACTTTGAAATCTGTGCCATCAGTTTTAATAGTGCATATTTCTGAATCATAGCCATTACCGGCAACGGAAGAAAATACAATGGTAGTTCCATCTGGACTGAATTTCGGATGCTCACCTTTCACGAGTTCTTTCAGACCTGTGCCATCAATATTGATAATGAAAATTTTAATAGCACCGGTATTTTCGGGATATGAATCAAACACAATCCTTTTTCCATCCGGACTGATATCAGGACGGCGTTCTCGGCGCTCAGTAGTCAATAGACGAGTTTGGCCGCTTCCGTCAGCGTTCATGGTATAGATCTGCGTCAGCAATTTCGTGTTATCGCGTGACGAAGCGAAGACGATCTTCTTTCCATCTGGCGTAAAAATCGGATCGTTATCGTGATATGTCGAAACACCTTTGCCATCAGTCAGTGCTCGGTAATTCCCACCCCCGATATCCATGGCATAAATCGAAATATCACCACGGCTCGCGCCTTCCACGACATAGGTCTTTTTGTCCGGACTGATATGCGGTGCCCCAGAACTGATCTGCGTCGGCACTACGAAGAGTCGTTTCAATCCCGATCCGTCTGGGTTGATGACATACGGTTGCTGGTACTTGGTGTCATCGAACTTAGTAAAGAGAATACGGCCCGGTTTGGGCGTTGTTCCCCCAGGTTCATCCTCTACGAACTGTCCCAACGCCGGCACCACCAAACACGCCAGCGCCAACAGCACCCACCACGCCCGCAAGGGGGCAGAGACGCGCGAGGCAAGGGTCTTCATATGACTCTCCTTCACGGTAACGGGGGCTCGCTGGGGGATGAAAGCGATACTCCCACTTAATCTGGCATTATATCATATTCCGAGGCCGGCGCAATGCCCGCGAACCCATTTTCGACGGAAATAGTCGTAAACGCCTGGATGGCGGCGGCAGGAAGCAGGGCCGCTGAGCCGGAATTCACCATGCATGACGACATGTGATACCGACCGCGCCCTCGCCTACCTGCGCCACGTGGCCGCCATCGCCGATGCCGGCGCGTGGGTGGGCGCCAGCCCCTTTCTGGAGCTGGCGAAGCTGGAACTGGCCCGCCGCGGCGAGGACGCCCCGGCGCTGCACCGCCCGAATATCGAGCAGAGCCTGGCCCACATCAACGCCCGCAAGGACTGCGGTGACTTCGCCTGGGCGGGGCTGTGGCGGATGGTATACCGCTACCCCGGCGCGCTGCCCGCCGAGTTGACCGCCGCCATCGACGCCGCCGCGCTGGGCTTCATCTGGTGGCTGGACGAGCCGGGCGAGGAGCATTGCTGCTTCTCGTCGGAAAACCACCAGATTCTCTACCACAGCGCCGAACTGCTGGCGGCCCAGCGCCACCCCGACGCCGTCTTCACCAACAACGGGCAATCGGGCCGCTGGCACCGCGAGCACGCCGAGACGGGCATCCGCCGCTGGCTGAGCTGGCGGGCGCGCTTCGATTTTTCCGAGTGGCTGTCGCACTGCTATTACGACGAAGACCTGGCCGCGCTGCTGAACCTGCGCGACTTCGCGGAGGCGGCGGACATCCGCCGGAACGCCGACGCGCTGGTGAGCCTCATCCTGCTGCAGATGGCGGTGCACTCGCACAACGGCGTCATGGGCAGCACCCACGGGCGCACCTACAGCCGCTACCTGCTGCACCCCGCGCAGGAGTCGGTGAGCCCGGTCGCGCACCTGGCCTGGGGACGCGGCAACGCGCAGCTCTTCGCCATCGGCGCGGTGGCGCTGGCGGCCAGCGACTACTCCGTGCCGGAGATCATCCGCCAAATCGCCCTGGACAACCCCGAGGAGCTGGAAACCCGCGAACGCCACGGGGTGAACGCCGAAGATGCCGCCCGCTGGGGCCTGCGCCCGGACAGCGCCGACGATTTCCTCTACTTCGCTGCCGGCCAGGGCCGCCACCGGGCGGTCATCGACACGGCGTACCGCTACGTGCCGGAGAAGCACGGCAACATGGCGTGGGGCGTGCGCTATGCCCACGACTACTACCACCGCTGCGAGGCGCAAGGCGTGCCGTATGACCCGAACCAGAGCGAGCACACGCTGGCGCAGGCCGATTGCTACACCTTCCGCACCCAGCACGCCATGCTGAGCTGCGCGCAGGACTACCGCAAAGGCCAGCCGGGCTACCAGCAGCACATCTGGCAGGCGACGCTGGGCGGCGACGCGGTGGTGTTTACCACCAACCCCGGCCCCGGCGACCGCCCCGACTGCTGGGCCGGCAACGGCATCCTGCCGAAGGCCGTCGCCCACCGCAACGTGCTGGTGTGCCTGTACCGCGTGCTGCCGCGCCCGCAGATGGGCATGCCGCCACTGCCGCACCTGCTGCACACCCACGCGTGGTTCCCGGTGGACGCCTTTGACGAGGTGGTGGAGGAGGCGGAGTGGGTGTTCGGGCGCAAGGATGACGGCTACGTCGCGCTGCGCTCGCTCATCGCCCCGCGCTGGAACGACGACGGCCCGCGCACCGAGCTCATCGCCGACGGCCCCTGTAACGCCTGGGTGTGCGAGATCGGCGACCCGCGCCTGCACGGCGGCTTCCCCGCCTTCGTGGCCGCCATCGCCGCCGCCCCGCTCAACGGCGACGACCGCCGACTCGGCTACGTCTCGCCGACCGTGGGGGTGGTGGAAGTGGGCTGGGAAACCCCGCTGCGCGTCAATGGCGCCGAGATCGCCACCCGCGACTACCCGCGCATGGAGAATCGCTACACGTCCGTCGCCTTCGGCGAGACGCGCTTTGCGCTGCGCTGCGGGGATGCGGAAATGGTGCTGGAGATGCCGGGGAACGAATAATAGGGACAGTCACAATACGGTTCACTGACGCGGTTTCGTCCCGACGTATTACCTCTCCCCCAGACCCCTCCCCTACGCGGGGAGGGGAGAAAATAAGGAAAAATGGCGAGGTGGCGGCGCGTGTTGCCGGACCGGATGCCTCATGTGAACCGCATTGGCACCGTCACCATTTTTCTATAACACGGACTTCCGAAGGCAAAAATCTCCTCTGTGCTCTCTGTGTCTCTGTGGTGAATTAATACCGCCCGAATTCCAGCCCCGCCTCGATATACGCCTCGCAATTCGCGATGGTGCGCGCCATCTCGGCGTCGGTGCATTGCAGGCCGTGGCCGTTGCTGAGCGCCAGCGTGAAGCCGCCGCCCGCGGCCGCCGCGTCGATGGCCGCCTTCACCATCTCGCGCACCTCGGCCGGCTCCATGTAGACGAAGCGCTCGGAGGGGATGTTGCCCGACAGCAGCATGCGGTCGCCCACCCGGCGCTTGGCCGCCGCCAGGTCGCAGTCGCCCGTCGGGGGGATCTCCAACGGCTCCACCGCGGTGATGCCCACCTCGGCAAAACGCTCAAGGAAACCCATGCAGCAGCCGTGGCAGTGCGCGCGCCAGCGCCCGCCGTGCCGGTGGATCACTTCACCGATGCGGCGGTCGTAGGGCATGACAAATTCGTCGTAGAGTTCCGTGCCCATCCACGGCGGGATGAACATCTCGTGGGCGTAGGTGACGAAGTTCGGCCCCATCCCCGCCGCCAGCAGCCGATCCAGCGCGTCCACCATCTGCTCGGTATACGCCGCCAGGTAGCGGTGTACCAGCGCGGGCTCGTCGTAGAGCCAGGCATACACGTCCTCCATGGTGGCGTTGCGCACCAGGCTGCCCAGCGGGTGCTGCAGGAAGGTCAACGGTACCCCGTTTTCGCCCAGCCGCGCCATCGCAGCGTCCCAGTCGGCTTTGTCGGCGAGGGCCAGCGGCTCGCGCGTCGCCTCCGCCAGCGCGCGCAGCTCGTCGATAGCGGTCAGATAGCGCTTCTCCCAGTGGTAGTCCTCATTGCCTGCCGGATACAGCGTCACCGCGGTGAAGGTGCCCGCCGGCGTCTCCGTCACCAGTCGCTTGCGGGTGAATTCAGCGGTTTCCTCGATGATCTCCTCGCGCCCGCCCAGGTACGGGAAGCCGAAAAAGCCGAACGCCACGCCCGGCGCCCCGCCGAAATTATCCGCGTATTCATCCACCAGCGCCACCAGCCGCGCCGCCCGCGGGTCGCCGCTTAGCAACGCCGTCAAGCCGATCTCAATCGGCACACGATCCGGCTCGCGAAAAGCCCAGGCGGTTTCCAGGCGCTGGCGGTGGGTCATCATGGGGTCGTCCTCCGGGGGGATGTTTCCGGCATGATACCGGGCGTGCGGCGGCGTGTCAATGCAAGAGGAAATTCACCCGCGGTGGGGTAATAATGCCCCATGCTGACGATTGCCAACGACCACCTGCGCCTGCGCCTTTCGGAGGCCGGCACGCTTGATGACCTGACCTGCCTGGCGACGGGCACGGACCATATCGCCCGGCCGGGCATGGAGCTGTGGCGGATCATCCTCAGTGACGAGGAGTCGATGGTGAACCTGGTGACGCCGGGGAACCAGCCGTGCGCCGTCGAACGCGACGGCGACGGCCTGCTGCTCACCGTGCCGCGGCTGGCCTACGTCTTTCACGGGCGCATGCGCGAAGTCGATGTTACCTTCCGACTGCGCGTACGGCTGGAGGGCGACACCGCGCGGTGGACGGCGGAGGTGGAGAACCGCGACCCGGCCATCCGCGTGATGGAGGTCTGGGCGCCAATGCTCAACGGCCTGCGCCCGCCCGCCGACTGGGCGCTGTACTATCCGCAGGACTGCGGCCTGCGCATGGCTGATCCGGTGCAGAACCTGGGCGACCGCGGGCAGATGTTCCGCTTCGGGGTGAGCAACGCCCACCAGCGCGAGTTGTACCCCGGCAAGGCGTCGATGCAGTGGATGGGGCTGTATTCCGAGCGCGAGGGCCTGTATGCTTGTTCGGAGGACGACAGCCTGCAGACCACCTGCCTGAACGCCGAGCGCAATTTCGGCGAGACGCCGGCGGAGGATACGCTGTTCCTCTGCTTCATCAAATACCCCGGCCAACGATTGGGCACGTGGACGGGCGCGCCGACAGCGGTGAGCGCCCACCCGGGCGACTGGCACGCCGGCGCGCGGCGCTACCGCGCCTGGGCAGAAACGTGGATCACGCCCCCCACCCCGCCCGACTGGGTGCAGCGCATGCCCGGCCTGCAGGACGTGATCCTGCGTGAGCAGTACGGCAAGCTGGTCTACGGCTATGACGAAATCCCGGCGCTGCACGACGCGGCGGCGGAGGTGGGCATCGACCTGGTGAAGATTTCCGGCTGGCACACCGCCGGCCATGACAACGCCTTCCCCGACTGGGAAGCCGACCCGGCGCAGGGCGGGCGGGAGGCGCTGATGGCGCAGATGCAGCGCGCGCAGGCGCAAGGGGCGAAGATGATGCTCTACCTGCAGGCGGTGCAGATGAGCCACAACTCCACCTTCTTCGCCGAGCATGGCGAGCGGGTGGCGATGCGCGACCCGTACGGGGATGAGCTGGCGGATGTGTTCAACTGGCCCGGCCCCAGCACCTTCATCCCAATGTGCAGCCAGCACCGGCTGGTGTGCGCGTGTCTCTCAACGCCGGAGTGGCAGGACATCATCAAGTACCGCACGCAATACGTGCTCGATCTCGGCGCCGACTGCGTCTACCTGGACCGGCTGGCCGGCTACTCCGGCTACCTGTGCTTCAGCGAGGACCACCCGCACGACCGCCCGTGCGACGCCTACGCCGACCGGGTGACGCTGGGCATGGAATGCAGGGCGATGACGAAAGCGAAGAGCCCGGAGATTGCCATCGCCAGCGAATATATCAACGACGCCGGCCTGCAGCCGTTCGACTTCACCATTCCCTTCGGCTTCGGCGTGCATCACGGCGGGCGGAATTTCGGCGAGCTGTTCCGGTATACGTTCCCGGAGTATATCATCACCACCCAGTACCTGAACGGGGCGGAATACGAGCGACTGCGCTTCGCGCTGGTGATGGGCTTCCGCTTCTTCTTCGCCATCAAGTGGCAGCACGAGCCGATCAGCAGCACGCCGCCCGAATTCCGCGCCTACGCGAAGGCGCTCATCGACCTGCTGACGGCGCACGCCGACCCGTTCCTGCTGGGGCGCTTCGTCGACACGGAGGGATTTCGCTGCGACAACCCGGCCCTCTTCGCCAAAGGCTACCGCAGCGACAGCCGGTACGGTGTGGCCGCCTGGAACCCGACAGAGGAACCGCAACCACTGGCCATCATGACGGAAGCGGGCCGCCCGCTGGTATGGACAGGCCCGGATGGGCCGGTGCAGGAGGTGCTGCCGGCGCAGGGGGTAGCGCTGGGAATGGCATAGGAACGCCGTCCCTGGCGTTCCAGTTACACTTGCGGCTTACGCCAGCGTCCCCAAAAAATCCCGGATGGCGGCGTTGACGCGTTCGGGTTGCTCCAGCGGGGCCAGGTGGCCGGCGTCGGGGATGAGGTGGAAGGCGGCGGCGGGCATGGCGGCGGCGAAGGCGCGCATGCCGTCGGGCGGCGAGACGGTGTCCTGCTCGCCGCAGAGCACGAGCGTCGGCAGAGCGATCCGCGGCAGCAGGTCGGTGCGGTCGGGGCGCAGCGCCATGCCCAGGGTGAGCTGTGCCAGGCCTTCGGCGGGCTGTTCCATCGCCTGCGCCTGCATCTCGGCGACCAGGCCGGGGCACTGCTCGCGGGTAGTGGGGGCGAAAAGGTCATTCACCCGGTCGCGCAGGATGCCGGTGCCCTCACTGCGCAGGCCGTCCACCGTCTTCCGGCGGCGTTCGGCCTGCTGCGGGGTGTCGGCTTCGGCGCGGGTGTCGGCGAGGATGAGCGCCTTGATGCGCGCGCGATGGTTGACGAACAGGGAAAAGGCCACGTAGCAGCCGACCGAGTTGCCCAGCACCACCGCCTCGGTGATGCCCAGGTAGTCGAGCAGCGCGGCGGCGTCGTCAGCGAGCAGGTCCATGGTAGAGGGCCCGTCGGTGACGGTGGAGCGCCCGGTGCCGCGGTAGTCGGGGATGATCAGCCGCGCGGTGTCGTCCAGCCGGTGCTGCTCGCGAAAGAGGCGGCCGTCGAAGGGGAACGGCGCCAGGCAGAGCAGCGGCACGCCGCGGCCCAGGTCTTCGTAAAACAACTTGACACCGTCACGGGTGAAATACATGGTCGTCTCCTCGTCGCGGTTCCGCATCGCGCGCTCCCGCGCGCGCCCTCATCCCCGCCCCTTCTCCCAATACTGGGAGAAGGGAGTAACAGGTCGAAAGGGTGTGCCATTATACCAAAACTCCGCGCAACAGGCGTAGCCAATTCTCGCCCATAATGCCGGCGATGGCGGCGGGCGTGTAGCCGGCGCCAGCCAATACCTCTGCGAAGACGGGCAGGTCGGCGATGCTGTCCAGCTCGCGGGGGATAACGTCGCGGCCGACGCCGCCATCCAGGTCGGTGCCCAGCGCCAGCCGCTCGACGCCGGCCATGCGGGCGATGTGCGCGGCATGGGGCAGCAGATGCGACAGGCTCACGGCGGCTTTGCCGTCCTCCTGCTCCCAGCCCGGCAGAATGAAGCGATTGTAGAAGACCAGGCCGACAATGCCATCGCGATCGGCAATGGCCCGGATCATGTCGTCGCTGAGCTGGCGGTCGGAGGGCACGATGGCGCGACAATTCGCGTGCGAGGCCACCACGCGGCCGGGGAAGACGTCCAGCGCCTGCCAGAACGCCTCCTCGGCGAGGTGGCTGGCATCGAGAACGACCCCAAGCCGCGCCATCTCCACCAGCAGGTTGCACCCGAGGTCGGTGAGCGGCCCCGGCGCCCAGGCGCCGCCGGCGTAGCGGGTGGCGCCCCAGGCCAGGCCCACCAGGCGCACGCCGCCGGCAACGAATTCGGCCAGGTCGGCGGGTGTCCGCAGCGGCTCGGCGCCTTCCATCAACAGCACCAGGCCCGGCGCCGGGCGCGTGCCGGCGAGCACCGCTTCCAGATCGGCGCAGGTGCGGATCACCGTCGCCTGCCCACGGGAATCCAGGTCGTGGTAATACGCAAGCTGGGCGTGGCCCTGCGCATGCGCCTCTTCCGGGGTGCGATAGCCCGATTGTTCAGTCGGCGCGTCGCCATACGGTTGCGCGAAGATGGTGGCGCAAACCACCCGCACCCCTGCCGCGCGCAGCGCGGGCAGGCACACCGTGGCCACGCCCTCGCCATGCGCCGGCGCCGGCCCCTCGGCGGCGCGGATGGCCGCCAGCGGCGCGGTGAGGTCGCGCCCCAGGTCGAGGGCGTTCCACGCCAGGTCTTCATGGCCGTCGATGAGCAGCATAAGCGGTATCTTCGCCTCGGAATGACGCGCTTCCTGTCGCCGGCTGAGACAAAATGGCCCCCGCGCCGGGGCGCGAGGGCCGTGTTGGTTATCACGCGTCCGGCTTATTTCCAGCCATATATCTTCAGGTTCCTGATCACGGCGTCACACGCCTGATTGTATCTCTGGGCGTAACTGGCAATGTATCTATTCGTCGTATCACCCATTTCATCCGCATTCATGGTCCAGTTCACGCTGCCACGCGACTTGCCGTCAGGACTCCACACCGACGCCGTCACGCTCCGTCCGACAATCGATATCTTGAACTTGTTATATACCGTCGAATCCCAGTTCCAGCCATCTGCTGTCACGCGCCCGGTCATAAGTATATTGCCATTGTTGGCATTCGACCAGTCACCCGTGCCATACTGGTTGCTGCCATCAAGAGCTTTCTGGTGGGCAATACCGATCGTTTTTCCGTCGCAGTTGACACCGCGATGGCCCACGAAGAAACCAGTCGTATCATTGTTGCCGCTGGCGGGCACATGAATGCCTACCGCGTTAGAACTGATGCCGCACTGGCCAGCACCGCAGAACTCAAATGTCATGAAATATTCCGGACTCGGATGGTTGGCGTCGACATACGTGCCGACCGGCATTTCGATGGACGTGGTGCTGCGTACCCATCCGGACGCCACATCAGGGCTAACTCGCGGAATGATGCCTCCTATGTTAATGCCCGCGGAACTTTCGGCGAGCACTTGAGCCGTTTGCTGGGGGTCGTACCCCTTTTTGATCAACTCATTCAACATCGTAGAACCGGACGGCACTTTGATCGCTTCATATGCGGCGTGCCCGTCGACGCAGGTGAGCACCATGCCGCCGTTGTGGCGCTGGTCGATGTCGTTGTTGTAGTCATTGATGGCACAGTTATCAGCGCCGCCAGTCTTCAACACCACGCGATCAGCGGTAAGGATACTGGTGGTCGGCATGCTGATATCGCCCAGCGCGACGCCGAAGTTGTACTTGCTGAAGCCGTATTCCGGATTGTCGTTGGTGCCCTTGCCGGTCTTCGTCGGGCAATCATAGATGGTGGGCTCGTTGTAGGTCTTCAGGTAGGTGGCCCAGGCGGCGTTTTTGGCGTCGGGGAAGAAGGTCTCGTCATGGTCCTGCACGTACATGCTGACCGCGATGGCGATCTGGCGCTGGTTGTTCATGCAGGTGTTCGTGCGGGCCTTCTCACGGGCCTTAGCAAAGACGGGGAAAAGGATGGCGGCGAGGATCGCAATAATCGCGATGACCACCAGGAGCTCAATGAGGGTCAGGACTTTCGCTCACCTGCAAACACATGTCTGAGTTTGGTTTGATTGGTGCG
>CAZPYA010000051.1:0-34869 GCA_964590255.1 uncultured bacterium
CGGCCCTACGCCGCCCGACCATTCAGGCGGTGGGATGTTGAGCGAAAGTCCTGCTACGTGATTTCCACCGGTTCCTGCGGTATCACGCGGGTATGCTCCAACGTCGTGTCCAGTCCAGCGCGCGTCTGCTCCGCGCCGTCACCGGGTTCTCCCGCGACGAATTTCACCAGTTGCTGCCCGCGTTCGCCCACGCCTATCAGGCCAGCCTGGACGCCGCCTGGACGGGCCGCGTCCGCCGCCGGCGCGTGGGGGGCGGACGCGCGGGCCAGCTCCCTAGCCTCGCCGACAAGCTCCTCTTCATCTTAGTCTACGTCCATTGCTACCCCATCCAGGAGCTGCAGGGCGTCCTCTTTGGCTTCGGCCAATCCCAGGCCAGCGACTGGGTGCTCCGCCTGCTGCCGGTGCTGCAGGCCGCGCTGGGGCACGAAGTCGCGCTCCCGGCACGCCCTCCCGCCGACCTGGACGCCCTCGCCCGCCAGTGCTCCGCAAATAGGGAAATAGGGGACAGCCTCCGGTGTCCCCTGTTATATTTATATCTTACCCCTATTTTACACACCCATATTACGCCGACACGGCGGTAAGCCCCCTTCCAGGGGGCGTCGTTCGGTAGCCCGGCCGTTTACGGCCGGGCGCGAACTACACGTCAACACTGATTCACCTAACCCCCAATCCCTCACTCCTGCCACGCAAACATCTGCTTGACAAAAACCGCCGAATCTGCTATACTGCCGCCAAGGTCGGAGCGCTGCCGTCCGGGTCGCATGTTATGACCAGAACATTATGACATTAGTTGCCTTACCCCCGGTTTTTCTACTTTTCCGAGGAACCAGGGGCAAGGCGGGGGTAAGGCGGGGGTAAGATAACCACGCCAGTATCCTTGGCCCCGGTTTTTCACCATGATACCCAAGGTCGGGGCCAGGGAACACCGGAGCAATCCCCTGTTACCGCCCCCGAGCATTCGCGGTGAAACATACCGTGTGAAGCCCCCTTCCAGGGGGCGTCGTTCGGTAGCCCGGCCATTTATGGCCGGGCGGGATGGCGGTGCAAGTGATGCTACCCGAACTCCGGCCCGGTGATGGCGTAGTAATGCTCCGGGCGGCCGGGGACGTTGGCGCCGCGCACCTGGCGGATGAAGTGGCGTTCCTCGAAGAAGGCGAGTGATTGCAGCCAGTCGAGGAGGTCGGCGTGCATCTCGGGCACGTCGAGCACCGCCGGGCGGCCGGCGAGGGCGCGCAGCACGGGGGTGATGACGGCCTGCGCGTCGGCGAGGGTGCGAGCGAGCACCGGGCCCACCTGGTGGAAATTCGAGCCCGGGCGGCCCAGGCAGGCGGCGGCGAGGTCGCCGTTCCGTTCCACCTTCCAGGCTATTCCCGGGTACGATTCCAGCAGCGCGGCGAGCACCTGTCGGCGGTCGGCGCCGAAGATGTCCGTGTCCAGCGCCACCAGCGCGTCGAGGTCGGCGAGGGTCAGCGGGGCGGCATCACCGATAGTCGCCACGCGCGGCAGCACCCGGCAGGTCATGCGGCGGACGGTGTATTCGTCCACGAAGCCCAGGTTGTCGTAGACGGTTTTACCGGCGGGGGTGGCGTCCAGCTTGATGCAGCCGCAGTGCGCCAGGCTGTCGACGCCGGCGGCCATCAATTGGGTGGCAATGCCCATGCGGCGGAAGTCGGGGTCCACCAGCACCATGCCGATCCACGAGGTGACGCCGGCATAATCGATGCCGAGCGTGGTGCCCACCACCTGGCCGTTGTGCACGGCGGCGAAGCAGCGCTCGGGGTCGCGCAGGAACAGGCGCCAGTCCGGTTCGAGCTGGTTCCAGCCGGCGATGCTCTTCAGCCGCATGGCGTCCGCCAGGTCGTCCGTCGTCATGGTGCGCACCGCCAGGCCGCCGCGACCGGAGTAGCGCGGCTGGTCGTCCAACCGGCGCAGGCGATCTCGCACGAACGCCAGCATGCCCGATTTGATCGCGGCGATGAGCGTCTCCCCGGCCGCTTTCGACGCCCGCGAGGGGAAGCCGCCGGTGCCGGCGGGCGACAGCGTGCCCACGCCGAAGGTGGTCAGGTCGCGCTGCTCCAACGGCAGCGCCTCGTTGCGGCGTGTCAAGTCCGGCGCGCTGGGGCGCAGCAGCTCCGGCGCCATCACCTGGAAGAGGGAGATTTCGAAGGCGTCGGCGTGGCACACCGGCGCGCCGCCGCACAGCTCGCGCATGGTGTCCGCGTCGGCGAACTCCCAAAAATTGACCAGTAGAATCTTCAGCGGACGGTTCTGGTGGTTGATGTCGCGGGCAACCGGCACCAGGCAGTGGTTGCCGCCGTGGGTATTCACCAGCACCAGCCGGGTGAAACCCTGGCGCTCCACCTCATCAGCCACGTCGCGCACGATCTGCATCAGCGTCTCCGGCCGCAAGGTGAGCGTGCCGCGGAAGCCCGTCTGCTCCAGGCTGGTGCCGAAGCGCTGGGTGGGCAGTAGCGCCGCCCCCAGCTCCTCCGCCAGGAAGCGGCCGAAGACGTCGCCGAGGATGGCGTCAGTGTCCAGCGGCAGGTGCGCGCTATGCTGCTCGAACGCGCCCACCGCCCAGACGACGGTGCGCCCGGAATGAAGCTGCCAGTCGAGTGTGGTGTTGGTTGGTCCGATCATGGTTTGGTACCCTTTGCTAGAGTCGGCCCCCCTCCCCGGCCCTCCCCCCGTGCCCTGCGTGCACAGGGGAAGGGAGTGTCTATATTTATTTCTCCCTCCCCCTGTGCATGGAGCGCAGCGGAAGGCACGGGGGGAGGGCCGGGGAGGGGGGCCGATGACAGGTTAGCCTTTTCGGTCAATCGCCCCGATAAATTCCGGCGTCTCAAACACGAACCCATACCCCACCGAGGTGCGCCAGAGGCCGATCTCCTTGCCGATGTGGCCGCGGATCGTTTCGGCGTTTTCCACGGCGGTGACGGCGTCGCGGAAGGCGGAGCAGAGCACGCCGTAGTACGACATCTCCACCATGCCGCCGGGCGACATCAGCAGGCACCAGTCGATGTTGAAGCCGGCGTAGATGAGGTGGTTCACCCCCGCCTCCTTGCAGAGCGCGAAGAGCTGGCGGCCGTCTTTGGCGATGCCTTCGTCGCCATGCGGCTCGGCTTCCGTCGGGAATTTGACCCGCTGCCAGGCGTCGGCGCAGTCCTGCAGGTTATGCGCGCCAGGGAACACCATGTCCTGCTTGAACTTGCACAGCGCCTCGTAGCTGGGGTCAGGATCGATGCGCGGCTGCTCCGGCGCCGGGCCGGCGAGCGCCTTCGCGCGCTGGTAGCCGGGGTAGCCGCCGGCGTAGCTCTCGCCCGCCACCACGTGAAAGAGGCGGAAGGGCGACCGCCGCACCGCCGTCAGCAGCCCGGGGAAGACATCGCGGCACACCTGGTAGGTCGCCATCACCTCGTAGCAGCAGCGGAACTGCCCGGGGAACTGCGTGATGCCGCCCAGGTCCCAGGCGTGCATCACTACCACCGCGGTGTGCGCGGGGTCGAGGTCCAACTCCGCCGTCTTCCAGCCCTCATATCCCTCGACAGGATGTTCCAGCGAGAAGTCGGCGTCGAATTGCTGATAATAGTGGGCGGGAACGCGCATAACCGGCTCCAATCAATCGATTCCGCAGGCTTTCAACTCGTCCAGCGCTTCCAGCATGGTGCGCTCCATGCCGATGGCGAGTGGGGCGGGGAGGTGGTATTCCCAGTAGCTGTCGGTTTCGTAGCTGCCTTCGTCGCGCATGTGTGAGACGGTGAGATACACCTGCGAGCCGTTGGTGTAGCCCATGGGGACGGTGACGCCGGTTTTGTAGTAATCGAGCATGAGCGTGCCGATCTCCGCCACCGTTTCGCCTTCCATGCCCACCAGGCGCAGGCCCTCGCCCAGCTTCACGCCGTGGATGCCCACCGGCAGCGTCTGCGGCAGGCTGCCGAAGCGGGCGAGGCGGGCGAGCATGTCCGCCGCCCAGATTTTACGCTCGGCGCGCTCGCTCGGGTTGTCGATGACATCCTGGTAAAAACGCTTCGGCGGCACGGGCTCCATCTGCCATTGCATGTCGAAGAGGCAAGCGTCGAGCGCGGGCGTGATCGGGGTGAGCCCCTGCGCCACGCGGGCGATGACCGCCTCGGCTACGTCCTTGCCGGCTCGCTCCACGTCCTCCCAGGTGCCGCGGCGCCAGTGATCCTCATCCACGGCAATGGTGTAGGCCTTCGTGTCGCCGCCGCAGCCTTGCAGGAATAGCGCGCCGTCGGTATCAAAGTGGGCATTGAGCAGGCCGGTCGCCACGCCGACATAATCGGCGGAGACTTCCAGCTCGTACCAGGTGGAGGGGTGGCAGGAGACGGAGAAGAGCAGGCAGACGACCTGGCCGTCGGCGTCGCGGAAGAGGGTGACGGGCAGCGCGTCGCAGATGGGGCCGGCCTTGTACGGCGCCCAACTGGCCTGGCCCTCGGCGTCGATCTTGCGACGGCTCACCGGCACGTCGGTGCGGGTCATGCCGGCCTCGATGGTCACCGCGGTGGGGCAGGATTTCGCCTCGACGGCAGTCTGTATGAACGCCGCTTCGACCTGCTCGAAGTAGAGCGGCTCCACCTCGCCGGTGTAGGCCCAGGTGGTGAGGCGCGGCCCGGCGTGGGTGTGCGAACAGTTCAGGAAGATCTGCCGCGGCGCCAGCCCGGTGACGCGCCCGATGGCGCCTTTCAGGCGATCCATTTGTGCGCGGGTGAAGAAGAGCAGGTCGCACCCGAAGACGAGTATTTCCTCGCCCCCGTGCGCCAGGTACAGCGCGCGCACGTACAGGTCGTCGTGGATCGACTGGATCCCGCCCTGCTGCCCCAACCCCTCCATCGGCATCCCCAGCGGGGGATTGACCGTCGTCTTTGCGAAACCAGCTTTCATGATGCTCTCCGATCAAATGATTCGCCTAGTATCCTGTCACCTACCAGAAACTTCTTCTGCATACGGCCAGATTCCTGCCCGTTTGCGCGGTATCGGTGCAGGCATATTTGGTGGGGCGCCTCGCAGCCGGAAGGTTTGTCGTATGAATATGGACGACTTTGCGCTGGCTCAACCCAGATGGGCGGGGCAGCCGTCCGCCGGCTGGCGACCGCAAGGCACGTAGCGCCGACAGCGATGCCGGCCCCGGCCGTTGCTTCTCATGTTCATTCCCAGTGGATAACGCGTCATCACCGCTTCACCCTCTGGCAGGTAAACCGACGCCGTACGGCGAATCCTTTCCCTGTCATTATGCGGATCGCACGCACCACAAATCCTGACCTGGCGCTGCTGCTGGCGGTGCTGGGGTTGCTGGCCATCGGGTTGCCGGCCATTTTCAGCGCGTCGCACGTCACCGACGGGTTCGGCAAAGTGCTGCGCCAGGCGATCTGGGCGGGGGCGGGCTTTGTCGGGCTGGGCGTGGCGGCGTTCATCGACTACCGGGCGCTGGCGCGGTACTGGCGGCTATTTTACCTGGTGCTGGTGCTGCTGCTGGTCTTTACCCTCTTCAAAGCGAGCAGCATCAACGGCGCGCGCTCGTGGCTCGATCTCGGTCCGTTTAACATCCAGCCCTCTGAATTCGGCAAGGTGCTGCTCATTCTCGGCTTCGGGGCGCTGCTGTCGCGCGCCGGGCCGCTGGTGCAGTCGTTCTCCGTCTTCGCGCGGGGCTTGCTCTTCGTGGCGGTGCCGATGCTGCTGGTGTTGGCGCAGCCGGACATGGGTACCGCCTTCATCTACGGCATGGTCTGGCTGGTGATGTCGCTGGCGGCAGGGGTACGCGGGTGGATGGTGCTGGCGGTGCTGGGACTGGTGGCGCTGCTGGGCACGGTGGCGTGGCAGACAAATCTGGTGACCCCCGAACAGAAGTCGCGGTTGGACTTCATCCACGCCGACCCCGCCCGCAACGGCTACCACCAGCGCCAGGCGCTGGTGGCCATCGGCGCCGGGCAGTTCTGGGGCAAGGGCTTTCTGCAGGGCACTCAGGCGCAGCGCGGCTTTCTGCCCGAGCAGGACACCGATTTCATCTTCGCCGGCATCGGCGAGGAGTTCGGCTTCTTCGGGCTGGCCGTGCTGATGGCGCTGTTCCTCTTCATCCTGCTGCGCCTGTTGCACGTCATCGAAGAGGCGGAAACGGTCTTCGGCCGGGTGGTGGCAGCCGGGGTGTTCGCCATGCTCGCCGCGCACATCCTCGTCAATATCGGCATGTGCCTGAAGCTGCTGCCCGTCACCGGTGTGCCGCTGCCTTTCGTCAGCTACGGCGGCAGCAACCTGCTCACCAATCTCATCGCTATCGGCCTGGTGCTGAATATCAGCCGCCACCGCCGCCAGTTGCGCTCCTGGGCCAACCCCGAGGAGACGCTGCTGCGGATGTGACGCCCCGCCTGCGGGCATCGGCGGGATGCACCTGGATGGCGGCCAGATCGTGAAGAGGCGGCCTTCCGTCGGCGCCGGGGAATTCCAGCGCGCGCCCTCCAGGCAGTGACGATCCCCATACCGGCTCGGTATGGTTCGCGGGGAACCTACCCCCACGCCTTCACCTGAAACCGCTCGGCATACCCGTCGCCGTCGCGGTTGGTGCCAAGGATGCGTTCGGCAAAGGTGATATGGCGCTGGGTCATGTTGCGGGTGCTTTGCGAGCGGTGGCATTCCAGCATTCGCGCTTTCCAAACGGCGGTGTCTTCGCCGAAGGTGATGGACAGGTCGGGGCGGAAGTCGACGGATTTGGGGTCTTCATTGGCCAGCGCGACCACCGAATAGCCGGCGGCCTGCGCCCAGGCGGCGCACCAGCGGGCCACCAGGCGGTGGTCGGCGTTGGTGTCCTCGCCGTAGGGGCACAGCACCAGGTCGGGCCGCGCGGCATACAGCGCGGCGGAGACGCGGGCGAAATTTTCGGGGATGTCCTCGATGCGGCCGGCATCATCCTCGGGCAGGTGCAGGAAGGCGAGATGGTCTTCCGCCAGCCCGAACAGCCGCGCCGACGCCCGCTGCTCTGCCACCCGCTCGGCGGCTTTCGCCGCGCGCTCCGGTCCCACGAAGCCGTCCAGCACCCCTGCCCAACTGTCGGACAACACCGTCCAATATACGTCCCACCCGCCTTCGCGTAGCAGCCGCAGCGTCACGGCGATGGCGTCGGGGTCGTCGGGGTGCGGCGCCAGCGCCAGCACGCGCCCCGCGCCCGCCAGCGGCGCCTCGGGGAGGGTCAGCGGCAACCCTTGCGCCTTCGCGGCGAGGAGGTTGGTGAGCCAGGTGGTCATGGGCCTTCCTTCGGCAGGTCTGTGGCTGTTCCCTGCCGCTTACTTCACCTTATGAAAGGTTTCGACTTGTCGGAGATCAGGAGTGGCTTTTGGAACAGCGGTCCAATGCAACTCACCTTTATCAAGGACGGCTTCGATTAGATTACCACCCGACTCTGCCGTGAGCTTTCCGCCTGCATAGGTCGCAGGAAATGTCGTTCCCATATATTGCACGTTGACAGTGTTTGTTGCACCATCGGTGATGACCAGCACCGGATCATTGCTGCCTGAAAATCCCCATGTACCGACAAACGCCTTCTTTCCATTGGCGGCACAGCCATTGAAGACCAGGCATACCAAACCAAGCATGACGAGCAGGGTGAGGGTACGGATAGACATGGGAACCTCCTGTGTGATGCTGCCGATTTGTTCGCCAGCGTATTTGGGGGTTCCTGCATACTGGGGGAACAAGTGAATAAATGCCCCTGGCGGGCGAGACTCCGTCGAGCCGCGCGCGTAGGGGCCGGTCTCGATTTTGTATATACGTCTGACCGTGGAATCCGCTCATTGGCATGTGAGAGATCGCGTCTTGCTCCTCCGCGCGCGGCTCGACGGAGTCTCGCCCTCCAGGAGATCCACATACGGGAGAAATGGGGGCTGTAACGCATTTCCCGATCAGGGATCAGGTTGTCGGTTCTGCATCAGGCAGGAAATGCGTTGCTGTACCCATTTCGTGAGTACGAGCACGAGTACGAGCACGAGTACGATTACGATTGCGAGTGCGGATACGCCACGTACCCCTCCACCCGCCAGTCCTCGCCGATGCGGCGCCACTGCGCGTCGCGGAGGCGGGGGGCGTCGGCGAGGGTGGGGCTGCCGAGGCCGGCGAGGGCGGGGACGGCGTCGGCGCCGCCGATGAGGAGGGGGGCGAGGTAGAGGCGGAGCTTGTGCGCGCAGCGGGCGTCGAGCAGCGCGCCGGCGAAGGCGCCGCCGCTTTCCACCAACAGGCTGACGATGTCGCGCGCGCCCAGTTCGGCCATCACCGTGTTCAGGTCGAAGCGGCCGGCGGAGGCGAGCAGGGGAATGACCTCCACCCCGCGGGCGCGGAAGACGGCCAGGCGCGCCTCGTCGGTGATGCTGGTGACGAGGAGGGGCGGCCGTTCGGCGGGGGCGTAGACGCGGGCCTCGGGCGAGGTGCGCAGGCGGGCGTCGATAACCACGCGGCGGGGGTCGCGCCCGCCGGGCACGCGCGCGGTGAGCGCCGGATCGTCGGCCAACACGGTGGCGGCGGTGGTAAGGATGGCGTCGCTAACCCCGCGCAGCCGGTGCACGTCGCGCCGGGCGGCCTCGCCGGTGATCCACTGTGACTGCCCGGTGCGGGTGGCGATTTTGCCGTCCAGGCTGGCGGCCAGCTTCAGGGTGACGAAGGGCGTTTTTGTCGTCATCCAGTGCCGCCATGCCTCGTTCAGCCGCGCCTCCTCATCGCTGAAGGGGCCGAATTCGACGTCAATCCCCGCGTCGCGCAGCCGGGCCAGCCCCTGGCCGGCCACCAGCGGGTTCGGGTCGAGTGAGGCGAAGACCACGCGTGCGATGCCCGCCTGGATGACGGCGTCGGCGCAAGGTGGGGTTTTGCCATGGTGCGCGCAAGGCTCCAGCGAGACATAGAGCGTGGCGCCGGCGGCGCGGTCGCCGGCGGCGCGCAGGGCGAAGACTTCGGCGTGCGGCTCGCCGGCACGGGGGTGAAAGCCCTCGCCGACCACCGCGCCGTCGCGCGCCACCACCGCGCCGACCATCGGGTTCGGATGCGTACGGCCCAGGCCTTTGCGGGCCAGTGCCAGTGCGCGGCGCAGCAGGCGGCGGTCGTCAGGGGAGATCATTCCGGTTCCTCGTCACGTCAGTGGGCTCCTGCTTGTGTTCGGCGATAATCTGCGCCATCTCGCGCAGCAGGTCGGAGGTATCGGTTACCGCGTCATGCTGAATGGCGCTGAGATCGGCCAGCACCAGGCAGAAGATGGCGATGGTGAGCAAGGCGATGCAGGTCCAGAAGGCGATCCACAGGCGGTCGAACCCCACCGGGGTGGCAAGGCCGAAGAACTGCACCCCCACCCATACGCTGGCGAAGAGGAACAGTAGCATCGCCGCCATCGACAGCCGCAGGGTGAGCCGGCGCAGTTTATAGCCTTCGCGTCGCCGGTACGCCACCACCTCGCGGATGGCGAAGGCCGCGACGATGAGCATGGCGGCACACATCACAATGGTGAACAGCACGCCCTATTCTACCATGCCCGCCCGATTCGCGAAAATATTTTTCCGGCGTATTGGTGATTTGGTCGGTGAGCATGGAATAAATCACTAACAGGATGCCCTTGCTTCTCCCCCAAGCGCAAGGCGCCTGCGACAGATGGGGAGGAAACGGTTATGTCTGACGAACTGGCGAAAACAATCAGCATCTGGGTGACGCAATACCTGGCAGGGTTCTGCCTGGTGTCGCTGCTCCTCATCACCGGTGGCCGTTACCTCTGGATGAAAGGCCCGGATACCCGCATTCGCGATCTCGTGCTCTATCTGGCGAGCATCAGCGCGTTGACGTTGATCCTGACCTTTTCGCCCTTCCGCGCGGATTCGCTGCTGTGGCCGCCCATCACCTGGTTCTGCCTCACCATGCTCTTCATGCTGGAGCTGCTGTGGGTAGCCTACGTGGTGGAATCGGCGCTCATGCTGGTGCACGGCCTTAGCGGCTTGTTCTCGCGGAAAGTCGCCGCGCCCGTCGCGCCGCCACATTCCGGCACTCCGTATTCCCGTCTGTAGCGCACGATTGTCAGCGTCCAAGGTCGCGAGCGTCGGTGAAACCCGGCGCTCGCGCCGTTTGGTACATGCGCGATGAAACCTTCCCGTCCCCGGCGTGTCTGAGAATCCAGAAGTGGAGAACTCATGTTAGACCCATCCTGGTCCGCAACACGCGTGGTTGAGACGCTGCTCCTGATTCGGCGATTCGAGGAGCGGGTGGACGCGCTGTTCGCCGCGGGCGAATTGCGCGGCACCTCGCACCTGTCCGCCGGGCAGGAAGCGGTGGCGGTGGGGGCGTGCGCGGCGTTGCGCGCCGAGGACTACGTCACCAGCAATCACCGCGGGCACGGCCACTTTCTCGCCAAGGGCGGCCACCCGCGGCCGATGATGGCTGAGCTGTTCGGCAAGGCCACCGGCTATTCGCGGGGCAAGGGCGGCACCCAGCACATGGCGGATTTCTCCATCGGCTTCCTGGGCATGAACGGCATCACCGGCGGCATGCTGCCCATCGCGGTGGGGGCGGCGTTCAGCGCGCGCTACCGCGGCACCGACCAGGTGGCGCTGGCCTTCTTCGGCGACGGCGCCAGCAACCAGGGCACCTTCCACGAAGCACTGAACATGGCGGCCATCTGGCGGCTGCCGGTCATCTTCCTCTGCGAGAACAACTGTTATGCCATGTCCAGCCCGGCGTGCTGCATGGTCAGCGGCGCGCACGTCGCCGACCGCGCCGCCGGCTACGGCTTGCCCGGCGTCATCGTCGACGGCAACGACGTGACCGCGGTTCACGCCGCCGTGGCGGAGGCGGCCGCGCTGGCGCGCGCCGGCGACGGCGCCACCCTCATCGAGGCGAAAACCTACCGCATTCTCGGCCACTCCCGCGGCGACCTGCGCGTCTACCGCACCCGCGAGGAAGAGGCGGAGTGGGCGGCGCGCGACCCCATCACCCGCGCCATCGCCGCCGGCGGCCTGTCGGCAGAGGCAGTGGCGGCACTCGAGACGGCGGTGGCGGCGGCGGTGGACGACGCCGAAGCCTTCGCCCGGCAGAGCCCCGTGCTGGCGCTGGCCGGCTGACCTAAGATTTTACCGCTTCCTCGCCGCGTTGTCGGTTCCATGCGACAAAGCAGTGGCGTGTGGCATGGTATGGTACCAAATACGTGCGTGGCAAATATTTGTCAATTTACTTGACAATGTAAGGGTATCCAGCTTAATTTATCGATACGTTGGTGTTCCCGCATAATCGCATGAATGCCCCGATCCGGTCCTGGATGGTCGGATACTGTCAGCATCAATATCATTGCGGAGGGTGGATACATGAGGTTTATTCCATCGACCATGGAAGAGGACAGTTACCTGCCGGCGACCTGGCGGGTATTAGCCGCGATGCTGCGGTACCCCTCACTGACCCAGGCCGAGTTGCGGACGCACACCCGGCTCAGCCATCCGGTCATCGTCCAGCAGGTCAACGCGCTGCGCGAGCGCGGCCTGCTGCTGGCCGGCGACCCACTGTATGGCCGGCCCGGCCGTCCGCGCATCCCCCTGTCATTCAACTGGCAGTATCGCCGCATCCTGGCGGTCGACGTGCATACCGCCGGCCTCACCCTGCAGCCGATGGACCTGGCGGGCTCGCTGCTGGGCGCCGCCAGCACCGCCGTTCTGCCGGTCTGGACGCCCGACGGCCTGCGCGCGTCGCTGCAGGGGGCCATCGCCCGCGTGCTGAAGCGCGGCGATATCCCCTGGGCGGGCATCGGCATCGTGTTGCCCGGCAGTGTCTCACGCGACGGCCAGGCGCTGCTCACCTGCGCTGGCATGCCGGACTGCCATCCTGACCCGCTGGCGACGGCGCTCTCCGCCCGATTCAAGCTGCCGGTGGTGCTGGAAAGCGAAGGCTACGCCGTGGCGCACGGCGCGCTGGCACGGGCCGCATCGGCGCCCGCCAGCCTGATGGCGCTTAGCCTGCGGCACAGCCCGCGGGTGGGTCTGGGCCTGTTGATCGACGGCCAGCGGGTGCCGGGCAATGTGCGGGATTGCGCCGGCCTGGGGCAGGTGCGCGCCCCACAGCATGACGCCAGCCTGCAGACGCTGCTGCAGGCCGCGCAAACGGACGCCGGCGCCCGCGGGACGGCGGTCGAGAAGCGCTGGGTCTGGTCGCCGCGCATCTGGTGAGCGCCCTGGCCCCCGAGCACCTGGCGGTGCAGGGCGATGCCCTCTGGTCGGATGACGACACCGCGGCTTTCCACGCCGCGCTGCAGGCGCATGCCTGCCCCGGCGCCGCGGCGGTGCTGACGGTGGACGCCCGCCCCGCCCGCGTGGAAGACTGCCTGGACGGCATGGCCAGCCTGCTGACGAAACGCCTGCTCGATTTCCGCCAGGGCGTCATTGCTTCCTGGGTGGCATAGCGCGTCACCCCATCCCTCGGATGCGTCCCCGGCCTCACCGCATGCGGAAAGGCCGGGAGCATCTACGGTTTCTCTGCCTCGCTGCCCTCTCTCCCCGGCGTCACGGCGTGCTCCGTACCGCCATGCCGACGCGGGCATTGTCGGTGCGTATGCGGTAGACGCGCACGTCGGTAGCGCCGGCGGGGCGCGGGGCGGGCGGCAGCAGGCGCGCGGCGCGGGTGGGCGCCAGAAACGCGGCCAGCATCGCCGGATCGACGGGCGCCGGATTCGGCGCAATATTGGCGTCGTTGCGCACATTCAGCCAGGTGAGCTTCGCGCCGGCGTTCTTCGCCGGGTCGGGCAGCCAGCCCTCGCGCCCGGACATGCCCAGCAGCAGTATGCGCGCGCCGGTACAGTCGCCGGTGAAAGCCAGCGCCGGGTTGTCGGCGTTATAGTGCCCGCCCACGTTCAGCACCGCCAGCGTGCCGGTGAAGTCCTCCAGCGCGTAGGTGACGCCCGCGCCCTTCAAGTTCGGATGGGTGTATTGCGCGTCGAGGCCGGTATCCAGCACGAAGCGGCCGTTGCCGCGCAGGCGCATGTGGAAGGGCGCCCAGTTGCTTTCGTACCAGGTGTCGCGCACCACCAGCAGCCCGCCGTCCACCACGTCGTAGCGTCCGGTGTTGCCGCCCAGCAGCTCCACGCGGCCGGGCACGTCGCGCCCTGCCTTCGCCTTTGGCCCACCCACCACCTTGATCGCCGGATACGGGAAATACGGGTCAGTGGCCATCACGGCGTCCCAATCGCGGCTCCACCAGTTCAGGCCGCCGCCTTCAAAAGCGATCGCTTGCACGCGCGTATTATCTAACCCCTCCGCCAGCAGGCCGATGCCCGCGGCGGCCTGCAGATTGCACTCCTGCAAGTAGACGCAACCGTCGCGCTGGTCCGCGTCGGCGATGGCGATGGCGTCGCCCAGCGTCGGCGGCGTGGGCTCGGTGTTCTGCCGGCCGCCCAGCCGCGGGCCGAGGATGCCGAAATCGCTCAACACTGCGCGGCTTGGGCCCGCCAACCGCAGTACTGGGCCGCCGTTTGTCGAACCCGTCCAGCTTAGCACGCAACCGCGCATGCCGTCTGCCCACTGGTAAGCGCCGTCGCCCACCAGCGCGATGGGCGCGTTGGCGGGGATCACCAGCGTCTGCGCGATCTTGTAGGTGGCGCGGGGCAGGTGCACGATGGGCTGGCTGCCTTTCGCTTTCGCGGCGTGCGCGGCGGCCGCGTCGATGGCCGCCTGGATGGCCGCGCCGTCGGCGGTGGCCGGCACCGCGAAGACCGGCCCCGCCGCGCGCGGCGGGAGGCCGGGCAGGATGGGCACCGCCGGCTTCAGCGTCGCGCGGGCGACGACCTTCGTCTCCACCTCCACGAACTGCCCCTTCACCAGGAAGGGCGCCGCCACGGTGAACGTATTATCGACGGCGGTGACGGATACCGGCACCCCGAGCTGCCCACGCACCACCGGCCCCGTCGCTGCCGCACGGCTGATGATGGTGTTATCCAGCAGAGTGATGTTGCCGATCGTCTCGAACAGCAGCGGATCGTCCGCGTTGGGGTCGATGATGGTATTGCCTTGCAGGGTGATGGTCGCCCCGTTGGCCCCGTTGTTTTTCGCGTGGAAGAAGCGCCGCGAGCCGATGGAAGTGCAGTGGCGGATGCCGAAGAAGCCGGCGTGGAAGATGGTGCAATCCGCCTCGGTCGAGTTGCGGAAGACGCTCTCGTAGACGTGGAAGACGCCGCCGTGCGGCTTCGGCTCGTTGCTGACGCCTACCCGGCACCCGTCGAACTCGCAGTACCACAGCCAGTAGTCCACCGAATTGAAATGGTGCAGGCCCAGGCCGAATTCCGAGCAGCGCTGGAACTTGCAGCGCATCAGCAGCACCTCGGAATCGAGGCTGAGCAGCTTGCCGCCGCCGTCGAAGCCGATGGCAAGGTCGCGGAAGGTGACGTCGGCCAGCGCGATGCGATGCGACGGCGTTTCCCCGTCCTCCGGCTTCATGGAGTTCCACTTGAAGACGAAGCCGGTCGCCGCTTTCCCCGCCCCATCGAAGGTGAGGCGCTCGATGCGGCTGTTGCGGCCGTTGAACCAGAGCATGTCGCTGTCGCGCACGCCGCTCCAGGCATCCCAGCCGGGCCCGCGCCAGGCGGGATCGTCCTGCGAGCCTTTGCCGGCGGGGCCGTCCCAGCGCAGCACGGTCGTTGTCGGGTCCTCGCCGATGATCGCCAGCCCGGCCACGCCGCCGCGCCGCAGCGTCTGCGTGATGCGGTAGGCGCCGGCGGGCACCCACAGAGTATGCGCCCGGCTCGTCGGCGTGCCCATGTCGTTTAGCGCGCGCTGGAAGGCGGCGGTGTCGTCGGCGTGCCCGTCGCCCACCGCGCCGTAATCGCGCTTCACATCCGCCCAGGTGGGGAAGGGGCCGTAAAACGCTTCGGCGACCGCCGGCGGCTTCGCCAGGGCAGTCATCAGCGTCATCAGGACGAGCGATACCAGGCATACTCGCATCAGCATTACTCCTTCGGTTGTTCGGGCAGCAGCCAGGCGGCCACCGCGGTGGCGCTCACCAGTCGGCCGCGCTCGTTCATATGCACCACGTCGCGCAGCAGCCAGTCAAGCGGCTTGCCCGTCGCCTGCAGGTAGTTCTGCCAGGCGGCGAGGAGGTCGACCATGGGCAGGCGGTTCTTCTCGGCAAGCTGGCGCAGCACCTCGCGCTGGGCGCTGCCGGGGAGCTGGTTCGGCGAAAAATCGTCGACGTGCGGGGTGACGAGCAAGATCTCCAGGTTCGGCAACTCGGCGCGCACCCCGTCGATAATCGCCTGCAGGTTGCCGGCCAGGTCGCTGTCGCGGCGATTGGTGATAGAGAGGAGAATCAGCAAGTCCGGCTTGTGCTTCACCACCGTCACGTCCACGCTGCGCTGAAAGATGTCGTAGCCGGTGCTGCCGCGCCCGGTGAAGCGCAACTCCACCGCGGCCTTCGGGTAAGCGCGCCGCAGCAGCACGTCCAGTGGCGCGTTGCTCAGGTCGTTGCCGATGCTGTCGCCGAGGACCACCACGCGCGCCGGGCCGCCTTTCAGCAGCTTCGCGCGAATGCGCGGCAGCCGCGCCGCGGCGTCGGCCGGCGCCGGCGGGATGATGGCCGGCAGCGTCTGTTCACGCGCGGCCACTACCGCGTCAGCCTCCGACGGGGTGATCGTCTCCAGGCGCAGGTCATCCACCAGCAGCGTCTCCGGCCCGCAACTGTCGATGACCAGGCGCGCCGAGACGCCGGGAAATTTCGTGGTAAAGACGTAGGCGTGCGTGGTCCAGGCTGCCGTCGCGTCGATCCCCGCATAATGATCGCCGGCCTGGTACCACCCGTAGCCATCCATGAAAAAGGCCGCCCACATCGGCCGCCCGCCGCCCTTCGTCGCCAGCGTCAGCCGGTAGTGCTGGCCGGCCTTCACCGTGAATGACGGCGAGACAATGCGCCCCTCTGTCAACCGCAGGCAGCGCCCGCCTTCCGCGCGCGCCTCCCACGCCACGTCGACGCCCGGCTCGCTGCCCCAGGACGCATACCAGTCGTCGTGCGCCAGCGGATTGCGCTCGAAATCGGTGGCGAGGACGACAGCGGCCCGCGCGGTCAACACAACCGCGCAGCAGAGCAGGACGACGATATGGCGACAACGGCGGATCATGCGGTTTTAGACAAAAAAGCCCGGCGATCGTTGTGCGCGCCGGGCCGAGACACGATTATGGCAGGGGTACGGGCGGCGGCGGCGTCAACTGTGGCTGGCAGCCTTGCTTCCACTCGGCATACCGCGCATAGCTCACCGGGCTCAGCATGCCTTTGAAATGAAGGTTGTTGAGGTAGAGCACGCCTTTCTGCATTTTGCTTAGCAAGACTTTACCGGTGATTTCGATCTCAACCCCGCCGGGACCGAGCACCATGACTTCCGAGATGGAACGGCCGAACATGCGCGCTTCGAGCGAGACAAACACCGCGATATTACCGAGCAACAGGCCGCGGAGCCAGCGGCGGGCCATCGCGTCGCGCGAGATGAATTCGATCAGCCCGGGCACTTTGTTCACCCGTCCCGACATAAGCGGTTTCAATAGCTCTCGCGCCTGTGCCAGCATCGGCTCGCTGGGTCGCTGCTGCATCAATGGGCCATATTTTTTATGGGTCCTGATGAGCGAGACGCCGTAAAACACCAACAGGATGGTCACCAGGATGCCGCGCAAGAAAAGCACCGCGGCGACGAACATGGAGATGGCGGCGACCAGCAAGCCGGCGGCGGAGGGTGACTTGATTAGCCAGATACCCTCGCCAATAAAGGCCACGCCCAGGACGATATAGATGGCGCCCATGACCGTCGCGATGACGCTATCAATATCCATGAGAAACGCCAACACGCAGCAACCGAAAACTATGACCAGCACGCCCCAGACGATCTGCCCGATGCCGATGCCGCGCAAAGTGTTCGCCATCCCCTGAAAGGTGACGGCGTGCTCCAATTCACCGTAGGCGAACACGGGCGTTTGCCCCGGCATGGCGACGGGCGTGGGTGGCACCATGGGCGGAGGTGGGGGGACGATCGCCGTGGGGATGCTCTCCGCGGCTGATGCACTGCACGCCGGACAGCGGCCGTCCTCCGGCATTTCACCGCCGCATTGTGGACAGAACATGACGGATCCCTCCATACAAAACACTATGGTAATGATTCGCTGATTGCGGACGGAATCCCTTCCGCAATCAGCGAGGCGCTGCTACAGCGGCAGCAGCTTCACCACCGTATCCAGCGCCACCGCGCCCTCCACCGCACGCCGCGTCTGGGCGGCGAAGAAGGAGAGCTGACCGAGGCTACGGATGGCCTGCTCAAAGTCCTCCGGTGTGGCGCTGCGCTGGAAGGCCAGCCGCACTTCCGGGGTGAAGGTGAGAAATTCGTGCAGCGCCATGCGTCCGCTGTAGCCGCGCCCGCCGCACGCCGCGCAGCCGGTGGGGTTGCGGAAGACGGTGTTATCCGGCAGCGTGTAACCGCCATCCGCCGCGGCTTTACGGATGCGCGTCAGCAACTCCGGCGCCACATCGGTCGGCGTCAGGCACTGCGCGCAGGGCTTGCGTTCCAGCATCTGCACGCACACGCCGATGACGTTGTTCGCCAGCAACAGGCGCTTCACCCCGGCATCCAGGTAGGCGTAGAGCGGGGTGACGGCGTCGCTGGCGTGCATGGTGGTCATCACCAGGTGGCCGGTTTCCGCCATCCGCACCGTCAGCTCCGCCACCTCCGGGTCGCCGGTGAATTCGCCGACATGGATGACGTCCGGGTCGTGGTACATCACCGCGCGCAAGCCGTCGACGATGCCGAATCCCCGCGCCTTCACGTGGGTGACCCCGCGGGGAAACTCATATTCCACCGGATCTTCCACCGTGACAATGTTACAGGCGCGCGTATCGATGATTTCCTGCATGAAGGCTGCGCGGGTGGTCGACTTCCCCGAGCCGGTGGGTCCGACGAAGAGGATGAGGCCGCGCTGTTTGCGCGCCCATTCTGTCAGTGGCGTCTCGGTGATCCCCAGTGTCGCCATCACCGGCACGTGCAAGGGGATGGCGCGCGCGGTCAGCTTCTCGCCATGAATGGTAGGCAGCACGGCCACGCGCAGCACGGCGCGGTCGCTGCCGTAGACCAGGCGCACCGGCCCTTCCTGTGGGCGGTCCGTCGACTCAATCGCCATCTCCGCCAGCCGCTTCCACTCCAGCAGCAACGCGTCATACAGTGCCATGGGCAGGTGGCGCACCTCGCGCAGCGCGCCGTCCACGCGGTACTGCACCTGTACTCGGGCGCCGTCGGGGGTCCACAGCGGGTTCAGGTGCAGGTCGCTGGCGCGCAGGGCATAGAGCAGCTTCACCATGCGCCGCACCAGTTGGGTGATCTTCCCCGCCTCGCCCTCCAGCGCCGGGTCATCGCTCTCCGCGATGGACGACCCGGCCTGTTCCAACTCGGCGGCAAAGAAATCCAGCTCCGCCTCCAATACCGGCATGGGTACGTTCGCCAGCGCCTGCGCCGCCGGCCCGCGCTGCATGTAGGCCAGCAGGTCCGCCTTGCGGAAGCGCCACTGCTTGCCCGCCTTCATGCCCGCCAGCTTGCGCTGGTCCAGCAGCCGATACATCGTCGACTTGCTCACGCACAGGAATTCCGCCGCGTCTTCCAGCGACAGCAACTCATTCTCCGGCATCGTTTCGATGATCGTCATGGCACGCCTCCTTTCCGTCTCTACCGGCACTATACCACCGAAATTGCTGAATATCAACAGCATTTATTGCTATTCATGAATAATGGTGATAATGATAACTACTGGCAATGCGGGCGAATATAATGATTAACACGCCTTCATTGTCCTGCTGTAATCTGTATATTTGATAAGAATAGTATTCCTTATCCATTGACACTGCTTGCGCTTTTCTCGTATGATTGACGCACAACACAACATTGTATTCTTATAAGGTAACTTATATATGAGCTATCCTCCGACATCGATCACCGGCGCCGTCGCGGTCACTCTCCGCGAGGTGACCCACCGCTACCCCGGTGACCGGCAGGCCGTGCCGGCGCTGTGGGGCATCACGCTCGACATCCCGGCGGGAGGCGTCACCTGCTTTGTCGGTCCGTCGGGATGCGGCAAATCGACGTTATGCCGCATGATCGCCGGACTGGAACGGCCGTCGGAAGGCCGCATCGCCATCGACAATTCGCCGGTAGACGGACCCGGCGCGGCGCGCGTGCTGATGTTTCAGGATGCCGGGCTGTTTCCCTGGCTCACCGTCCTGGACAACGTCTGCTTCGGCGTGCGGCTGCAGGGAGGTTCCGGAGCGGATAGCCGCGCGCAGGCGCTCAACTGCCTGCGGCTGGTGCAGCTCAGCCGTTTCGCGCGAAGCTACCCACACGAGCTGTCCGGCGGCATGCGCCAGCGAGTAGCACTGGCGCGCGCGCTGGCCGTGCGGCCGCGGGTATTGCTGATGGACGAGCCGTTCGGCGCACTGGACGCGCAGACGCGCGACATCTTGCTTGACGAGTTGCAGCGCATCTGGCAGGCGACGGACACGACGTTGATCTATGTGACCCATAACGTGCAGGAAGCGGTGCTGCTGGGGTCGCAGGTGGCGCTATTCACCGCCCGGCCGGGGCGGTTGAAACGGGTGATGACCCTGGCGCATCTGCCGCGCCCACGCTACGCCGGAGACCGCGCCGTGCAGCAGGTGGTCGACGACATCCATGACGAGCTGCGACAGGAAATCGAGCAGGTGGAACGTGAAACATTCGATCTGGACTGGCATCTGGAGCACGGCCCTCGTGCTGGCCGTGCTTTCGAGCTGGGAGATGGGATCTAGACTGGGCTGGTGGTCCGCCGCCGTGCTGCCCGGCCCGTTGGCCATCATCCGGTCATTCGTCGGACTGGTGACGACGCCGGTGCTGCTGTTTGCCATCGCCGCCAGCATGAAGCTGATGCTGATCGGCTACGGCCTGGCCATCGTGCTGGGGATGCCGTTCGGCATCCTCATCCACCAGACGCCGTGGCTGCGGACGACGCTGGGGCCGGCGCTGCTGGGACTGCAGACGTTGCCCAGCGTCTGCTGGCTGCCGCTGGCGCTGGTATGGTTCGGTGTCAGCCTGCAGGCGGTGTTGTTTGTGGTGCTGGGCAATTCCGTCTTTGCCATCGCGGTCGCCACCGCCGGCGCGCTGCGCCAGGTGTCGCCGCAGTTGATCCAGGCGGGGCAGACGCTGGGCGCGCGAGGTTGGTCGCTGATGAGCCGGGTGCTGCTGCCGGCGGCGTATCCGGATATCCTCACCGGCTTGCGGCTGGGCTGGACCTTCGCCTGGCGGGCATTGATGGCGGGTGAGTTGATCGTGCCGCAGGCCGGTTTAGGACAGGTGCTGCAAGCCGGCCGCGCCAGCGCGCGCATCGCCGACATCTTGGCCACCATGCTGGTGATCATGCTGCTGGGCCTGCTCGTTGAGGTGGCGTTCTTCACCCGCCTCGAGCGCACGGTGCGCCGGCAATGGGGACGGAGTGCGACATAAGGGGACGTACCATGCAGACCGTAGTATTACCTGGAAACCTGGAAGCGGCAACGGACACCATTACCGCGGCTGTGCGGCAATTTGGCGATGGCCTCACCTTTGCCTGCAGCTTCAGCGCGGAAGACATGGTAGTGCTGGACTTGCTGCTGCGGGTTGATCTGCGCGCGTCCGTCTTCCTGCTCGACACTGGACGACTGCACCAGGAGACCTACGACGCCATCGAGGCGACGCGCCGCTTCTACGGACGGACATTCACCGTATATGTGCCGGAGACGCTGGCGCTGCAGCGGTTGCTCGATACGGAAGGGCCGAACAACTTTTATCGCTCGGTCGCGGCGCGCAAGGTCTGCTGCCGTATACGCAAGGTGGAGCCGCTGGCGCGGGCGCTGGCGGGCAAGGCGGCGTGGCTGACCGGCCAGCGCCGCGCGCAGGCGGTGACGCGCGCCACGCTGCCGGTGACGGAGATCGACGCAGCGCACGGCGGGATGATGAAAATCAACCCGCTGGCGGCGTGGACCGAGGCAGAGGTGTGGGCCTATATCCGCGAGCGCAGCCTGCCCTACAACGTCCTGTATGACCACGGCTTCCCGTCCATCGGCTGCGCGCCGTGTACCCGCGCGGTGGCGCCGGGCGAAGATGTCCGCGCCGGCCGCTGGTGGTGGGAAGCGCCCGAACACAAAGAATGCGGACTGCACCTGAAAGGTTAAGGGGAGACACGATCATGGAACATCTCGACGCACTGGAAAACCAGAGCATCTATATCCTGCGGGAAGCGTATAAGAAGTTCAAAAAGCTGGCGATGCTGTGGAGCATCGGTAAGGACAGCACCGTGCTGCTGTGGCTGGCGCGCAAGGCGTTCTTCGGCCACGTGCCGCTGCCGCTGGTGCATATCGATACCAATTATAAGATCCCAGCGATGATCGAGTTCCGCGACCGCATCGCAGCGGAATGGGGTGTGCGGCTGGTGGTCGGGCAAAACACGGCGGCGCTGGCAGCGGGCATGGGGCCGGAGAAGGGCCGGCTGGAGTGCTGCACCGCGCTGAAAACGGAAGGCCTGCAGCAGGTGATGGCGGAGAAAGGCTACACCGGGCTGATCCTCGGCATCCGCCGCGACGAAGAAGGCACCCGCGCCAAGGAGCGCTACTTCTCGCCGCGCGATAAGAATTTCGAGTGGAACTACAAGGACCAGCCGCCCGAGCTGTGGGACCAATTCAAAACGGATTTCGACAAGGATACGCACATCCGCATCCACCCGTTGCTGCACTGGACGGAGATCGACGTGTGGGCCTATATCCAACGCGAGTCGATCCCCATTATCGACCTGTATTTCGCGAAGGATGGCGAACGGTATCGCTCGCTGGGCTGCTGGCCGTGCACCGGCCGCGTCAAGTCGAACGCCGTGACCATCGATGAAATCATCGAAGAGCTGCAATCGACCAACACCAGCGAACGCGCCGGCCGCGCCCAGGACCAGGCCGACACCTACGCTATGCAGAAACTGCGCGCGAAAGGCTATATGTAACCTGTATCTCCCCCTCCCCACATAGGGGAGGGGGCCGGGGGGAGAGGTAAGCCCCCGTCATGCGAGGATTCAACAATGTCTACCAACACCACGGCGCACCGCGCCGCCATGAATATCGTCATCGTCGGCCACGTCGACCACGGCAAATCCACGCTGGTCGGCCGGCTCTTCTACGACACCAATAGCCTGCCGGAAGGGCGCTACGAGGCGGTGGCGCGGGTGTGCGAAGACACCGGCAAGCCCTTCGAGTTCGCCTTCCTGCTCGATGCGCTGGAGGAAGAGCGCGACCAGGGCATTACCATCGACACCACCCAGGCGCGGTTTCATACCGCGCTGCGCGATTACGTGCTTATCGACGCGCCGGGGCACAAGGAATTTCTAAAGAACATGGTGAGCGGCGCGGCGTCGGCGGAGGCGGCCATCCTGCTTATCGACGCCGCGGAAGGCGTGCAGGAGCAGTCGCGCCGCCACGGCTACCTGCTGCACCTGCTGGGTATTCGCCAGGTGGTGGTGGCTATCAATAAGATGGACCTGGTGGAATACGCCGAAGATGTCTACGCCGACGTGCGGCGCGAATACCAGACCTTTCTCGACGCGCTGGGCGTGCACCCGCGGGCATTCATCCCCGTCGCCGCCCGCGACGGCGACAATGTGGCGACGCGCGGCGCGCGGATGCCCTGGTACGACGGCCCGTCGATCGTCGAAGCGCTGGACGGGTTTACCACCCGACCCAGCCGCGAGCATCAGCCGCTGCGGCTGCCGGTGCAGGATGTGTATAAATTCGATCAGCGGCGCATCGTCGCCGGGCGCGTGGAATCCGGCGCCATCGCGGAAGGCGATACGGTCGTTTTTACGCCCTCAGGCCACCGCGCGGTGGTGAAAAGCATCGAGCGCTGGAGCACGCCGAAAACCGGTCCGGCGCAGGCGGGCGAATCGATCGGCATCACCCTCACCGAGCCGCTCTTCGTCGAACGCGGGGAGATTATCTCGCACACCGAGCACGCGCCGCTTGCCGGCAGTGAAATTCAGGCGAATCTATTCTGGCTGGGCGACCGCCACCTGGGACGCGGGCGGCCGTATGTGTTGAAGCTGGCGACCCGAGAAATTTCTTGCACAGTGGCGCGGGTGGCGGGGGTGGTGAATACCGCCACGCTGGCCACCACCGACGCCACCGAGGTGGCAAAAAATGAAGTGGCTACCGTGTCGCTGGCGCTGAAGACGGACATCGCCTACGATGTCTTCACCGACATCGTGGAAACCGGCCGCTTCGTGCTGGTGGATGGGTTCGACGTGGCCGGCGGCGGCATTGTGCTGCCGCCGATCGAAGACGATTTCGCGATATAGGAGACCGACATGACACAATCCGGCGTTGAAGATATTAAAACTCGCATCAATCCGTATGCCAAGCGCGACGCCGTGCTGGCGCGGCTGGAGACGGGAACGGTGGACGACATCACCCCGGAGGACGATGTGGTGCTGCGCTGGCACGGGTTGTATCGCCACCGCCCGGCCGAGGAAGGCGTCTTTATGCTGCGCGTCAAGCTGCCGAACGGCGCGGTGACGGCCGACCAGCTCCGCGCCCTCGCGGCGATCGCCGCGCATGGCGCGGACACGGTGAACCTGACCACCCGGCAGGATCTCCAGCTCTACGGCTTGACGCTGGCGGCGCTGCCGGCGGCCTTCGCCGCGCTGGACGCCGTCGGCCTCACTTCGCAGGGCGCCTGCGGCGATGTGGTGCGCAACGTCATCGGCTGCCCCGCCGCCGGCATCGATCCGCGGGGCGGCGATACGCTGCCGCTGGCGCGGGCGCTCACCGCGGCGTTCCTTGGCAACCCGGTCTTCGCCAATCTGCCGCGCAAGTTCAAAATCGCCGTCAGCGGGTGCCCGGACGGCTGCGTGCCGATACGGATCAACGATGTCGGCCTGGTCGCCGCGCCGCGTGATGGCGTCCCGGGATACGTGTTGCTGGTCGGCGGCGGGCTATCGACCGCGCCTGCCTACGCCGAGTCGCTGGGCTGGGTGCCCGAAGCGCAGGTGGTGCCGACGGTGACCGCGCTGGTGGAGATTTTCCAGGCGCACGGCAACCGCGAGAACCGCCACAAAGCGCGCGTGAAGCACCTCGTTGCCGAACGCGGGCTGGACTGGCTGCGCGGCGAGGTGGCAACCCGGCTGGGCACCCCACTGCCGCCGGCGCCGCCGGTATCGCCCGCGCCGCATGGCGACCACCTGGGCGTGCACCCGCAGCGCGAGGATGGATTGGTCTTTCTCGGCATCCCCGTGCCGGCGGGCGTGCTGCACCGCGACCAGCTCACAGCGCTCGCGGCGCTGCCCGGCGGGCGCTTCCGCGTGACCCACCATCAGAACCTGCTGCTGGCCGACGTGCCGGAAGCAGACGCGCCCGCCGTGCTGGAGCAGTTGGCCGCCATCGGCCTGCCGGTCGAAGCGGCGGGCTGGGCCGGCCGGACGATCACCTGCCCCGGCAAGGCAGTGTGCGTGAAGGCGCTGGTGCAGACGAAATCCGTCGCGTTGGCGTTGCTGGCGGAGCTGGCGGACGTCGCCGCGCAGGGCATCAGCCTGCACGTCAGCGGCTGCCCCAACGGCTGCGGCCAGCACGCCATCGCCGACCTCGGCCTGCAGGGGGTGTTGGACAAAGGCGAGGAGCGCTTCGACTTGTATACCGGCGGCGGTGACGGCCAGGCCTTCGCCAGGCGCACGCTGGCCAAACTGCGGCCGGAACAGGTCGGCCCCGCGGTGCGCGAACTGCTGAAGCAGTATGCCGCGAAGCTGAAACCGGAGGAATCGTTCAGCGCCTTCGCCCGGCGAGTGCTCTGAATCGAGAGCGCCGGCGGCGCCTGGACAGCCATCTTTACCGCATTGGTTGACAATCCGCTGTATCTTTGATATGATTACCCCAGCATCACGAATCCCGATGTAATCGGGGTGGCAACCGGCCTATAGAGACGGCAACGGTGCCTTGAGGGCGCGCCCTCGATGCGCGAACGCGGTGACGTTCGAAAGGTAGTCTCGTCTAACGACGCTCCTCACGCCACCGCAGCCGCGGTGGCGTGTTCTGTTTGGTACGCCCGACAGCCGACAGCTGAAAGCCGACCGCCTGTCTATCAACCGAAAGGAACTGTCTAATGAAATTCGAGACGCTTGCGATCCATGCCGGTCAAGGGCCTGACCCCGCCTACGGGGCGGTGATGACCCCCATTTACCAGACCTCGACGTTCGCCTTTAAAGGGGTGAACGAGCCCGGGGAATTCGACTACTCGCGCAGCGGCAACCCGACGCGCAAGGCGCTGGAAGACTGTCTGGCGGCGCTGGAGGGCGGCAGGTATGGCTTCGCCTTCGCCACCGGGCAAGCGGCGGAGGCCACCGTGCTGGCGCAGTACGGCCCCGGCGACCATCTCATCGTGCATGACGACCTGTATGGCGGCAGCTACCGCCTTATCGTCAGCATCCTGCGGAACAAGGGCGTGGACGTCGACTTCGTGAACCTGCGCGACCTGGACGCCTTCACCGACGCCATCCGACCCGCCACCCGCGCGGTGTGGACGGAGACGCCGACCAATCCGTTGATGAACCTGCTGGACCTGGCTGCCATCGCCGCCATCGCCAAACACCATGGACTGACGACGATTTGCGATAACACCTTCCTGTCGCCGTATTTTCAGCGGCCGCTGGATTTAGGCATCGACGTGGTGCTACACTCGACGACGAAATATATCAACGGCCACTCCGACGTGGTGGGCGGCGCCGTCATCACCCGCGACGCGGCGCTGGCCGAGCGGGTGGGCTTCTTCCAGAACGCCATGGGCACCTGCGCCGGCCCGCAGGACTGTTTTCTGGTGCTGCGCGGGGTGAAAACGCTGGCGCTGCGCATGGAGGCCCACCACCGCAACGCGCTGGCGCTGGCCCACTGGCTGGAGGCGCATCCAAAGGTCGCCGCCGTGCACCACCCCGGCCTGGAGAGCCACCCGCAATACGCACTCGCCCAGCGGCAGATGACCGGCTGCGGCGGCACCTTTTCCTTTCGCGTGAAAGGCGGCCAGGCGGAGGCCTTCCGCCTGCTCTCCAACACCCACATCTTCACCCTGGCCGAGTCGCTGGGCGGGGTGGAGTCGCTCATCGAGCACCCATGGACGATGACCCACGTCTCCATGCCCGAAGACGTCCGCCGCGCCGTTGGCATCACCGAGGACCTCATCCGCGTCTCCGTCGGCATCGAGCACATCGATGACCTAATGGTGGATTTGGAGCGGGCGCTGGCGTGTGTGTAAGGAACGTGTGCAACGGGAGGGCCGGTGGGGACACCGGCCCTCCCAGGGGAATTAGCCGTCGGCCAGTTTTGTTTTGACAGCCTCGAATAGAGAACACACTACGGTAACCGTGGCATCTCGGTCGTAATCGTCACTCATTTCGATGTATTCCTCATACCGATATTGCACAGCAAAGGAGTTCAGTTCTGCAAGCGGCAACCATATTGCGATGTCTTCCCCAAGGTCTTCCAGCATGGTGAGCAAAAGCACCAGGTTGTGCGTGATGGGGGCACTGCCGCCAATATGCTCGATCCAGGCTTTCAGGCATTTTTCGACAGCCTGTTGGGCATGAAAACCGAAAATCTCCACGGCGAATTCACTGCCGGTCATTGCTTGTACCGCAGCGAAATCTTTTTTTGCCATGGCCATGAAGATCTCAGCGCGGTTACGCGGCATACAGCGCCCTCCCCTCGTCCAGTGCGCGGGCGATGACGTGGCCGGGGGTGGCGCGCCAGTCTTCGACTTCGTCTCGGCTATACAGGAGCACGTCGACGGGGAGGCGGTGTTTGGCGACGAGGTGCCAGAGGCGGGCGAGTTCGCGACGTCGGCTGCGCCCTTCGCCGAAGGGTTCGCGCTCGACGACGAGGAGATCGATGTCCGAATCCTCGCGCGCCTCGCCGCGCGCGCGGGAGCCGAAGAGATAAATCGCTTCCGGCGCAACTTCGCTGACGATCTCCGCGACCAGTCGGGCAATATCTTCATCGCTGATGCGGCGCATGGCATGCCTCCAGCATCTATTGTATCGCGTGCATTCCAGTTACACAACGATTGGACAGTAATTGTGCATCCCGATTGCATCGTCGCTCGGTAGCCCGACCATTTATGGCCGGGCGAGTCGGCGATGGATGTGACGGTTGCGGAATTTTGCAATTGCTTCCATTTGATATAACACCCCATGTTGCAGCTCGGTCGGCTTACCGTCCTGGAATAACCCCCGGATACGTTGCTGGCCGCACCAGCCGCTGCCCGTCGGTGAAGCCCTCCGGCCGGTTTTTCAGCCGGTCGATGAGCTGCCGGCGCCAGTCCGCCACGGCATCGGGGTCGCCGGGCGCCAGGTCGCGGCATTCGCCGGGGTCTTCCGTCAGGTCGAAGAGCTGCTCGGCGCCGGTGAAGGGTCGCCAGATATACTTCCAGCGGCCATCGGTGAGGGCATGAAAAGCCTGCTCGGTGCTGTAGCAGGGGGAATGCTCGCTGTGCAGCACCTCGCGCACGCGGTCGCATGCGCCGCGGATGAGCGGCAGCAGGCTGTGGCCGTCCAGCCCGTCGGGCAGCGGCGCGCCGGCGGCGTCCAGGAAGGTCGGCATCACGTCTTCCAAACAGGCCGGGGTATCGCTGACCACCCCCGCCGGCAGGTTGAGCCCGGCCGACCCGCGCACCAGCAGCGGCACTCGCGCCGAGCCTTCATACGGCTCGCACTTGCGGAAGTAATAGTGGTCGCCCAGCATCTCGCCGTGATCGCTGGTGAAGACGATGAGCCACTCGCGCCCCTCGCGGTGGCACATGCTGTAGAATTCCGAGAGGAACCAGTACAACTGGTCGTCGATGTGGTTGATGAGGCCGTAGTAGCCCGCGCGGGCGGATGTTAGCGCCTCGCCCCGCAGGTGTACCCGCGCCGAGTCGATTTTATGGTGCGCCGGTGGCGTCGCCCAGCCGCCGATATACGGGTCGGGCAGCGGCACGCGCAGGTAGCGGTCCAGGTAAAACGCCGGCGGGATGAACGGCGGGTGCGGCGCGTAGAAGGACAGCGTCAGGAACAGCGGACAACGGCTGTCCCGCGCCTGCCGCATGAAGCGTTTGCCTTCCTCCGCGATCCACGCCGTGGGGTGCAGGTGGTCGGCCAGGTGCCAGGGCCGCGCCGTCCAACCGTTGAACGAGATGCCGGCGCCGCGCACGCCGCCGCTGTTCGGCGCCTGCGTCTCCAGCCAGGTCGCGTAAAAGTCCTGCGGCACGTAGGACGAGCCGTGCAGCATGTGGTCGTAGCCGTAGCGCGCGTCCGGCGGCTCCTGGTGCATGGTGCGGCCCACCAGCTCCGTCTGATACCCGGCGTCGCGCAGTGCCTGAGGCAGCGTCACGGCGTCGGTAATGGGATGCCCGTGGAAGCCCGCCAGCCCGTTCGTCGACGGGTGCTGCCCGGTGAGCAGCGCCCGCCGAGCCGGGATGCACGACGGGCAGGTGGAATACGCCCGCCGGAAATGCGCGCCCTCGAAGCCCAGCGCGTCGATATTGGGCGTCAACACCGCCGGATGCCCCTCCAGCGAGAGGCTGTCCCCGCGGTGCTGGTCGGTCATGATGAGGAGGAGGTTTGGTTGATTGGGCATGGGGCGCTCCTGATTTCGGGCGGATTGAAAATCCGCGCTCCCAGTTACATCCGCTCCTGCAGCCGCTGCCGGCTGTCGTCGTCCAGCGCGTTTACGTCGGGGATGTCATAGCGGTTGCCTTCCACGTCGGTGATGGCGATATAGCCGGGGCGCGGTTGCTTCAGGTTGTCGCTGAGGCCGCGCACCTGAAAACTGGCGGCGCCGCGGTCGGTCTCCACGCGCCACTCGGTGACGTCCGCGCGGTCGCGGATAGCGGTGACCGCGGTGATGTGCGGCACCAGGTAGCGTCGGCGCAGCTCCTCGCGCAGCGCCGGCAGGCTGTCGTGCGCCAGCCCATGCAGGTCGCGCAGCACGCCCAGCTCCGTGCCCTCGGTGTTCAGCACGGCGATCCACGCGTTCGGCTCACTCAGCGGGAAGAGGCGCGCGAGGGTGGCCTCGGTCCATTGCGCCTCGACGGGAGTCTCGCCCTCCAGGGGGCGCGGCTCGAGAGGACTCTCGCCCTCCAGGGGATTGGCGGGCAACAGCACTTCCATGCGGTGCCCGACGGTGCGAAAGCGCACTGCCGCGGGATCGAGCAAATGCAGTTCGTCGGAGGGAGGGATATTCGGTTGTTCGTCCGGGGTGGTCATATTGTTGATCCTTTTCTTTGGCACCGGTGCTATACCGGACCCCTCCCCCCTGTCCCCCTCCCCGAACCGGGCGAGGGGGTGGGGCTTGCCGGGAAACACATCCGCGATCTCTTTGCGCTCCGCTTACCCCCTCGCCCGGCTCGGGGAGGGGGCAGGGGGAGGGGTCCGGGCATACACCAGCCTATCGTCCTAATTCCCGCACCTTCGACACCTCCTGGTACATCGTCACCAGGCGGCGGAATTCGCCGTCGTCTTTTTGCAGCAGCTCGTCGTGGGTGCCGATTTCCACCACTTCGCCGCTCTTCAGCACAATCAGGCGGTGGGCGTTTTTCAGCGTGCTCAGCCGGTGGGCAATGGCGATGGTGGTGCGGCCGGCGATGAGACGGTCGATGGCCTCCTGAATCTGCTTCTCCGTCTCCACGTCCACCTGCGAGGTTGCCTCGTCGAGGATGAGGATGCGCGGATTGTGCAGCACGGCGCGGGCGATGGCCAGCCGCTGCTTCTCGCCGGCCGACAGGCCCTGGCCGCCTTCGCCGACCAGGGTGTCATAGCCGTCCGGCTTCTTCACGATGAAGTCGTGGGCGTTCGCCACCTTCGCCGCGCGGATGATCTCCTCGCGGGTGGCCTGCTCGCGGGCGTAGGCGATATTCTCGGCGATGGTGCCGCTGAAGAGGAACGTTTCCTGCGGCACCAGCCCGATCTGCCCGCGCCACGCCTCCAGCGGCAGGTCGGCGATGCGCAGGCCGTCGACGAGGATCTCGCCCTGCTGCGGCTCGTAGAAGCGGCACACCAGGTTGATAATCGTCGACTTGCCCGCCCCGCTGTGCCCCACCAGGCCGATCATCTCGCCCGGCTCCAGCGTGAAGGAGAGGTTTTTCAGCACCTGCCGGTGCCGCTCGTAGCCGAAGGTGACGTCGCGGAACTCCAGCTTGCCCGCGATCGTTGGAATCGCTACCGCTTCCGTCTCGTGCGGCTCCGGCTCAGTGTCCAGCACCTCGAAGATGCGCTCGGCGGCGGCGAAGGAGCGCGACGACCAGTTGAGCAGCATCGAGAGGTGCTGCAACGGGCCGGCGAACATCATCGCATACATGGTAAAGGCGATCAGGTCGCCGGGCGACATGCGCACCGCCAGGATTTCCATCCCGCCGACGTAGCCGACGAGCAACTGACTGAAGCCGAAGAGCAGGCCGATGCCGGCGAAGACCATTGCCCAGGTGCGCTCGATAGTCACCGTCGGCACAAACAGCTCGTCGCTGCGCCGGGTGAAGCGCGAGATTTCCCGGTCCTCCTGTGCGAAGGACTTGATGATGCGCAGGCCGGTGAGGCTTTCCGAGAGCATGGCGTTGACCTTGCCCCAGCGGTGATAAATGCGGTGGGTAGCGTGGCGCAGCCGTCGCCACACCTGCCCGGCGATGCCGCTGATGAACGGCGCGGGCAAGATGACGATGAGCGCCAGCTTCCAGTTGATGACGAACATCATGGCGCCCACGCCCAGGAACAGCAGCAGGTTCACCACCAGCTCTTGCGCGCCCCAGGTGAGGAAGTGCTGCAGGCCGCCGGCGTCCTGGTTCACCCGCGAGATGACGCTGCCCATCTGCCGCTTGTCGTAGAAGCTCATCGACAGGTACTGCAGGTGCTTGAAGAGCTGGCAGCGGATATCGTGGGTGATGCGGTTGCCCAACCAGGAGCTGACCCAGCTCTGCGCCACCCCCAGGCCGCTGCGCAACAGCGCGACGCCTGCGAAGACGAGTGTGATGAGTACCAGGGCGTGATAACGCTCCGGCAAAGTCAGGGACGTATGGTCGAGCTTGAGGAATTGATCGAAAAAGTTATATTTTGCCGGGTGCTTCAGCGTATGTTCCCCAAGCTGAAAGACTTTGTCGAAGAGCGGTTTTTGCAGCATCGGCGGGATCATCGCCAGCGCCGTCGTCAGCAGCGCCACGCTTGTCAGGGTGATGGCCATCCAGCGCATCGGCGCCAGATAGCCGAGCAGCCGCATCAGCGTGCGGCCCTTCGGGATGCACGCCGGGCACACTTTCGATCCCTTGCGCAGCGGCAGGCCGCAGGTGGGGCAGCGGATGCTCTCCTCTTCCGGCACCTCGGCTTCTTCGCCCTTCGCCCACTTCTCCAGCAGGCCGGCGATGGTGCCGAACTGCCCCAGCCGGGCGGCGGTGTAGCGGATGATAACCTGCTTTTCGTCGTCGACGGTCACTTCCAGCGCGCCGCCGCCCACGTAGCCAAGTGCCTTGGGCTCGCTGATGTCCTCGATGCGCCGGCACCAGCTCTGCGTAATGCCGTCGCCGGCGCGCGCCAGCACCGCCACATGCGAATCGGTAATCACCAGCCACTGCGCGCCCAGCGTGCCGTCGGGCAGCAGATCGGCTTCGGCGCACACGCGCACATCGCCGGGCGGGCGGGCGTGGAGGGGCAAGTCGGCGGGCAGCGGGATATTGAGCAGGTTCGTCATCCGGTGATTTCCTTCTGTAGTTACCATTCGTCGCCGCGGCGCGATGCCCTCCTGCCCCTCCCAGAATAACCTGCCGAGGTGCTTGACAAGCGCGTAGCTTAATCGTATAAATGGTTGGTAGAACTGCGCGTGTTTTCTATACACGACCGCTCCGCGCAAGGAGGCTTCCAGTGCATTATCCTGAATGTATTCTCGCTCCCGAGGGTTTACCCTCATCGAACTGCTGGTGGTGATCGCCATCATCGCCATCCTCGCGGCCATCCTCTTCCCCGTCTTTGCCAAGGCGCGTGAAAAGGCGCGCACCAACACCTGCTTGAACAACCAGCGGCAGATCTGCCTGGCGCTCAACATGTATTGCCAGGACAATGAAGAAACCATGATCCCGAAGCCGCCCAGCGGCACGGCCTGGGCGCCGTACCTGGCGATGTATAACGAGCCCAGCCTGTATGACTGTCCCACGCAAACGGGCAAGGGGCAAAACATCACGCCGGAATACGGCTTCAATCCCTCGCTGTATGGCCAGGCGCTGGGCGACATCAGCCGCCCCACCGCGACGATCATGTCCGCCGACCTGACCAAGGTCTCAATGACCGGCAACTACTCGCTGACCACCATCGACACCGACCTCTCTGACCGGCACAACAACGGCTCAGTCATCTCTTGCGTCGACGGCCATGTGGCGGTAGAGACGTTCAACAAGCAGACCGGCTCGAAGGCCGCCATCCTGCTCGCCCGCGGGTATGACTTCCTGCCGATCATGACGAAAGGGCTGGGTGAAGTGCCTGGGATCGCATACGGCGCGATTGAAGGCGGCAACACCTGGGTGCGCAGCGCGGCGATGACTATGCCGGCGGGCTCTTATCGCACTACCGGCGCGGCGCCGGATATCATGGTGGAATTCGATATTAACTGCAACGCCCGCGGCTACTTTTGCAAAACGACGAATAATCCTGAATTTCTGAGCTGGTTCCTGAATATCTACGACAATGGCATCGCGGCGGGTAGCACCGGCTCCGGCGCCTTCACCCCGGCTGCCCTGCCGGGCGTGGCCGTCAGTTTCCGCAACGTCGGCGGACCGAATGACGCCGGCACCGGCAAAGCGGGCACCAGTCATGCGCGGTTGTCCACCTATGCTGGCGCATTGATCACGTCGGCTGAAGCGGCGTTGCCATATACGGATGTCGTGCAGGCCAACTGGTCACCGGAAACTCCGATGGCGTCCTACCACGTGAAGCTCTACGTGCTGAACGGCAGCGAGATGTATGCCCTCATCTCTGGCGCCAAGGAAACCGCGGTAACCGCTAATCGCGATCTGAGCAGCATTAACACGAACTCGACGATGTATCTGTATGCCGGCGGCGCGACGAACTGCCATGCCAAGCCGTCGACCTCCAGCATCAAGTTCTTTACGAAATAATCGCGCGTGAAGTTATGCGAAACAGCACCGCCGCCGGAGTGATCCGGCGGCGGCGGGCTTTGGTCGAATGAATAACACTCACGCGTCGCCGCGCAGTTTCACCGCCGTCGCGTGCGCCGGCAACCCTTCATGCCCGGCCAGCGCGAGGATCGCCTCGCGGTGCGCGGCTAGCCAGGCGGCGTCCGGCATGATGAGGCTGGAGCGCTTGAGGAAGGTGTAGACGCTGAGCCCGCTGGAGAAGCGCGCGGTGCGCCCGGTGGGCAGGCTGTGGCTAGGACCGGCGTAGTAATCGCCCACCGGCACCGGCGCATATGCCCCCAGGAAGATGGCGCCGGCGTGGCGGATGCTGGGCAGCAACCCCTGCGGGTCGGCCACCAGCAATTCCAGGTGTTCGGCGGCCAGCAGATTGGCCATCGCTGCCGCGTCCGCCATATCGCGAGTGATGACAATGCCGCCGAATCGCTCCAGCGACACGGACAGGTACCCCTGGCGCGCGGCGGTGGCCAGTTGCCGCGCCACCTCGGCGTTCACCGCGGCGGCGTAGTCGGCGTCCGGCGTCACCAGGATGGCGGCGGAATCCTCGCCGTGCTCCGCCTGGCTCATCATGTCGGCGGCGGCCCAGGCGGCGGGCACCGTGCCGTCGGCGACGATAGTCACGTCGCTGGGGCCGTACAGCCCGTCAATGCCGATCTCGCCGAACACCGCGCGCTTGGCCAACGTGCCGAAAAGGTTCGTCGGCCCGACCAGCGCATCCATCCGCGGGAAGGTGGGCGTACCGGTGGCCATCGCCGCCACCGCCACCGCGCCGCCCAGCTTGTAGATTTCCGTGACGCCCAGCAGCGCGGCGGCCGCCAGTACCCCCGGCGGCAGCGTGCCGTCGCGCCGGCACGGGCCTACCACGGCGATGCGCGGCACCCCCGCCACCTGCGCCGGCACCACGCTCATCAACAGCGACGACGGCAGCGACGCCTTGCTGGTGGGCACGTAGCACGCCACGCTGTCCACCGGCGTGTGGCGCAGGCCCAACGTCAGACCCGGCTGCATCGGTTCAAACCAGTCCCGCGGCATCTGTCGTTCGTGGTAGCGCCGGATATTGTCCGCCGCCTGGCGCATGGCGTCCAGCACCGCGGGTTCGGTGTCCGCCAGGCCCAGCCGCAGCTCGTCCTCGGTCACCCGCAGGCTCGCCAGCGTCGCCGCCGGCCAGTCGAATTTTCGTGTCAGCTCCAGCACCGCGGCGTCGCCTTCCGTGCGCACCGATGCCAGGATGCCGTCCACAATCGCCTGCACCCGCGCGATATCCGCCTCTGCCGGTTGCAACTCGCGGCAGATCGCCGCCGGCGATTGCTCGCTAGTGCGAAAGATGCGTAATCCCGAAGCGCTCATCGTAGTGTCCTCCTCCGTCAACACTCTCAGTGTAGCAGAGTCGGCGGGAGGGGGGAAGGCCTGTCCAGACGCAAGCGGTCTTTCGACATACCGGTGCGGGAGACAATATCCGTGTCAGCGCTGCCACTATTTTACATGCCGATCATCACAGCTATTGACGAATGATATTCTTAGCAATATTATCAATTATCGGGGCTTATGCCTCGTCTGCCTATTTTGTTAAGGAGGTATGACTATGACCCGCACACGAGGGTTCACCCTCAGGACTTTCGCTCAACATCCCACCGCCTGAATGGTCGGGCGGCGTAGGGCCG
>CAZPYA010000052.1:0-34486 GCA_964590255.1 uncultured bacterium
AGCCGGAGTTCTACTTCACCGAGGCCACGTGGATGCGCAAGCACGGCTGGCGCACCCCGGAATGGAAGCTCATCCACGCGCTGGAGCCGGACTTCCACTTCAAGCCAGAGGTAGAGCTGTACAACCTCATCAACGACCCCGAGGAAAACCACAACCTGGCCGACGAAGAGCCGGAGACGGTGGCCTACCTCGAGGCGCGCATGCAGGCGCACATCGCGCGGCGCGAGTCGGAGACCGGCCGCACCAACCCGATGTATACCAACCTGAATTGGAGCGGCCACGGCCACCCCTTCACCAGCTCGGACGAAGCGTACAACACCATGTATATCGGCTCGCCCGACACCGCGAAAGGCCTGCAGGCCCGCGAACTGCAGACGCAGCGGGGGGCGGCGAAGCTGTAACACCTCTCCCCCTCACCCCCCTGCCCCCCTCTCCCCGAGGAGAGGGGGGACGATGCTGAGCTATAACACAGAGCATTCCCCCTCGCCTCGGGGAGAGGGGGCCAGGGGGTGAGGGGACGTTCACAGGAGATCATTATGCTCATCACTGTCATTGGCCGCGGGCATTCGGGCACGCGGGCCATGTCTCATACTTTGAGCGAGAGCGGCGTCTATATGGGCGCGCAGTTGAATGGGTCGGGAGACCTGATTCCGCCGGACGACATGTACGAGGCGTGCCGGGTGATGGCGCGCTACGTGGAGTACAAGGGCGGGTTGGAGTGGGATTTCTCCCGACTCTTCACCATGCCCATCGACCCGGCGTTTCCCCGGCTTATCGAGTCGTTCCTGGCCTCGGTGCTGGGCAGCGACAGCCCGCGGCGGGGGTGGAAGATTCCAGAAACGACGCTGGTGTTCCCGTGGATCGCGCGGATGTTCCCCGACGCGTATTTCATCTACTGGGTGCGCGACCCGCGCGACTGCATCCTCGGCGGGCACGTGACGGACGATCTCTCCGTCTTCGGCGTCCCCTACACGCCCACCGACGACCTGCGCCACCGGCGGGCGATCAGTTGGTATTACCAGCATTGCCTCATGCAGGCCACGCCGTCGCCGGCCCGGCGCCTCGACGTGCGATTCGAGGATTTCGTGCTGAAGCAGGACGTGGAACTCGAGCGGCTCGAAGGATTTTTGGGCTTCCCGCTGGCGAAAATCCCGGTGCGCACGGACAGCATCGGCCGCTGGAAGACCGCCGAACCGCCGTATGACTTCGACTTCTTCCCCCGTTCCTCGCTCTTTGAAGGGAACTCATCATGTTGCGCGTCGCGGTAATCGGTCTCGGGCCCATCGGCAACCTGCATGCGTCCATCTACGCGGATGACCCGCTGGGCGAGCTGGCGGCGGTATGCGACCGTATCCCGGAGAAAGCGCAGGCGACCGGCGCGCGGCTGGGCGTGCCCGGCTTTATAAGCACTGACGAGATGTTGGCCGCGGTGAGACCGGACGTGGTGAGCGTAACCACCGGCGGCTATGAATACGGCAGCGACCACTACGCGCCGACGCTGCAGGCGCTGCGCGCTGGCGCTCATGTGCTATGCGAGAAGCCGATCTGCAACGACATCGACCAGGCGGCGGAGATGGTGCGCGTGGCGCGGGAACTGAATCGCTGCCTGGGCGTAAACATGAACCACCGCTTCACCCCCGCCGCGCGGCTGGCGAAGCAGTGGCAGCAGGACGGCCGGCTGGGCGACCTGCTCTTCGCGAACATGGCGCTGTGGATCGGTCGGCCGGGCGCGTTTGAATCGCCGTACTTCCACCTGAAGGCGCTCAACCCGCACTCCATCGACATCCTGCGGTACTTCTGCGGCGACATCGCGCGGGTGCAGTGCTTCGCGATGCGCGCGCCGGCGCGCAATCTGTGGTCCACCGCCTCGTGGAATTTTCAGTTCGCCAACGGCATGGTGGGGCACCTCACCAGCAGCTACGACATCGAGCGCGGTCACCCGATGGAGCGCTGCGAGGTGGCGGGCACGAAGGGTCGGCTGGTGGTCGACGACATGTGGCGCGAGGCGACCCTGTACCCCGCCGGCGACCTGGTGAAGCAGGTATACACCAACCCCGTCTTCGGCGGCTACCGCGACTTTAACGACACCTTCCGCGCCCGCTTGCATACCTTCCTGGAGCAGGTGGACGCCGGCGCGTCGCCAGCGGAGATCGACGGCTCCGGCGAAGACGGCCTGGCGGCGCAGGTGGTCATCGCGGCGGCGATTGCGTCGCTGGAGAGCGGACAGGTTGTTGAGGTGGCGGATATTGAAGCTGGCTGTAAACGATAGAGTTTGTATAGTAAGCCACGCAGCGCAGCAGAGTGGCGTTCGGTTACAGGATATGGGAGTAATCGTAAAGTTGCCAGTTAATGCATCAGGTTCATTGCTGAAGTACTACTGATTGCCTAATCGAACGCCACTCCGCTGCGCTACGTGGCTCACTACGAACGGGTTCTGGTGATTACCTGATCTAGCATCGTCTACGGCAGGAAAAACACCTGCTGCAGCGGCGTCATGGCTTCGTCGGGGCGCTGGCCGTCGAGGGCTTCGAAGAAGTCGCCCATTTCGGCTTGCCAGCAGGCGTTGACGGGTTCTCGCTCCATGCCGGCGCGGGCGGCCTCGAAATCGTCGGTTTCCAGGTAGCCGACGAGAAGGCCGTCGTCGCGGAGGAAGAGCGAGTAGTTGTGCCAGCCGGTGCGGCTGAGGGCATCGCGCATTTCCGGCCAGACGTCGGCGTGACGGCGCTTGTATTCATCGAGCATGTGCGCTTTGACTTTCAGCAGGAAGCAGATACGTTGCATGAGATGCCTTTCGAGCAAAGGGTAAAATGACAGACCAGACACCACAGTATAATACCTCAAGCACGGCGGCGGAAGAGGGGGCGCGCGAGCACCTGCAGTTGTCCACGCTGGAGACGCTGGAGGCGGAGAGCATCCACATCATCCGCGAGGTGATGGCGGAGTTCGAACGGCCGGTGATGCTCTACTCCATCGGCAAGGACTCCTCGGTGATGGTGCGGCTGGCGCAGAAGGCGTTCGCGCCGGGACGTATCCCCTTCCCGCTGCTCCACGTGGATACCGGTCTCAAATTCCCCGAGATGGTCACCTTCCGCGACGACTTCTGCCGCGAGATCGGCGCCGACCTGCGCGTGTATCGCTATGAAGCGGCCATCGCTAACGGCGTGAACCCGTGGGATTACGGCACAGTGAAGTGCTGCGCACAGTTGAAGACCCAGGCGCTGCTGAACGCGCTGCGCGAGGGCGGCTACGACGCGGCCTTCGGCGGCGCCCGGCGCGAGGAAGAGCGCTCGCGGGCGAAGGAGCGCGTCTACTCCTTCCGCGATGTCAACGGCCAGTGGGACCCGAAGAACCAGCGCCCGGAGCTGTGGAACCTCTACAACGGGAACATCAACCCCGGCGAGAGCATCCGCGTCTTCCCGCTCTCCAACTGGACGGAGCTGGACATCTGGCTCTACATCTACCAGGAGCAGATTCCTGTGGTGCCGATGTATTTCGCCGCCGAACGCCCGGTAGTGGAGCGCGGCGGGCAGCTCATCCCCGTTTACCCGGACACGCGCTTGCAGCCCGGCGAGACGCCGAAACACGTGCTGTGCCGCTGCCGCACGCTGGGCTGCCACCCCTGCACCGGCGTCATCCCCTCACCGGCGACCACCGTGCCGGAAATCATCGAGGAGATGATGGTCGCCCGTCACTCCGAGCGCATCACCCGCGTCATCGACCACGACCAGGACAGCTCGATGGAACAAAAGAAGCGGGAGGGGTATTTCTAGGGGAGTGAATTTCGGCCCCCATCCCCCGACACTTCCCCTGCTCCGCTGCGCTGCGCAAGGGAAGGGAGACTCCGAGTAAAAACGTCATATCCGTATTTCCCCTCCCTTGCGCAGCGACAGCGGAGCGAGGGAGGGGTCAGGGGTGGGGGCCGACACCCCGCGGTATGCAGATGAACGAAAACGGCTATGGTCACCATGTTTCCGCCCATCGCACCGGCATGAATTGATGCCGCATTTTACAGGTAATACGCGCCATGCCCAACCAAACGAATACCTTTCACTTTGATGATCTCCTCCACCAGGTCCAACACGCCGACCTGCTCCGCTTCACCACCGCCGGCAGCGTGGACGATGGCAAGTCCACGCTCATCGGGCGGCTGCTGCATGACGCCAAGGGGATTTACGAGGATCAGTTGGCCGCGGTGCAGCAGGCGTCGCGGAAGAGCGGGCAGGAGGACATCGACTTCGCGCTGCTCACCGACGGGCTGAAGGCGGAGCGCGAGCAGCGCATCACCATCGACGTGGCGTACCGGCATTTCTCCACGCCCCGCCGCCGCTTCATCATCGCCGACACCCCCGGGCACGAGCAGTATACGCGCAACATGGTCACCGGCGCCTCCACAGCGAACCTGGCGATCATCCTCATCGACGCCCGCGCGGGGGTGCTCACCCAGTCGAAGCGCCACGGCTTCATCGCCTCGCTACTCGGAATTCCCCATATCATGGTGGCCGTCAACAAGATGGACCTGGTCGATTTCCGCCAGGATGTCTTCGAGCGCATTCGCGCGGAATATAGCGAATACGCCGCGCGCTTCCGCACCCGCGACCTCACCTTCATCCCCATCAGCGCATTGCTGGGCGACAACGTGGTCCAGCGCAGCGCGCGCATGCCGTGGTACGACGGCCCGACGCTGCTGAACCACCTGGAGACGGTGCACATCGCCGGCGATAACAACCTTATCGACCTGCGCTTCCCGGTGCAGCACGTGCTGCGGCCGCACGGCGATTTCCGCGGCTACTGCGGCACGGTGGCCAGCGGCATCCTGCGGGTGGGCGACGAGGTGGCTGTGCTGCCGGCGGGCACGGTCACCCGCGTCAGCCGCATCATCGGGCCAAACGGCGACCTGCCGCGCGCCTTTCCGCCGCAGTCGGTGACGGTGTGCCTGGCGGACGAGGTGGAGGCCGGCCGCGGCGCCATGCTCGCCCACCCCGCCAACGTGCCGTGGGTGGCCAACGAAGTGGAGGCGATGGTCATCTGGATGCACGACGAGCCGCTGCGGCGCGACGTGCCGTACCTCATCAAACACACCACGCAGACGGTACGCGGGCAAGTCGCCGAGCTGAACTATCGCATCGACCCGAACACGCTGCACCGGCAGCCGGCGGAGACGCTGGGGCTGAACGAGATCGGCCGCCTGCGGTTGAAGCTGTTCAACCCGCTCTTCTGCGACGAATACGAGCGCAACCGGCAGACCGGCGGTTTCATCGTCATCGATCCCATCCACCACTTCACCGTGGCCGCCGGGCTCATCATCGACCGCACCCACGGCTACGGCGTTCCGCAGGTGACGAAGAGCCGCAACCTGGTAAAGCACACCGGGCATGTCACCCCCGCCGACCGCGCCGGACTGCTGAAGCAGACACCGGCCACGCTGTGGCTCACCGGCCTTAGCGGCTCGGGCAAGTCGACTATCGCCTACGCGTTGGAGCAGCGCCTCATCGCCGCCGGCCATGCCTGCGTGGTGCTGGACGGCGACAACATCCGCCACGGCCTCAACCGCAACCTGGGTTTCAGCCCGGAAGACCGGCAGGAGAACATCCGCCGCATCGCCGAGGTGGCAAAGCTCTTCAACGACGCCGGCCTCATCGTCATCACCGCCTTCATCTCGCCCTACCGTGCCGACCGCGCCAACGCAAAGACGATCATTGGTGACGACCGCTTCGTCGAGGTGCTGGTGGACGCTCCGCTGGACGCCTGCGAGGCGCGCGACGTGAAAGGCCTCTACGCCAAAGCCCGCGCCGGCCAGATCCCCGAATTCACCGGCATCTCCGCCCCCTACGAAGCCCCGGAAACGCCCGACCTGCGGCTGGACACGGTGCATAACGACGTTGACGCGCTGGTGGAGGCGTTATGGGATGGGCTGGCGGGGCGGGGGTGCTTTGCGGGGGAATAGCACGCTCCCAAGGCGTAATCCGTGACGTAAGGGACATGAGCGGGCGAGTGTCCCCGCGAGCCGACTCCGGGTGGAAGTCTAATCCGTCGTGATCACTCCATTGTAGAACACGACTATTCAAATATCCACCCGGAATCGGCTCGCGAGGACGCTCGCTCGCCCAATCAGGGAATCGGTAACGATTCCCAAACGCGGACGGCACTCCGCTGCGCTGCGTGCCTGACTTAGAACTCGGTTTCTTACAGCCTGCCCCCACAGATCACAACGGCTCAAAACAGGATTGCCCGATCGGCATTACGACCTGTAAGACGATCTCCTTCTCCGTCTCAATGCGCCGGGGAATGCCGGGGAGCAGATCGACGAAGTTATCCGACAGGCCGGGACGGCCGCCGTCTTCGGCATGAATGGCGTGGCAGAAGACGGGACTGGCGACGGTGAGACCACCGGCGTCGCGGGTGATCTGCAGTTGCGGGTCGGCAAGCGCGAGGGTGCGATAGGGCGACAGAAGCCAGACCGCCTGGTCGTCGGGGATGCCGTCGCCGGAGAGCACGGCGCCGTAGACCCACTCACGCGGGTTAATGTCGCCGGGAATTTCGGCGCGGGCGATTTCCACCATGCCGTTGACCGGGAGAGTGATCGATGTCGTGAGAAGCTGGCGGTCGGCGCCGTCGACGCGGAACCAGCCGTGCCGCACTTCGGCGTCATACGCCTGGCGGGTGTCGTTTACCACGCGGGTGACAAGTTGACCGGCGCGCGGGCGGACGATGACCTTCACCGGGGCGCAGGCCCGCTTCAGCCAGTAGTAACTGGCCTTACGGCGCAAGTAATGGTCGATGACCGACCAGCCCATTTCGCCCCAGCAGTCGTTATACGACCAGATGAGCGCGCCCCAGCACTCGGCCTCGAGGTCGCCCTTGCGGAAGCGCAGCGCCTCCATCGCCCCGCCGTGCATCAGCGCCTGGTAAAGCTGGCCATACAGCACATACTCGTCCAGCGCCAATGCTTCCGGGTCGCCGTAGTGCCGGCGGATGCCCTCCGCCACCGTGCCCTGCTCGAAGGTGTTGGTGTGAATCTTCCACGCCAGTGCCTCGCACGAGCGCTCGTCCGGTTTCAGGTATTCGCAGATCGAGTCCATGTGCGGCGGGCCGATGATGCCGTATTCGCTGACGAAGCGGGCGCGGCACTCATCGACGATCTCGTGAGAGATGCGGCGCTCCATGTCCGGGTTCATGAAGAAGGGCCACCACCAGTGGCAGGTGCCGTCTCGTTCGCTATTCGGCTCTTCGCCGCCGTAGGGGCTGCACGGCCAGTAGGGGCGCACGGGGTCGAGCCGGCGGCAGACGTCGGGCAGCACCTGGCCGAAGAGAGTGATGCCGCCCAGCGAGAAGGGGTCTTTGCCGCCGCTGTTCAACCAGATGGACTCGTTGCAGCCGCACCAGACGGCCAGCGACGGGTGGTGGCGCAGCCGCGCTACCACTTTTTCCGCCTCCTCCTTGACGGCGGCGCGGAAGGCGGGCTCATCGTCGGGATAGGTCATGCAGGCGAAGGTGAAATCCTGCCAGAGGAGGATGCCGGCGCGGTCGCAGGCGTCGAAGAAGGCGTCGTCTTCGTAATACCCCACCCCATTCATGCGGAACATGGTGAAGCCGGCGTGCTGCGCCTCCGCCACCAGCGTCTCCAGCCGCTCGGGGGTGACGCGGGCGGGAATCATGTCGGACGGCGCCCAGTTGCCGCCGCGGCAGAAGGTATCGACGCCGTTGACGCGGATGCGGAAGCGCGAGCCGTCGGCCAGCGGCGCGCGGTCGATCTCGACGGTGCGCAGGCCGACCGTCTGGCGTAGCTCGTCGCAGACGGCGCCGCCGTGGAGCACCCGGGCGGTGAGCGTGTAGAGCGGCTGCTCGCCCATGCCGTTCGGCCACCAGAGTTGCGGGTCGGACACGGTGATGTGCAGCGGCACGCCGGTGCGGCCCATGGGCAGGGAATAGTCGCTGGCGACGATGATGGGGTCGCCGGCGGGCGACTGGAGCGTCAGTTCCAGCGTGCAGGGGCGCTCGATCCACGGGTGCAGGTTTTCCAGCACCGCCTGGCCGTCGAGGGTGACGACGTCATCGGTGATGACGGTGTCCAGGCGGAAGTCAGCGACGACGATGCCGCTACGGCCTTCCAGGCGGACGCCACGCCAGATGCCGATGTTGGGCAAGGCGTCATTCCAGTCCCAGCCATACTGGTATTGCGGCTTGCGCAGGTAGCGATGCTTCGTCCAGTTGCGGCCTTCATAGATGGTGCCGATGAACCAACCGCCCAGCGAATCGCGGTCCTGCACCAGTTCGGTGCCGGCGGTGAGGCGCACCACCAGCGAGTTCTCGCCGGCGCGCAGCACGTTGCGCACGCTGAAGGCGTGGCCGACGAAGGCGTTGCACGCCGTGCCGATGCGCTGATCGTTGAGATACACCTGCGCGAAGCAGTCGAGGCCGTCGAAGATGAGCTGCTGGCGCTCGTGCGCGAGAAACGCCTCATCCACGGTGAAGGTGGTGCGGTACCACCAGGCGTGCTCCTCCGGCCAACGGCCGCTAGTGCGCGCGTGGTCGCTGATCTCCGGGTCGGCCATGCGCCCGGCGCGCATCAGGTCGAGGTGAATCTCGCCCGGCACCTGCGCGGAGAGCCAGTCGGCGGGGTCGGCGAGGGTGCCGTCGAGCGGGGTGGGAGCGCCTTGCCAGTTATCGGTTATCGAGATGGTGTGCATGGATTGGCCTCGTGTAACACACAAGTATAGTATATAGCTCCCTTCTCCCAGGATTGGGAGAAGGGAATATTACATCATAATGATGTTAAATCAGTCGTATCGTCCATAGGTCTGTGCCACATCGACGAGGGCGAAGATGTTTTCGTCGGGGGTGTCGCGGCCGCATTGGTCGCCGGTGGAGAGAATGAAGCCGCCGCCGGCGCCGGCGTCGTCGATGGCTCGCATGGCGGCCTGGCGCACTTCGTCGACGGTGCCGCGGAGCATGACGTCGGTGGTGTGCAGGTTGCCCATGAGGCTGAGTTTGTGGCCGTAACGCCGCTTCAGCTCCGCAAGATCGCAGTCGCCCATGGGTGGGATTTCCAGCGGGTTGATAGAGGTCAGGTCGGTTTCCTCGGCGCAGAGCTTCACCAGCTCGCGCTCAGGACCGCAGCAGTGGATTTGCGAAGGGATGTCCGCCTCTTTGCAGATACGGGTGATCTCCTGCAGGCAAGGCAGGGTGATGTCGCGGATGATCTCCAGCGTGTTGAAGACGAGCAGACCGGAGCCGCCGGTGAGGATGAAGTCGGGACGCACCGGGCCGGCCAGCACGCGGCGCAAGTAGGCAATCGCATTGCGCGAGACATCGAGGCTCCACTGTTTCAGCGCATCGTAGTCGTCGACGTAGTCATAGATGGAGTGCCCATAACCCTGGTCGGGGTTACCAAGTTGCGGTGGACCGACGTAGGCGCCGATGACGCCGCGCCCCTGGAAGCGCTCCAGCGCATCGGCGAGGAGGTCGAACCCCTGTTTCTGTGGCTTCACCCCTTCGATGGGCTGCCAGCGCTCGGGATCGGCTGCCATCCCGACCTTCTCCGCCAGCAGCGTAGTGGGTGGGTCGTAACGGGGGTAGACGGTGACCAGTTTCGACCACTCCTTCGCCCCTCTGTCCGGCTGCGTATAGGCGCGGGTGACGATGCGCTCGAACGTCTGCTCGACGATCACCGTCTCCTGCACTACGCCGGACGGCTCCGGGCCGGGCGCATCCGGGTCGGCTATCCAGAAGCCATCGAGGTTGTAGACCCAGCCGTCGGTGCCGAAGTATTCCACGGCATCCATGTAGGCCTGCCACAGCGGCGGATCCTGGTACAGGTAGATGTCCCAGAATGGCTTGCCGGTGAGACGGCAGGGAATCATATTCGACATATCAGGCGCGCAGGGCACGCGGTCAGGTTGGCCATTGCGCATGGCGATGAGCATGCGTTCTCTGCCGGTCATGATGGGCTCCCTTCAAGTGTGAGCGCGAGTGTTTTGATCTCAAACGAGCGGAACTCGAGCGTGAGATCCGCATGATCCAGGGATTGCAACGGGTCTTCTAGCAGATTGATGACTTCGGCGGCGACGCAGCCGGGCACAGTCAAGCGAGCGGTCGTGGCCTCGCCGGCGGCTTCATAGAGACGGAGGACAATACGCGCGCCGTCCTCACTCACCTTGGCGCTGGACAGAACGATATTCGTGGCGTCGATGTCCAGCAGGCCGTGACGGGGGGACATGGGGCCGGGATGGGTCTCCGCGGTGACGGCGATGAGGGGGTGATTGAAGGCCTGGCCGTCGCGCCAGGGCGCGGCCTGCGTCCAGTCGCCGGCGTGCGGCATGAGGGCGTAATCGAAGGTGAGCGTCCGGCCCAACTCGAGGCCGGAATCGGAACCCATGCCCGGCCCATAACCGCCCTGGTAGCCGTAGGCGACAATGCTGGTGCTGCGCAGCAGCGAGAGGAGCAGCGTGCCGTCGGTGACGTTGTTGCCGGGCAGGCCGCGGTTGAGCAGCGCCACGCCGCGCGCGCCGTCGCTCCAGTCGACCCAGTTTTGCGCGGGGAACTCGATGCCCTCCGGTCGCTCAATGGCGCCGAAGGGAATCTCCTGTACGTTCCGCCCCTGCGCGATGGTTGTCGGAAAGAGCGCCCGGTAGCGCACACATTTGTCGTTATTGAGGATGGTGGTGCGGATATCGATGCGCGGAAGACTGGCATACAGGCGGATGGTGGTGCTGAAGCGGCCGGCATCGCTGAAGGGGTGGGTTACGGTGAACTCGGATACTACCGGGCCGCAGGTGACAACACCCGGCTCGGTGGTTTGCGCGGTGCTGAAGAGGGCGTCGACCGGCGCGGGGTGGCGCTCCGTCATCGCGATGCGGCTGCCGCCGTCTAGCGGCTGATACAGCTCCCACAGGTCGCCATGATCCGGCTCCATCGCCACCACGTTGGCGAGGCCGGACAGCGCCTCCCAACTCCCATCTTTCACGGTGAGGCGGGAGATGGCGCCAGTGGCTAGATCGACTTCGACGCGATAGACGTCGTTTTCCAGCAAGTCGCCACCCACGGCGGCCGGCGGCATTCCCTCGGTCAGCAGATGCAGGTGGTAGACGGCAAACCCGAGCGCCGGCACCTTGGCGACGAAGGCGATGGTGGCGGTGATGAGCGCCCCGTCGGGGTGGCGTTCGGCGGCGACGATCTGCACGGGCACGGATTGGCCGTCCGGCCCGGTCAGCGCCACGCCGCGCATGCCCGGCTCACCGAAGCCGACGTAGGCATACGCAATATCCGACCGCGCCCAGCCGAGGGTATTGACCACCACCAGCGAGATGCCGTCACCGCGGGTGTCGATGCGGTCGACGAGCGCGCGCAAGCGGGCCTGCACCGCCTCCCCGGCAATGCGGGCGGAGAAGTCGTAACCGCGCAGCGTGTCCTCATACACAGTATCGGTCATCACCCCGGACATCAGGTCGTGCGCCTGATTGAAGAGCATCGGCTCCCAGGCCTGCCAGAGATCGGCGGTGTCGGTGGCGACGCCGCGCGCGTGCAGCAGCGCGCCGAGTGCCTCCGCGTCCATCAACTGCGTCTCCAGCGCGCGGGTGCGCTGCTTCAGCTCGATACGGCTGCTGTAAGTGCCCTGGAAGATGGGGTTCAATTCGCCGTCAATCACCGGCAGGTCGCCGCGCGCGGCCAGCGCCGCCTCGTAGTCGGCGGGCACGGCACATTGTAGGCGGAAGGGGCGGTCAGGCTGCGCGTTGAACCGCGCCAGCATCTCCGGCAGGTGGGCTTCCGGGGCGCACACGTCATGGGCGGTGACGCCCACGCGGTCGGCGCTGCGCGATTGCGGCGCCAGGCCGGCGTAGCGCTCCCGCACCCAGGCGGTGAACTCCGGCAGCGTGCGCGGCGCGCCGTAGAGGAGGGTGTAGCCCTGCTGCAGCCAGATGGCGGGGATGCGCGTGCCGTCCAGTCCTTCCCAGAGGAATTCGGAGGGAATGTCCCAGCCGCTCACCCCACGGAAGAACCAGAAGGCGTCCAGCCCCGCAAGGCGGAGAAGCTGCGGCATCTGCGCGTGGTGGCCGAAGTTGTCGAGCTGCCAGCCCGAGGTGACGTCGACGCCCAATTCGCGACGAAAGTAGCCTTTGCCATACAGCACCTGGCGCACGAATGACTCGCCACCGGGCATATTCACGTCGAGCATGACATCAGTGCCGCCGACGATAGCCAGCCGGCCTTCTTCAACATAGCGTCGAAAGGCCGCTGCCTGCTCCGGATAGCGCGCGAGGAAGGGTTGCACGTAGCAGGCCTGGTCGATGGTGTAGCGATATTCGGGATATTGCGCCAGCAGTTGCAGCGCCTGCAGGATGTGCGGCAGGCCAACCTCCAGGTACTCCTCGCGGGTGATGAAGACTGCGCCTTCCCAGTGGCTGTGAGGGATGCAGTAGAAGGTCGGTTCGGCGGTCATACATTACTCCGTTCAGGCGCCGGCGTGTGCCAGACATTTCGCACTGCCTCCGCTGCCAGCTTCGGGTGGCCGTCGAAGTCGAAGAGCGAGGTATTGACGGTGAGCGGGAAGGTGTCGTGCCCCGACCACATCAGCACGCCGCCGCAGCGCGGGAAGCGCGCCTTGCACGCCTGCATCTCGCGGCTGATCATCAGCGCCTGCTTCGCCTGGCTCCAGGCGACGTATTCCGCCAGATCGACCGGCTCGCGACCGTGAATGGCAACGAGACGGTCCCAGTCGATCCACCAGGTGGTCAGGCGCGACCAATACGGGTTGTGCGCCGTCGCGGGGAAGGTCGGGAAGTCGCCGGCGTATTTTTCGATCACCGCGACGCTGCTGGCGCCCGGGCAGTAGACTTCCGCGCGAAAGAGTGCGTCGTCGTTCGCCCAGTACGGTTCGGCGTCCTCAAGCAGCATCATCGCCGCCCCGCCATGCACGTCCCAGTGCAGACCCTTGCCGGCATCCGCAAGGTCGAACCAGGCACGGGGGCCGAGGGGCGAGGTGGGGATGTAGCGGCGGCGCGGATCCAGTGCTAGCGCAACCTCCCCCAGGCGCCGCAGCATGGGGTGGCTGAGGTCGCAGGGTTTGCCCATGCCGCGCTTGTTTCCCTCCAGGTCGCCCATCTGCTCGTTGCTGCCGCTCCACATGAGCAATGACACATGATGGCGGCGCAGGCGGATGAAGGCCGCGGCGATCTCCGCCATGGCGTCGATGCTGTCGTCGTCTTCCGGCGGCCAGTTTTCCAGGCCGGAGGAGGTGATGGGAAATTCCTGCCAGACCATCAACCCCAGTTCGTCGCATAGGTCGTAGAACCATTCGCGCTCGCGGAACTGGCAGGCGTTGATGCGGAAGAGATTCAGGCCCAGGTCGCGATACTGCCGCAGGCGCGCCGCGTAGTCCTCGCGGGTAAGGTCGGCGTAGTTCGCGCTCAGCGGAGCGAAATTCACTCCTTGCAGGAAGATCGGCCGGCCATTCACCGCGCACAGCCACGGGTCGGCTTCCGCCGGCGCGCCTTCACACGGCAGCCATTCAACGTGCTTGAAGCCGACCCGGCGGGTCAGGCGGTCGTACTCGCGCCCGTCGCCGTCCACCAGCGCGCAGGACACGGTATACAGCGGCTGCGCGCCCTCCAGGTTCGGCCACCACAGCTCGATGGGCAGGCCGGTCCAGGCGATGCCTTGCACGAATGCCGCGGGGCTACATTCACCTTCGCGAATGAGCGCGCCGTCCCGCTCCAGGCGTACGCAGATGTGCATGCCACTCTCCGCAGTCACATCAGCCGAGAGCTCCAGTACGCCAGTGTTGTCGGACAGATCGACGTCCGTCTCGCAGCGCAGGCCAAGCAACTCCGACCCCGCGACGCACGAGAGGGTGATGGTGTCCCAGATGCCGGTTTGCACCAGCCGCGGGCACCAGTCCCAGGTGTAGTTGAAGCGAGTTTTCCACTCGGTCATTTTCGAGGTTTCGCCGAAATGGCCGAGCCAGCGCGGCGGCAAGTCGAAGACGATGGTAAGGATGTTGCCAGATGGCAGCAAGTGCGGGGTGAGATCGAACTGGTGCGGTCGGTGCGTACCGGCGAAGGCGCCGACCTCGCGCCGATTCAGGTATACCCAACCTGCGTAATCCAGTCCTTCGCACTCCAGGCGCAGCACGCCGTCGCCGTCCACCCACTCGTCGGGGAGCGGTGCGGAGTAGAGCCAGTGTCGGTGTTCCACCCATTCACACTGGCGCGCGTTGAGGCCGACATTCCAGTCCGGCAACACGCCGGCCGCGCGCAGCGCCCCCTGCACCGAGCCGGGCACCCGCGCCGGCACCGCGCGCACGTCGACGCAGCGCTCGGTCGAGCCGAAGCCGGGGCCGTATTGCCACTCAAAGCGCCAGAGGTTGGGGGTGTAGCCTTCCAGCGTCCAGGCTAATTCAGATAAATCGTTGTGACGTTTCATGACTTCTCAATTCCGGCGCAAATGCCCCAGTCTGTTGATTTCCGCATCGATGGCGTCGAAATCGAGTGGGTAGGCACCGAATTCTTTGGCGGCAGCGACCATGGCAAACAGGTTCGCATCGGGGGTGTCCCGCCCACACTGGTCGCCGGTGGAGAGGATGAAACCGCCATGCTCGCCCGCCGCGCGGATGGCCTGCAGGCTTTCACGACGCACATCCACTGCGCTGCCCATCAGCATCACGTCCGTGGTATGCAGATTGCCCATGAATGCCAGACGCCCACCGTGCATACGTTTCACTTCGCCCAGGTCGATATCTCCCATCGGCGGTCGTTCCAGGGGATTTAACATGCCGACATCGGTGTATTCGACGAGCAGGTCCGCCAGTACGCGGTTCTTGCCGCAACTATGGATCATCGTCGGCAGGCCGACGGCTTTCGCCATGCCGGACCACTGCCGCAAAGCGGGGATCGCATATTTCGCCGCCAGCGCCGGAGACGCCATGGTGATGGTACCCGACCCCCCAAAGAGGATGTAATCGACATCGGCTTCCAGCGCGAGTTCCATCATGCGCGTACCGCGCGCCATGTCCAGCTCGCACCACTCCTCAATAATTTCCGGTGTATCCTGTTCCACATACGATAACGCCTCGACGCCCCCTTGCAGATAGCAGTTCCACATATGGAAACCGGGGAACGTCAGCGTCACGCCGAAAGCGTATTCGCGCGAATGGCACGCCTGTTTCAGAATATCCAGGGTGGCGATATCCAGCGCCACCGGCATCGGCTGGGTATGCTTGAACTTGCTGAAGTCGGCAGCCAGGTCCTTCATCAATTTCACGGATACTGCGGCCTGATCTCCCCGATAACAGATCGATTCCTCGGTCAGCTCACCATCCGGGGTTATCACGGTGGTAGTCCGCACCATGACATCGTGCGCGGCATCCACCATCGATTGGTTACACCACTCCACCGGGGTATCCTCGAATATCACGGGGAGCCACATGGCCGGCGCCGTCCAGGCGTCGATGCCATAATATGCGGCAGCGTCTAAGTAGGCCTGCCAATGCGGCACGCCGCTCTTCGTGCCGATCCAGAAGTCGCCCGCCGTCATGCCGCTGTGCCGCATCGGGATATACATCGAGATATCCGGCGCGACCGGCACCCGGTCCGGTTGTTCGTTGCGCATCGCAGTCAGCACACGCTGCCGTGACGTCATCGTTGTCTTCGCGTCATTGCCCATTGCCATACGCCTCCGCGGCTTCAGTGAGCGCCGCCAGGTTCTCCAGCGGGGTGCCGGGGCAGACGTTGGCGCCGTCGCCGAGGAGGAGGCCGCCGCAGGGGGCGAGCGCCTCCAGGCAGGCGCGGGCTTCGGCGCGCACCTCGTCGGCGGTGCCGTCCTTCATCAGCATGGGGTTGATGTTGCCCCACAGGCGCATTTTGCCGCCCAGGTTGCGGGCGGCGACCTGCGGGGGCACCAGGTAGCCGAAGATATGGAAATCGGTGAGGCGCAAGTCGTCGACCAGCGCGGGGTGCAGGTGGGTGCTGTCACCGCACATGTGCAGGCCGAAGTCGCCACCAGGCGCGGCCAGGGTTTCATAGAGCCGCCGGTCATACGGCACACAAAATTCGCGGAAGGTGTCCAGCGACATAATCTGCGCTGAATCTTCCGCCAGGCCGAAGCCCCCACGCTGGCGCGGCCAGATGCGCTCGAAATACTCCTGCGTCTGGATGAGCGCATCGGTGATTTTACCCAGGAAGCGGTGGCAGGCCTCGGGATACTCCACCTGCCACCAGTAGAAGTCGACGCCGACGAGATCGACGGCCACCATGTGTGGGGAGAAGCCGCCGATACCCGGCGCGCCTACGCCGATTTGCACCGGTTCGCCACCGAGAGTAGCATGCGTCTCTTCGGCGAAGCCTTGCATCTGCTCGCACCAGTCGACGAGACGGCCCCACAACCCGGACGTGGGCGGGGGAATCTCGAAGCGCTCCATCGCCTCGACATCGTGGATAGTGGGGAGGGCGTGCAGCGTCTCGTTCTCCGGCCACACCACTTCGGCGCCCATGGCATCGGAATCAAGTACATTGTCGAAGAAGGGGTAGAGCCAGAGCCGCGGTCCGGTACAGAACATGTCCTCGGGGATGCGCTCGATGCGGAATTTCGCGAACTGCAACTGCCAGTAGAAGTGCGTTTCCGCGTCGCGGAAGAACTCGCAATACGGCAGGTCGAAGTGCGGCGCAAAGTAGCGTGGCACCACGCAAAAGCCCACCGGCACGCGGTCGGCGATTTCATACCGATACCGCGCCTCCATGCGGCGGGCGCTGGCGGCGGCGCGGGCGGGATCGTAGTCAATATCGAGGGTGAAGCGCATGATGAGCCTTCCTCCTATGAAAATGCTCTGTGCTACCGGAAAGCTGTAAAATGGTGACTGTGCGAGTCCAGACTAGGGAAACGACCTGGCACTCGCCCGTAATTCGTGACTGTCTCCATTTACCGCCCACCGGCTGGCGGACCAGACTAATAGACTTTACACCAAGGGATGATGCCGTTGCCATAGACGGCAAAACGGGATTATGGGCCTTCCTGTCATCGGGAAATGGGTACAGCAACGAATTTCGCGCTTATCGCTATTCGGTTTCGCCATGAATAGTCGCGAAATTCGTTACAGTCCCCATTTCCTGCTTGCATAGATGATTCGGTCTGGTGTTTCCCTGCTTTCTAGCGCTTTCCCTGCACGGCGAAGACGTGGTCGCCGGCGGGGAGGGTAACGGTGAGCGTGCCTTCCTTGAACAACGCCTTCAGCGGTTTGCCGTCAAAGGTGACCGTCGGCGTGCCGAAGGCGGCGGGCACGGTGATGGTGATGGCGTGGGCGGGGCCGCTGCTTTCGCCCGTGACGGCGTGGCCGCGCACCTGCAGCGAGGCCGGGCCGTCGCTGGTCAGCGTCCAGCCGGCGGCGGCGACGGTGCAGTTGCCTTTGAGCGCGGCGAGGCGGACGGCGCCGTCGCGATAGCTGCGGGCGAAGGCGATTTCGCCGGAGACGCGCATGCCCGCGGAAGTGGCATCAGCCGGAGCGCCGGGTGAGAGCAACAGCAGATCGCGGCCTTCCATGTGGGTGAGGTCGATGGCGCGGCCGTTGGCAAGCGAAGCCACCTGCGCCGGTCCTTGCCCGGCGGCGCGAGGATAGAGCACGCTGAGGTAGTCCTCGGCCGAGCCCTGTTTCTTCACGTGGATGCCGTACTGCTCCTCGGCGAAGTTCGTCCAGGTGCCGATATACTGCTTCCAATCCCAGCGGTCGGTGGCCACCTGCGGATTGGCGGGCGACAGCAGGTGCACGTCCAGGTTGACGCCAAGCTGGCCGGGGAAGTGGACGGTGTTGCCGGCCACCTCCGGCGCTTTGGATAGGCACCAGAGGTTCCAGTAGTAGTCCTGGCCGGCTTTTCCATCCTGGGTGACGTCACGCATGACGAGGTAGTTGGCGCCGAGTGGGTCGTCCGATTTCACCATGAGCAGGTGGCGGACGTGGCGCGACTTCGTCATCCCCTGCGCGGCGCCGGCGGAGTAGTCGATGGTGCGCGGCAGCGCGCGGAAGTCGAGGAATTCGCCGCTGGACCAGTCCACCTGGCCGGGCGTCTCCTCCAGCGTGTTGAAGCTCACCCGCGAGTGATACCAGGACTCGTTGCGCGCCTTCGGGACGTAGAGGTTGCCGAAATCGACGCAGAGCGGCGCGCCCTTGGCATAGTAGACGAAGTTATTGAAGTCGTCGTGGTAGTGATGCAGGAACGGCCCGGTGCGATGGGCGACGTAGCTGGCGTTGTCATCCATCCACGAGGTGCGCATAATGCTGCCGAAGCCGGGAAAGGCCCTGGACAACTCGGTCGGCGGCGCGGCGGGCAGTTCAGGATCGGTGAGCGCGGGGGTGTAGCCCATGGTATACATGGTGTTATACGCGTTGCGCATGCCGTTCCAGGCGAACTGCTGGCGGGCGCTGAAGGCGGGATCGGCATCGGCAACGGCCTTCGCCACCCAGCCGGGGAAGACGGTGGTGGTGCCGGTCCACATGTCGCCGAAGCTGGGCAGCATGCGCGGCGCGGGCAGCTTGTCATCCGGACCAAGGCGGAAGCGCTTGTCAGGCGGGGTGATGAGGAAGGCGTAATAGTCCATCGTCGCCTTCATCTGCGTGGTGAAGTAGTTTCTCCCCTTAACGTTTTTCAGTGCCGTGACCAGCGGGAAGATGGGATCGAGCGAGGCGCCTTGGTAGCCGGGGCACTCGACCCACGCGCCGCCGGGGGCGATCCACGCCTTCAGCTCAGCCTGCAGCTCGGTCTCCGCCACCTGCAGCCAGGCCGCCGATTCCGGGTGGCCGTCCAGGTAGAGCGCCATCAGGCCGCGCGGTAGCTTGATGAGCGCGGTCATGTTCGGGTTGGCGCTGCACAGGCCGCGGGCGGTGTTCCAGTAGTCGCGGTGAGCCAGCACATGCGCGCCGAACACCAGGCTGGCGTCGATGTCCGCCTTCTCGCCGGCGCTGAGGTAGCCGCTGTCGGCGATGGCATCGTAGGCCAGCAGCAGGTTCGTCCAACTGCCGGGGTAGACATGCCCGAGGCCGCCGAGGCAGGGCCGTGACGGCGCGTCGATGATGTTGGCGATGTTGTCGCGGGCTATGCCCTTCACTGCGGCAGCGAGCATGCGGCCGTATTTCTCATCATCCGAGCCCATGAAGGCCATCGACGAATAGCCGTAGTAGAGCGCGCCGTTTTTGAAAGGCTTCTCGTAGAAGGCTGTGTCCCAATTCGGGTCTTTCGCGCGGGTGGCATAGATGGCATCGCCGCCAGCGCCGGCGATCTGCTTCACGGCCTTCGCCAACTCCACCTGCACGGCGGGGATGTCTTTGGCCTGCCGGCGCACGCGGTCGATGTCCGCCTGGGTGAAGAGCAGGAAGGGGTGCTTGCGGTCCGGGCGCGCCGGGGTGTAGTCGAAGGCGTAGTCCTTCACCGCGTCGAGGGGGAATTCACTGTATTTCACCACCTGGCGGCGCAGCGCCGAGGTGGCGAAATCCTTCTGCACATGGTCGGCAACGCGGCCGACAGTGATGGCCAGTTCCCGGTGCATGGGGATGACCGTGAGCTGGCTGTCGGTGCCGTTCTGGCGCGCCAGTGCCTCGTGCGAATACTGGAAGCCGATGGCCATGATGGCGGAGAGTTTTGACTCGTCGGTGTGCTGCGCCGTCCAGGCATTGAGCGCGAGGGAGATGTCCAGCCCGCCGCCGGGGCGCGCGGTGATGGGCACCTGCATGCGCTCGGCGCCGTCCCAGCCGTAGGGCATCCAGCGCGACGGTTGTATGCCGGCCACGGCGACAAAGGGCTCGGCGCCGTCCTTGAAGAAGCCGGCGCCGACCGCCAAGTCCTTCGCCCACCAGAAGCTCCACGGACGAATATTGAAAAGCGTCTGTTCTTTGGCGAAGTCGATGGGCGCGGGGGTGAGGCCTTTGTTCTGATCGGCGAACCAGTTATTGCGCCAGTAGACGCGGTCGGCGTTGAGGCCGGGCTGCATGGCGAAGCGGACGGCGGCCCTCGGCGCCTCGACGTCGGTGTCGTCGGTGAAGAGCGCGGCGTCCTGGCGAGCGCCGAGGGTAATGTCCGCCTGATAGAAGCGGCCGTCGGTGAAGGCCAAACGATAGCGCACGGTGATGCGCACCGGACCGCTTTCCAGTACATCCGTGGTCGCGGTTTTCACCTGCAGCGGATCGCCGGCATTCACCCAGCTTCCCTGGCCGTACCAGTTCTTCCCCGCGGCATCGCTCACTGCCAGCAGTGGGGCGGGAAGAGTGGTGAGATCCACCGGTTTCGCCGGCATGAACAGGCGGGGCAGGCGCAGCGCCATGCGGCTGTTGGCCAACTCCAGGATGCCATCATGCGTCACCAGCCGCAGGTCGCTTGGGGCCGATACCCCCGGCTGCAGGTGCAGCGTCAGCGCCCCTTTCGGCGGCAGCGAGACGACCGTCCATACGGCGCCGGTGACCTTGCCGCGTGTGCGCCGCAGATCGGTGAACTGGCACGGTAGCGCTTTGCCGGCCGCATCGGTCAGCGTAAGCGACGCGGGCAGCTTGCCGGCATATGACACCGGGAAGTGGACGAGTTCGTCCGTCCACTGGTGGTTCAGGTAGTCCTTTACGGTGAAGGTCTGCAGCGGCTTCGCGGCGGCGCCGGCGAGTGACGCGGCGAGGAGAACACAGACACAAATGTAAATCACGCGATGCATACGACACCTTTCATTTCGCCAGCGGCGTAACCTCGAAGTCATCAACCCAGACGACGCCGGTGCCGACGGGGTCGATGCGAAGGACCCAGTTGAACACCTTGCGGGGGAATCCCCCTTCGAAAGTGACATACGTCCAATCACATTTCCCCTGGATGGGCAATTCGACCTGCGCAACGGGGAATTTAGATTTCGCCGCGGGCGTCCAGTCGAAGTTTTCCGCGCGGAGAGCCACTTTGCCGGTGAAATTATCGGCCTTCACCCACGCGCCGAAGCGATACCGCGGCGCGAGGTAGGGACCGGTCCAGTAAGTGGGACCGAGCCAGATATTGGGGCGCTCGTCGCCGTATTGACCATCCGAGCGCCGCACGATAGTCGCGGCGTCAATACGCATCGACGTGGTGTCGCCGCGTCCCACCGCATGATCGACGGTATAGTTGCCCGTCCACAGGCGCACGCTGGCGCCGGTAAGGCCGGGATACACGGCGGTGCAGCGGTTCACCGGCTCGACGTGGGCGATGCGCTGATCGGACGGCGGACGATTGGGCAACTGCGGTGGCGACACGCTGCGCGCCAGCTCAGCCTGCACGCGCTCGGGAGTCCATAGCGAATAGCGCACGTGCCCGGAGAAGCGTTCACCTTTTACAGGGCGGTGATGCGTGGTTTCGTGCAAGTGCTGATCCAAACCCCAGTGGCAGTAGCCGGTGGCGTAGCGGTGGGAGTTGTCGGCAGGCACCTCGCAAACGACTCCCCAGCCGTCAACCGTCGTCACATTCGCGCCACCGGGACGGATGAATGCTTTCCCCGTGTCAACGCCACCCAGGGCATCCACCCAGATATGCTGGGCGTTGGGATAGGCCAGCGTGAGGCCGTTATCAACCTGCTTAATGCAGTATTTCAGCGCGCGGCTGCAGGCGGGCAGCTTGTCCGTCACTGGCGCACAGAGCTGGTAGAAGAAGGGGTCGTCCAGTTCAGGCCAGGCGGTGAGCGCTTTGTCTTTGAGCACGGTGACGGTGGCGCGCTTATCCCATACGTAGCCGCGATCGGGTTCATACGTAATCGACCAGTCGGCGTCGCAGACGAAACCGTCGTCCTTGTCATGCATCTGCGCGGTCATCGCGAAGCTCTTCCCCTGATCGGTAATGTTGCGCGTGTATTCCAGCCGATAGGTATACGTCGACATGCCGACATACGGCGTGACAAGCGGCATCAGGCCGGGTTGCAGCTTCACCTCGGCGAAGGCCAGGCCGTTGGCGCCGGGGAAGAGGAAGCCGATGGGCTCGTCGCCATCGAAGATGTAGTCGCGGCCCACCCAGCGTTTCAGGCGAAAATCCGGCTTGTGCGGCGGCACAGGCGTGTCGATGTGCGCGGCGGGGATGACCTGCACGCCGGTGAAGCGCGCGCGGCTCTCCCGCACGCCCAGGCCCACTCGCCCGTTGCGCAACGGCTGAAGGGGATCGGCATAACGGATGCGCTCCTTGCCGTCGACGCGCACGATGATCCAGCGACCGCTGACCGTCACCTCGATTTTAGCCGGACGGTTGGGCGCGAAGTCGTGCGCGGCCACCTGCACCACACCGCCATGAGTCTTCCACAGCTCCACGTGGTCGTAGCCACTGGAAAGGCGCACCAGGTAGTAGTTGTCGTCATCGGTATAGCGGACGATGAGGCCGGCGTCGGAGCCGATGGCCTCGCGGCCCCACTGATAATTGAAGAAGTAGCTGCCGGGGCGGAAGCCCTTCAGTGGGGCGGGATCTTCGATGGTAACGGTGGCCGCCAGCGTGTAATCGGCCCACTCAGCCTCGCCCGCCAGCGCATATCGCCAGAGGTTCACCGGATGCACGGTGAAGTAGGTCCACGGATCATCGGGGAAGGATTCCAGCGCCGTTTCCGGCAAACTGTAATACTGCGGGCTCATGCCCACCAGCGCCGCGCCGTCGGCCTGCCAGCCGTCGGTGGCGAAGGTGAAGGCACGGCGATATTCGGCTGACGAGTTCGGCGCCAGCAGCGGTTTTTCGGCGGCCCAGGCAGATACGGCGCAGAGCAGCGCGACGAAGCAGATCATACGTGTCATGGCACGCTCCTTTTACACGGCAACGCCGGCCGTCAATTCGCGCGCGGCGGCGGCGATGCGGGCGGCGTCGGGACGGTAGTAGTCTTCCATCGGTGGGGCGAAGGGCACCGGGATGTCCGGTGAGGCGACGCGGGCCACCGGGGCGAGGAGGGAGTCGGCGCAGTGCTCGAAGAGCGTGGCGGCGATCTCGGCGCCGATGCCGCCGGTGCGCGGGCCTTCCTCCGCCACCAGCGCCAGGCCGGTCTTCCGCACCGAGGCCTCCACCAGCTCCCAGTCGAAGGGCACAAGGCTGCGCGGGTCGATCACTTCGGCGCTGATGCCGTCGGCGGCGAGCATTTCGGCGGCATGCAAGGCGCGGTGCATCATCAGCAGGTTGGCGATGATGGTGACGTCGCTGCCCTCCCGGCGCACGATGCCTTTGCCGATCGGCACAACGTAATCGTCATCGGGGATATCGCTGGAAGCGTCAAGGGCGCCGGATTCGGCACGGGCGCCTTTCGAGCCGTAGAGCGACTTGTGCTCGAACATCAACACCGGATTGTCGTCGCGGATGGCGGCCTTCAGCAGGCCTTTGGCATCGTAGGCGGTGGCCGGGCAGATGATTTTAATGCCGGGCACGCCGTAGAAGATCGCCTCCGGGTTGCGGGCGTGCTGAGCGCCGCGGCCGGTGGCGCCCACCGGCGCGCGCATCACCAGCGGCACGGTGACCTTGCCGCCGGACATGTAGCGCATCACCCCGATCTGGTTGACAATCTGGTCCATGGCGCAGAAGAGGAAGTCGCTGTATTGCACGTCGGCCACCGGACGCAGGCCCATCATCGCCGCGCCCAGCGCGACGCCGAAGAAGCCGGCCTCGGAGATGGGGGTGTCGATCATCCGTTCACGGAACTGCTCTTCCAACCCCAGCGTGACAGTGAATGCCCCGCCCCACCCGCCGGGAATGCCGATGTCTTCTCCGATGCAGAAGACTCGCTTGTCGCGCGTCATTTCTTCCCGCAAGCCGTCGCGCAGGGCTTCAGCGATGGATTGTCGTATCATGATTCGCTCCTATACAAACAGGTCGTCCAGCGCGTCTTCCGGCCGCGGGTCGGGGCCGGCCATGGCCGACTGTACCGCGGCTTCGATCTCCGCGTCCACCTCGGCGATAATGGCGTCGAGGGTCGCCTGCGCCACGCCGTCCGCCAGCAGGACGGCTGCGAAGCGGCGAATGGGCTCGCGCTCCAGCGCCAGCTTGCGCTCGTCCTCAGGCTGATACAGGCAGGGGTCGCGGCGCGAGTGGCCGGTAATGCGGTAGGTCACCGCCTCCAGCAGCGTCGGGCCCTCGCCGGCGCGAGCGCGTTCCACCGCCTCCGTCGCCGCCTGGTAGACGGCCAGCACGTCGTTGCCGTCGACGGTGACGCCGGGGATATCATACGCGACAGCGCGGTCAGCCAGGTGCTTCACCTTCGCCGTCTGGCTGATGGGCGTGGACGCGCCATACAGATTGTTTTCGATGACATAGACGGCGGGCAGCGACCAGATGGAGCCCATGTTGATGGACTCGTGGAAAGTGCCTTCGTTCGTCGCGCCGTCGCCCATGAAGCAGACCGCCACCCGCGGCTCCCGCCGCATCTGGAAGGCCAGCGCGATACCCGTGGCGACGGGGATGCCGCCGCCGACGATGGCGATGGCAGGCACCATGCCCTTCTCCAGATCGCCGAGGTGCATGGAGCCGCCCTTGCCTTTGCAGCAGCCGGTGGTTTTCCCGAACAGCTCATGCATCATCGACTCCACTGACAGGCCCTTGGCGATGGCATGGCCGTGCGGACGGTGGGTGCTGGTAATGACATCGTCGGCGCGCAAGGCGGCGCAGACGCCCGTCGCCACCGCCTCCTGCCCCTGGTACTGGTGGATGGTGCCGGGCATGATGCCTTCCAGGAAGAGGTATTTCACCCGCTCCTCGAAGTGGCGGATCATCACCATGGTGCGGTAGAGCCGGAGTGTGAACTCTGCGGTATAGGTCATTGGATTTCCTCCAGAACGCCGGCATCCATGCCTGATTTTATAGCAGTCAGAAACGCCGCGGCAAGGCGGCCGTTGATGACGCGGTGATCGACGGCCAGCGTGGCCTGCAACAGCGGGCGGATGACCAGTTGATCGTCCACCACGGCCGGCGCCTGACGGATGGCGCCTATGGCGAGGATGGCGCCGTGGCCGGGGAAGATGATCGGGTCGAAGGCGTCGATGGGGTAGCCGCCCAGGTTGCTAAGCGCCATGCAACCGCCGGTGAAGCGGTCGGCGGGCAGTGCGCGGCGGCGGAGTTGCGCCACGGTATCATCGATTTGTGCCTGCAGTTGCACGGGTGACAAGGCGTCGACGTCGCGCAGCACCGGCAGGAAGAGTTCGTCGTCGAGATCGACCGCCAGCGCGAGGTGGATGCCTTGTAGCGGTTGGATGCCGTCGCCCGCCCAGTGCGCGCCCGCGGCGGGAAGCTGTCCCAGCGCCTGCGCCATGGCGCGCAGGAAGAGGGCATTGAAGCTGACCGGCGCGCCGGCCGCCTTCGACGCCGCCCGCGCCCGCAGTGCCGCCGTCATGTCGATGGTGGCGGTAAACCAGGTGTGCGGGATGGTCGTCCAGCTCTGCGCCACGGCGCGCGCCACCGCCAGTTGCCCGCGCGAGGCGGCCGGTTTTGGCGCCTGTGCCGCCGTCAGCACGTCCACGCGGGTAACAACCCCGCCTTGTCCGGTGCCCCGCACCGTCGCCAGGTCGACGCCCAGCTTCGCCGCGAGATTGCGGACGATGGGGGCCATGGCGGCATGCTTCGGTGCTGTTTCGACACTTGTTCTCGGTGTCGCGGTCGGTTCGGCGGCGGCCGGCGCGTCGTCGGGAATCGCGTCGCCTGGCTGGCCGACGTAGGCGAGGATGTCGCCGGTGTGGGCGGTCTCCTCCTCGCCGACCACCTGGCGTAGCAGCGTGCCGGCGGCGGTGGATTCCAGCGCGGTGACGGCCTTGTCCGTCTCGATCTCGACCAGCTCATCGCCGAGGGCGACGGCGCCGCCCACCGGCACCAGCCAGCGCATGATGCGGAACTCCTCGACTGTCGTACCTATATCCGGCATACGAATTGGAACTGCCATAGAAAAACACCTCTACCCCGGAAATGGGGACTGTAACGCATTTCCCGCTCCCGCACCCATCGCACGGTTACAGGGAAACCCGGAAATGCGTTGCTGTACCCATTTCCCGCTCTACGCTTTCCCGGCGCTGCCATACAGCGCCATGCGCTGCTCCACATCCGCCTGCATGCGCGCCTTGCCACAGGCGAAGACATCAGTCACCTTGCGCGAGCCGACGACCGCCTGGATGTCGGGCGTGCCCGGCAGTGCCGCCAGCGCGTCGCGCACGCCCTCCAGGTAGCGCTGCTTGAGCACCGTGCCGACGTTGAATTTTGCCACGCCCAGCTCGATAGCCGCGGGAATAGCCGACGGCGGGAACCCGGTGCCGCCATGGACGACGAAGGGCACCTTCACCGCCTCATGCAGCCGCGCCAGGTGCGTCAGGTCGATAGTCGCCTCGCCGTCGGTGAGGATATGCACGTTGCCGATGGCGACGGAGAGCGCGTCAATGCCCGTTTCCGCGACATAGCGCGCGGCACGGGCGGGATCGGTTCGCGCCTGGCTGTGCGGGTCACCGATGACGCCCGAGGCATCCGGCAGCGCGTCCAGTTCGCCTTCGACATCGGCATCCTGCGCATGGGCGGCGGCGGCCACGCGGCAGGTGGCGGTGATGTTCTCCTCCAGCGAGAGTTTACAGGTATCGAGCATTACCGCATTGAAGCCCATCGCCAGACCGGTTTCGATGTGCGCGAAGGACTCTACCTCGTTCAGCAGGTAGGCGACGGGCACGCGAGCGGACTCAGCCATGGCACGGCCCATCGCCGCCAGGCCGCGCAGGCCGCGGTGGCCGAACCATGCCGGCTCCATCATCATCCCGCCGAAGCCGAGGATGACCGGCGCGCGCATCGCCTCCGCGGCATCCAACACCGCCTCCAGCGAATACTGGTCCCACGCCTCGAAATAGCCGACGGCATAGCGGTGGGCCAGCGCGTGGTGCAAAAGCTCTCGCATGGGGACCAAGGGCATGGTAACAGACCTTTCGTTAACGGAAACACGTATTCTCCGGCTCACGCACCGTCAGCGTTGGCAGCAGCGCCAGCACCTCGGGCAGAGGGCAGGCGCCGCGGTTAAGGTCGACATGCAGGGCGGCGGTGGCGTGGGCGAGGCGCACGAGATCGACCAGCGAGGCCATGCCGGTGCAGAGGCCGGCGAGCAGCGCGGCGGTGAAGGTGTCGCCGGCGCCGGCGGAGTTCAGCGGGCCGTCCACCCGGTAGGCGGGCACGAAGACGCGCTGATCGGCCCAGCCGGCCGGGTCGGGCAGCAGCGGCACGTCGCGCAGCGTTTCGGCACTGCCCGTGCAGATGCAGGCGCCGTTGGGGCCGAGGGTGAGCACGACGATGGGCGCGCCTATGGCGAGCAGGGCGTCGGCGATGGCATACACATCATCGCGGGTGATGATCTCCTCGATATCGCGTCCAGCCGCCTGCGCCCGCGCCTGCAGCGCGGTAAAGCGCCCCGTGACCTGCGCCGCTTCCTCGATATTCGCCTTGAAGAGGTGGGCGTGCGGGATAGCGGGCGCGAGCATGGCGCGCAGGGTAGTGTCATCGGGTATGGGCGTGGTGTCCAACGAGACAAAAACGCCCGTGCTGCGCACCAGCGCCAGCAGTTCCGCCAGATCCTCGCCTTGGAGGCGCGCGAGGAGTGGGGGATAGCCGATGTGGAAGGCCTGTCGCTTATGCAGCACCGGCAGATGCTCGCGGTTTGCGCCGAAGAGGTTGTCGACGCCCATGATGGCGTTCGTGCCGGGATAGAAATAGACGCCGCGCTTGCCGTCGGCGTAGACGGGCACTGTGCTCATCGCCGTGCCGGCCTGCGCCGTGCGCACCACGTAGCGGGTATCGATGCCGTCAGCCTGCCAGAGGTTGAGCAGCAGGTCACCGTTGGCGTCGTCGCCGATGACGGTCATGTATTCGACGGGCAAGCCCAGCCGCGCCAGCGCGCGCCCGGTGTTAGAGGTGGCGCCGCCGGGGCGGTATTGCGTTTCACGCACCATGGAGAGGCTCTCGCGGGTGGCGAGGGGCTCGGTGCCGTAGAGAAAGAGATCGACGCAGGAGACGCCGGAGCAGATGATGCCGGATCGCATAAGTCGCCCTCGGAAAAATGTGACATTTTCACATATTACTGGTGCTGCTTCACGGAAAAATGTACCATGCGGGCGCTCCCCTGTCAACGTGAAATGAGCCATCTCCGGCAATTTCTTCGCATTTTCCCTCGCCCACTTGACAGGTCGCCAGACGACTGATATGTTAATTTGTCACATAAGAAACTGCATTGGAAGTGATCGTTGCCGGATCACGGTGGATGGGTCGTGGCTGGCAAGGCGGATTCGCGAGAGTGTATGGGGCCATACATGCCAGCGAAGCCAACGCAGCCAGACGCGATCCAGACCCGCGAGACGGCGGCGAGCACTTCCAATACAGTTTCTGAGGGAGGACGCCGTGCAGAAGACGCACCACCGCCAATCCGCCATCCAGCACCTGTTGCGCACCGAGCGCCAGGTGGAGATCGCGGCGCTGGCCGCGCACTTCAGCGTGTCGACAATGACGATACGGCGCGACCTGGCTGAGCTGGAGACGCGCGGCCTGCTGGTACGCACCTACCGCGGCGGTATCGCCGGACCGGCGCTGTCGCCCGCCGAATCCCCCGGCTCCTCCACCAGACAGGCCATCGGCCGGCTGGCCGCGGCGCTGACCGCCCCCGGGCAGACGATCCTCGTGGACGCCGGCACCACCACGCTGGAGGTGGTGCGCCACCTGCCGCGCGACGCCGGGCTGACGCTGGTGACGAATTCGCTGCCCGCGGTGCAGGCGGCGGCAGGCGCGGGCATCCGCGTGGTGCTGCTGGGCGGCTACCTCTCCGGCGACGACGCGCGCATTTACGGCCCGATGACCGAGGCATGCCTGACCAGTCTGCATGCCGATCTACTCTTCGTCGGCTGCGTGGGCGCTGGCGGGGCGCACGGCTTCTACATGGCTGATCTGCACCTGACCAGCAACGTGCAGGCCATGGTGCGCGCCGCCGACCGCACGGTGGTGGTGGCGGAGAGCGCGAAATTCCGCCAGCGCTCGCTATCCTGCTACGCGACGCCGTCCGACGTGGACGTGGTGGTGACGGACGACGGGCTGCCGGCGGAGGAACAGGCGCTGCTGGTAGAGCAGGGCGTAGAAGTGTTACTCGCTGAGGAGATCGCATGACCGTTCACCTGATCATCGATGCGGAATCAGTCGCGCAGAGCGCCGATGTCGTCTTCCACCTGAACACCGCCGTCAAGCACCCGGAGAACCCGGTGCTGCTGCCGGGGGAGCCGCACCAGTGGGACAGTTTACAGGTGAGCTGGCCGGGGACGGTGCTGCATGACGCGGCGGCGGGATTGTTTCGCTGCTGGTACTCGGGCTTTGACGCGGTGCAATCGGCGGAGCGCTGGTGGAAGCCGGGGTATGCGGAGAGCGAGGACGGCGTGCACTGGCGCAAGCCGGAACTGGGGCAGGTGACGTACCTGGATCGACCGACGAACCAGATGCGGCTCGACTGGGATTGCCTCAATATGAGCAGCGTCTTCCTGAACCCGGCGCCGGACGCGCCGCCGTCGCAGCGCTTCGGCGCGCTCTTCTCGGAATGGGCGCCGGATGCCGGGCAAGGCTGGGCGCGGAAGGGGTTGGCGTGGTCGCCGGACGGAGTGACGTGGACGCGCGCCGGCGAGGCGTATCCCCCCGGACTGCCGGGCGACCAGCACGGCCATGCCTTCCAGGACATCAACCAGTTACTCTTCTGTCCGGATGCCGAAGACCCCGACATGCGCGTCATCGGCTACGGCCAGTATTACGTGCCCCGCTGGGACGGTATGATGGTGCGCAATATCGGCTGGATACACGGGCCGGACGTCGAGCACCTGCGCAATAGCGAGCCGACGCTGGTATTGGCGCCGGAGGAAGGCATTGACGAGGAGTTGCACTTCGCTTCACTGACGCGCGTGGGCGATCAATGGCTGATGCTGTTTGAATCCGACCGCTTCAGCCGCAAGCCTATCCACGGTGACCTGCGACTGGCGGTGAGCCGCGATGGCCGCACCTACCGCCGCGTGCACCCACACCAGGCGCTGGTGCAGACCGGCACAAAGGGGATGTGGGACGAGAACCTGCTCGTCACCACTACCTCGACGATACAGACCGTTGGCGACGAGTTGTACCTGTTCTACTTCGGCTGCCCCAACGTCTACACTGCCTGGCCGCCAGCCTACGCCGTCACGCCCGCGCGGCGCGGTTCGATGTTTTACCCCGCATACCTGGGACTGGCCACGCTGCCACGCGACCGGTATGCCTGCGCGGAGGGTCCGGGGACGCTCACCACACACGCCATTTCGCTGGACGGCGACCTGTGGCTCAACGCCGACGGCGACATCAGCGTGGCCATCGACGGCACATCGGTCACCGGTCGCCTCTGCGAGGAGCGGCGGCAGAGCGTCTACCGCCGGGTGCAGTGGCAGAGCGCGCCGCCCGCCGGGCCGTGCCGGGTGACGGTGCGGCTGCATGCGGGGGAGCGGCTATATAGCTTGTTCGCGTAGGCGCCGTGTCACTCTGGCGAAACAGCGATAAATACCCTATACTGGATGCATTAATCGCGATTCAGCCCCACCATCCGTAAAGGAGAGCATGCATGCAAGCTTCCGCGTTGATCTGTGACGTCCAACAGCGCTTTTCGCTGCAGCCCGTGATACTGCCTGATCCCGGCGCGGGAAGGGTGGTGGTGCGCACGCTGTATTCCGGTGTGAGCATTGGCACCGAGTTCGCACTCATTCGCAAGAAAATCTCCTGGGGCCCCTACCCGCTCTGCACCGGCTATCAGTCGGTCGGCGTGGTTGAGTGGTCGGATTGCGCCGACTTCCCGACAGGTACGCGCGTCTATTGCCGTGACGGCCAAGGTGGCACGCTGGCCGACGGTACGCCGGTGTCGAATGTCGCGGGCACCCATTGCTCACACCTGGCCATCGATCCGGCGACGACGCACGGGCTGGCACTCCTCCCCGATGGTGTGCCCGCGGACGCCGGCAGCCTGTTTGTGATGCCGGCGGTGGGGCTGGCGGGCGTTGACATGGCGAACCCACGCATGGGGCACAGCGTGCTGGTGTATGGGGCAGGCCTGATCGGACTAGGCGTGGTGGCCGCGGCCAGCCACCGTGGCTGCCGGGTGATTGCCGTCGATATCGATGACAGCCACCTGGCTGTTGCCGGCAAACTCGGCGCCGATATCTGCCTGAACAGTCGTGATGCCGCTTTTGCGGCGGCGCTGGCGGAGATCGCGCCGGACGGCGCCGACGCCGTGTTTGAATGCACCGGCATCCCAGCCTGCGTCAACGAGGCGATTCCGCTGACCCGCAACTTCGGCACCTTCGTCATGCAGGGTAACTATGGCGCAAAACCTATTGATTTCGACTTCCTCTCCGCCCACGCCCGCACGCTGACGATGTTCTTCCCCATGGACGACGGCCAGGCGCCTTGCCGCCGGGCGGTATTGAAGAATATGGCCAGCGGCGTACTGCCGTGGAGCGAGACGATCACCCACCGGGTGGCGGCGGCCGACGCCCCTGCCCTGTATGCGCGCATCAATGCCAACCAGGCGGCCGATGTGCTCGGCGCGGTCATTCACTGGTCGGATTAAGGAGAGACGCATGGGAACGATTTTGATCACCGGCACCAGCGGCTTCATCGGCAAGGCGCTGGCGGCCGACCTGGCGGCAGATCACGACATCGTCTGCATGAGCCGCAAACCGTGCGGTCTGGACGTCCCCGAAGTCGTGGGCGTCTTCTCGGATTTCGAGGACTTGCGGAAGCTGGACCAGTACCCAATCGACGCCGTGGTGCACCTGGCGGCGGTGACGGGCGGGTGCCGCGAGGGTGACGGCATCGCGGTCAACGTGGAAGGCACTCGGCGACTGATGCGCTACCTGATGGACCGCGGCTGTCGCAAGTTCGTGATGGCCAGCTCGATTGCCGCGGTGGGATTCCAGCACGTCGCCTTCCGCCCACTGGCGCTGCCTATGCCGGATGAGCATCCCTGTCTGGACCGAGACGGCTACGGCCTTTCGAAATTCCTGATGGAGGAAGTGACCCGGTACTACCAGCGTCAGCAGCCGCAGCTCGACGTGATCAACCTGCGACTGGCGTCAATCTTCCCGGACGAACGCGCTATTCCGTTACTCGAGCCCGGGCCGGCGTTTGAGTGGTGCTGCGGCGCCATGACGCTGATGGCGCTCAGTGATGCCGTGCGCGCCTTCCGGCTGGCGGCGGAGGCGCCGTACCAACCCGGCGTGCGCATTCTGAACTGCGCCTCACCGAAAGCCTGGGTAGAAGGCACTACGAAGGCGGTGCTGCAGGCGTGGTATCCGGACCTGACCATCGATTTGTCGCATTACGATCGACCGGGGCATGCGCAGGATGGCGTCTTTGACGTGCGCCGCATCCGCGAGGAGCTGGGATTCGAGGCGATGGTACTGCCGCCAATCACGGTGTGAGCCATCGACTGCCGACGGCAGGAACACGATTGTACCGCAAGCTGGGATAAACGGGCGCCGATGTGGTATGATACCCGTCAACTGGCGTGACAACGATGGCGCATGCCCGCGCGACGCAACCGGGCCTTCCCCCTGTTTTGCGGCACGCCGCACCATCGGACAGGCCGGATGATCGATTTCATGACTTCTCGCGCAGACGCGCACAACAGAAAGGACCAAACAACATGGCAAACCTTGGTTATGACGATACCCCCGTCATCCCCGGCTCGGTCTACAAAGTGCATGACGGCACCCGCCCGCAGCCGCGCGTGGTGACGCCCGCCGCCTGTTGCTGCGGCGCGCCGTCCGATGCGGTCGTCCTCTTCGACGGCGCCAGCCTGGCCGGCTGGGTTTCCGTGGCTGACGGCACGCCGGCACAGTGGAACGTGGACGGCGGCTACATGGAAGTGAAGCCCTCCACCGGCGACATCCAGACTACGGCTGTCCTCGGCGACTGCCAACTGCACGTGGAAATGGCCGCGCCCGCAGTGGTGAAAGGCGACGGGCAGGGCCGCGGCAACAGCGGCATCTTCCTGATGGGCTGCTATGAAATTCAGGTGCTGGACTGCTACGAGAACCCAACCTATCCCGACGGCACCTCCTGCGCCATCTACGGGCAGTATCCGCCGCTGGTGAATGCCTGCCGCAAGCCGGGCGAGTGGCAGACCTACGATATCATCTGGAAAGGCCCGCGCTTCGATGGCGAGACGCTGGTGAAGCCGGCGCGAGTGACCGTGCTCTTCAACGGCATTGTCGTCCACCACGCGCAGGAGCTGCAGGGACCGACACAGCATCGCCAACTGGCCTCGTACGCCCCGCATGCCCCCGAGCTGCCGCTGCGCCTGCAGGACCACGGCGACCTGGTACGCTTCCGGAACATCTGGTATCGCCCGCTGACCGGCTACGACCAGGGCTAATCCGCGTTCCAGATCCCATCGACACGCCCGCGCGACCATCACGTCCGCGGGCGTGTCCGCTCAGCCTGGAGGGCGAGACTCAGTCGAGCCGCGAGCGTGAGGGCCTGGTGCGATGCACCACATACTGCTGCGCGGGTACCGCGGCCATCGGCATGGTGATACCCCTTTACCGGCGGTGATGGCGCAGGTTATGTGCATCCGTGCCAGGCGAAGCTATACAGCGTCGCGTCATGCAGGCGGATACGCAGCCGCACCCTCTGTCCCGCATAATCGGGTAGCGGTACCGGCGTTGCCACGCCATCGCCCACCCGCGCGGTTAATGATATCTTCGGTCTTCGCCCAGTGCATGTGCAGCGGCATGCGCTGGCCGGGCAGCATGACGATGATCTTCTCGCAATACGGCGTGCCCGCTGCTGGTTGGCGCACGTTGCCGTTGCGCATAGTGAAGAGCACCGCGCCCAAACGTGGAAAGTCGTCGCCACCGAAGTCGGAAATGTCCCAGCCCAGGCCGTTACGCACTACGCGGTCGTATTCCAACCCGATGGCGCGCCAACGTTCCGGCGGCCAGTACGCGAACGGCGGCAGGCTGATATGATGCTCGGCGAGTGTCGCCATCGCGGCGCGCAGCGCCTGGTTGATTTCGGAGCGTTTCATCAAAGCCACCAATCTATCGGATGGAATCCGGCAGGCCGTGCGTTAGGCGTGTCATACAGACAAGTGATGATGTGGAAAGGCCGCACCTTGCCCGGTGGAATGGCGACTTCAACAATGGTGCCCGGTTCGCGTTGTGCGTGATAGCCGTCGGTATCCGATGCCATGAGCGGATACCCATCAAGTCGTATGTCAGTGAGGCGGGCATCGGCATCGGGGATCAGCAGGCGTATGATGACACCGTTGTCAATCGTCGACGATGAGCCGGGAGCAATCGGCATGCTGTGATGCATGCCAACGAGCCGTTGTGCCGGGGTCTGCTGGAGAAAAGACGTCAGCGCCGCCACATCATACCCCGGTAATGTGCCTAGACTGGCGAACACTGATTCCAGTGGGGCGCCGCCATTCGGAATGAGTCGCTGCCAGAGACCGGGATCTGCGGAAAAGCACGCGATCATGGAACCGCGCGGTT
>CAZPYA010000053.1:0-34459 GCA_964590255.1 uncultured bacterium
GCCGGCCATCAATGGCCGGGCTACCGAGCGACGCCCCCTGGAAAGGCATATGCGGCATGGTAGAGTAAGCCCCGCTTCATGGATCGGCCCCATCCCCGCCCCTTCCCCCGCTCCGCTGCGCTGCGCAAGGGAAGGGAGACGCAACAACACGCCATGCCAAACTGGCACCCCGTATCCGCGAGGGCCCCTTCCCCTCCCTTGCGCAGTGTAGCGGAGCGGGGGAGGGGCCAGGGGTGGGGGCCGATGAGCAGAAAAGCGCTTGCCATACCATGACGCATATGCCCTTCCAGGGGGCTTGGCCTATTGGTTCCGTCCTATCCGCAAAAGCCCCGTTCACGGGGCGTTATTCGGTAGCCCGGCTGTTAACGGCCGGGCGAGGCGGCGTTGGTGGAATCTGGTACAGAGGTGATATTCGACCACCCGGCCGGCCATCACGGCCGGGTGAGGAAGGAATCCCCGGTTCCGTGCATTCACCATCACCGCTGTCGCCATGCACCGCGCGCCACTATTCCGTAACAGCGGTGTCCAACGAAGAAACCCCCGCAAAACGAGGTATCTGGCATGATCCGCTTCCTGCTGCTCCTGTGCTGCGCCCTGGGCGCGGCGTTCGCGCTGGCCGAGCCGGCGGTGCTGACCTACACCACCGCGCAGAGCGCCGGCATCGATGGCCGCTATTGGGATAAAACGGCGCCCAACGCCGCCACGTTCGACGCGGCGCAGCGCGCCGTGCTGTTGCGCTTCCCCGGCGCGGCGGCGGCCATCGCGGCGAAGCTGAAGGAGGGCTTCGTCATCGAGAAGGCGGCAGTGGCGCTGGCCTATGCGGGATTTGAGCTGCAGCCGGATAGTTACTATATCCGCGGCATGTCGCTCCCCAAGCTCAAGGCCAACCCGCCGCAATGGCACGTCATCGCCTGGGCGCTGCGCAAACCCTGGACGAGCGACAAGGAGATCGGTCCGACGTTTAATGCCTACATCAACGGCGCCGGCTACTGGGCGCATTTTGGCGCCGCGGACACGGCCAACGATCGGTATGTGCAGCAGTTCGGCCCCGCGGAGCTTTCGACGAAAGCGCCGGACGGCACGCTCGACGTAACGGCGGTGTTCACCGATGCCGCCTATGGCAAAAAACTGGAAGACCGTCTGCGCATCCTTGACGAGCAGGGACTGCTGCTGCGCAAGTGGGAGACGTATGACCACCGGTACGCGGAATATTGGGACAGCTACGAATGGGCAACGCCGACCGGCGGCCACGGCTTGACCTTCAAAGAGCCGAAGCTGATCGTCACCTTCAAGCCCGGGCGCGGGAAACTGGGCGCGCTGCCGGCGGCCACCGACGTGCCGGCGCTGGCGAAAACCCTGATGGTCGACGGCCGCGGCGGCACGCCCACCGCGGTGCTGCCCACGCCCGAGGCGCTGAAGGCGCTGGCCGCCCGCCATGCCGGTTATCGCCCGGCGTGGATGCCTGACTGGCAGTGGCAGCGCGTGCAGGAGCTGAAAAAAATCGGCGGCGGCGTGGAGTTCGTCGCCCCGCTGGAATCCGGCGACCCGAAGAAATATGCCAGATTCGTGCAGGACGTCGCGTGGACAGTGCCACGCTACTGGAAGGGGTGGGGCATTCAGGATGACCTGCTGCTCTGGTACATCTACCGCGATATGCTGCCCGCGCCGGCCGTGGAGAATATCAAGACCTACTGGGAGTCCTGGCTGCAGCCCGACCGGGAGACGAAAGATTTTCACCACGCGCAAAGCAAGCTGAATGACGACTACTATACGAAAACCGGCGACTGGCGCGGCAGCAAGTCCTTCTTCCGCGGCGGCTACAATTACGTCATCTCCACCATGAACTTCAACCACACCGCCGCCATGGGCGCGCTGCTCGGCGGCGACATCATCGGCAGCGAACGCGCCATCGCCGACGGCCGCCACGGTTTGGAATACCTGCCGCTGCGCCTGTGGGCGTGGTACGACGGCACCACCCAGGAATCGATCGACCATTACTACTTCTCTATCACGTTAAGCGGACAGAAGATGTTCGCCGACTTCGGCCCGACGGAGTTCGACCGGCTGATGGGGCAGAGCATCCTCGCCAAGTCGGTGGAAGAGCTCACCTCCTGCTGGCACCCCGGCCTGAAGCGCTTCGTGAGTCCCTCCGGCCGCACCGGGCTCAGCTTCCTGTGGGTCACCCAGGGCGGGCTGGAACACATCATCCATACGCTGTCGCACAACGGCACGCTGCACGACGTGGGGAATAACAACATCGACGGCATGACGCTGTTCGACTACAACAATCCCGCCGGCCGCGTGGCGCTGCAGACGCTGCCCGGGCCATGGGCGCCGGAATGGGCGGCGAATATGGTGGACGAAAAGCCGCTGCCCTACGAGATGACCACCTCCGCCAAGGAGTGGGGCCACTTCGCCGAAACGCCGCTGTGGAAACGCAGCTACCTGGGCACGCACTACGGCATGACCAGCATCGACGTGCCCCGCGGCGAAAGTGTGCCGGCGATGGCGCAGTGGAAGCGCGTGCCCGGCCCGGTGCAGACCGTGCAGGACACCGGCACGCTGCTGATGCGCTACACCCGCAACACCCCGGTGCTGCTCACCGAGGACGGCGGCGCCGTGATCTCCGGCGGTGGCAACCTGGCCACCCTGCAGCACAAGAACACCATGCTCGTGCTGAGTAGCCCGCAGGACCCGCGCATCAAGAACGAGCCGTACCATACCATCACCCCGGACAAAGATACCAGCCTGCAGACCACGCTGGGCCTTTTCTGCTTCCAGCAGCAGCCGACCTGGGAGCTATACGTGAACGGCGCCCGCGTGACAGCGTTGCCCGTCGCCTGCAAGGCCGGTGACACCATTCTGTTGAAGGACGGCGTCAGCTTCGTGGGCATCCGCCCGCTGGCCTCGACGAATCTCGGCCGTGACGCCGAGGTGGTCATCAGCGCCGATGCGCAACTGGAGAACCTGCAGGGCGGCGGCAAAACGAAGCCGTCGCTGCTCATCAACCAGTACAACTATAAATCGACGAAGACGCTGGCGCAGGCAGGCATCGACGCCGCCGCCATCGACGCGGCCTACGGCGGTTTCATCGTGAAAGTGGCCGACGTTACCGAATACCCGACCTTCGAGGCCTTCCGCGATGCCTTCACCGCGCTGACCGTGCAGCAGCAGTGGGATGCCGCGAAGCAGGCGGTGACGGTGAACGCGGCGCTGGGGAAGGACGTCTTCTCCCTCGGCTTCAAGCCGGCCTACCAGACCTACGCCTGGCAGGCGGTGCCCACCACTGAGTGCTTCACCCACCGCACGGTGAACGACCAGTGGCCCTACCTGGCGGCGGGCATGGATCGCGACAGCAACCTCACCCAGCAGGGCACCACCGGCCGTCTGGCGAAGAACGGCGCCGCGCTCACCTGCGAGCCCGGCCGCATGGCCTACCTGCAGACCGAGCCGAAGACCGGCACCGTGGCCGGCTTCAACCCGCTGCCCGACCCGACGCTCTTTACGCTGGAGACGGCCGAGGGCGCGCGCGTGGCGGCGGACGGCCGCGTGGGCCTGCTGCGCTGCATCGTCCGCGCGAAGGAAAACAAACTCTGGATCAATTACGGCGTGAAGGCCGACCAGACGACGCCGGACATGGCCTCGTGCCTGCTGGTCTTTGGCCTGACGGCGGTGCCGACCGTGGAATACAACGGCGCCCTGCTGGCGAAGCCGGCGACGGTGACCATCGACGGTCAGGCCGCCTACCTCATCCCGCTGACCGCGAAACCGGCGACGGGCAAGGCGCTCCTCGACCGCTATCGCCGCGCGCAGACGACGCTGGCCGCGCTGCTGAAGCCGGAATCTCGCGCCCAATACGTGCAGGACTGGTACGTGGCTGGTTCCTTCCCGCGCCGCGACGAGCCGTGGATGCCCACCATCACCGACTTCGGCCCGGAAAAGGGCTTTGACCCGAACGCCACCTACGTCGGCTTCGACCGCGTGGATGGCAAAGAGGTGGCGAAACCGGTGCGCTGGACGCGCATCCTCAAAGCCGGCCAGCCGGTGATGGACGACGGCCCGGTGGTGCTGGAACGGCGCCTGCAGCCCGACAAGGGCGCGGTGGCCTATGCCTACACCACCATCACCAGCGACCGCCCGCGCGCCGTGACCCTCTTTACCGGCGGCGATCAGGGGATGGTGCTATGGCTCAACGGGCAAAAGCTCATCAGCAAGCACATCTTCCGCGCCGGCGCTCCCGACCAGGACAAAGTGACCGTGGCGCTGAAGAAAGGCGAAAACACCGTCCTCCTTCGCACCATGTGCGCCTGGGAAGGCTGGAGCGTCTACTTCCGCATCGGCGACGACTACGGCCTGCCCATCACCGACGGGCTGACGGTCGGCCTGGGACCGGTGAAATAGGCCGCGACCGCGAACATGACCATGGTCCACCGGGCGAGCCGAACGGCTCGCCCGGTGTGGTATAATTAGATTGAGGTTGTTCTGATGTCACAGCCCCATACAGATTCAGCACACCACCGCCGCCGCATATGCTGCGAGGGAGAAACACACCATGCGTATCTCATTGTTGGTCACCGCGTTGCTGCTGCTGGCGCTGCCGACGTTGGCGGCGATTCCCGAGCGGATGACGCCGTTTGACGCGCTGGACGGCGCGGCCATCGCGAAAATCTTCGCGCCGGCGCATAAGGACGCGTGGACGACGACCGCCGACGGCTGGGGCGGGCCGAGCAGCGGGGCGTGGCAGTACGCGCTGGCGGGCAATGCCACGGCGCTGAACTACCACATGACCGCCACCGTGAAGCTGGTGAAGGCGGCGGATAAGCAGGACGGCATGGAGTTGGGCCGGTTTGCCGTCTTCCAGAACCTCGCCGATCTCGGCGGTTACGAAGCGGCCGTGCTGGTGGGCTACCAGTCGCCGGAGTCGTATTACCGCGTCGCCATCTCCTCGCTGTGGAAAGAGCTGATCGTGTGGACGCCCACCGGCGGCGTCATCGCCGTGGCGCCGTATGACTTCGCCGTCGGCAAGTCCTACGCGCTGGGCATCTCCTTCTGGCGCGGCATCCTGGCGGTGTCCGTCGACGGGCAGGTGCTGCTGACGCAGTGCCGCGCCGCCATGCCCGTGTCGCAGGGGAAAGTCGGGCTGGCGCGCAAAGAGGGCGAAGCGTATTTCAGCCGGGTGAAATGCTCCGGTGCAACCGGCGCGAACAAAGACTTCGACCTGACGCACGTCCCGCAATTCCGCGAGCAGCAGTGGCACAACCTGCGCTTCATCTTCGACGGCAGCGAGCCGGTGTGCGTGCTGCTCGCCAGCAACATCTACGACCTGATGAAATTCCGTCCCGGCTATCGGCCGATGCTCTATGCCTTCAACTACATCACCGACTGGAGCCGCTTCTACCCCTCGAAAATCACCGAATATGCGCTGGTGGAAGCCGGCAAGCGGGCGGTGATCGAGACATCGGCAGTGGATGCGCGCACAAACGCGGCGATCACCCAGCGGGCGCGGATGGTCATCACCTACGACCCCGCCAGTAATATGTACCGCTACGACCATACCTGCGTCACCGATCTCAGCGCCGAAGAGGCGGGGAAGGTGGCGGCGGACTGGGACCACGGCGATTCCGTGTTCCTGGGCGGCGTCGGCTCGTCCATCACTCGCGACCCGAAGGCGGACAAGCCGCGCTACCAGTGGTGCGTCTTCCAGGCGCCCGACGGCAACTATTATAAAATCCCCCTCAACCACAACATGCATTACGTTGGCACCGAGACGACGAACGGCGGGCCGTTGAAGACGGGCGGAGCCGGGCTCTTTCCCGTCGGCGACCCGCTGTTGAGTCCGGTGGTGCAGATTCCGGAGATGGCGCCGCAAATCGAGCGCACGCACGTGGGGCTGTGCTGGTGGGCGTATGACATGCACACCCAGTTCGTGCTAAAGAAAGTGGACGGCAAAATCCCCGCCGGCGCCTTCACCACCCGCGTGGTCTACGCCGGCATGGAGAGCGCGGCGGCGCAAGCGCTGCTGGCGAAAGCGGCCTACTACAAGCCGCGCAACACCGACATCACCGTGCCGCTGTATACCGCGGGCATCGGCTATACCGAGCCCTTCGATAAAATCGTCAATCTCGCCACCCCGCATACCGAGCACCGCATCTTTTCCGCCGTCGCCGACACGACGGTCGGCCGCACCGATACATCCTCGCTGCGGCTGGACGGCCCCACCGAAGCCTGGACGCTCACCGGCGGCTCGTATTACACCGGCGCCTACGGCAAGCGCGTGAAAGTCAGCGGCTGGGTGAAGACGAAGGACGTGCAGGGTGAAGGCCCGGCGATCGGCTTCCACCGCATGGATAATAATAAATTCCAGTACCACCTCACCGGCGTCACCGGCACGCGCGACTGGACGCCCTTCTCCTACGTCACCGACTTCCCCGCCGAGTGCTGGGGCGTGCATCTGTACTGGCGCAACAGCGGCACCGGCGCCGCCTGGTTCGACGACCTGAAAATTGAGCCGGTGGATGACGCCACCCCGCCCACCGCGCAACCCTACCCCGTGAAGCCCGCCAACGCGGACATCGTGCTGCAGTGGGCGGGCACCGGCGACGCCGGCGGCGTGCTGGACACGTCAGGCTACGGCTCGCACGGCAAGTTCTACGGGGTCACCTGGGTGGAGGCCGACGGCCAGCGCGTGATGGCGCTGGACGGCAAAACCTCCTACATCTGGCCGCTGCCGTCCGCCGACATGACGCTGGGGCCGGATACCACCATGCTCTTCGACATCAAGCCGGAAGGCGCCGGGAATCTCATCATGTGGGGCTTCGCCTTCCAATACACCCTCAACGGCGGCCCCAAATACGCGATGTATTACTGGGCGGCCGGCAAAGGCATCCAGAGCAAGCCGCTGCTCGACCACGGCGTCTGGCAGAAGCTGGCCATCGTGGTGACCAAAGAGAAGATCAGCTACTACGTCAACGGGAAACTCGCCGAGGAGATGGCGGCCAATACCTTCGCCGGCAACCCGGCCAACCACACCAACAGCACTTTTCACCGGCACCTGTCCTTCTTCGGCGCCGGCAGCGCCGACTACGACCCCGCCCCCATCGCCACGCCCGCCTATGGCTGCCTCAAAGGCCAGGTGCGCGGGGTGACCGTCTATAAACGGGCGCTGACGGCGGAGGAGATTGCGCGGTGGTAGGGGTGCGCCCGACCGTAAACGGCCGGGCTACGAAACAACGCCCCGTGAACGGGGCTTCCGCGGAGAGATCGGAAACGTGAGGAATAGCCCCCTTGCAAGGGGCGTCGTTCGGTAGCCCGGCCATTTATGGCCGGGTGTGCCTACAACGGCTTGTGATTACGACATCATCCCATCGACCACCCCGGCGGCGAGCAGCAGCACGATGTTGATGACGATGAAGGTGCTCAGCGCCACCACGTAGGTGTAGGCGTAGGGCCGGCCCAGATACGGCGGGATGGGGATGTAATCGTCATCGACGCGCCGCGACCAGACGAAGGCGGTGAGATAGCAGCACAGCGGAAGGTAGGCGAACAGGGCCGTGATGCGCGCTTCGCCAGTCAAGGCAAAGACGGGCACAAAGATTAACGCCGCGCCGCTGAGAATCGCCCACAGCCCGGTGATGTGCCGCACCAGCCGCAATACATGCGGCAGGAATGTCCCTTCTCGCCCGGCCGCTATCCAGCGCTGGCGCAGCACCGCGACAACCGCCACCCACCACGCGGCGACCATCGCCAGGATTTCGATGAGCGTGAAAATCCAGTTCTGCCGGGTAAACCAGTCCAGCATCTGGTACTGCGCGTAGCGCGGGTGGGGGCCGAAGCGGACGGTGATGTCCTGGTCGGGATTCGCCTGCACGTAGCAGCGGTGCCAGGCGCGCGGGTGGCCGGGCGTCGATTCCATCAGCGAGCGCGTCTGCATCGGCAGCTTGTCGGCTCCGGCAGCATCAGTGCGCGCGGCTCGAAGCTGATGCAACATGTCCAGATACGCGAAGGTTCCCTCGTCCAGACCGTTGCCATATGTCGGCGCATCCACCTGGACGAAAAACCCCGGCGCGCAGGAGACGTAGATATCCGTCAGCAGCACCGGTTTCGCCCACGCCGCGCCGGTGCCCAGCGGATAGGTGTAGGTATACTGCTCGCTGCGCATGGCGTGGCGGAAGTGGTAGTGTATGCCGGTGGGCGGTATCCGCAGTCCGTCTGCTGTTCCCGGATCGATGCCCGTCAGGCGCATGACGGCGAAGTATTCCGTCTGGTAGCGCTTCAGCGTGTCGACATATTGCTCCGGCAGGCCGGCCTGGCGCACCAGCGTCAGCAGGTCGCGTTCCGCCACCCGGTATAGTTCGGCGCTGGCCGCGGGGAGTGACACTGTCGCGTATGGCGATATCCGACCTTTCGCGGAGAATACCGGAACACAGAGTACGGAAAACGGAACGGTCAATGCAATTCCGGCCGGCCCGGCGCCCACCGCGCCCACTACCAGCATGTTGTTCAGCAGTTGCGACCGCGTGCGGTGCGCCTGGTCGTTCTGTTCTTCGATGGCGGCTTTCTGCGGACGAATATACTGTCCGTGAAACTTCCGTGGCACTATCTCCGCCATGGTGAAGCCCTCCGGCTTGTGCCAGAAGGGCAGGATGTAGGTGATGGTCTTGCCCGCGGGGATGCCGTCGATGGCGATATACATGTCGAGGGTGACGCCGTCCGGCGCCAGTTGGATCACCGCCGCCTGGTCGGTTTCCTGCAGACGGCCGATGAGCTTACTGGCGGCGATGCCGTCGGCGAAGACGCATACCGGCGCAAGGCACAGCAGCAGCCACAGCAATCGCATGGTCCCTCCCACCTCGCCCGGCCGTAAACGGCCGGGCTACCGCGTCCGGTATGTCTGATTCTATCCGGCTCAGGCCTGCGGCTGCTCCGGATCTTTGGCTTCCGCCGTCTCGATGGGGGTGGGCACGTCCTGCGCGGGCTGCACTGTCGGCGGAGCCATCGGCGCGGGGCTGGCGGGCGCGATGACGGGCGCCTCCGGGCGGCGGCGCAGCAGGCTGCCGAGGAGGAGGAGCACGATGACGACCACCGGGATGCCGACTATCGCCATGTTCAGGACGTTCGGCACCACCGCCTTCGCCTTCAGCTCGGTTTTGCCGCCGACGTTCAACTGCCACTCCATGGTGCGACCGCCGTCGCTCAGCTTCGTCGCATTGGTGGACTGCGGCTTCACCGGCAGCGTCAGCGCGAAGGTCATGTTGAACATGTTGTTGGCCATCGCGTCCATGCCCGCGGGGGCCGACTTGCCATTGGACAGGTCGATGGCGGCGTCCAGCGTGTAGGTGGTGGTGAAGAAGTTGCGGTCGACTTTCAGGCTGCGGGCGATGGCGTCATACCCCTTGGTGTCGGGCCCTTTGTCGCCCAGCGCCTTCGTGCCGAGGGCGCCGGCCAGATCGGCCACGTTTTTCAGGTGCTTCTTCGCGCGGATGCCGATGTATTTATCCTCGACATAATCCTCGGTTTTATATCCTTCCTGCGCGAACTTCTCCTTCGGCTCCTTGAACAGGTCGTCCTTGGCGCCGGCTTGCTTCTTCACCATCTCCATCATCGACTTGTCGACGCCGGTGATGTAGCTGACGTCCGCGCTGCCGTCGGCATTGATGGTGACGTGCGACTTCACCATGACGCAGCCGCTGAGGCAGCAGAGGGCTAGGCAGCAAAACGCCAGCATCAGGCGGATGGGCATGTGCATGGTATCTCTCCTTTTCATGCAATGAGTGGGGATCATCCTACTGCTGTTCCTCTTCGCGCCTGCGCGGCGAATTCCTCCATTTCTGGTATAATGGCGGTACCTTATTCCGCGTGAGTGCCGTATGATGACCCATCGCGAACGCCTGCAAGCCGTCTTCGCCGGCCGCCCCACCGACCGGCTGGCGTGGACCACCCTGGTGGACGCCCACACGCTGGGCGCGCTGCCCGAGGGGCTGCGCGGCCTGTCCGGCCACGACTTCTACCGACATCTCGACTGCGCCATCTTCTCGCTGGCCGGCTGGGGCACGCCGTGGGGCTTTCAGTCGCCGCGGCTGGTGATGCCCGGCGTCGAGACGTCCAATTACACCGACGCCGCCGGCAACCACGTCACCGAAACCCGCTGCGCCCGCGGCGCCCTCATCGAGCGCATCAGCGCGCACTGGCACCCGGTGGAATACCCGGTGAAGGACGCCGCTGACGCGCGTATCCTGCTGGCGCGCTGGGAGGACGCGTATTTCGCGGAGGCCGACGACGCGCCGGCCTACGCGGCGCTGGCCGCGGACATCGGCGACGACGGTCTCGCCACGCAGTTCTTCGGCCCGTCGGTCATCCCCTGGCTGCTGGAAAACCTGGTGGGGGTGGAGAATTTCTACTACCTCATGGCCGACGAGCCCGACCTGATGCACGCGCTCATCACGCTGATGCAGGAGAAGGAGCTCGAACGCTTCCGCATCGCCGCCAACCACCCCTGCCCGGTGGCTACACTGGCGGAGAACACCAGCACCGCCTACATCAGCCCGGAGATATACGCGCGCTACAACATGCCCTCGCAGCGCGCCTTCGTCGACGCCATGCACGCCGCGGGTAAAACGGCCATCCTGCACATGTGCGGCCACGTGGGCGGCCTGCTGCCGGTGATCAAGGAGACGGGACTGGACGGCATCCACACCCTCACCCCGCCGCCGCTGGGCGACTGCCCGTGGGAAAAGGCGCTGGACATCATCGGCGACGATCTCATCATTCTCGGCTGCCTGCCCCCGCACTACTGGGTGCTGCCCCCGCTGGAAGAGGTTGGCCCCATGCTCGACGCCCTCATCACCCCGCGCCTGCGCGCGTCGCGCTTCGTCCTCAACCCCATGGCCGACGGCATCGCCGTGCCGCTGGAACGCTTTCAGGCGGTGGGGGCGTGGGTGGACGGCACGGGGCGGATTGCCTAATCGGCGCGCCTTGCTGCGGCTGCGGCGCGACTACGAACGGTTTACGTTCATGCCGTGCGAAAGCATGAAAGGTGAGCTTGTATTTACAGGTTTTCCCGGGATGTATGTTGGCGATAGGATGCAAATCATCGGATATTTTGGGTCGGCTGTAAAATATAGTTGAGCTTGATGATCATGCTCACGGAATGTGGTTTGTCGTTCGTAGTCGCGCCGCAGCCGCAGCAAGGCGCGCCGATCAGGCAATCCGTCCCGACTCACCCTCATCACAACAACCCGTCATAGTTCGGAACTCCAGCGGGTAAATAGTGTCATACCAAGTAAAGTGTCCCCTGCCGATCGACGTGGAAAGGACCGCCGTCATGCTGCGCCGACTGATTCTGTTGCCATTACTCTTCATCGCCGCGCTCGCGCTTGCCGACACGCCGGTGGCGCTGTTCGTGGGCGATACCACCTACCTGCCGCTGCGCACGCTGTCGGCGTGGACGGGCGGCGAGTTGGCCTTTGACCCCGCGACGAACACCCTCACCCTCACCATCGACGCGCTGCCGCGCACGGTGTTGCGCTTTGCCATGGGCGGCTCGACCGTGGACGTGCTGGACCCCGCCTGGCAAGCGACGCCGGATGGCCCGAAAGCCCCGCCGGTGTTGAAGACCGTCGACCTGGGCAAGCCGATGCTGAAGCGCGACGCGGTGGGCTACGTGGCCGGGCGCAACCTGGCGCCCCTGCTCAACGTGTCGCTGACCCGCGATCCTGCCACCATGCGTACCGTCGTCAGCGCCGGCCCGCCGAAGGCCGACCTGGTGCTGCCCACCATCCGGCTGAACGGCCCGGACGGCGGCGAGATGGTTTTCATCCCCGCCGGCGAGTTTCAGATGGGCAGCAGCGGGCTGAAGCGCGCGCTGCCCGTGCCCATGCAGGTGACCACCCTCACCACCGAAGGCGCCGGCGACCACGCGACGGTGAAGGCCAACAGCATGGCCTACCAGATCGAAGAGACCGGCAACCCGCTGGAACAGCACGCGCGCATGGTGTATTTGGACGGCTACTGGATTTCCAAGTATGAGGTGACCGCGGCGCAGTATAAACTCTTCTGCGCGGCGACGAAGAAACCGATGCCGGTGCCGCCGCAGGTGCTGCAGCCGGACGGGAAAATCGTGGACGGCTGGCAGGACGCCTATCCCATCAGCGGCATGACGCCGGAGGAGGCCGCGGCCTTCGCCGCCTGGGCGGGCGGGCGCCTGCCCACCGAGGCGGAGTGGGAGAAGGCGGCGCGCGGCCTCGATGGCCGCGAATACCCGTGGGGCACCCGCAACACCGGCACCCGCTACGCGCCGTTTATGGGCAAGCCGGGCGTGGACGCCCGCAAGCCGGTGGGCAGCTACCCGCTGGGCGTCAGCCCCTACGGGGTGATGGACATGGCCGGCAACATGGCCGAGCTGTGCGCCGACTGGCAACTGCCCGACGACCCCGGCAGCCAGCGCTGGGCCAACCCGCGCGGCCCGGCGGCGACGAAGGAATACGCCGTGCGCGGCAACTCCTGCTTCGACCCGCTGGACGCGCCCTACTTCTACAAATTCCGCTGCGCTTGCCGCCTGGACACCATGCGCGCCGGCGAGTGCTACGCGAACGTCGGCTTCCGCATGGTCATCCCGGTGGGCACGCCGAAGGTGGACGCCCGCAAGGCGGTGTCCATCGAGATGATCGCCCGGCCGGAGGCGAAATTCATCGGCCTCTTCCCGAAGGGCTATCGCTGCGCCGGCGCGTGGACCGCCGACCTGAACGGCGACGGCACGGCGGAGACGGCCGCGGTGGCAGTGCCCGATCCGGGCACGAACCTGCCACCGTTGCTGCGCATCTTCCCCGGCCCGGACGCCAACGGCGCCATCCCCGCCGAACTGCTCGACCTCTTCGTCTTCGACGAGCGCGTGCCCGGCCAGACCGACTTCCTGTGGGAGCGGCTGAGCGGCGCCACCGCCGAGGCGCCCGCGCCGCTGGCCAGCCTGGGCGTGCGCGACGTGAACGCCGACGGCATCCCCGAGCTGTTCCTGGTGCTGTCCCCCCGCGCCGCCGCCCGCGACGAGGTGCTGTTCCTCTTCACCTGGGGCGGCAAAGGGAAATTGCGCCCGGCCAGCCGGCTGACGCTGGCCGACGCGGTGAACAGCGCGTGGCTCTTCGATGACGCCGACCCCGACGTGCCCGGCCTGGAAGTGATCACCGCCACCCGCGCCGGCGACGCCACCGCCGAAGACGCCCGCTACCAGTTCCGCCTGTACCACTGGACCGGCGCCGCCTACGAATATTACCGCGGCTTCGTCTCCAACGGCCGCTACCGCACCGCCCAGGACGCCGTGCGCGCGGCGGCGTGGTAGACGACGGCATACTGGCCGGGTAGCACATCGCCGTCACGCTGTTGTCATTTCCCCTCTCCCAGGATTGGGAGAGGGGCAGGGGTGAGGGCGCGCGCGGGAGCGCGCAACGAGAACAGACTCACCCTGGCGATGTAGGAGGCAAGCGGTAATGCGTTGCGCGCTCCCGCGCGCGCCCTCATCCCCGACCCTTCTCCCAATTCTGGGAGAAGGGAGCACTGTTGAAAAACCACGCTCCACCGCGCTTCACCCGTGGCTAGTGGCCGCCACCCCTCCCGGGTGGTGTTTACTCCTCCAACAGGAACACCCGCGTATACGGCGGTTTCACCCGCAGGCGCAGGCGATCGACCGGTTCCGCCGCGACGGGTTTGCCGGTGAGCAGGTCGGTGACCCGGCGCGGGCCGGGGAGGCGCACCGTGGTTTGGCCGGCCTTCATCGAGTGTATGGCGAGCAGGTTGTCGCTGGCGAAGATGACATCGTCGCGGTCGGTCCACACGTGGCTGCCGGCGTAGCGGGCGCAGGCGCGGAACAGTTCGGCCGGCAGCGGCATCGCCACGCTCCACACCATGGCGTAATCGTCCGCCCCGCGGGCGCCCGAGCGGCCGTTGCCCGCCGCGCCCAGCCCACGCTCCTGCAGGAAGAGCCCGGTGCGGTGCAGGAACCAGCAGACAGTGGCATGGCCCAGCGGGGTGCCGCCGCTTTGCTCCACGGCCCATTCCCGCGGAACCAGTGTCGGCCCGTATTGGAGTGAATCGCCGTAGATAAGCTGCGCGGGCAATTCGCGGGTGATGGGGTGGCCGAAGTCCTGCGCCACCACGTAGCGCGCGGTGGTGCGCAGCGCCAGTTCCATCGGGACGCCCAGCAGTCGGCTGGCGCCATCCGCGCCGAGGTGCTTTCCGTCGGTGATGCCCGTCGCCGGGCCGAAGAGCGCCAGGTTGCCGTCGCGCAGCACCTTCTCACGCAGCAAGGCCAGCCGGTCGTCGTCGATCTGGAAAAGGTTGGGGAAGAACCACGTCTTATACGCCGGCAGGTTGTCGCGCTTGAGGTCGCTCAGCAGCAGCATGCGGTAGGGCACGCCGCAGTGCGCCAGCCCGCGCACCCGCTGCCAGATGCAGGCGAGGTTCTGGTACCCGGACGAAAAATCCTCGTGCAGCGGGCTTTCGTCATCGATGACCATGGCGACGGCGTCGCGTGTTTCGCGGTGCGGCAGCGCCTGCGCGCGGTGCATGGCGGCGGTCAGCTTCTCGATCTCGCGCATAATGGGGCCATCGTGGAAATACGAGCTGCCCACGTTGCACCAGTAGTCCTGAATCCCGCGGGTAAGCACCATGGCGGCGTTGCGCGTCAGCCCGGCGCGCACCTCCTCGATGGTGCGGAAGGCGCCCTGGTCGTGTACCCCCGCGCCTACATAGCAACGGGCGTCATTCTCGATCATGGCGATCTTGCCGCGCAGCGTCATCGACTCGGTGACGCCCTCCGACTCGTAGCCATAGCCCAGCGGGCGCGCGGTGTAGTCGGCGGGATTCCACACCAGGTCGAGGTCGGGATCGTCGAGCATCTCCCCCACGTCCCACGAACCGGAGAGGACGAGCATGTTCGGGAAGGAACCGTCCTCGCCGATGCCGTCGAACATGGAAAGGATCTGCCAGCCCATTAATGGTTGCTTGAGGGCGTCGACGCCGAAGATGCGCTCGCGACCCAGTTCGCGGGCGGCGGTTTTTACCGTGCCGCCGATGGTGCGCAGCCAGCGGAAGCAGCAGGCGCGCATGAAGCGGCAGTAGTCGTGTTCGGGCGCGGCATCCGCCGGCTCAATCCAGTGGAACAGCCCACCACCGCCCGCCTCGTTGGCGTTCGTCTGCACCGTTGACAGGTCCAGCGGCACGCCGCCGATCGTCGGCTGCGCGGTGCGCTTCTTCGCCTGCCATTCCGCGTCGCGCGGCACGGCGGCGGTGGCCAGCGTCGCGGCCTCGTTCCCCCAGGCCGCGCGCAGCGCCGCGTCGCTGCCGTAATGCTCGGTCAGCCACGCGCGGAAGCCCGCCTCCGACGCCGGCGAGCAGTCGAACATCTTGCCCGCGATATTCATCGGCAGGCAGCCTTCGCCGTAAGGCAGGCACAGGTAGCCGAGGATACGGTCGCCCCACGGCTTGGCTTCGCAGTACCGCACCATGTGGCGGATGAAGTGGGTGAGTCCGTCCAGATACGCCGTGGATGCCAGGCTGGGAAAGCGATAGCGGCGGCCGGTGTCATCGGTCTGCATCTCGTCGGGATGCACGCGCGTCCAACTCACCGGCACGTTCGGCGCGAAAAGGACGTAGAAGCGGGCGTCCGGGCAGGCCTCCAGCACGTGCGCCGCCTGCCGGTCCAGCGGATAGGGGTAGTTCGCGTCGTCCGCCGGGTAGTCGTCCGGCTCCAGCCACAGTGACTGATCGTGGAAATCCTCAGCCCGCGTGTTCGGGTGCACCCCACACGGCAGCCGAAGGTGAAAGGTTCGTACGCCGCTCTCCGCGAACTCGCGGATGCGGTCTTCCCAATCCCCGCGCAGGATGTAATCCCGATATCCCGTTTGCGGGATGATCTCCTCGCCCCGTGCCACCATCGGCCGCCCCTCGCGCACGATCAACCGGCTGTCATCGCTGCCCATCGCTTGCCCCCTTTGCGTCGGGGACATGGTAGCATGGATGGCATGTGGGGACAATGGCACGAAAACCTGATATGGCGATATACTCTATTGGTCCTACTTGACCAGAATTATGCAGTTGCCACTTCACCACCCGCGTCTCCCCCTCGCCCAAGATTGGGAGAGGGGGGTTGGGGGTGAGGGCGCGCGCGGGAGCGCGCAACGATCTCCGACAACACTAATCTGGTCGAGCAATACGCGGGCTCCATAGTAATTGTATCATTCGTATTGCCCTGGGCATGCGCATGCCCGTAAAATACGGGCGCGCCCGTATTTTACTTGTTCACGACTGGTAGTCGCTTTGCTTTTCATACGCGGGGATCGAAATCCCCACCTGCCGGGCCGTCGGCCGGGCGTCCCTCTGCAGGGACGCATTGTATCAGGCAACGGTACTGGAAGCTGGTCAATGCTATTTTGATTTATCACCAAGCATTTTATGGGTACACCTAAAAAGTTTATGGTGCATACCCATATAATACGCACGAATCTGTCTACCCCTACAGGAGGTTACCCGCCATGGATACGCCCACCCCCGCCTTCCGCCTCACCCCGGCGAATGCCCTCACGCTCTCGCGGCTGGTGCTGTTGCCGCTCATCATCATCGGCATTCGCGAGGGGATCGGCTGGTTGACGGTCGGGGCCATGCTGGCAGCGGTGGTGACTGACCTGACCGACGGCCGCCTTGCCCGGCGGATGAAGACCGCTTCGCCGCTGGGCGGCATGCTGGACAGCACGGTGGATTTCGTGCTCATCTACGGCGCCTTCATCGCCCTCTACGCCGCCGGTCGCCTCGCGGCGTGGCAGTTCGCCGCCATCTACCTGGCGATGCTGCTGACGTTGGCGACACAAGGCATGAGCCTCTTCACCGGCGGCGCGCTGACACGCACCCGCTTTGGCAAACCCACCGGCGCCGTGCAGTATGGCTACCTGCTCTTCCTCATCGCCCGCGAGGTGCTGCCGGCATTCGCCTGGCTGCGGTGGGTGGATTGGGGCATCTTCGTCGTGCTGGCGGCGCTGGTGCTGTGCGGCGTGGTGGAGTGCGTCGGCCTGATGAAAAAATCGCCCCCGCCGGCAACCGGCGAGGGCGATGGGTCGGCTTGCGATCCTGCGGCGTCTACGCGATGAGATCCACTACCGCGAACGCCGTCGGGTCGGCAATCACCCCGTCCACGCGCTCCTCGGCGCGGAGGAGCACTTCGTGGCGCTGGAAGGCGCTGCGGACTTCGCTGCCCACCACGTAGGCGGCTTCCGCGCTGCGGGTGAGGGTGAAGTCCTGGCGATCGCCGATGACGAACTGGCGCCAGTCGCCGGCGAAGAGCGCCGTTTTGTCCGTGGTCGTTCCCAGGGTGACCGGCACCTGGCGCGAGAAGACGATGGGCAGCCCCCAGAGCATGTCCGGCGCGCCACTCGTCTCGCTGGGCGAGAAGATGTTGCGGCCGCTGCCGTCCTTGGCGGCGCGCAGCAGCGCCTTCACCTTCGGGTTGGCCACGAAGCCGGTGGGCTCGTAGCCGGCGGCCTCGATGGCGCCCAGCGCGGCGGCGGTGTCCGCCACGATGTCCGCGGTGGAATCGATCTTCGGCACCAGCGCTTCCTGGTAGAGGCCGGTGATCGGGCCGCCGTCGTCGAAGCCGAGGAAGGCCTGGTCTTCCTTCATCGCAAAACTGTCGGCGAGGATTTGCGCCACCACCTCGGCGATGCCGGTATTGGCGTCGGCCAGCAGCTCCTCCGTCACCGGCACCAGCACCGCCAGCTTGCGCGCGGTAAGGGTGAGGCTGTCGAAGGTCGGCGCGTCCACGCCGCTGTCCGCCGCTTCATCCACCCACTGCGCCGCCACCCCGCCCGTCAGCCGCGGCAGCTTCAGCGTGGCGCTGGTCATCGGCACCGGCCGGGTGAGCCGGCGCACCGCCGAACTCATCCCCAGCCGCCCCAGGATCGCCTGGCGCACCGGCGCCGGCACAAACACGCCGCCCTGGCCCGCCACGCCCTCTTTCATCGGTACAGTTCCCATGGTTCCTCCTTTTACGATTTTGGATTTGGGATTGGTCCCAAATCAGTCGAATACGTCGTCGCTTGTTTGGTGCCGGGCTTCACCTCTCCCCCCTGCCCCCTCCCCTGCATGGGGAGGGGGAGAGGCGGAGTAGGAGAACGAATCCGGCAGAGATAAACTCATCACTCCCCCTCCCCGCGTAGGGGAGGGGGTTGGGGGGAGAGGTGAGCCCCGCTATCCGCCCCGCAGCCACGCCGCGAACGCCGCCGCCGGGTCGCCCACCGCGCCGCCACCGGGGTTGGCGCTGCCGCCGGCCGTGCGCGGGGTGAAGAGGTAGGCGCGGGCCTGCTTCAGCGCGTCCACCGCCTCCGCCACGCCCGCCACGGCGCCGTCATCATCCACCGTCACCTCGCCGGGCAACAGCCGCAGCGCCGCCTCCACGTCGCGGCAGCCCGCCTGCTGCAGCGCCACCGACAGCGACCCCGTCCGCACGCTCTCGCGCCAGCGGGCGTCCCCCGCCTGCACCTGCCCCTCCAGCTCCGCCACGCGCGCCCGCAGCGCGTCGCGCTCCCCTGCCAACTCCCCCTGCACCATCTGCTCGTCGTCCATCCGTCACCTCCCGCAATAAAAATGGCGGGCGGAAACCCGGGCCTTCTGCCCGCGTTTCCGCCCGCCTGATGGTTGCTCACATCTCAGCGAGTGCCGTTATTCCGTACTGTCGGCGGCACTATAGCAGAAAACAAACGTTTTGTCAATAGATAGGCGAATAAATTTTCGCCCCCTGCCCGGCCATAAATGACCGGGCTACCGAACTACGCCCCTTGGAAAGGGGCTTATGCGGTGTATGCACGGTAACTCCCGTGGTCGTTCAGTAGATTCGGCAATCGCTGCACAATCTGCCTTGCATATGCCGCATACAGCCCCGTTATGCTCTTTGACACTTGCATAACGATATGTCCACCGATGCAACCGCTTCCACCAGATAGCTCCCCTCTCCTGTTAGGGGAGGGGCCGGGGGAGGGGTCCGCGCGACCGTCACCGGCACCAAAATCTTCACCCTGGTAGAATACGTGTTCCGACAGTTTCCAACGGGTGGCTCAGGTCGGCGTAGCGATAACCATGAATCAAAGAGCATCTACTGGTGGGACAGGGAAGCAATTCGGCATCAATGTCTGCATCGCGAATAATGTGGTACGATATCATAGATTATGCCCATGCCCTCACGAACACTGTCCGCGCATACCAGCTCGTTCTTCCGCGCGACCGCCGTCCTCGCCGACGGCGCGCTGCGCGTGCATCACGACACCCCGCCACTGCTGCGCTGGCTCGCCCGGCGCTTCGACTTCGCCGTGCCGGTTGACGACATCGAGGTCATCACCGCCTGGTACACCCGCAGCCATTCCCGCCTCCGCCTTACCTTCCAAGACGCCGCCGGCGCCCGCTACCGCCTCACCAACGCCATCGAGAACTGGGACGCGTTCCTCACCGCGCTGCCCGTCTACTTCTTCGATTTCGATCCCGCCTACCTTGATCAGCGCCAGTTCGCCCCCAATACCGAGGCCATTTGCTGGAGCCGGCGCTGACCGGCACCGCAACGCCTGGTTGTCTGTGGTATCATACAGTCGAGGTATCGTTATGCGATTCTATATCCTCGCCGCTAGCTTCCTCCTCACCCTCGCCGGGCAGGCGGGCAACTGGGCGCTGTGGGAAAGCCCCTACCGCAACGCGGAGGTGCTCGACCAGCGGCAGACGGCCGAGGACAGCGGTTACGCCATGCAAGGCGCCGCCGGCGTGGGGCAGACCTTCACCCCGCGGGCGACGCCGCTGGTGCGCCTGGACCTGCGGGTGAAAAACCGCGCCGACGTGCGCCCCGGCCTGCTGCGGCTGTGGAAGTGGGCGGGCACCCCGGCGGCCACGCGCATGGCGCCGCCGCTCTTCGAGGACGTCATCGATCTCACCGGCCGCGACAGCTATCAGTTGCGCGCCTTTTATCCCAACCTGCCGGTCGAGGTAGGCGCGGTCTACTACGTCGAATGCAGCCGGCCCACCGGCAACGGCTACTACCTGCTGGGCGCCAAAGGCGACCGCGACCTGTACCCCGACGGCACCCTCTACATCAACGACGTCGCCCGCGCGGGCAAGGATCTATGGTTCAAAACCTACACCACTCCACGAGCCGCGCCTCCGCCGCCACTGCTGGTGCCGTCCGACCCGGCGCTGCCGTGGACGCCCCCCGGCGAACCCGGCCCGGCGGTGACGCGCGCTGACTACCTGGCCGTCATCACTGACGCCGCGGCCTACGCTCGCCGCTACACCACCAGCACCGATGCGAAATACGCCTATTGCTCCGCCACCTACGACGCCGTCCTCTACCGCGAGACGAAGGACGAGCAGTATGCGAAGAATGTCGCCGCCATCCTGCGCAACGCCGTCCGCTATCGCGCCGCGAATCCCCCTGCCGCCATCGGCTTCGAGTGGATGGAGTATCCGGCTATCGCCTACCTGCTGGCGCTCGAATCGCCGTCGCTCACCGCGGACGACCACGCCGCCATCAAAAACCTGCTGCTTGACTCCGCGCGCAAGCATTGGCCGCTGCGCGAGCACGGCGCCATGAACCGCAGCCTGGGCAGCGCCGTCACCTACCTGCTGGTCACCCGCCTGTATCCCGACGCTCCGGAGGCGGCGGCGTGGCGGGCATACGCCGAGGAGGTGTGGCAGGAGTTCTGGGTGCCCCGCGACACCGACGAGGACTCCGGCCACTACGTGTACCTGGGCTGGCGCTATATTTTGGAATATGCCATGCTCTCCGGCAAGGACGACGCGGTGTGGGCTGACCCCGCCTTCAAGGCGCTGGTGGAGCGCACCTTCCAGCATTTCTCGCCACTGGGCGCCGACGCCGGCTTCGGCGACGCGCTGGGCTGGGCGGTGGAATGGCCCACCGCCATCTGGCTCTTCGAGAAAGCCGCGGCCAAATGGCGCGACGGCAAGTACCGCTGGCTCGCTCAACGCATCTTCGCCTATCACCGCGACCACCTGCGCGACGAAAAGCTGCACATCGCCATCTACCAGGACACCATCAGCCTGGCCTTCGCGTCTATCGAGGCCGACGAGACGCTGAAGCCGGTGCAGCCGGAGATGCCGCGCGAACTCCTCGCCGCCCGCCAGGAACGCGACGACGTCGACTGGACGCCGCGCAAAACCGAGTCCCTCGGCTTCACCTTCACCCCCACCGCCAGTCCGCTGGTGAAGCTGGAGCTGAAGGCGCGCGGCACCGATCCGAAACCCATCACCGTGAAGCTGTGGAAATGGCAGGAGGATTACGCGACCACCACCGCCGTGCCGCCGCTGTTCCAGGATACGTTCACCTGCGGCGCGGCCTATGCGGTGAAGGCGTTCACCCCCTACCTGCCGCTGGAGCGCGGCGCCAGCTATTACCTCGAATGCGGCGGAAGCGCCGCGTTCGAGCTGGCGGGCACGAAGGAGGCCATGAAAGGCGCGGCCATCCGCTACCGCGACGCGACGACGCCCGGCGCCCTCTGGTTTCGCACCGCTACCCTCTCGCCCGCCGGCTCGGTGGTCACTACTCGCCGTCAGGCGACGCTGCTGCCCACCGGGCAACGCAACATGGGTTGGTATCGCTTCGAGGAGTCGATGGCGCCGGAAAAGCTCATCCTGCGCAGTGGCTACGGCATGGATGATCTCTTCGCCAGCTTCAACCTGCTCAGCGCCTACGGCCACGGCCATGTGGAGCTGGGGGCGCTGTGCCAACTGACCGACGGCGGCGCGGTGCTGCTGCACGCCAACGACTACCGCGACGACGCGCAGGACCAGGACGAGAGCATGCCCGTGGTGCGGCGCTACGCCGGCGGAACGATGGGCGAGCCGGACACCCGCGTGACGATGGCCCACTTCGCCGACTATCGCCGCGCCACCGTCGCCTGGGCGGATTTTGTCGATCCGCACGGCTGGGGCGTGCGGCAGCAGCGGCGTTTCCTCTTCGCGAAGAACCGCTTCCTGCTGGTGCGCGACCGCTTCACCCTGCCAGAGAAACTGCACGCCGCCGTCGGCCCTGTCTGGCACGGCTACGACGTGGCGCGCACCACCGGCGACAACTGGTTCGACCTGTACTGGCGCGAGCCCCGCGGGCTGGCGTGGAAATACAAAAATCCCGAGCGCTACGTCCTGCTCTGGCTGGCACCCCGCGCCGGCACGACGGTGGATGCCTGGAAGGAACCCAGCTACAACCCGCAATACACCACGGCGCCCTACGTCATCGCCCAGCAGCGCATCATCGACGCGAAGGCGGAGACCACCGCCTGGTTCGACTCCCTGCTGCTGCCCCACGGCAAGGAGCTGGCCCCCGAAGCCGCCGCCGCGAACGTAAAGGTTCTCCACGACGACGGCGTCGCTATCGCCCTGCAGGTGACCGCTCGCGGCGAACGCTGGCTGGTCGTCGACAACCCGACCGACAAACGCCTCACCGCCCCCGGCCTGGAGACGGACGCCCACCACCTGCTCGCCCGCACCCAACCCGGCAAACCCGACTACCTCCTTGCCCGCGCCGCGACCACGGTGAAATGGGGGGCGATGGCATATACCTGGGCTGTGCCGGTGACGGTGGAAATCGGCGGGGAATAAATTGCCCCGAAGGGGCCAGTGAAACTAGCCACGGGTGTAGCGCAAGCGTAACCCGTGGTTGGCAGTGAAAAGATGACAAAAGCCCCGAAGGGGCGACAGCATGATCTGTCACCCCTTCGGGGCTCACGTCTCTAGATCCTTACTTTCCACGGGTTGTACCCGTGGCTATTGGCACCGGCCCCTTCAGGGCGCCATCACGTGCAAAACACCTTCTTCACCGCCTCCAGATACCCCATCTCATGCTGCGTGTCCGGCTCCAGGTAGCTGCTTTCGCTCCACTCGTTCCACGCGTTGACGGTGATGAGTTTCGGGGAGAGCTGACGCTGGTCGACGAACGCCTTCGCGCGGCGCAGGTAGGTGGCGAAGCGCTCCGGGGTGCTGCCGGTGATGAACTCGGTGAGGCGCTTGGCGTAGCGCGGGTTGGTGTCCCAGCCGACGGAGACGTGCGGGAAGAACGGCACCGGGAACTCCTCCGCCCAGCCCTCCCAGGCGGCGACGGCCTGCTCGGCCCAGTCCACGTAGTCGCCTTTCGGGCGCACGTAGTGGCACCACTGGTAGTTTGTCAGGCTGTCGAGGCCCAGCGCCTCGATGGTGGCGCGCTGGGTGGGCGTGCGGTCGGCGGGGGTGAGCACGGTGGCGGGGATGTTGCCCCACAGGATGCCCTGCAGGTGCAGCCCGGGGAAGCCCGCCTCCACCACCTTAGCGCGGAAGGCGTCCAGCGCGTCGCGCGTCTCCGCCACGCCGCCCAACCCGTTGATGAGCGTGCCCAGCTCGTAAATGGCGAAAACCGGCTTGCCGTCAATGGTGTAATACGACGGGTGCTTCAGGAAAAACTTCAGCACGCGGTCGGTGGCCTTGTCGAACTGCGCGCGTTCCACCGCGCCGGAGAAGATCACCTCGCCGCGCTCCGAGCGCGTCAAGTCCCACAGCGTGGTGGCGTCGTGGTTGGCCCACATCAGGTAGAACTTGATGCGGTTGTTGTTCGGCGCCTTGAAAAAGCCCTGGGTCAGCGCGTCCTCTAAAAACGGCCGGTTCTCGTACCAGTACCAGTCGAAGATGAAGGTATTCACCCCGTGGTCAGCCGCCGCGTCGATCTTTTTCGCCATCACCGCCGGGTCGCTTTCGCTCTCGTATCCCCACAGCGGCACGCGCGGTTGGTTGTGCCCCGGCGTCTTCGGCTTCGCTTTGCGGATCGTTTCCCACTCGCCGATCCCCTCCGGCATAAACGCCCGCCAGCGCGGTTCATTGTGGTACGCCGGCCAGTAATAGGCGGCGATATCATAAGCGCTCATCGCATATCCCTCCATCCGCATACGCGGAACTATACTATATTCGCGCTGCGCTCCCGCATCCCTGCCCCATTTCCAAAACCATCCGACCCTCAACCGCAATCACGACACTCCGCCATGCTCCTACTCACCGATCATACACCCGTGCTATCCCGAAATATGACATGTTCCTGATTCGCCCGCCCAACGATACCCGGCATCGTATGCATACTGTCGAAAAGAAACCATCCATTTTGGCCTCCGCCGGCTTCAGCCGACTACCCGCAGCTTCCCTAATCCCCTGGAAATCGGTATGATAGACGAGCGCGGCACGTAGCATACATAACGTTTTTTGGAGGCATCATGACACAGACCGCACGCAAATACGCATTCACCTGGGACCTGCTCGGTGACATTGCCCTCGGCCGCCTGATGCAATATTGTTTCCGCGACGTGCTGGAACAGCGGTATGGCGCCGAAGAAGCCGACCGCCTCTTCTACGAGGCCGGCGCGCTGGCCGGCCGGGAGTTCTACGCCAACGTCTTCGGTCCGATGACCGATTTCCAGGACTTCGTGAAGCAGATGCAGGTGGTGCTGCGCGAGATGGGCATCGGCATTCTGCGCGTGGAAAAGGCCGACCTGGAGGCGCAGTCCTTCGTGCTCACCGTCTCCGAAGACCTGGACTGCTCCGGCCTGCCCGAGCGCGACACCGAGGTGTGCATCTACGACGAAGGCTTCATCGCCGCGTTGTTGGAAAGCTTCACCGGCCGCCGCTTCAAGGTGAAGGAAGTCGACTGCTGGTGTACCGGCGACCGCACCTGTCGCTTCACCGCCGAAGTCATCGAAGGGTAACGCATGCCCGAGCATGATGACATCCAGGCATGTTCGGCGGAGCTGGAAGCCGCGATCGCCGCGCTCCTCGCGCTGCTGCGCGACCCGCAGGTGGCGGATACGCCGCCGGCGCTGGCCGCGCATGCGGAGTTCGCTAACCTATACGCGCGACTGCTGGAGCTGCGTCGCTTCACCCTGACATTGGCCGGCGGTGAGCTGGACGAAAAACTCACCCAGAAAGGCTACCTGGCCGGCTCGTTGAAGACGCTGCAGGCCAACCTGCGCCATGTCACCTGGCAGACGCAGATGATCGCCGCCGGCGACTTCTCCCAGCGCGTCGAATTCATGGGCGACTTCTCCGAGGCGTTCAACAGCATGGTGGAGCGGCTGGCGCAAGCGCGCGAGGCGCTGGAACGCGAGATCGACGAACGCGAGCGCGCCGAAGGGGCCGAGCGCGAGCAACGCCAGTTCGCCGAAGCGCTGCAACGGACGGGACAGGTGCTCGGCGCCTCGCTGGAGCAGGAAGTCATCTTCGACCAATTGCTCGCGCTGGCGCGCTCCGTCGTAGCCTACGATGTCGCCTTCCTGCTGCGGTTTGACGGCGAAACCCCCGCCATCGCCCGCGCCGCCGGCGCGGATGCGCCCGAGACGCTGCTGAAGGAAATCCCTCCCTGCCTGCTGCGCGTGCCCTGCTGCGCCGAGCAACAGATCACTCCCGATCCGGCGCGGCGCATGGGCTCGTGGACCGGCGCCCCCGTGTTCGCCGGCGAGCAGATCATCGGCGTACTCGTCGTCGGCTCGTGCGAAACCGGCGCCTATACCGCGCGGCACAGCGAGCGCCTGGCCGCCTTCGCCGGACAGGCCGCGCTGGCGCTGCAGAATGCGCGCCTGTACCGCGACATGCAGCGCATGGCCACCGAAGACCCGCTCACCGGCATCTTCAACCGGCGCCACTTCTTCGCTCGCGCCACCGCGGAGGTCACTCGCGCCATCCGCGGTCGCCAGCCGCTCGCGTGCATCATGCTCGATATCGACCATTTCAAGCGCGTCAACGACACCCACGGGCACCTGGTGGGCGACCAGACGCTGCGGCAGACCGCCGGGCGCTGCGCCGACCTGCTGCGGCCGTATGACCTTTTCGCCCGCTACGGCGGCGAGGAATTCGTCATCCTGCTGCCCGCCACCGAGGTGTGCGACGCGCTCATCGTCGCCGAACGCCTGCGCCAGGCCATCGAAGACACGCCCGTGCAGGCCGGCGCGCTGGCCGTGCCCATTACCATCAGCCTGGGGGTCAGTTCCCGCGGCAGCGAAATCGCGCTGGAGACGGAGGTGGCCGAGCGCGTCATCACCGAGCTCATTGACGAGGCTGATCGCGCGCTCTATTTCGCGAAGCAACACGGCCGCAACCGGGTGGCACACTGGTGCGATGTCGCCGATCCGGCGCCTGCGTGACAACCGTGCGTTCGGAAGGTACAATACCCATATGACGACGATCACCGACGATTTTCTGGCCCTCGCCCGCGACGCCGGGGCCACCCATGCTCTGCTCGTTGACACCGCGCCGCTGCGCGCCGAGCAGGCCGTGCGCGAAGCTTGCCTGGTGAACGCCTGCGGCAATAGCGGCCGCAACTGGACCTGCCCGCCCCGCCTCGGCGAGTTGGACGCGCTTGAGGCGCGCCTGCATGCCTACCCACAGGGCATCCTCGTCCAGAACATCGCCGCGTTGGAAGACTCCTGGGATTTTGAGGGCATGGCCGACGCCCACCACGCCCATAACGTCATGATCCGCACGCTGGCCGCCGCATTCGCCGCCCGCGGCATCGACGTGCTCCCCCTCGGCTGCGGCGGCTGCGACTTCTGCGAGAAATGCGCCTGTCCCGACCCCTGCCGCCACCCCGACGATGCCATGGCCTCCGTCGAAGCTTTTGGCCTCGACATCCGCGCCCTCGTCGAAACGCGCGGCCTCAAATACATCAACGGCGTCAACACCGTGTCGTATGTGGGCATGGTGCTGTTTCGGTAGCACTACCCCGGCCGCGGGATCGCCACAACCAAGCAGGAAATGGGGACTGTAACGAATTTCCGTATGCCACTCATGTCTCCGATGGTGCATATATGAGGATATTCGTTGCTGTACCCATTTCCCGCCTATGCGCCCGGCCGCGGCGGCTCGCGCAGCAACAGGAATCCCAGCGCGCTGATGGCCGCCAGGATGCCGCCGAAGAGGAAGAGCAGGCGAATGCCGAGGACGCCCTCCAGCTTGCCGAGGGCCACGGTAGTGACGGCGAGGAGGCCGGCGGTGGCGACTTTGTGGATGGAGAAAGCCGCCGTCTGCGAGCTGCGGCCGGCCTCGCGGCTGATCCACATGCTGGTCGGCGCGATGAGCATGGTAGCGAGCGGCCCGAAGAGGATGAGCCCGGCGACCGCCAACGGCAGCCACGGCGCCAACCCCATGAGGATGACGCTGGCCGCCGCTGCCAGCCCCACTACCGCGTGCATGGCGCGCAGCGACACCCGGTCGAGGAATAAGCCGGTTGCCACCGTGCCCAGCAGCGTGCTCACTCCGGCGACGGCGACCAGCGTACCGAACTGCAGGTCGGTGAGGTGCAGCTCCTTGGTGAAGTAAATCGCCGCGAAGGTGCCCACCGCCGCCAGCAGGTTGCCCCACACCTGCGAGACGATGATGAAGGCCATCAATGGGCGCTCGCGGGCGGCGCTGAGGTAGGTTTCCGCCAACCGCCGCAGCTCCTGCCCGATATGGCCCAGCGGCTGGGGCGTCTCTTCCTTCGGGTAGAACCAGAGGATGACAGCGGACACCACCAGCGCGACGGCAAAAACGAGGAACACCGGCCGGTAGCCACCCCACACCATGCACAGCCAGGTGGCGGCCACCGGCGCGCCGATGCTGGCGGCGGCGCCGATGCTGCGGTAAATGGTATTCGCCAATCCCTGCCGCGTGTTGGAAATGCCTTGCGTGAGGGTGTTGAGGTTGACGAACGCGGTGCTGACCAGCGCGCCGAACACCGGCATGATGATCCAGATGGTGCGTTCCGGCCCGAAGCACAGCGCCACCAGGATGGCCGCTACCCCCAGCATCGACAGCGCCCCCAGCAGCCGCTGACCGAACCGGTCGGAAAACGGCCCCAGCAGCAGCACCCCGGCGAGGATGCCCACCATGCGCAAGGAGCGCAATTCCGCCCAGTTCCCCTCTGACAGGTGCAGCTCCTGCGTCACCCACAGCGGAAACACCACGTCCGCCCCCACCGAGAAGATGCTGAAAAACACCGTCGTCAGCGCCACCACCGCCATGCGCCGGCGCCCCTGCGTCGACAGCAGGCCCCGGGCGCGGGCGAAGACGGGATGTAGGGGTTGGGTGTCCATGATTATCTTCTAATACCGCGCCGCGTTACCGTTCCCCTTTTCGGAAAACAGCAGCGAGTCTGGAAGCCGGCGCGAGCCGCGCCCAGGGATGCTCACCCGCCCATTGCTCACGCCCCTACCACGGCGCCGCCCACCCTCTTATCAGAATATGCGGACAAAGACAAATGGTGGCTTACCGAGGTTTTAGACCACTCATTAAATCTCATTTCCCCATTGGAACCAGTCGTCACGCTGATGTCGTGCAAACATTTCCAGATATGGCCCAGGGCTACACGATTCAATGATATCGTATAATTCGTCCGGTTTTCTGGAATGCTCTCGCTTGCATGTTGAGAGCAAGTTCACTTGGCGTCGACCTGGTTGTAGCGTACGCATCGATCCTCGAACACCAAACAAAATCAACTCGGTGACATTGCGGAAATAGAAACCGACACCACGTCCGTCCGGTCCCCCATCCCTGCGCACCTTGTACCAAACAATATTCGTCTTATAATTGAAACCCCACCTGCGCATCACCTCTAGGCCTTCTGTCAACAAGGCATTCGGTACCCAGAGATAAAGGTGGGATTGTGGCTTGGCGATGCGCGCAACAGGTAACTCCATAATCTCATCGAGGGTCATCGTGGGATAACGCATTAGGCGCTTGTGCTCTGGCGCCATTTTCCCGGTACGATTTTGAAATTGCCACGGTGGGTCGGCGAGGATCGTGCCAAAGCATGATGGTGTAAGTGAAAGCAGTTCCTGCGCGGCCGATGCCTGGACAATCTCTTTGATATCGTCAGAAAGGCCTAAGAGTTCTCCCTGTAAAGCGATCTTCGAATCCCGAATACGAGTATGGGACATCCTCCACCTCCTCCGCCTTCTAACCGTGGCAGCAACTTCGACATATGTGTCGTAGACTGACCATACGATGAACCACGGCCTAATGCATTGAAAAGCTGTTGTAATTCATCGCACCGTGTAATAATGACACCGGCACTGACGGCACGCAACTCGAACAGCAGCCGGAAGTTATTTAAATCACGGTCATAAAATGGATCTTTATTGTTCCACTCGATCTCAAGTGCAATCCTGTTTTTATAGCAATCGACTTTATGGGTTGGGCTATCAAAGGCAGTCTGATCTACAACAATCTGGGTTGTAAAACTCTTCTCATGCCACCCATGTGCCGAAAATGCACGATTGAACACTTGTGATACATTCGAGATATTCCCACCCGGTTCCGCAATATGTGATCGGCAAAGCGTAAAGCCTGTCAACACCTCGACGATATCTTGCCACTCGCGAGGATAGTCACATTGCAGTATTGCACAAGCATGACGCCATTCATTCACTTCGTAATGTTCTCTGATGTATGACGGTAATGCGTCGATTGGTGTCATGTGCACTCCGATCCTTACAGCATATGCGATTGTACAACGCAAGCGTAGCGTCAATCAATACGCAAACATAATTCATACTCCTACCACGGCGCCGCCCACCCCTGTTCCTTCGAGAGGATCTGCGAGAATCCGTCCGCCGCGGCGTCGGCGCGGGCGTCGGCGGACATGGGGATGTGGTCGTAGATGGCCAGCGCTTTCTGCCAGAACGCCCCACGGATGGCCGTGCGGTCGGGGTCGGGGCCGGCCATGGCGTGGAACTGCCGCGCGAACCAGAGTAGATCTTGCCGGTATGTCTCCGGGTCGGGGAACAGCGGCAGCGCGCAACCGCTCATGTCCGCCGCTTCCAGCCGGTCGATTATCTCGCGGTATTTTTCCCGCAGCACGCCTTTGCTCCATGCCCGCCGCGGATACCAGCCCCAGCCGCGCACCACCTCGAACGCCTCGAAGAGTTCGCCGAGGATGGCGTGCTCCGCGCCGAAGACCTGCGCGCAGAAGGCCCGTGAGAGTTGGTCGGGGTCGGCGTCGGGGTTCAGGAAGAGCCCGCCGGCGGCGTAGAGCGTCAGCAGGTTCAACTTCGGCGACATGGTGTAGGACATCCCGCCCACGTAGGGCGCCGCCGAGCGCTCCTCGCGTCTTCGGGAGGCCATGCGTGGCAGCCGCCAGTGCGGGTAGGTGATCAGTTCACCCTCCGCCACCGAGTAATCCCACGAGGTGATGGGCCGCAGCTTGCCGATCTCGCGCGCCCACGGCCGGGCGTCGCCGCCCATGGTGGCGGTGGCGTCGGGGTCGAAGCCCAGATTGATGGCTACCAGCATATCCTCGGGGAAGGCGGGCAGCCGCTTCAGCAGGTATTCCATCGCCCGCGCGGCGCGGTCGGGGCGGCCGTTCCAGATGTGCATCGGTTCGCGCTCAGACGGCTTGCCGGTCTCGAAGATGCTCTTCCAGGTGCCGTCCCAGCCCTCCATCGTCCACAGGTCGGTGCCCCAGCCGGAGAACGGCGTGCCCCAGGTGCCCAGCTCGATGCGCGCGCCGGGGTTCGCCGCCAGGATCACCCCCGTCAGCTCCAGCGCCAGCTCGACAAATGTCTCGTGGGTGCAGCCATTGCGGTTGCAGCCCCCCGGGTCGCCGGGGAAGATGCCGACGATGTCGGTGCCCGCCAGTTCACGCGCCCAGTGCCGCCACAGGTCGCGGATAAGCGCCTTGTCCGCCGCGTCGTTGGGACAGGCAAAGTACCACTCCGGCCCGATGGTGTTCACCGCGGCGATGTATTTCGTCTGCAGCCCAACGGCGTGCGCCTCCTCCGTCACCATGCGCAGCGTCGCCGCGAAATCGGCGTAAATCCCTCCGCCCTGCAGCGCCGGCCGGTCAAATAGCGTCGGCGCCACCCAGTACTCGAAACACGAGAACCCGCACGCCTTGATGTAACCGAGGAACCGCCCCCACTCCCCCCGCGTCCAGCTATTCGGCGCCCCGGGGAAGAACATATTGGGGTTCCACGCGTTCTGCAAGTGCTCGGCGAAGTTGACATAGCACGCGCGATGGCTGAAAGCAGGGGTCGTCATCGTCATTCCTCTCTCTTTCGGTAAAGTAGCGTTCGTCGACAAGCCAGGTCATCTCCAGCACACATTCAGCACGAGCCCTACTTCCCTCGCTCCCGCTTCTTTTGCAGCAGCCTGCCGGCGGTGCTGGAGGGTTCGGGCGCGGCCAGCGGTGGCGGCGGGGCGGTCGGGGTGGGCGGAGTGGTCGGGGGCGCCATGGGCGTTGGCGCGGCGCCGCCCTGGTCGCGCGGGGGTTGCGGCGCGGTGACGCTTGGCAGTTCGACGCGCTTGCGCTGTTTCGCGCCGAGCAGCGAGCCGACGGTGGCGCTGCGCGGGGCGGGGGCGCCGGTGGTAGTCGCGGGCTCGCGCACGGGGAAGCGCGTGCGGATCGCTTCGCGCGCCAGGGTCAGCAGTTCGTTGAATGGCAGCAGGATGCGCCGCACGGCGATGTCCAGCAGGAAGCAGAGCGCCGCGAAGCAGAGCACCAGTGGCCAGATGTCGCGCAGCGTGCGCGAGCCGAAGCGCAGCCGGCCGAAGAGGTCGGCTGCCGGGGGCTTCACCTCGCCTTTCGCGCGGGCGGCCACCTGCTCCAGCAGCGCGACGTTGGGGGTGACGCGCTGGAACTCCGGCGAGTAGGGGATCACCAGCGTGCAGGTTTGCAGCCCCTTCGTTTTACCGTCTTTTTTCCGCTCCTCGATGGTCACCACGTAGGTGCCCACCCGCTTCGTTTCAAAGGCGGTTTCGTAGCGTCCCGGCGCCGTCTGCTCCAGCGGAATCGTTTCCTCGGTACTATGCACGTCGCCGAAGCCGGTCGCCACGTAGCTCACGTGCGCGCGCAGGTCCAGCAGGTTGCGGAACTCGCCGTCCTTTGACACGGCCTCCACCACCACGGTGGCGCGGCCGTGATTCTCGTTCACCGTGGTCTGAAAGTCGGAGGTGCTGGCCTGGCGCAGCGACCAGCGCGTGGCCTGCGTCCAGAAGGCGGAGTAGCCTTCCCACCCCAGCCAGTGGAGTCCCCAGTGCGCGCCGGCGTCCGAGGTGAAGGCTACCGTGCGGCCCAGCCCGTATGTCCACGTCGCCAGCACCGGGTCGTCCTTGCGCGACTGCAGCAGCAGCGAGGCGGTGGGCGCGCCGTCGCGGAAGGTGGCGGCGACGTAGCCTTTCAGCGGCGGCATGGCGCCCCAGCCGATGCCCTTCATCACGTCGTGGCCGGTGTGGCCCACCTTCGGCTGGAAGAGTTCTTCCACCAACAGCGATTTCGAGGCGAACATCACATCGCGCGAGAAGATCTGCGGCAGGTTGCTCAGCCGCTCCGCCAGGTACCAGTTGCCGCCGTTTTCCTTCACGATTTTCTGCTGCAGCGGGATGTCCGGGTCGTGCGGCGTGCCGAAACCGATGATGCTGAGGCTGATTTTATCCTTGCGCATCTTCCGCGCCATCGCGTAGCTGCCCTGCTTCTCCGCCTCGGTATACGCCTCGGTGTCGCAAGCGTCCGAGCAGACGATGACGTGCTTCACCGCGGAGTCCGAGTTGCGGATGAGGCGGTGCGCTTCCTCCAGCGCCGGGTGAATGAGGATGCCGCCGCCGCCGGGCTCTAGCCTGGAGATCTGCCCGCTGATGCCCGACTTGTTCTGCCCCACCTGCGTCATCTCGACGACCTTGATAGCGGCGGTGTCGTAGCCGATCACGCACACGTTGTCGATGGGCTGCAGCACGTCCACCGCGGCGATGGCGGCCTGCGCCGCCAGCTTCACCTTCATTACCCCGCCTTCCATGGCGCTCATCGAGCCGGAGACGTCGATGACGACCACCAGCGTCATGCTCGGCAGCGTCTTCTGCTTCTTCACCTCCATGGTGACGGGCAGCGCCTCTTCGATTGGGGTTTTATAATAGCCGCCGGCGCCAAAACTCTCGTCGCCGCCGATCATCACGAAGCCCATGCCGGTGTCGCGCACCGCCTGGCGAATCACCGTCATCTGCGTGGGGGTCATGCGCCAGGCCGGTACGTTGGCGAAGACCACGCTGTCGTACTGCGTGCACTCGGCCAGCGTGGCGGGGATGCGGTCGGGCCCGCCCACCACCGTCTCCACCTGGTGCCCGCGCAGCGCCGTCGCCAGGTGGGCGGCGTCGCCCTTCACGTTCTCCACCACCAGCACCTTCGGCGTGCCCTGCACGCGGGTGAAGGCGTAGACGCTGTTGTTGTCGGGCAGCGTGTCGCGCCCGCGCGGCGCCTGCAGCACCGCCTTATACTGGTAAATGCCGCCGCTGGGGGCGGTCTGCTCGAATGGCACCAGCGTGGTGCCGCGCTTCAGATGCACCGTTTTCGTCGCCAGCAGCGTCTCGTCGCGGTACAGCAGGATAGTGCCGTCCGTCTCGGTCAGCGCGTCAGCCACCACTGATACCTGGAAAGGCGTGCCGCGCTTCGTGGTGGGCGGCACGGTCATTGCGCGCAGCAGCACCTCGCCCTGCGCCGTCTCGCGCTTCAGCGGCTTCACCGAGATGCGCACGTCGCCCGATGCGGCTAGCGCGGCCTGTTCCAGCGCGTCGCCCAGGTTCTCGTTGCCGTCGGAAAAGAGCACGATCTGTTTCCCGCTGTCCTGCGGAAAACTCGCCATGGCAAGCTGGATGCCCGCGGCAATGTCGGTGCGTGCGGCGCTGGGGGTGGAGATGATCGCGTCGATCTCCTTCCCGGGGTCTTCCGGGGCGCGGTCCAGCAACGCCTCCGCGCCGAAGGCCACCAGCGCGAAGGTGTCGGTGGGACGTTTTTTCTTCACCGCGGCGTTAATGTAGTCGAAAATTTCCTGGCGGGCCTGCGGCGTCTTCAGCACGCTATCTGAAACGTCGACCACAAAGACGGTGCAGAGGTTAGTGGTGGGGCGCACCAGTTGGACACCGGACAGCGCCAGCACCAGCAGCGCGATGAGCAGCAGGCGCATGCCCGCCGCCAGCCGCCCGCGCGCCCGGCCGAGGTCGGCCAGGCTGCCGCGCAGCACCCACAGGGTGAAGGCCCAGAGGATGGGTAACAACCACAGATATTGCGGATGGGAAAATCGGATGAACATCCTGTCCCCGTACCTGTCAGGCAATCGAACTCGTACGCCGTATTATACGCCATCCCGCCCCGTTCGGCGAGACTATGCGGACACGCGGCGGGCTGTTATACTCAAATGGTACTCGTACCCATATGCTACCCAGAAATCGGTCGCTTCTCTCCTTTCCGAGCATGGGGGAGCGAAGTGAGTGTTTGATGTGACGGAATCTGTAACCGACAAAAGTCTCACTCCCCTCTCCCAGAATTGGGAGAGGGGGCGGGGGTGAGGGCCGCGCGGAGGCGCCGCCCACAGCGCCGTTTCGGGTTCGAATACGAGCACTACTCGACCGGAGTAGTAATGCCGAGGATCGTTGCGCGCTCCCGCGCGCGCCCTCATCC
>CAZPYA010000054.1:0-34298 GCA_964590255.1 uncultured bacterium
TCCGGCGTGCCGTAGCGTCCTAATGGCCCGCTGTGCGGCGCGGCCAGCCGCGCCAGCGCGCCGCCGGTGGCGCCTGGCGCCGGGGAAGACCCGCGCTGGATAGCGGCCGGCCGGCCGGGCGTGCGCATGCCGCCCGCGCCGTGGCGCAGCCCGCCCAGGTTCGTGGTCGCCTGTTGCGCGGTCTTCACCGTCACCGGCTTCAGCTTTGGCGGGGCGGTGATGCCTGTCTTCGCCGGGGCGCGTTTCGGCGCCGGCGCGGGCGTGCGCGGGGAGCTCTGTGGGGCCGGCAGCGGGCTCGTCACGGAGGACAGCGTAACAAGGGTCAAGGTCTGACGGGGCGGAGCAGGCGGCTTCGGCAGATAGACGCGCGCAAGGACGGGCAGCATCACCAGATGCAGCGCCAGCGAAACCGGGAGCCAGAAACGATAGAAATCGAAGCCCATGCCCATCCTGCCGACCCGGAGCCATTCCCGGGCATGTCAGCGCTCTTGTCACACGTCAAACGCTTGAATCTAGCGCGGTTTCCGGTATCCTACCCCAACCGCGCTCACTCTATTCGACAGCGAAACCGTCCAGTCGTCTTGCCGCCGCGGCAGGATGACGTATCCTGCCGCGACGGTTGTCGTGAGTGGATCATTGACTTAGCGGTCGGCACGACCGGTGAAGGCCAAGCCAATGAACAGGTCGTGGTCCTGGTTGCCGGTAAACCCGAAGGCATTCGTGAACCCCACCTGGCCAGAGATATAGTCGCTGAAGCGATGGCGCACCAGCAATGACGTGATCGATTCGGTGAAATCACCGGTTTCGAAGACGAATTCCCCGCCAATCTCGGTTCCGCCGCCCAACTGTAATTGCGCGCCGACAAATGGCCGCACCGCACTGGCGGTGTCAATGTCCGTGAGGCTCAGGCCGATGGTGCCGAGTAGCGTTGCGCCGGACGCGCTGCCCCAGGGAATCGGCCGCGTGCCGGTGGCATATATCTGCCAGCCGTTTGCGTCTCCGCCCGTGGAAACCGCGGCCCCGAGCGCCCAGTTGAATCCGCCGAGCATCGTACCCATGCGGAGCTTGCCATTCACGCCCAGCAGCGTGTCGCCGTCGATGACGGCGCCGACGCCCACCTCGATGTTACCGGTGAGTCCATAGACAAAACGGCCATTGAGCGTGGTGTCGCTCTGGAAGAGCGCGTCACCCGCCCATTGCGAGTCGCCCGCCGGCACCACCACCGCCGTCGGCACCGCGAGAATCCCCGAGGTTGCGCTTAAGGTTGGGTAGGCCTCCGCGGCCACGCACAGGGCCAACGCTGCCAGCATGATGAGAGGGATGTGTAGTCGCATAGGTCCTCCTTTCGAAAGGTACAGGCGCCGGAAAGGCCGATCCGCCCATATCATCTCACCATCACCATACCGTAAAATAACCCCGGACAATGCATGTTGCCGGTCACCTTTCCCGCCATATGTCTGAGAAGCGGGACGATGAGTGTCAATCAGGGGGGATGAGCGGCGCATCGGCATGCAATCACCCGGCAAAAGAGGTGATTGTCAAACATGTGGGAATTAACATTGAGTTATGTGAAGCTCCTAACTAAATATGGAACACGTAACTGGGCCTTACTCGGTGCATGCGTGCCAGACTGCCGTTTCGCCTGCACTGGCCGCCGGATGCGTCGCCTGCATCACCCTCCCGGCACCCTAAGGAACGAGATCGATACTGTGCCCGGAACACAATAGCGGAGTACCCCCTTGGCGTTGTTGTACGGAATATATCTGGTACCGCTGCTCATCGCGGCGGTGATGGCCGTCGGCCTGGCGGTGCTGTCCTGGGGCCGCCGGGCGATTCCCGGCGCGCCGGCCATGGCTTTGATGATGGACATTGTGGCGTTATGGGCGCTCACCTATGCGGGTGAGTTGGCGGCCCCCACGCTACAAGCCAAGCTCTTGTGGACGTGCCTGGAGTATCTCGCCGTCGTCTCGCTGCCGCTCATCTGGCTCACCTTCGTGCTCAACTACAGCGGCCTCACCCAATGGGCGCGCCGGCGCAATCTGCTGCTGGCGTCCATCATCCCCGCGCTAACCATCACCATCCTCTGGACGGATTGCCTGGGCTATCACGATCTGTTCTATGCGGCGCTACACCTGCGGTCAGATGGAAGAAGCATCCCCATGCTGGTGCCCACGCCCGGACCGTGGTACTGGGTGAACGTGGTCTATGCGTATGGGCTGTCGCTCATCGGCGCGGTGCTCGCGGTGCGGATGGTGCTGCGCTCGCCGCAGCTCTTCCGCGGTCAGGCGATGCTGCTCATTATCGGGTTGCTGGCGCCGTGGATCGGCAATCTGTGCTATATGCTGCACTGGACGCCGGTGCCGTACCTGGACCTGACACCGTTCGGTTTTGTGGTGACCGGCTTCGCCGCGCTGTGGGGCCTGCTGCATTATCGCCTGCTCGATATCATGCCGGTGGCGCGCGCGGCGGTGGTAGAAGGCATGGAGCACGGCGTGGTCGTGGTCGATGTCAACCAGCAGATCGTTGACGCGAACCCGGCCGCCCGCCGCATCCTCGGGTTGTCGACAGACTCCCTCATCGGCAGTCCGTTGGCGCGGGTGCTGCCGGAACTGCCGGACCTGTCCACCTACGATGACGCCGGCATCCGCATCGACCGGGCGGCACAGGGCGAGACACGGCATTACGAGGGGCAGGTGTCTGGCCTGCTCAACCGCAACGGCCGTCCCAGCGGGTGGATGGTGACGCTGCGCGATATCACCGAGCACCGGCATGCCCAGCAGGCGCTGGTGCGCAGCGAGTCCAAATATCAGCAGCTCTTCAATACCATGACCGAAGGGTTCGCCCTGCACGAGATCATCTGCGATGCGGACGGCATCCCCGTCGATTACCGTTTCCTGGAAGTGAACCCGGCCTTTGAGGAGCTTACCGGTCTCAGCGCCCGCCAGGTGGTGGGGCGCACCGCGCGCGAGGTGCTGCCCACGCTCGAACCGGAGTGGGTCGAAAACTACGGCCGGGTGGCGCTGCAGGGCGAGGCGATGCACTTCACGCGCGAGTCGGCGGGCATCGGGCGCACCTTCGAAGTGGTGGCCTATGCACCGAACCCCGGGCAGTTCGCCACCGTGTTTATGGATATCACCGAGCGCATGCAAGCGGAAGCGCGGTTGAATTTCCTCGCCTACTACGATGATCTCACCGGCTTGCCGAACCGCTTCCTCTTCACGGACCGCCTCGGGCAGGAGTTAGCGCACGCCGCGCGCCGCCATACCGCCGTTGGCCTCTTCCTGCTGGACCTGGACCGCTTCAAGGAAATCAACGAGACGCTGGGCCACGGCATGGGCGACCGTCTGCTGCAGAGCGTCAGTCAACGGTTGAATGAGTGCGTGCGCGAGACCGATACCTTGGCGCGCATGGGTGGTGATGAGTTCTTCATCATCCTGCCTGGTCTCACGAATCCGCCGCTGGATACCGAGATTACCGCCCTGCGCCTGCAGACGGCGCTGGCGCGACCTTTCGTGATCGACGGCCAGGACCTGTATATCTCCGCGAGCATCGGCATCACCATCGCGCCCGCCGACGGCACCAGCGTCGAAACCCTGATGCGCAACGCGGACATCGCCATGTACCGCGCGAAAGAGCAAGGCCGCGACAGTTACTGCTACTTCTCCGCCGAGATGGGCACCACGCTATCCGAGCGGCATATGTTGGCGAACGAGCTGCGCAAGGCCATCGATTCGCGCGAACTGTATCTCGCCTATCAGCCACAGGTCGATATGACCACACGGCGCGTCTTCGGCGTGGAAGCGCTGCTGCGCTGGCGACACCCCCTGCATGGCGAAATCAGCCCGGCGCGCTTCATCCCGGTGGCCGAGGAAACCGGCCTCATCGAGCCGATCGGCGAATGGGTGCTGCGCACCGCCTGCGCGCAAATGCGCGAGTGGCGTCGTAACGGCGCGCACGAGGTGAGCGTGGCGGTGAATCTCTCCGCCCGCCAGTTCGAGCGCCGGCACATCGTCGAGACGGTGCGCGACGCCCTGGATTCCACCGGTCTGCCTCCCGACGCGCTGGAACTGGAGATCACCGAATCCACCGCGATGCAGGATACCAACTATGCCATTCAGACGCTCGGGCAACTGCGCGATTTGGGGGTGCGCATTGCCATCGATGACTTTGGCACGGGGCACTGCTCGTTCGGCTATCTGAAACGCTTCCCGGTGAGCACGCTGAAGATCGACCGCGTCTTCATCCGCGACATCAGCAGCGATAAGAACAACGCGGCCATCGTCGAAGCGATGACGGTGCTCGGTCAGGCCCTCGGCCTCGACCTCATCGCCGAATGCGTGGAAACCGTGCCGCAACTGCACGGGCTGCAGGCGCACGGCTGCCAGCGCTTCCAGGGCTACCTCTTCAGCAAGCCCCTCAGCCCCGACGACTGTGCCGCCTACATCGCGGACGCCGACCGCATTTTCACCGCGGCCATCGAGGCATAACGCACCGACTCCGCGTGGGGAGGTGCAAGGGGCTCTGTCAGACCCCCGCCGCCTCACGCACCCGCTCCGCCACGTTACACCCCATGACGAGATGTCCCGTGCTGCTGGGATGCACGCTGTCGGCCAGAAAGTGCGGCCCTGGCGGCAGCAGCGCCGGCATGGGCAGGTAACACGCGACCGAGTAGTCGGCGGCAATGGCGGCCAGCGCTGCCCGATATTGCGGCATCGTGACGCCGTGTTTCTCTTCGGCCTCGCCCCCCTCCCACCACGGCGGCTCCAGCACAGCCAGCGGCGCGGTGGGGTACAGGTCGCGCACCCGGGACATGAAGGGACGCGCTGCCTCGATGGCGCGTCCCTGGTTCCAGTCATTGGTGCCGTAGGCGACGGTGATCAGCGCCGGTTGATCCACCGGTCGGTCGATGAGGCTGGCGGCATCGAAATGGTGTCCGCCGACGCCACGGTTGTGCAGATCCAGGTTCAGCGCGCGGGCCGCCGTCGAGGCCCAGGTGAGCGAGGGGTGCCGCGATTCCATCCCCTGGGTGATGGAATCGCCCAGGGCTAGCCATTCCGCCCGGTGGGTCGGCGTGCAAGATGCCCCGTCCGCCAGCGCAATCCGAGTGATGCCTGCCTGGCGGCAGTGGGGCAGGTAGAGCGTCACCTGGCGCAGGCAGTCGGTGGCCCAGTGGAATTCGGTTTCCAGCGTCGCTTCGGCGTGTTCCGCTCCGGCGGTGCCGATAAAGCGGCCATCGACATAGGCATCGACGTAGCCATAGTCCCGCGCCCCCGCGCCCAACCGCAGTGAGACCGCCAGCCGGTCGCTGTCCGTCGCGAAGGCCAGCGCCACCCCGGCCGGACACAGCGCCCGCGCCAGCGCCGCTTCACTATACGCGAAGTATGCCAGTTCCCCCTCCGAGAACCGGTGGAGTTCCAGCCCCAGGTCGGTGGTGACAGCTTGCCGATATCCGCGGGCACAGGCGATGATGGCATCAATGGGTAGCGTGCGCATGGTGGCTCCTATTGGCGGCGTTGTTGCTGAATTCACGTCGCGGTGCGGCAACTCCTGCCTGGACAGTGAGCGGGGCACGACATTGGCCGTGCCCCGTTAATGGGAATATGTTGGCGCGGTCATTCCTCGACCATAAACCAGACGCCGCAATACTGCAGGGAGTCGCCGTTGTCTCCCGCGCTTTGATAAGCGGTGACGTTGAGTTTAATAGGTACATTTGCTTTCAACGGCACGTAAAAGAGGATGACGCCCACGTCGTCCCAATGGTTGATCTTCAGGTTGCACTGTGCGGTGAAGGGATAGACTTTTGCCTCAACGCCGGTGCCGATGGTAATGCTGTTGACCTGCACGTAGGCGGTGTTGTAGCTGGGCCGTCCGCGTACGCATCCCAGCGCGATCTCCTTGGCGTCGCCGTCCACGGAGGGTACCAATGTCAGGTCGAACGTTTTCGTCTTCGTCCCGTAGCCGGCGGTGCCATTGATGGGCGTGAAGGCGCCGCCGCTCGGACCCCAGTTGAAACAATAATTCCAGAAGGTGAGGATGGTCTGCACCTCCGACGCGGGCAGCGATTGGGATTTATCCAGCCATGACGGCATCTGGTCGCGCGTGTCGCCGCCGGCCGAGGTGGAGGCCGTGTGCAGCGTGGTGCTGGCATTGACGCGCGCCCCGCCGATGACACGGTTCAACTCCGTGAAACCGGTCTGCTGGCTTAGCAGGTTGTAAAAGTCTACGGTCGAGAAGTTGTTCGGGTGTGTCGCATACCAGCTCATCACCGTGCCGAGCATCGGCGGCTTGAAGAGTCCGCCGCGTCCCAGGCTACCCATGAAAGTGGCGGCGGAGATTCGCTTTTGCGCGATCCATGTAACATGGCCGTCCAGGTAGGCGAAGTTGGCGCCGGTGTTATGGCGTGTATCGACCTGTGCGACCGCCACATCCGGGTCATTGGCGCCGTTGTCGTTGATGTAGGGTACGGCATCGGCGGTGCCTTTCAAATCGACGATGGCCGGCGCGCGGTCCGGCCGGCTGATATCGCCAAGGGCGATGCCGGAGAGGAAGGAGCCGCCGACGTAAAAGTAGTCTGGACTGACATACGAGCCGGCGCGCGAGCTGGTCGGACAATCCCAGCTTTTCCCGGTGATGCCGTAGCTCGACCCGAGCTGGGCATTCCAGCTTTTTGCCAGCGGCAGCGTTTCATCGTTGTCCTGCACATACATCATGATGGCCAGCACCAGTTGCCGCTGGTTGTTCAGGCAGGTGTTGGTGCGGGCTTTCTCCCGGGCTTTGGCAAAGACCGGAAACAGGATCGCCGCCAGGATGGCAATGATCGCGATCACTACCAGCAATTCGATGAGGGTGAATCCATGACGTGGAGAGGAAATGCGCATGTGGTGCCTCCTGAATACAATACGGTCGCGATGTGCTGACAGGTATTCCTCAAGAAGATCGAGCGTAAATTCAGTATAACGCGCGTGCTCTTACTTGCCAATACAGGTTTGGGACAAATGCGACAATTTTTCAGAAGAATGTTTATGCGCATCGCGGTTGCGATGATTTGGTAAGTCAGGCGCTGGATATGCGCTCGAATCCGATGCCATTTCCGGTGGGCAATTCGCGAACAGGGATTACGGAAGGTCTCGCCGAAATATTCTGGCAGCACTTTTCTGGAGGTGACGCATGCCGCGGGCACAAATAGTGCAGATACTGCCCGGTATTGGCATCGGCCTGTTGCTCCTTTGCACGCTGGCGATTCTGCTGACGGTGCGGCGCAAGCCAACAGACACGACGATTGATCAACCGGCGGGACTGTGGCTACGCGTAGCGGCGCTGTGCATCGACCTGGCCATCGTCGGCGCGGCGCAGATCGCGCTGCTGAGCCTGTGCGCCTTGCTGGACGCGTGGCAGGCGTTCCCCGGCGCGCCCGGTCGGCTACTGGTATGGATCATCATGCTGGTGCCGCTGGTCTACTTCACGGTATTGACCACCGGTCGCCAGACGGTGGGGAAACAGTTGGCTGGCCTGCGCGTAGATGCCATAGATAACGCACCGCTGGCTGTGGCCCCGTCCTGCTTGCGGGCGTTCCTCGTAGGCGCGTTCGCCTGGCTACGTGTACTGGCTATCGCGGATATCATCACCCTTGCCGCGCGCCGTGACCGGCGCAGCCTGCACGATCTGATGGCGCGTACCCGTGTGCGACAATGGCATACGCCGCACCCAGTCATCGTCGCCGCGCCGCTACTGCTCGCGCTGGTGGCGGGCGGGGGCGTGCTGGGTCTCCTGCGGCCGTTCATTATGGAAACCTATTTCGTGCCCAGCGGCAGTATGCGGCCGACGTTGACGCCGGATGATAAGCTCATCGGGAATCGCCTGTATTACCGCCTGGCATCGCTGCGACGCGGCGATATCATTGTCTTCACCCCACCGCCAGCCGCGGTCGCGGGCCTGCCGCCGACGAAGGATGCGTGGCTGAAGCGCGTCGTCGGCCTGCCCGGCGAATCCATCGTCATTCAAGGAGGCGTCGGCATCTTCATCAATGGACAACAGGTGACAGAGATCTTCGAGGCGCCGAAATACGACTGGCCCCCGCGTAACGCCGCCGGGAAACAGACGCCGTACCGCATTCCCTACACCGCCTGCTTCGTGCTCGGTGATGCCCGCGACGCTTCGCACGACAGCCACTCCTGGCGCGATCCCTCGACGGGGGAACCCCGCCCGGACGTGCCGCTCGCCAACATCCAGGGCAAAATCACCTACCGCCTCTGGCCGATGAAGACGGCCGGCCCGGTACTGTAACACACCGAGCTATTCCCAGTATACTGGCCAGGATCGAACATATCGGTGTTGCACAAAAACGCCCTCCCCGGTCGGGGAGGGCGTTGTGGGTGTCGTAGTCTCAACGGCGACTATTTGCGCGCCACGGCGCGCTTGGCGGCGGCGACAATGTCCTTCGTTGTCAGGCCATACTTCTCCATCAGCTCGTCCGGGGTGCCGGATTCGGCGTAGCGATTGCCCATGTTGACGAATTCGATGGGTGCGGGGGCGCCGGCGGCGACGGCCATCGCCACCAGGCTGCCCAGGCCGCCGTGGGCGATGTGCTCTTCGGCGACGACCAGCGCGCCGGTCTGGCGGGCGGCGTTCAGCACCGCGTCGTCATCCAGTGGCTTCACCGTGGCCATGTTCAACACGCGGGCGGAGATCTTCTGCTCGGCCAGCAGGTCGGCCGCTTCTACCGCGGATCCGGCCATCAGCCCGCAGGCGATGATGGTGACGTCGGTGCCTTTGCGCAGCGTGTCGGCTTTGCCGATCGTGAAGACGTCTTTCCCCTCGGGGTAGACGACGAGGGCCTTCGGGCGGCCGGCGCGCAGGTAGACCGGACCATGGTGCCGCGCGGCGGCGTTCACCGCGGCGCGCATCTCGTGCTCGTCGGCCGGCACGATCACCACAAAGCCGTTCAGCGCGCAGGCCAGCGCCACGTCTTCGATGCCCTGCTGCGAGACGCCGTCTTCGCCGATGCTGATGCCGGCGTGCGTGCCGCAGAACTTCGCGTTCTCACCCTGATACGCCACCGACATGCGGAGCTGGTCGAACCCTTTACAGATGAGGAAAGAGGCGAACGACGAGGCGAAGGGGATTTTGCCGCCGGCGGCCAGGCCCGCGGCCACCCCCACCATATTTGCCTCGCTGATGCCCATGTTGAAGAAGCGATCGGGGAACTTGTCCGCGAACTTTTTGCTCATGGTCGACTTGGACAGGTCCGCATCCAGCACGATCAGTTCCGGCATGTCGGCGCCTAACGCCGCCAGCGCTTCCCCATAGGCTTCGCGTGTCGCTTTACCGAGTTGCATGATTAGAACTCCTTCTATCACGCCTCCCGGACAGGAGGCGGAACGGTGCGGTTAGCTCAATTCGCAGACGGCGGCGTCGCATTCGGCCGCGGTGGGCGCTTTGCCGTGCCATTCATTGTTGCCGGCCATGAAAGAGACGCCTTCGCCCTTCACTGTGTGGCCAATGATGCAGACCGGCTTGCCGGTGACGGCCTTCGCTTCCGCAAAGGCGGCGAGGATGGATTCCATGTTGTGGCCGTCGCACTCGATGACATGCCACCCGAAAGCGACCCACTTGTCGGGCACGGGCTCCCAGTTGAGGATTTCGCAGATGGGGCCATCGAGCTGGCATTTGTTGTAGTCGAGGATGCACACGAGGTTGTCCAGCTTGTGTGCGGCGGCGCTCATAGCCGCTTCCCACACCTGGCCTTCCTCCGCTTCGCCGTCGCCGACCATCACGAAGGTGCGGTAGTCGGCGCCGTTCAGCTTTGCCGCTAGGGCGAGGCCAATGCCCACGGACAGCCCCTGGCCCAGCGAGCCGGTGGACGCTTCCATAATCGGCATGTCGGCTTTGGACGGGTGGCCCTGCAACGGGCTGCCCAGCTTACGCAGCGTGAGCAGGTCTTCCACCGGGAAGTAGCCTGACACCGCTAGCGCCGCGTAGAGGATGGGCACGGCGTGTCCCTTGCTCATGATGAAGCGGTCGCGATGGGGGTCCAGCGGCTTCGCCGGGTCATGGCGCAGCACGTTGCCGAAATACAGCGCGGTGATGAGATCAGCCGCGGACAGCGAGCCGCCCGGGTGGCCGGATTTGGCAGCGGTGATCATGCGCACCACATGGCAACGCAGCACGCGCGCCAGGCAGCGCAGTTCGTCAGCCGAACGGTCGGGTGATTGGACGGACATGGAGTGATCCTCTCCTTCACACGGGTAGGCAGCGACCGAGCGGCCGCCGCGATGCAGGCGTAGTATAGCAAAAAATGCCAGGAAGGGGTAGGGTGGGTGATGTGCAGTGCGCCCTTGACAGTCTTCATCGTGTATCTCTATAATGTGCATTCGTGTTTTGAAAGCCGGGCATTGGTCCGGCTGACAGCAAGGAGACGATACGCGGATGTCTGATCAGCGACCACAGCAGAGAGTGAATATCGACCGTCTGTCTCGCCGCATGGGCAAGTATGCCCTGGTAGTGGCGGTTGCGCAGCGCTCGCGCGAATTGAAGGATCAGTCCTACCGCCGCGGCGAGCGTGATCAGTCGAGCCTGATCGGCCGTGCCATCAATGAGTTATATGATGGCAAAGTGAAGCTCATCGAAGAGGACGAGGAGTAGTCGCGTCCCGTTCAATGCCCCCCACCGCCGTTCCGCTCGTGACGCGTGTTCGAGCATGCCAGGCCTGCGCTCCCGCGAGGGGAACGGTCGACGACGCAGCAGGTATCTATGCCCGACAAACGCGATTTCTACGAAGTGCTCGACATTTCCCGCTCTGCCACTCCGGACGAGGTGAAGAAAGCCTACCGGCGGCTGGCCCGTCAACACCACCCCGACGTCAACCCCAACGACCCGGCCGCGGCCGAGCGCTTCAAGGAAGTCGCGGAAGCCTACGAAGTGCTGAGCGACGCGCACAAGCGCGAGGTATACGACGCGTATGGTCACCAGGGCCTGCGCGGCAGCGCTGCCGGCGGCGGCTCGCCCTATAACAATTTCGGCACGGGCGGCATGGGTGGCATGAGCGACATCTTCGAGGCCTTCTTCGGCGGCATGGCCGGCGGACGGCCCGACCCCACCGGCGCCGACCTCGCCTATGAGCTGGGCATCACGCTGGAAGAGGCGTCGACCGGCATCGATAAGACGCTGCATATCGACCGCCACGTGCCATGTTCCGCCTGCAACGGCCACGGCGCGCGCGATGGGCGCATCGTGGCTTGTCCCGCCTGCGCGGGCACCGGGCAACGGCGACAAACCGGCACGAACATCCTCGGCTTCCACGTCACCACCATGGTCACCTGCGACCGCTGCAACGGCAGCGGCGAGTTCATCGCCGATCCGTGCCGCGTCTGCACCGGCACCGGCCGCGTGGCCGGGGCGGACGACATCCCAGTGGAGATTCCCGCGGGCGTCGAGAACGGCATGAAGGTGCGGGTGCGCGGCAAAGGCGAAGCGGGCTTCCGCGGGGCGCGCGCCGGCGACCTGTATGTGGTCATCCGCGTGAAGCCGCACGCGCACTTCCAGCGCCACGGCCGAGATCTGCTCTGCGAGATCGAAGTACCCGCCACTACCGCCATGCTGGGTGGACGATTGATGGCGCCGACGCTGGATGGCGAATACGAACTGGATATCCCCGCCGGCACGCAGTTCGGCGAACGCTTCCGCCTGCGCGGCAAGGGGATGCCCGACCTGCAGACCCACGGCCGCGGCGATCTCTTCTATAAAGCGAAGGTGACGATTCCGGCCAACCTTACCGCCCGCCAGCGCGAATTGCTGTTGGAGTTTGTCGAAGATCGCGGCGAAGAGCCGCCGGCGAAACCGCGCAATGCCTTCCAGCGCCTGAAGGACGCCGCGCAACACCTGCTGGGCAGCAGCGATACCGAATCAGCCGAATAACACATCACCCTGTTGGATTCGCGACGCCCTTCCCGACACCGGGAGGGGCGTCGCTGCTCAGGCCAACTCGACGCCGTGCTCGCTGACGCGCAGCGGGGCGGGAAGCAGCGGGTAAGCCTGGCGGCGGTGCTCCTGGCGGGAGCGCCAGGTCAGCCAGCCGGTAGCGGCGGGGTTCTCGGCGGAGACGACGAAGAGGGTGTCGCGCCCGGGAATGGCCACCAGCAGCGGGGCATCGTCGAAGCGCGGGCTGAAGCGCTGGAAGAAGGTCGGCACCAGCAGGCGGGCGGCATCCAGGCCGTCGCGGGTCTGGAAATGCAGCATCAGCTCCTCGCCGTCTGCTTCGCCCTCCCGCGCCTCGATCACCAGCGCGCTGCAACTGCGCTCAAGGTTGCGTAGCGCGAACTGATGCAGCGTCTCCGGCTCCACGCCCGCCTCCGCTAACTCCGTGACGCGGATCATGCGGAAGGACGCGCCATTTTCCACGGCATACGTCATCTCCACGCCCGGCAGCAGCATCCGGCAGGCCAGCGCGTCGGGGTCGGCGGTGCCTTCCGGCACCAACAGCACAACCACGCGGCGTTCCCAGTCGGCCGGCAGGCCGTCGGCATCCGGCAGCGCGGCGAGAAACGTCTGCACGGCATCCTGCACCAGCAGCGACGTCTGTTCCGGCTGCTCGGCACAACGGCGCGCTAATTGCTCCAGCCGCATCAGGCAGAGAGTTTCGCCTACCTGCAGGCGCAGCAGCTCATCTGTCGCCTCCACCACACGGGTCTCCGGGTGCAGGCTGGCGAGCCACTGCACTACGGACTGCCGCAGCGCCGCGCGGTTGACCGGCAGCGTCTGGCTTTCCGTCAGCCAGCGCACAATGAGAAAAGCGATGACCACCATCGCCAGCCATGGTAGAAAGTGTGCCATACCCGCGGGGTCCTGTCCCCGTCCATGTAATCTTCGCGACAGCGCGGCGGAACTCCTGCTCTGGGCCATGGCAACTTCTGGCTGACAAAAGGATGCGTATCAGGCCTGCACCCGGAGATCCGTATAGTGGAGACGACGAGGGTACTGGGCGCCGATGTCGGATGCTTGGACAGGGAATGGTCGACAGGCGCGACATCGAGCCGGCGACCCCATGGTTCAGGGAGGGGGTGGGGCTAACCCGGTAGGGGAGCGTGGGCATTGTCGGGTTCAGGAGCCAGTGGTGTCCGCTTTGGCCGACAGCGCCGCGATGCTTTGCGCGAAAATGTGCACAGGCGTGATGTTACGTTGGTGCCCGGCTTTCCCATACTACCCAGTGTGGGGTGGTATCCCCTGGGGCGTGGCGAAGGCCCAGACAGAAATGTGCGATGTAACGCGATGACCGGCAATGCGGCCGCGTGTCGCGGAATATATACAAGCGCGCAGCGATTGTCTATTCATCGCATGTGGGTCGGGTCAGTTTTTAGTTACAGTGATGAGGACAAGCCCGCCTGGAGGGCAGCCTACCATGAAGGAGGGGCGAATGGGACGGTCCCGGCGCATCGGGGTGATCACGGCGTATCTGGAACAAGACTGGCATAGCCAGCAACTGGTGGCAGCCGTGAACCGGAGCGCGGAGGCGGTGATTATTCGTCCCGAGCAGTTGGGGGCGCAGGTAATGCCCGACGGTGTTGCGGTGGTGGCAGCGGAGGTGACGTTGTCGACGATCGACGGCTACATCCTGGCGCGGGGATTCGGGGAGCGCGGCAACGCGGATTTTCTCGTTCCCGTATACCAATTGCTGGAGCGGTCGGGGCGGGTGCTGGTGAACAGCATCAACGCGCTGCTCATCGCCATCGATAAGTTCGAAACGAGCGCCCGGCTACGGCTGGCCGGGGTGGCCACCCCCAAGGTGGTGGTGGTGCAGGATGTGGCGATGGCCCGCGGCGTGCTGCGCGACTGGGGCCGGGCGGTGGTGAAGCCGCTGTATGGATCGCTGGGCCTGGGCATCGAGTTGGTGGAAGATACCCCGCAGGGGTATGCGCTGCTGCCGGTGCTGGTGGAGCGATTCGGCGCCATCTACTTGCAGGAATTCGTGCCGACGCCGGGACGCGATATCCGTGCCTTCGTAGTGGGCCCGCGGGTGGCCGCGAGCATTTACCGGGTGGCGGTGCCGGGGTCCTGGCGGACGAACCTCGCACAAGGCGGCGCCCCGGAGCCGTGCCTATTAGACGCCGCGACCGAGGCGTTGGCAGTGGCCGCGGCGCGCGCGGTGGGCCTGGACTACACAGGCATCGACATATTGGAAGGCCCAGACGGGCCGGTGGTAATTGAAGTGAATGGTAACCCGTTGTGGCAGGGTGTGTTACACGCAACCGGTCACAATATGGCGAATGACATCGTGGCCTGGGTGATCGAGCGGATTACGCAGACCGCCGCGAAAGGGGGTGAGTGTCTTGCCTAAGTCATCGAAAGGCGACATGACCGTCCGCGAAGCGGGTCATAAAGGTGGCCAGCTTGGCGGAAAGAAGGGTGGCGACACCACGCTGGAGCGTTATGGGCCCCAGTTCTACGAAGAGATTGGCAAGAAGGGGGGCCAGAAGGTCCGCGAACTGATCGCGGAGGGCAAGAAGGCCCAGCGGAAGTGATACGGCTGAATCCGGCGCAGGATGCGCCGTTGGAATGGTGTCGATTCGGCATGCGAGGAAGTAACGTGACAGCACACCTGGTTTCGAAATACCGGTAGAGGAGGAGACATCAATGCCTGAGAAATCGAAAGGCGCCATGACAGTCAGTGAGGCGGGTCGCAAGGGTGGCGAGACGACATCCGAGCGCTATGGCCACGAGTTCTACGAGGAGATCGGGAAGAAGGGTGGTCAGAAGGGCGGGCAAACGACCTTCAAGCGCTATGGCCCGCAGTTCTATGAGGAGATTGGCCGCAAGGGCGGCCACAAAGTCCGCGACCTCATTCTGGAGGCTAAGCGGGCGCGGGGTGAGATCTAACCCCGCATGTAATGCGCGGAATGGGTGCGGCCAGGGATGGCCGCGCCCCCGTGATACACGACCCACCATAAGGAGGAGGTGACATCATGGCGAATGCCAAGAAACGCAGTGTGACCGGTGAGATGACCGTTCGCGAGGCCGGGCGAAAGGGCGGCGAGACCACGGCCGAGCGGCACGGGCACGAGTTCTACGAGGAGATTGGCCGCAAAGGCGGGCAGAAGGTCCGCGATGAATACGGCATCCCCTTCTACGAAGAGATCGGGCATAAGGGCGGACAGAAGGTCCGCGATCTCATCAACGAGGGCAAGCGCGCCCTCAGCAGCGGTCGGAAGTCGTCCTAAGGGGCGGCCACCCCGCGATTGTATGAAGGAGGTGACGTGAAATGGCGAAACAGCCGAGTAGCAAAGGCCAGATGACGGTGAGCGAGGCCGGGCGCAAAGGGGGACTCAAGGTCCGCGATGCGTATGGCGTCGAGTTTTACGAAGAAATCGGCAAGAAGGGGGGCCATAAGGTGCGCGAGCTCATCGAAGAAGGCAAGCGCGCCCGTGGCCAGCGCTAACCCCGTGTCGTGATGACGTCGTTGTGCCGGATGCCCCATCCGCGCAACGGAGACATGGTTGTCGTCCCGGAGCCGCCTTTGGCGGTTCCGGGACCCTGTGAAAGGAGGGCATCATGGCGAGTAAAGGTGACATGAGCGTGAGCCAGGCCGGCCGCAAGGGCGGCAAAAAGACGGCGGAAACCCATGGCCACGATTTTTATGAGTCGATCGGCCGCAAGGGCGGCACCAAGGTAAAGGAAACTTACGGCCACGCATTCTACGAGGAAATTGGCCGCAAAGGCGGCACCACCGTGCGCGACGAGCGCGGCCCACAGTTTTACGAGGAGATCGGCCACAAAGGCGGGCAGAAGGTGCGCGACCTCATCAACGAGGGCAAGCGCCGTCTGGGCAATACGTAACGTCACGACAAGCCGGGTCAACGGTCCGGACGGTACCCCGTTCTCCAGATGAGAAGGAGGAACGTGATGCCGAAGTCATCGAAGCAGACGACTGGCGAGATGTCCGTACGCGACGCGGGGCGCAAGGGCGGCGAGCGGACGGCCGATACCCATGGACACGAGTTCTATGAAGCAATCGGCCACAAGGGCGGCGAGAAAACCGCGGAAACGCACGGGCACGACTTCTATGAAGAGATCGGCCATAAAGGCGGCGAGAAAGGCGGCCCCAAGGGCGGCCAGAAGGTCCGCGAGCTGATCGAAGAAGGTAAAAAAGCCCAGGGCGAGTCGTAAACGTCGGCGCGACGTTTACGCCCGGGCAGACATCTGCCGGTCATCCGGCAGTGCGGTTCCGGAGGCACGCTCCCCCGCGTCCTCCGGGGGCTCCTCGGCGGTCTGCCGCGGCAGCGTGACGGTGAAGATGCTACCCACGCCCGGAGAGCTTTCTACCGTGATCCACCCGCCATGCAACTCCACCAGGTGCTTGACGATCGACAAGCCGAGTCCGGTGCCTCCCTGCGTGCGCGACCGCGCTTTATCCACCCGATAAAAGCGCTCGAAGATGCGTTCCTGCTCCTCTGGCGGGATACCGAAGCCAGTGTCGGACACGCGCAAATAGGTGTGGCGCTCATCCTGCAGCGCTCGCACGGTAATGGTTGCGCCTTCGGGAGAATACTTCCGCGCATTATCCATGAGGTTGATGAGGACCTGGATCAGCGCATCGCGGTCGGCCCGCGCCGGCGTGGGAGTGGGAATATCCAGCACCAGGCGCTGGCCTTTCGCGGTGATGGGAGCGATGAGCCGCTGTGCGATATGATCCACGAGCTCGGCCAGGTCCAGCGTGTCGACGGCCAGGTGGCGCCGGCCGGACTCGATCTGCGACAGGTGCAGCAGGTCATCGAGCAGCGCGGTGAGTCGTTCGCTTTCGGCGGTAACGGTCCCCAGAAAATCGCGTGCCATCTCCGGATCATCCAGCCCGCCATCCAGCAATGTTTCGGCCATGGCGCGGATGGAAGTGACAGGGGTGCGCAATTCGTGGCTGACATTGGCGACGAAGTCGCGGCGAATCTGCGCCAGCCGGCGTTCGTTCGTCATGTCGTAGAGCACGATCACCACGCCGATCGTCTGCTCCTCTACCTTCACCGGCGCCATATGCACTTCCACGAAGCGTTCGGTAGGCCGGGTGAGGACGATGTCGTGGCGCAGCGGCGTTTCCGAAGCGAGCGTCTTTTGCAGCAGCACATCCATTTCGAAGTGCAATTGCGCTTCGGAGAGGGTTTTGCCGACGGTGGCTTCCGCCTGCAACGCCAGCAGGTTCTCCGCGGCGTTGTTCAATAGCAGTATCTGTCCCGCCGGGTTCGTCACCAGCACGGCGTCGGCCATGCTGGCGAGCATCGCTTCGGCCTGGGCGCGCTCGGAGGCCAACGTGGAGATAATGCGCTGCAATTGGCCGGACATCTGGTTGAAGGAGTCGGCGAGGCTGGCCAGTTCGATGATGCCGGACGGGCGGACCCGCTCATCCAAGTGGCCGCCGGCGACGCGCTGGGCGGCATCGCTGAGGGTGGCCAGCGGCCGCGAGATGGTATTGGACACGACGGTGGTGGTAAGGAGCATCACCAGCAGCGCGGCGAGGAAGGCCAGGCCTATGGCGGTCTTCATGCTGGAGACTGTTTCGCGGATTTCTGTCAGCGGAACCGCCAGTAGCAAGATATTGCGGGTGACGAGGCGGTGGCGTACCGGCAGTTTTGTGGGGATGAATACGTCTTTCGGCACGGGGACGCGTTCGCGAATCTGCACCGGCACGGCCATGTAAAAGGTGAGTTCGCCGTCGGCGGCGGGGTTGGGACGGAGATGCTCACCTAAATCGTTGAAATGGCTGGCGTCGCGCACTTCGGGATCGTAGCGCGACGAGGGTTGCGGCATGGAGGTGAACGGCGTTTCCGCGTAGCGCGGGGCGCTCTGCCCCAGGGTGGCGCCACGTTTCGACAGCAGCGTCAGGCGCAGCGTGACCACCTTGCCGTCTTTCGTGAGCAGCGCGACGCGGCGGGCGAAGGTACGCAGATGCAGGCCGCGCAGCGTACGCTCGATGCCTTTAATCGCGTCATTCCGCTGGGCGGGATCGGGCGACTGGGCGAGGGCTTGTACGTCGGGCGAGAGCATATCCGCGCCGATGCGCGCGGAGCCACGCAGCACGGTGAGGCTGCGCGAGATGAGCCCCTCCTCGACCCTGTAGGAAAAATACAGCGCCAGCCCGCCCAATATGGCGGTCATGATTCCGAAATAGATACCCCCCAGCAGCCAGCGGAGGGGCCAGCCATGTTGGCCCATCGTCATGGTGCGAATGTATACCCCACGCCGCGAATCGTCAAGTGCCTGCCGGCACGGCGAGTGATGCCGTGATCATGGGCCGGGGGGGGCGCGATCAGTCGGCGAATTTATACCCCACGCCGCGGATGGTTAAAATGCGTTCCGGGGTGGCGGGATTGTGCTCGATTTTCTCGCGCAGCCAGCGCACATGCACATCGACGGTGTGCGGGTCGCGATATGGGCCTTCGTCGCCCCAAACCAAGCGCAGAATTTCGTCGCGGCTCATGGCGCGGCCGCGATGCTGCAGCAGCACGGTGAGCAGGTCGAATTCCTTCGGCGACAGTTCGAGCGTGATGCCGTCGTTAGAGGCGCTGTGGCGGCGCAGGTCCACCTCGACGCCATGGCAGGTGAGCACCGGCTCCTGTGAGGTTTCCACCACCGGGCGGCGGAGAGTGGCTTTGACGCGGGCGATGAGCTCGCGCATGCTGAAGGGTTTGGTGAGGTAGTCGTCGGCTCCGATTTCCAGGCCGATGACCCGGTCGATCTCTTCGGCTTTCGCGGTGAGCATGATGACCGGAATCCAGGCGCGCTGGTGCTGGCGCACCGATCGGCAGATCTCCAGTCCCCCCATAGACGGCAGCATGAGATCGAGAATAATCAACGCGGGGGCTTGCGGGCCGAGTGCGAGCCGCAGGCCTTCAGCGCCGTCCGTAGCAATCGTCACCTCGAATCCTTCGCGTTTCAGGTTGTACGCAATGGATTGCGCGATGGGTCGTTCATCCTCGATGATGAGAATGTGCGCCACACATGTCCCCTTTCCAGGTGTCCCGGCGTTCACCGCGGGACGGTCGATACCGTGTAAATGTTACCAGTTATACTGTACCGAATTTTTGACGACTTTTTCACGTTTTCGGCCCGATCAGGTAAACAGCAGGTTAAGAAGCGGTAAACGTTCGCTCATTCGTGCTTGTGGTCTTAATCGACGGTGATGCCTTCGATCCAACGGGCCATGGTTTCCGGCATGGCGGCATCCTCGGCCGGCAACTCAACCTCGATGCGCCAGAGGCGGTTCGATTTCCCGAAGTAGTAGGCAACAATGGTCGATTTGCTGATGCTGGTATACCGCACCTGTAGACCGACGGCGCCACTGATGGCGAACGGCCGCTGGCTGAAACGTTTGCGGTTAATGCTCACCTCGCGCTGGGTGTCGATGAAATACTGCAGCATGTGGGTGCGTTCATCCGCATTGGCAAATGGCTCCGCGTCAAACAGCCGCACCTCGCCGATACCCTTCGCGGTGAAGGTGACGGGGTTCTCGCCGGCCGCCGTCCATCCATCAGGCACCGACATCGAGAGGTGCTTGTCCGCGGTCTGCCAACGCGGTGGCCCCGCGGGGGGCTTGGGCGTCTCGACCGGCTTGGGCGCCTCAACCGGTTTCGGTGTTTCCGCTGGCTTGGGATCCGCTGGTTTCGGTATTTCGACAGACGGTGGCGTCTGCGTTGGCTTCGGTGTTTCCGCCGGCGTGGGATCAGCCGGTTTGGGATCAACCGGTAGCGGTGTTTCAACAGGCTTTGGTGTCTCTGCTGGCTTCGGCGTTTCGACCGGTTTCGGTGTTTCCGCCGGCTTGGGATCCGTCGGTTTCGGCGTCTCCACCGGCGTGGCCTCCGCTGGCTTCGCCTCGGTCGGCTTTCCCGGCGCGGGTTTGGGTGTCTCGGTCGCCGCGGGGGCGCGCCAGATCATCTGCACATTGCTGACGAGAATTTCGCCCAACTCACGGCCGCCGGCGTGCTTGAGAATGCGCGGCGCCTGTTCCATTTCGGCGGTGATGGCCGACTGCCGCACCTCCAGGTATAGCACCCAGTCATCGACAGTGGTGGCGAAGGTGAAGATTTCGGCGCGGTGCATACACAGCTTTTCGGCATCGCGATTCAGGCCGCCAACGGTGAAGATGATACCATGCGTCCCCTGCAGCGGCCAGCCTTCCATGCCGACGGTGTAGCCGCGCGCGGCATATTCGCTGAAGCGCTCGCGACGGGCATACGTCTGGGCACGAGTCACCGCGTCCGCCGCTGACGCGGCGCGCTCGACGTGATACGCGACCATGAGGTAGCCTTCGGCGCCTTTGGGCAGGTTGGGCAGCGGGGTGCGCCAGGCCTGAGTGAGGGCGTTGTCGGTACAACTGTTTTGCAGCGGCATCCATTCGCGGAACCGGCCGTCGGGCAGCATGCGGTCGCGCAAGTCGGCCGCCTGTGCCAGGGTCCATCCGAATCCCAGCGCGAGTGCCGCAATCAACAGCAGGCGTGCGGTCATGGCCAATGTCCTCCGGAAAAGGGTGCCGTGATTATTATCACCGGGATGCCCGGCGCGGTCAAGGCGACGGTGGCACACCGCGCCTATTATGCCCAACTCCGGCGGCGTGTAATCGCTTATCCGTGCACACACCAGCACCGCGCGCCCCTGCGAAGAGGCAGGGGCGCGCGGTGCTGGATGGGGCAGTGTTACGAGTTACCGGGTATCGCCGGCATCGCCGGGCGCGTAGGAACCGAAGCGCCAGATGGCGGCCACGCCGCCCTGGTTGACGCCGTCGATGCGGGTGAGGTAGGCGCGGAGCTCGCCATCAGTCGCCACCTTTTTGCAGGCGACCACGGAGAATGCCTCGCCGATGCCCTCATGGTTGCCGTATTCGACGAAGAGGTCGATATCGGTGAGTTGGAAGAGGGACGGGAAGTAGAAGCCGTAGGTCTGCAGCGAGGCATCGTCAACGCCGGTGCCGACTTCGCCATACGTATCCAGGCGACCGGTGATGAGCGGGAAGGCGTAGCTGACGGTACGGCCGTGGCCATCATTCACCTTGGTGCTTTCCAGCAGATGCAGGCCGACCATGCCGCCGGCTACCTTATAGGTGACGGTGCCGAGGGCGCCGCGCTGGGTGCCATCCACCAACGGGTTGCTGTCATACAGCCAGGCAGCTTCCGCCGACCAGCGGTCCTGGCTCCAACGGAGGCCGGCGCCGCTGAAGCGGTCGGCGATGAGCTGGGTGCCCACCTGGTTCTGGAACACCGGGCCATGGTAGAAGCGCTTGCGGCCGGCGAAGGCGACAAGGTTCGAGGTGATATCGCGCTCGACTACCGAGACGGAGCCGATGCGAGTCGCCCAGTCATCGGCGGGGCCGTTGACGAACTTCAGTGCGTTGCCTTCGAGGATGTAGCGGGTTTTCCCGATGAGGCCGCGGATTTCGCCGCGCCCGCCGATAAAGCCGGGCGTGCCCGAAAAGCCGTAGAGCATGCCGCCCAGACGCGGGGAGGCGACTTTCCAGTGACCGCGGTCCAGAATCAGCCCGAGGCCCAGGCCGGTGACCAGCGTCGAGGTGGAAGACAGGGTGCGATCAAGCTGGCGCAGATTTGCCGAGGGCACGTTGACCGCGCCCGGCTGATACTGCACCTGCCGGCTGCGCACCTCCACGCTGATGGTGCCGCCGTTGGCGAGGATGGCGTCAAGCGCCTGGCCCAGCGTGGTGATGCCGAGGCTGGCGAAGAGTTCCAGCGACGCGGTGGGCATGCCCCAGTTTGTGAGGAGATGATCACCCTCTGTCGCCTTGAACTGGTCCAGCGTCCAGTTGTTATATGTCATCATGCTCTGGACGCTCGGGATGACATCGCTGTTGGCGACGGCCAGGAAGGCGTTGCGCTGGGTGGCATCCGAGATGTAGAAGGGTGAGTGAGGGGCGTCGTTGATGACGCCGTCTGAGACCGCGGAGCTGCGCAGTCCGTCGGTGACGCTGGTGCCATTGGTCACCTGCAGCGCGTAGCCGCTGGGCACGTCTTCCCACCAGCCCACCACGGTGCCGCCCAGTTCCACCGGCAGGTCGGCCTGCCCGAGGTTTTCCGTGCCGCCGGGCCGGCCGTCGTCGCCGGTTTCTACGGATTGCGATTCGTGCACGGTGACGGTGGTGCCACCCACCTGCACGTCAACAATCCCCTCGAAGACCACCACGCGGGTGTGACCGTTGGGCAGCACGACGACGACAAAAGTGGTGCCGCGCGCCGTTGCCGTGCAGGACGGGGTTTCGACGCTGGTGTTGGCGCCCTTGGTCACCTGCACCCAGACCGCGCCTTGCGCCAGGCGGATTTTACGCATCTTCTCCGCTTCCTGCACGGAGATCTCCGTGCGTTCATTGAGACGGAGCTTGGAATTGTCCTTAAATTTGATCTCGGCCTGGGAGCGCTTCATGGTGCGTACACCGAACCCCGCGAGAATCGCCTGGTTCTGTTTGGCCGTGATCCAGTCGCGACCTTTATCTACCGTGGTCGTCGTGACTTCGACCTGGCGAACGACGCTGATGGTACCCACCGGCGCCTGGGCCAGCACGGCCATCGCGCAGAGGAGCACACTGATTAGCAGCAGAAAACGGCTTGACGAGTGGTAGGTTGTCATAAAAAGCCATCCTTTCATGGCGAAAGTGCTGCAGCCGGCCGGTGGCACGGTGCGCATACAAAAAGCCATGTCAAGTAATAATATTCGACAATTGTCGGCAATGTCCTACTACGGACTGACATTTTCTTTATCGAGCTATAACTCAGGCTCTGTTGCCTTCGGTTTCTCGTACCAGGCGATCACCTTCACGCAGGCGATGGGCTGCGATTTCCCCTTCAGCGTCACTTCGCCCAGCGGCTCGATGTCAACGTGGTCGCGCACCAGCTCATAGGTGGGCATGTCGATAATGACATCTGGCTTGCCGGTGACGCCTTGCAGGCGCGAGGCGAGATTCACGGTGTCGCCGATAATGGTGAATTCATGCCGGCGCTGGCTGCCCACGTGGCCGGCCACCAGCGGGCCGGTGGTGATGCCGAAGCCGGTGGCCAGCGTATATTCCTCACCGTTTTCATCGACGATGGGGATATTCGCTGCCTCGCGCATCAGCCAGGCGGCGCGCACGGCGTTTACCGCGCTGTTGGCCTGGGGCAGCGGTGCGCCGAAGACGGCGAGAATGCCGTCGCCGAGGAATTTGTCGATGGTGCCGCCGACGTCATAAATATGCTTCGTCAATTTCTCCAGGTGGATATTCAACAGGCGCACCACCGTCTCCGGGGTGTGCTTTTCCGAGAAGCCGGTGAAGTTGCGGATGTCGCCGAACATCACCGTCGCCTCGTAGCGCCGCGCGCCCAGCTCGCCTTCGTGCTGCATAATCATCTGCATCACCGCCGGGGAGACGTAGCCGGCCCATTTTTTCTTCAGACTGCCACGTTCCATCCACGCCAGCGTGGCGGCGGTAAGCATGACCAGGATACTGGGGAGTACCCAGGGGATATGTGTATACAAGTAGTTGAACGCGCCGATGCTGACGCCGATATAGGCTAGGATGACAACCGAGAGGAGTACCGGGCCGCGCCAGTTCATGAAGAGACGCACGACGAAAAGGGCGACCACGGCATACGTGAAAACGATGAGCCAGAAGTGCCAGAGTGGCAATTGATGAATATAGTCGTTGCGCAAAAGGGCGTTCATCACCTGCGCCTGGTATTCAACACCGGCGATCAAGTGTGATTTGCGGTCGCGCGTATACGCGCGAAAGTGCGTGGCGGCCGTCACGAGTTGTTCATTCAGCACTTTTGTCAAATCGGCGCCGGTGATGCCGATGAAGACAATTTTATCTTTAAACGTGCCCGGTTTGAATGTGCCTTCGTATGCCTGCTCAAATTTGACGATGGGTAATAATGCCGCGGGAAAGGCCATGTAGGTACTGGGAATCGGATGCTTGTCTTTGGCCAATTCTTCTACCGGATCAATAGCGTCTGGTCCCGTGCGGGGAATGCGCTGGTCACCCAACCAAACCGCGTGTTGATCAACCCGAATTTTGTCATTGGAAATTCGATGCAATGCCAGATATGCGGCGGTGGGCAGTGACGGCACCCAGTCGCCTTGTTCGTCGGGTTCATTCCATCCCTTCAGATAGGTAACCGGAATGAAGGAGCGGACGAAGATATTATCTTTCTGCGTCAAGTCGCGTGGAATCTCCGCGAAACCGATGCGGGCGTTTGCCTCCAGATCGATGTCTTGCTCCATGTTCCAATAGGGTCCAACCAGGCTTTTCGTCGGAATACCGACGTCAGCATCGTCTTTCGTTGACCGGCTGAAGGTACAGGCTAATACCACTTTCCCCTTGGCGCGAGCCAGGGCACGATCCAGGGCTTTATCGGCGTTCGTGGTTGTCGCGGCCTGGAAGGCCACGTCGAAGACGATTAAACGGACCCCATCTTTCAGCATGTTGTCGATGGTTTTCGCGTGCCAATCGCGCGGCGGAGGCCATTGATGATCAAGGGTGCGTTCGCTTTCACTATCGTAGCCCAATACAACCAATCGGGGGTCTAGCGTTGCCTGATCGTAGGGCTGCCAGGCAAAAATCATATCGTAGCCGCTCCATTCCATGCCGTGGAGCGGCGTCAGCAACACGTTCGATCCCCGTTCTGGCGGCCAGATGGAGACGGCGATGGTGGCGACCACCGCGGCGATGAGGAGGGTGGTGAGATAGCGGGGGAGTCTGAATTTTCCGAGTCGCATGGGCCACCTCGCGGACGGGATGAGTATAGTCTACCGCTCGGTGGCGCGATTGGCAACCGGCCGCGGGGCAGGCGCCCGCGGCCGGTTGCGGAACTCGGTGAGATCGCGGCGTCCCGGAATCCCACGGAGTGATGGGATGCGCGTATTACGGTCCCCACACCGGGAAGTGATCAAGCGAGGCGCTGGTGGTGAGGCGGCGGGGATTGCTACCGTCTGCCTCCATGATGTAGATGTCGTCCTGGCCGTTGACCCCCGATGCGTAGGCGATGTAGGCGCCATCGGGGCTGTACCACGGTCGCCGGTCCTTATACGTCGTGGGGAAGGTGAGCTGCTTGCGCATGGTGCCGTCGAGCTTGATAGTGGTGATGTGGTTGCTTTCGGTATAGGCGATGGTGGCACCGTCGGGACTGAGACAATGGTACCAGTTGTCGACATCGGTGTTCGTGATAGCCTGGGCGCTGCTGCCGTCGGGCTTCATGCGGTAGAGGGTGTAATTTTTCCCCACCATGCGCTCGAAGACGATCCACTGCTTGTCTGGCGTCATGCTGGGCAGCACGTCGGCGACGGTGTTATTGGTGAGCCGGCGCTGGTTGGTGCCGTCGGCATCCATGATGTAGATTTCGTCGCCGGCAGTGGTGGTGCGGAAGAAGAGGATTTCCGTGCTGTCCGGGGTGAAGATCGGCCCCCAGTCATCCTCCGTGGTGTCGGTGAGCTGCTGCACATTCGTGCCGTCGATATCCATGATGTAGATATGGAAGGGATTGTTGGTGTTCGGGCCGCGGTCGGAGATAAAGAGGATGCGCCGACCGTCCGGGCTGATGGAGATTTCGTTGTCGTTCGCCGCATTATTCGTCAGGCGGCGCTGATTGGTGCCGTCCGGACTCATGATATAGACTTCCGAGTTGCCGTCGCGGGTGGAGAGGAAGGCGATTTTTCCGACGAGTTTGGGCGTGACGGTGACGATGACCGCGGAGGTCGTGTTCGACTCCGTCTCAGTGGCGGTCACCTGCGCCTGGCCGGCGGCAACGCCGGTGAGCAGGCCGGTTCCCGGGTTGATGCTGGCCGCGTCGCCGTCGATGGACCAGGTGATGCCGTGTTCGGGAATGAGCACCACGGCGCCGTCGGCGTCATAGGCGGTGGCGCGGAAGGTTTGGGTATCGTCTACGCGCAGTGACGCGGTGGCCGGTGTGATGGCCAGGCGGGTGATGGTGGTGGCCATCGTCACGGCGATGGCAGCCGGCGTATCCGGTTCCACGGTGACATCCGCCGTGCCGTGCGCCTGGGGCGTGCCGGCGCCGCCGGTGCCGGGATACGCCACCGCCAGCACCGTGAAGCCGCCCACCGGTATCGGCTCGAAGTGCACGATAGACACCATGCCGTTCTCCGGGCGGTCGACGGTCTGGCTCGTTTCGAAGCCGCGGTCGTTGCGCAGCGTCACACGGATGCTGGCGCAGGCGGCGGGAATGAGCCGCGTGCGCTCCGGCCAGTGGATCGTCAACCGGGCTGATGAGGTGACGGATGCCTTCTCGCCGCCACTGCAGCCGATGAGCATGGCCAGTCCAATCAAGGCGAATCCAATTAATCCTGTGCGCATCATGCTATTGCACCTCCACATCCAGGCTGCCGGACACGACGGTCACGGTGGCAGCTACGGCGACGGTGGGATCGACCGCGGAGAGGGCGGTAATCCGATACCGGCCCGCGGCATCGGGGGCGGTATAGTGGCCGTCGGCGATGGCGCCGCCGGTGGCCATCCAGGTAATGGTATGGTCGGCAATGCCGGTGACCGTAGCGGCAAATTGCGCGCGCTCACCGATGGAGAGCATTGTTTGCGATGGCGAAAGGGTGATGCGCGGACTCACTTCCAGGCCGCTGCGATATTGCGCGCAATTCCCCGCGCTATCCTTCACATCGAGAACAATGGTGTAGCGTCCGGGGTTTGGGTAGACATGTTCGGTGGCTTTGGCCGGGGTATACGGCGTATCATAAACGTCGTCCCCCTCCCAGTCCCAGCGCACCAGCAGGGCGTCGGCGCCGTCCTGGGCGTCGCTGCACCCGGTAGCGTCTACGCGCACGGCCGTGCCGTCGCCGTGCAGTTCGGTGACAATGGTGAAGGCGGCTGTGGGGAATTCGCTCGGTCCACCGCCGCAGCCGCCGAGTCCCAGCAGGCAGACCGCCATGCCGATCCATCCATAGATTCTCATCATCTGCATGCCCGCTCCTTGTGACATGATTTGTTTCGCTCTTCAGACGCCGCCGTGCGCGTCTTCGAGTATGGTATGACTTTTCCGACGAGTGAGCGTTCAAATTCCGTCACGTCATGACGTGCGTCGGCGCGGTTTCGTTGAAAAACTATGCAAAGTCAGCATGTTATGTCGTATTCGCAAGTCATGCCTGTCATGCCAGGCGAACCAGGGCTGTGTCGGGAAGCCGGCAGCAGGCACCTCGGGAAGCAACCGGTATGCGGTGGAATCACGAACCGGCAATACGCAATGAAACTTTTACGCAGACTCGGCGTCTGTGTTAGTAGCCTGTTATGTTGTTCACGGAGTACCACATGTCAACGCTATTGTCCCCCGTCCCTCGTCTCGTGCGCGCACGCGACTGCGCGGTCTCCCTGTCTCCGCACTGGCGCATCACCTGCCCGGATGACGATGCGGCGTCGTTGCGCTGCGCGGCGGAGTGCGCCGAGCAGATTCGCGAGCGCAGCCGGTTGGAACTGCCGGTGGCGCGGACAGGCCACGGGCCGGCGATAACGCTGCGCGTGGCCCCGGCCGCCATCGACCCGGTGCTGTGGCGCGCGGCGGGGTGGAACGGCGCGGGAGTGCCGGCCGAGGGCTATCTGCTGCGCGTCGCGGACGAGGGGATCACGCTCACCGGCACGGATGAAGCGGGCCTGTTCTACGCCGTCCAGACGCTAGCGCAGTTGATCGATCATGCCGGCGGGGTAGACGCGGTGGAGATCGTCGACTACCCGGCGCTGCCGCTGCGCGGCTTCCAGTTCGACCTGGGCCGGCAGGTGGAGCGCATAGACTACGCGCTGGACGTGTGCCGCCGGATGAGCCTTCAGAAGATGAATGCCGTGTTTCTCTACGTCGAAAACGGCATCCGCTACGACAGCCACCCCGAGTTCGCCGCGCCCGGCGCGTGGACGATGGCGGAGACGGCGGCATTTGTCCGCCAGTGCGCCGCGTGGCATATGGACGTCATCCCCATTGTGCCGAACCTGGGACACACGCATTTCATCGTCAACCAGCCGGAATACGCCCACCTCAACGAAGGCCGCGAAGGCGTGCGCGACAGCTACAACAGCGCCGGCAACAGCCTCTGCCCGGCGCTGCCGGAGACGCGCCGCCTGGTGGAAGATATGTTCGGCGAGTGGTTTGCCATCAGCCCATCGCCATATTTCCACATCTCCTGCGACGAGAGTCATCAGCTTGGCATGTGCTCGCTCTGCCGGCCGAAGTATGACGCCGGCGGCATGGCGCAGGTATATATGGAGCACGTGAACTGGGCGGCGGAACTGACGGTGCAGGCGGGCAAGCGGCCGATGCTGTGGGGCGACCAGATGCTCTACTGGCCGGAACGCCTGCCGGAACTGCACCCGTCGCTGATCGTGATGGACTGGGAATACACCACGCGCAACGGGCGCTCGTTGAATGCGTTCATGCACTGGCGCGCCGAGGACACCACCGGCATCTTCCTGCGCGCGGGACACGAGGTGGTGCTGGCACCCTACGGGGCCAGCTCGCATACGGCGCAGTTCCTGAATGCGTATGGCCGCCAGCCGGGCGTACTCGGCGTCAACAGCACCATCTGGGAACTGAGCCGCACATTCTTTGAGTGCGAGGGCACCGGCATTGAATATGCCGCCAGCGGCGCCTGGCAGGGTTATGCGCCGGAACTGGATACCTTCGAGCCATCGCGCGCGTGGATGCGCTTCGGCGCCACCGCCGCCGATGCCTGCGCGGTGATCGACCCGGCCAATGGCCGCCACCGCGGTCTGGTGAGCGGTTCGCTGGCATCGTATATCGCCCCGCTGCCGAAAGATGAGCTATCGACCGTGCCGGCGCTGGCGCGGAAGCTGCAAACCGTCGAGACATACGGCGCCGAGACGCGATCGCACGCCGAGCAGGAACGACTGTCCTGTGAGGCGCACCTCCTGGCGCGCGAGTTGTTTGCGCGGAACCTGCGCGAGGTGATGAGCGGCTGGTATCAGGCGCTGCGCCACCCCCGGCGTGTGCCGCCGCAACAGACGGCCGCCCGCCTGCGCGTGCTGCACGAGTCACTGTGCCGGCTACGCGAGGCGGAAGCGGCGCTGTGGGCGCGATATCGACCCGCGGAGCAAACCTCGTCGACGCTGCAGGCGATGCAAGCACTGGACGGGGAGATCACGGCGTTTCTGGCCCATCTCGACGCCGGCGAAGCGACCGGCCTGGAAAGAGATTATCTGGTGCTGCACTGTACGGACGTCGACTGGTGCTTCCGCCGGCTGGTCATCGAGGCAACTGACGCCGACGGCGCCTGGCAAACGGTGTGCCTGGGGCATGACGGCGGAAGTGCCGCGTTCCGGTTGAAGCCGTTCGCCCTGCCGTTCCCCGTGCCGGTGGACGGCCAGGTGCGAGTCACGCTGTATCCGCATGGCGAGTTGGGCATCCGTTTTCTGGAGATTCTCTACGCCGACGGCCGCCGCGCGGCGCCGATTGCCGCGGAGGGAGCAGGATTCGTGCGCAACGCGGCGTATGTGCTGAGTAATGATATGCGCGTTTGCTGGATGAACCCTGATGACGTCGAGAGCACTTATCTGCGCCACCAGCACCGGCCCGACCTGATGGTCCCGAATACGCTGACGGTGCGGTTGGGGGAGAGTCCGGAGTATTTGTGCGACCCGAAGGAGTGACCGATGCCACTGACCGAACGTGAAAACTTCCTGCGGAATGCGTCAATGACGGGGCCGGAGTGGATGCCGGTGTATCCGGTGATTTCCGGCGCGTCGTGGCTGCAGCTTGGCACGGAGCTGGAGGACGTGGTCTCCCGCCACCCGATCCTCTTTCCAAATTTCCAGAAGGGGATGCGCGAATACCCGGTCACCAATGAGTACGGGTGGGTGGATATCGACGTCGACACCACCGACAACTGGGGGGTGCGTTGGCACCGCAACATCGAAGGGATCATGGGTATCGCCTACGGGCATCCGCTGGACGACTGGGCGAAGCTAGCCGCGTATCGCGCGCCGGACCCGCTGACGCAGGACGACTGGGGGACGCGCGATTGGTCGAAGACACGCGCGGGGACCGAGGCGGAGCGCGTCGCCGGACGGGCGACCTTCGGCGAGTTGGGTCACGGATTCCTCTTCATGCGGCTGTATGATCTGCGCGAGTTCGAAAACCTGATGGAGGACTATGGCGCCGACGAGCCGCAACTGCAGGCGCTCATCGATCTACTGGTCGATTATCACCGCGTGGTGGTGCGGCAGTATCTCGACATTGGCGTCGACGCCATCAGCGCCGGCGACGACCTGGGCACGCAGACGGCGTCGATGATCAGTCCGGCGACATTCCGCAAATGGATCACCCCGGCGTATCAGCGCATCTTCGGTCCGGCGCGGGCGGCGGGCAAGCACGTGCTGCTGCACAGCGACGGCCACATGATCGAGCTGATGGACGAATTGATCGACGCCGGCGTGACGATCTGCAACCCTCAGGACCTGTGTAATGGGCTGCAGGAGATCAAGGCAGCGGTGGACGGCCGCATCTGCATCCGGTTGGACATCGACCGGCAGTCGGTGGTGCCGTTCGGCACGCCGGCGGAGATACACGCGCTGGTGGAGGACGCGGTGCGCACGCTGGGCGCGCCACGCGGCGGATTGGAGCTGGTGGTCGGCATTTATCCGCCGACGCCGCCGGAGAATATCGACGCGCTGTTTACGGCATTCGAAGAGTATCGCACCTTCTGGTTCGACGGGCGCGGGAAGCCGTGATCGTGGGAATCACGCGCCGTTGGTGGTTCTGTATGACATTTGCACGATTATGACGCCTGTAAGGACAGCGGGAAGGTTGACTTGGTGCTACGATAGATTTACCGCTTTTCCGACACTGGAGTGCTGACGTGGCTATCGTCCAACGAGCAGAGCGCCGTGACGCGACCCGTATGCGATTCCGCGATATCGATGCCGGACCGCGCGTGTGCTTGCCTTCCGGCGAATACTCTGTCGCGGACATCAGTCCGAACAGCGTGCGCTTTTATCCGTATGGCGTGCCCGGATTTCTGCGCGGCCAGCGCCTGACGGCGCTGATCGCCTTTCCGGGCGGCGAGACGGTTGCCGCGGTCGGGGCGATCTACCGCATCAACCCGGATGGCGTAGTGATGTGCTTCGATCACCATTTACCCCCCGGTCTCCTCTCCAACGATTGATGCTATCCGCACCATGGCACGTCAGCGATATGAGTTCACTGATACGTCGCTTCCATCGCAAAGGGGAATTCATGCAGCGTGCACTCTGACGGAACTGCACTCGCTGACGGATTGCTGCCGCAATCGAGAAAAGTATGGTAGAATATTTAAGAACTTTCCCATTATACATCTGATATGCAATCCTGGATTCATCACCTCTATCTACTGCTGCTGACCTGTGCAGCCGGATTAGCCCTGATCTCGGTCGGCTTTGCGCTGCGCATGCGCGAGACACCGGGTGCGAAACTGTTGGCGCTGCTGATGAGCGGCGTCACCGTCTGGTGTATCGGTTGTGTCATGGAGATGCTGTCCAACACCATCTCCGGTAAAATGCTCGCCTGCCAGGTGCAGTACCTGGGCATCGCCACCACCCCGCTGACCTGGTTCCTCTTTATTATGCAATACCTGCAGCGCGACAGTTGGCTTTCGCGCCGTTGGCAACTCTTCCTCTGGCTCATCCCCATTGCCACCATCCTGATGATCTGGACGAACGGCCTGCATCATTTGATGTATGCCGATTATACACTCGACCTGAATGGCCTTCCCCCCTACTGGCGCATCACGTATGGGCCGTGGTTCTGGGTGCATCTTAGCAATTCCTGGCTGCTGGTAGCTACCGCGCTGGTGCTCATCACCCTCTCAGTGCGGCAGATGGCGCCGTTTTACCGGCGTCAGGCGAGTATACTGGTGATGATCGCGCTCGTTCCGCTCATCGTTAACATCATTTATGTGCTGCGCCTCGGTCCGTTGAAATGGTTCGACCTTACGCCCATCGCCTTCGCCGTGTCCGGCGCCAGCCTGCTCGTCGCGCTGCGCTACTTCCATCTCATCGATCTCTCGCCCATCGCGCGCAATGCCATCTTCGAGAGCATGAATGACGGCGTGATCGTGCTGGACAGCCGCCGGCGCATCATCGACACAAACCCGGCGGTGCGCGCCGTGCTCGGCCGCGCGATGCACGAGATGTTTGGCAGCGAGGCGGAGACGCTCTTCGCCGACTGGCTGCCAGCGAGCGTGTTCCAACCCAGCGGCGGGGTCGATATCGTGCAGATCGCCCGGGACAGCGAGCCGGAGCGCTGGTTTGACCTGCGCGCGAGCATGCTGCCCCGCGGGCGCGGGTGGCTGCTGGTGCTGCACGACATCACTGACCGCCACCTGTTGCAGGAGCGGTTGAACGCGATGGCCTACTACGATTACCTCACCGGCCTGCCCAACCGCGCGCTGGCCAACGACCACCTACAGAAGGAGCTGGCTCGCGCCCGGCGCCGGCAGACGCGCGTAGCAGTGCTCTACCTGGACGTGGACGGCTTCAAGGCGGTGAACGATACGCTGGGCCACGCGGTGGGCGACCACCTGCTGCAGGTGATTGCCGAGCGCCTGCGCACCTGCATCCGCGAAAGCGACACCGCGGCGCGCATGGGGGGCGACGAATTCATCATCATCGTCTCCGACCTGAGCATGCCGGATGCCGCGACCATCAGCGCCGAGCGCATCCTGGCCACCTTCGCCACGCCCATCGCCCTCGGCGGGAATACTATCGCCATCACCGTCAGCATCGGCATCGCTGGCACCATGGATGATGCCATTGACGCCGAGCAGCTCATCCGCCGGGCGGACGACGCCATGTATCAGGCCAAAGCCCGCGGTAAAAATACCTACGCGATGTATCAGAACTCCGACCCACCCCCCCTCGCGCCGCGCTCCTGATACGCCCGCCCCCCGAAGCGTCGCCAGTATGGTATGCTAACGTATCGCTTGTACCAAGGAGTCTCGCATGCACTACACCCATCTCGGCCGGTCAGGGTTGCAGGTCAGCCGCCTGTGCCTGGGCACGATGAATTTCGGCCCGTTCACCCCGGAAGCGGATGCCCATGCCATGATGGACCACGCGCGGGAGGCGGGCATCAACTTCATTGACACCGCCAACGTCTACGGACGGCAAATGGGCCCGGGCGCCACCGAGGCGATCATCGGGCGCTGGTTCGCCCTTGGCGGCAGCCGCCGCGACACAGTGGTGTTGGCGACAAAGGTCTACGGCAAAATGGGCGAGCGGCCAAACGAATCGCGCCTATCCGCCCGCCACATCAAACAGGCCTGCGAGGCCAGCCTGCGGCGGCTGCAGACCGACTATATCGACCTGTACCAGATGCATCACATCGACCGCGACGCGCCGTGGGAGGAAGTATGGCAGGCGATGGAACAACTGTACCGCGAAGGGAAAGTGCTGTACTTCGGCAGCAGCAACTTCGCGGGGTGGCATCTCGCCCTGGCGCAGGAGCGGGCCGCGGCGCGCCATTTCATGGGCCTGGTCTCCGAGCAGAGCCTGTACAACCTGCTGCAGCGCGCGGTAGAGTTGGAAGTGCTGCCGGCGTGTGAGAACTACGGCCTGGGGGTGATTCCGTGGAGTCCGTTGGCGGGCGGATTGCTCGGCGGTGTGCTCGGACAGAACACCGATGGCCGACGCCACGGCGACTATATGCAGCAGCGCATCGAGAAACACCGTCCTGCCCTGGAAGCGTATGAAGCGCTCTGCGCCGAGGTCGGCCTGGCGCCCGCCGTCGTTGCCCTGGCCTGGCTGCTCGCCCAGCCGGCCGTCACCGCCCCCATCATCGGCCCGCGCCTGATGAGGCAGTTGGACGACGCCATCGCCGCGGAAGCGGAGACGCTTGAACCCGACATCCTCGCGCGCCTGGATGATATCTTCCCAGGGCCCGGCGGCGCGGCGCCGGAGGCGTATGCATGGTAAGACGATGACACGGAGACAGGGTGAGGAGGTGATGTCTGCTATATGTGCTTTTTTGTCACCTTCTCACTTTGCCGCCCTGTCATCCTCACGCGGGTATTGACCGCACGGCGCCATTTGCCTATACTTATTCGGTTTGCGACCGATAGCGCGGCATGATTCACTCCCTGCCGCAGCAGCCTCCGGGCAATTCTGACGTTGCAAACACATTTAATCTTCCCGACTGCGTCGGGACCAAGGGAGTTACCATGTCACTGGTATCCATGAAAGAGCTGCTGGAGGCCGGCGTCCATTTCGGCCACCAGACCCACCGCTGGAACCCGAAGATGAAGCGCTTCATTTATGGCGCGCGCAACGGGATCTACATCATCGACCT
>CAZPYA010000055.1:0-33592 GCA_964590255.1 uncultured bacterium
AGTCCACCCCCCGGAGACGTAACCGCACTTTGTGGGTCACGATGAGCCTAGCAGGGGGAGGGGTGGCCTTCAGGCCGGGGTGGGGTCTGCGGCCAGCCAGCGCGCCGTTCTCTCAACACCACCCCTCTTGCGGCAGCCAATCAAGCAAATCTTCAAATTCTTCTCATCAAGGTTCAAGCAATACAAACATATGCTTGTCATAAACCGCTATATCTGCTATACTGCCACCTGAACTGTGGCAACGAAAACGAACCGTGTCAGTCCCGTTGGGACGACTGAATCTAGCCAGCCGTTTCAACGGCTGGTAAGTGACATAATACAATCCTACAGGTGTCCTTACCCCCGGTTTTGACACAAATACACCAAAGTCGGGGGCAGGTCGGGGGTAAGGCGCGAGCCGGACCATACCCGTCGGATCACTTGCCGTGGGAGATCAATCGTCACCCTTCTCCATGATATACCGCGCCATCAGCGTCAGATCCAGCCCTTCCTGTTTATAGTCGAAAGCCGGTTGTGCATTCAGCATGGCGACGAGCACTGGTTCGAGAACGGAAGCGGTTTCGGGAAGGGCACGCGCCACTTCGAAGAGGCCGGGCAGGGTGTGCTGGTAGCCGTAATACATGCGGTTGTGGCCGTCGAAGAGGCCATTGACGCGCTGGCGGGCAAGCATCTGGTTGGTGAAGCGCAGGATGCGTTCCTTGAGCACGGGATGAAACGGGTGACTGTCCGGCAGCAGCCGGATCAACTTTGCCAGGCCTTTGAGGGTGATGTTGCCGTAGGCGGAGTAGTAGTTATGCCCCGGGTGGGTGCCCGAGGGGTTCATGCCGCGGATGATGCCGTATTGTGCATACCAGGCGGCGACGTCGAGATACGATGTCTCGCCGGTCAACTCGGACAGCTCCGCGAGGTGCCAGAGCACGAATGCCATGTAGTTCGTATTATTCTCCAGCGCGTAGAGGGGATAGGCATCCGCCGCCCGGCGCGACGCCTCCAGGTAGCGCGGGTCGCCGAGGACGCGGTAGCCCAGGCAGAGCGCCTCGCTGGCGGAGCCGTGGCCGAAGGCGCCGCCCTCGAAGGGCTGCGGGTTGGCGCTGAAGTGGTAGCAGAGGAAGACGCCGCTGGGCGACTGCTCGCGCACCAGTCGGTCGCACGCCTCGCGTACCCGCTGCTCGTAGATCGGCTGGCGGTCGAGGTACAGGCAGGCATAAGCATACGGCTCCATGATAAACGCGCAGTTGTGATCGTAGCCGTACGCCTTCATGATAAGGTTCGACCAGATGCCCGGCTCCACGTAGATAGCCTCCTTGTGCGTGTGCCAGGTAACGAACTGTGCCTGCAGCGATGCCATATCCGGCAGCGGATCAGCGAAGGGATATTTCGGGAAGAGGCGGTGCCCCGACCATTTTTCGCAGTCGAAGGTGACCGTGCGCGCGTCGCCCACCTTCACCATCAGGTAATTACTGCCGTCCTCCAGTGCCCACGGCAGCGCCACCGTGCCGGCGACGCCGTCGAAGCGCGTATCCAGCGAGGTCGCATGGGTGTTCAGCGTCACCTTCACTCGCGCCGTCTCCCCCGCCGCTAGCCCGCCCATGGTCAGCGTCAGTTCACCGCTTTCGACCTCCGCATCATACTGAAGGTCGGCGCGGCGCAGATACGGCACGGTGCGCGTCCAACGGTCCAGGTGCAGCACGCCCATCTCCGCCGGCTGCGGCGCCCACACCAGCGAGGTGGCCCAGGCGCTGTGCTCGAAATTCTCGCCCCACAGCCGGCCGCAGGTGAAGGCCACCGTCGCCGGATCGCCCGCCACGCCGGGAATATGGCCTATTGGCAGCCGGAAGCCGGCGGTCCAGCAGCCGTCCGCCCGGGCGGCGGTTGCCTCGTAGCTGTCTTGCGGCGCCAGCGATGTGCGCATGCCGACTTCCGAGCAGTCCGGCTGCAGGCCGCTCCAATGCAGCGCCTGCGAGTTGCCGTCGGGATCGATGCCGATGTAGCGGCCGTCGTCGGATTCGCGGTTCGCCATGAAGAGGACGCAGGCGCCGTCACCATTCCGCTTCGCATACCGCTCGGGCAGCGGCGTGCCGTCCCACAGGCGCATCAGCACGACAAAGGCGTCACCGTCGCGGTAGACGGCCATCTCGCTGCGCACCGAGGAGTGGGCGTGGGCGATGGGGCCGTGGGTGCGGTTGTAGTGGTCGTCGGGACAGAACTGCGCGAAATCCCCCACCCCGCCCGGCAATTCCGCCGGGAACTCGGCGACCACCGCGCGCCAATCTCGCGCGAACGGCCAGGGCTGCACGGTGTAGTGCGTGTCCTGATAAAGGCGAAAGCCCGTGATGTCAGACATGATCTGCTCCTCGGATCGGATAGCTGCCTGCGTCGCGCAGCGTCTCCAGCATGGCCAGATAGTTCTCGTATCGCGAGCCCACGCCCAGCGAGTGCGACACGCCGGCGATGAAACCGCCGCCGGGCGCGGCGTGGCGCAGGGCGTAGCGTGTCTCGCGGCGCACGTCGTCGGGGGTACCGCTGATCATCGCTTCCACGCTCACCCCACCCCATAGCGTCATGCGCCCGCCGACCTGCTCCTTCAGCCGCCGCATGTCCATGCCGGCGGAGGGCTGGATGGACTGGTAGGCGTCGGTGCCGGCCTCGACGAACATCTCCAGCAGCGGCCAGTTGTTGCCGCAGGCGTGCTGGATGACCGCTTTGCCGTGGCGGTGCGCCTCGTCGGCTACCGCGGTGATGCCGGGCAGCACCCAGCGACGAAAGAGCTCCGGCGACACGAGCGGGCCGCCGTTGTGGCTATAGTCGACGCCTTCCAGCACGGCGTCCACCCGCGGGCAGCGCAGCAACAGCTTGCGCGTCAGCGTCACTGCCTGCTCGCGCTGCACCGTCATCCAGCGGTCGACAACTTCCTCTTCCGCCAGCAGGTTCATCAATCCTTCTTCGTGGGTGTGGCCGAACATGGGGTAGTCGATGCCGATAGGTAAGCGCAGGATGAGGAAATGCGTCTCCGCCAGCCGGTTGATGTGGTAATCGATGGCGGTGAAGCAAGACGCGTCCGGCAACTCCGGCTCGCGGTAGATGATGGACTCCAGCGGCGGCACCGGATCACCCTTCGGACGATCGTCGCGCACCCCGAGCATCCAGTTCTGCGGCGTGCGCGCGCAGAAGACGCTGTCACCGCGAGTGTAGAGACCGTCCATGGTCAGTTGCCAGGATTTGTATGTACCGGCGTTCGGCGGCAACAGCGTGAGCACCAGCAAGTCCCAGCCGAAGGCGTCCGCCACCTCGGCGAGATCGACGCAATAATCTTCCGCCAACTCGTCCCAGCGTCCATCGGCCAGCGCCTGGTCTTCCAGGAAACGCCCGCGGTAGAGGCTAGGCCGCCCCACGACACGTGAGACCATCTCGAAGTCGACGCCGAACTCCCCCACCGGCACGCGGTCGGGTTCATGGAAGGCCAACGCCTGTCGCACGCGCTCTTTCGGAGTCATCAGTCACCTCTATGCTTTCCCTTCCACCACCGTGCCATCCGCCACGCGGTAGAGGGTAACGTCAGGCCGCGCGGGCAGGCCGGCGGCGTCGACATCGGTGGTGGTGACGATCACCTGCGCCACCGCGGCAAGGTGGTCGAGCAGGGCGGCGCGGCGGGTGCGGTCCAACTCGGAGAGGATATCGTCGAGAAGGAGAACCGGCGGCTCGTGCAGCAGGCGGGTGAGCAACATGAACTCAGCCACGCGCAGCGCGAGGGCAGCGGTGCGCTGCTCGCCCTGCGAGCCGAACTGTCGCACGTCCTTGCCATCCACCAGGAAGGTGACATCGTCGCGGTGCGGGCCGACCAGGCTGCTGCCGCGGCGCATTTCATCGGCGGCCACCTCCTCCAGCGCGTCGAGGATCAAGGTGGTATACGCGTCGCGGGTGTCGGGCGCGGCCGCGGGGTCGCCCCACTCGCGGCGATACACGAGCGACATCCCCTGCGACGAGGCGGTGAGCCCCTGGTAAACCGGCACGCTCACCGGGTTGAGATCGGCAAGGAAACGCAGGCGCATTTCCATCAGCCGGCCGCCGTACAGCGCGAGTTGATCGTTCCACGCCCACAACTCGCCGGCGTCTCCCTGGCCATCACGGATATCCTTCAGCAGGCGGTTGCGCTGCTCCACCACGCGCGTATACTGGCGCAGCGCCCAGGCGTAAGTGCGGCTCATGGCGGAAAGGTCGTTATCGAGGAAGTCGCGCCGGCGGGCGGGCTCCCCGCGCACGATCTCCAGGTCTTCCACCAAAAAGAGCACCACGGGCACCAGCCCGGCGAGATCGGCGGGGGTGCGCGGGGCGCCGTTCACCTTGATGCGCTTCTGCGCTGTGCCGCCGCGCTTGCCGTCCTCGGCGTTGCCCTTGCGTCCCAGCGAAACCTCCACGGTGAAGGCGCCGCGCGTGGCGCTCTCGAATTCGCCGGTCACCCGCGCCACCTCGGCATCCCAGCCGATCATCTCCGCTTCCTGGTTCGTGCGCGGCGAGCGGCCCGTCGCGGTGAGGTAGACAGCCTCCAGCAGGTTTGTCTTCCCCTGCGCGTTCGCCCCGGCAAAGACGTGCATCCCCGCGCCCAGCTCCAGCACCAGCGCGGGGTAATTGCGAAAACCTTCCAGCATCAACCGCCGTAATTCCACGCCGGTAATGAAACCACAAAACGCCGGGCTTGACTAGAGGCGCCGAAGACCCCGCTCCAAGGAGCGGGGTCTTCGCATTCAACACATGTGCCGTGATCAGAAGCCGAAGGGGAACTGTGGCTGCGGTTGCGGTTGCGGCTGTCGGCGCGGCTGGGTGAAGTTCGTGAACGACTTCGGCGCGTCGCCGATGGTCACGGTGACGGTTTTACGCGTCCAGCCGAGCGCGGCTTTGCGCATCAGCTCCAGCTCGAGCGTATCGCCCACGCCCTTCTTCGCAATGAACACGCCCAGCGCGTCCTTTTCGGACAGCGCCTGGCCCTCCGCCTTCACGATGATATCGCCGGTCTTCACGCCCGCCTTGTCCGCGGGACCGTCGGGGAAGATTGCGTCCACCAGCGCGCCGTCGGCCACCGGCAGGTTGAACTGCGCTTTCGCGGCCGCGTTGATCTCCTTGTAGCTGATGCCCAGGTACGGCTTCTGCACGCGCCCAGTTTTGCGAATCTGCTCGTAGGCGGATTTCGCGCGGTTGCTGGCGATGGCGAAGCCGATGCTGTTCGCCTGCGGGCCGTTGCCGTTGCCCACGTAGACGGCGGTGTTCACGCCGATCACCTGGCCGTTGAGATTCACCAGCGGGCCGCCGCTGTTGCCCGGGTTGATGGCCGCATCCGTCTGGATGAGGTTGCGCATCCGCGTGGCGGACTCGGTATCCAGCGAGCGGTTCAATGCGCTCACCACCCCCACCGACACGGTGTGATCGAAGTCGAACGGGTTGCCGATGGCCATCACCCACTCGCCCGGTTGCAGCTTGTCGGAATCACCAAAGGTGACCGGCTTGAGGTTTTTCCCGTCGATTTTGATCACCGCCAGGTCCAATTGCTCGTCGCCGCCGATGAATTTTGCCGGGTATTCGCGCTTGCCGCCGGGCTCCTTCACCGTCACCACGATCTGCTGCGCGTTGCCCGCCACATCAAAACTGGTGCGGATGTAGCCGTCCTGGCTGACAATCATCCCCGTACCCAGGCCCTGGCGAATCTGGTTCTCCGTGCCGCCATACCAATTCGGCACCGCCACGGCGCTCGCCGTGCTGATGTAGACCACGGAATCGTTCAGGTTCTTCGCGACGTTGATGAAGTTCGGCAGCGAGGCTGACCCCACGACGGGGGCGTTGTGAATCGTGCCGGCGCTGGTTTCCGTGGTGCCGCCCAGATTCAACTGCACGTAGCCCTGTTGCACGGCCCAGAAGGTGAGGACAGTGCCGCCGATGCCGGCAATCAGCCCGAAAAGGAGCGCGACGAATACCACCACGCCCAGGCCGGGCCCGCGCCGCCGTGGCGGCGCATATTCAGTCGCCTGCGGCGACTGCTGCTCCTGAAAATGTTGTTCGTCCATACTCCCTATTCCTCCAACGTCCGCATGAGATTCGCCATTTCAATCGCGGCCACCGCCGCGTCCCAGCCCTTGTTGCCGGCTTTCGTACCCGCGCGCTCCACCGCCTGCTCGATGGTGTCGGTGGTGAGCACCCCGAAAATGCATGGCACGCCCGTCTGCATCGACACCTGCGCGACGCCCTTCGACACTTCCGCCGCCACATAGTCGAAATGCGGCGTGGAGCCGCGGATGACCGCGCCCAGGCAGATAATCGCCTGATACCGTCCGGATATCGCCATCTTCCGCGCTACCACCGGCACCTCGAAGGTGCCGGGCACATAGGCGAGGTCCACTTGCGTATCGAGGCTCACGCCGTGCCGGGTCAGCGCGTCTTCCGCGCCAGACAACAGCCGGGAGGTAATCAGATCGTTGAAACGACTGACAATGATGCCAAAGTGCAATCCCTCGGCAACGAGGTGTCCCGCGAACGTTGTTCTCATCTGTACTCCTTTATAAACATGCCGGGCAGCGCCCGGCCTCCCGGCAATGCTGCCGGTTCCATTTGTTCCCATTTTCCCGGACGATCTAACGCGTTCCGGGTTCCGTCTCTCACGCGCGGCGATTAAGCACCCGCCCGGCGGGGTAACACGGAATTTATACGTTCCAGGTTCCGATTATCTGCCGTCAAGCTCCCGATACCGTGAGCATTTTGGCGGCGCAGGCAGGAACCGCGGCGCCACATCGCGTATTATACCATTCGTCATACTATTACCGGCAAGCCTGTCGCTTGTTTGCCGTGAAGGAGTCGCAATTCTTATGAAGACGCGCCGTAATCACAGTTGGATCGCCGTCGTCGCGGTCCTTGGAGTCATCGCCTACGTCCTCGCGGCCAGTTCCATCGAGCAGAACCAGAAAGTGCGCAAAACGTTCGACTCGTTCTTCACGGCCATCCAGAACCAGGACATCACGCGGCTCACAAAATATTACATGGGCAATGAATTCGCGCCGTCCTTCTACGACACCCTCTTCCGCTACAAGCTGTATGGGTGGAAAATCACCACCATCGACAAGCAACCCTGGCCGATGGACACCGGCGACTGGGTCAAGGTCACCGGGGAGATGTATTTCGAACTGCCCGAGAAGCTGGTGGAACCCGCCGGCCCATACAAGCGCGTGACGAACGCGTATGGCCCCTGCGCCGTGGTACCCCTGAACATGCGCTTCTACTTCAGCAAGGAAATGGGCTGGAACATCATGCCGCCGCACGCCGGCTACGGCGAGGACTGGCCTTTCCCGTATGAGGCGATCAAAAACGACAAAAAGCAGATCACCCCGCAGCTTGCGCCGAAGGAAGGCATGTAGATTCGGGAGGCCCTGTGCGGTACGCCTTTCTCGGTTGTGAAGTGCTGTTTCGCGAGAGCTGCCTGGCGGCGGCTCACGCGCGGGCGGTGCTGGATTTCGTGATGCTGCCGCAGGGGCTGCACAACACCCCCGCCGACCTGCGCGCTCGGGTGCAGCAGGAGATCGACCGGCTGGACCCCGGCCCCGAGCAGGTCGACGCCGCGAACACCCGCGAACTGCCGCCGTCAAAATACGACGCCATCCTCCTTGGTTACGCGCTGTGCAGCAATGGCGTGGTCGGCCTCACCGCGCACACCGTGCCGCTGGTCATCCCCCGCGGCCACGACTGCGTCACGCTGCTCCTCGGCTCCAAGGAGGCGTACCGCGACTACTTCGACACCCATCGCGGCATCTACTGGTACAGCTCCGGATGGATCGAGCGCACCATGCAACCGAGCCGCGCGCGCTACGAGCTCACCCGTCGGCACTATGGAGAGCAATACGGCGAGGAGAACGCGGATTTCCTCATGGAGATGGAGCAGGGGTGGTTCAAGGAGTATAGCTGGGCCACCTACATCAACTGGGACCTGCCCACCGCCAACCTCGACCGTGCCTACACCCGCGACTGCGCGGAGTTCCTCGGCTGGCAATACGACGAAGTGCAAGGCGACCGCCAACTGATGTATGACTTCTTCGACGGCCGCTGGGACCCCGAACGCTTCCTGGTTGTTCCCCCCGGCTCCGTCATCGAGCCCACCCACGACCCCACGATCATGAAAGCCTGCGCCGGCTGCAACTGCCACGGCGTCGAACAATTCGAGCCGTGCCCGATGTCCAATACGCTGCAGCGATAAACACTGACTCGTAATCGTAATCGAGACTTCACTGATTGTTTGGGCGGGCGCGACTCTGTCGAGCCGTAGAATTGTCCGCGACCGGCGTGCCTCATCGGCCCCCCTCCCCAACCCACATACGCGCTGCGTTATACCTGAACGGGCGTCTTCTTTGCCGCTGGGCATTCCGGTATGCTGCACCGTACTCCCCTTCCCCTGTGCCCGATGGCACGGGGGAAGGGGGCGGGGGATGGGGGCCGACTTTGGCTAAACACAGCGCGTATGTCCCCAACCCTCCCCCCGTGCCCTTCGTTGCACTACGTGCACAGGGGGAGGGAGCTTTATAATATTCCCCTCTCCTCGGGCAGAGGGGCAGGGGGTGAGGGGGCGTATAGGCAATCCGACTCCGACCTATAGACCCCCTCCCTAACCCCTAACCCCTGTCCCCTATCCCCTAACCCCTACTTCATCCGCACCCGCGGCAAATTCAGATTCAACCGGATCGCCGCCAGGCGAATGAGGACGGTGACCAACGCGCCGATGAGGGCGGCGATGAGCAGGTCGACGCCGAGCATGGCCAATCCCCACTGCGCAAGAATGCCGATCAGCGCTGCCAGGGCGTAGACTTCCTGGCGCAGCACCATGGGCACTTCGTTGGCCAGCAGGTCGCGCAGCACGCCGCCGCCGATGCCGGGCAGCAGGCCAAAAAGCACCACCGAAAGCACGTTCAGATGGGCGGCGAGGGCGACATTCGCGCCGAGCGCGGCGAAGACGGCAAGCCCGAGCGCGTCAAAAATCTTCAGCCAGTCGCGGTAACGGGTGATGAAGCTGCCCAGCGGCACGGTGAGCAACCCGCCGACGATGGCGGTGGCGAAATACAACGGCTGGGTGAGGCTGACCGGCGGACGGTCCGCCAGTAGATCGCGGATAATGCCGCCGCCCAGCGCGGTGATCGCCGCCAGCACCAGGATGCCAAAGATGTCCATCTCGCGTTCGATGGCCTTCAGCGCCCCGGCGATGGCGAAGGCCACCACCCCCACCAGTTCCAGGATAAAGAGCGTCGTTTCAATGCGTGCCGCGCCGTCCATGCCGTCTTCTTTCCACGCCTGCCGCGAAATGCCTGCCCGGCAAAAGGGAGACGCCGCTGGGCAGGGAATATAGTTTACCATGCGTTCCGTCACCATCATGGGCTCCACCGGCTCCATCGGCCGCCAGACGCTGGACATTATCGACGCCTTTCCCGGGCGCTTTCGCGTGCGGGCGCTGGCGGCAGGCTCCAATGTCGAGTTGCTGGCGGCGCAGGCGCGCCGCTACTACGCGGAAACGGCGGTCATTGGCGACAGCGCGCTGTTGCCGGCGCTGCGCGCGGCGCTGACCGGGACGGACATCGATGCGCGGGCTGGCCTGGCGGGGATGCTGGAGATCGCCGCCGACCCCGCCTGCGACCTGCTGATGGCCGCCATGGTCGGCGCGGCGGGCCTGCGGCCGTTGATGGCCGCGGTCGAAGCTGGTAAAACTGTCGCGCTGGCGAACAAGGAGCCGTTGGTGGCCGCCGGCGCGTTGATCATGGCGGCCGCCGCGCGCCACGGCGCCACGCTGCTGCCGGTGGACAGCGAGCCGAGTGCCATTTTTCAGTGCCTGCAGGGTCAGCACCGCGCCGGGCTGGCGCGGCTGTGGCTCACCGCCTCCGGCGGGCCGTTCCGCCACCTCGTTATCGACGACTTGGCTGGCGTGACGCCCGCGCAGGCGCTGGACCACCCCACCTGGCGCATGGGGCCGAAGATCACCGTCGATTCCGCCACGCTGATGAACAAGGGGTTGGAAGTGATCGAGGCGCACTGGCTCTTCGGGGTGCCGCTGGCGGAGATTCACATCGTCATCCACCCGCAAAGCATCGTGCACTCGCTGGCGGAGTTCCGCGACGGCTCGCTGCTGGCGCAGTTGGGCGTGCCCAGCATGCGCACGCCGATTCAATACGCCCTCGGCTACCCGGAGCGCCTGCCGCACAACTGGGCGCCGCTGAACCTGATGGAAGCCGGCACCCTCACCTTCACCGAGCCCGATTTCAGCCGCTTCCCCTGCCCTGCCCTCGCCCGGCAGGCCGCCCTCGCCGGCGGAGCCGCCCCCGCCTGCCTCAACGCGGCGAACGAAGTCGCCGTCGCCGCATTCCTCGACGGAAAGATCGGCTTCCTCGACATCCCCCGCCTGGTGGAACGCGCCCTCGTCGCCCACACGCCGGTTGCCACGCCCACGCTGGACGATATCCTCGCCGTCGACGCCGCGGTGCGGGAGCAGGTGGGGCACTGGACGCGGTAACATTATCTCCCCAGTCTCCAGTTCCAAGTCTCCAGTCCCCAGTTATCGGACTCTGGACTCTGGACTCTGGACTGTCCCTCCCCTACCGCGGTTCCGGCGTGTACCACACCGGCAACGTAAGCATCCCCACGCGGCGGGTGGCGACTTTGATCTCCGCGGTCACCTCGAAAATCTGGCCTTTCCGCGCGTTGGTGGGGATAATCAGCGGGAAGGTGCGGGAATAGCGGTCATACTGATAGTTGAACGGCGCCTGGAAAGTTTTCACTTCCTCGGTATTCGGCCAGCGGCGGAAGTTGATGTCGAAGACGTGCGCCGACGAGAAGACGCGCGGGTCGTTGAGCATTTCAAAGGTGAAGGCGTTGTCGCCGCCCGGCTGCAGCAGCACCCGCGCCGGCGCGAAGTGGGCGAAAGGATTGATCACCTCGACGGCGTCCGATGTGCCCATATCCACGAAGCGCGGAAACGGATCCACGGTGGTGAGGATGGCGTTGTCCACCGGCTCGAACTCGGTCGAGGTGCCCCACAGGTCGGTGATGCTGGCATGGGCGGCGCCGATGCGCAGCGTGGCGGCTGAGGGCACGCGCTCGGTCCAGATGACCAGCATGTAGCGCGTGGCGACGCGCTTATTGCGGCGTTTTTTGCTCGTGTCGCCCGTGGCGAAGACGAAGGCATGCATGCCGCTGGGCGCGGGCAGTTCGCTCACCATGCGCATTCCGTTCATTTTCTCGAGCACCGTGCGCATGGCGAGGAAGGTCGGCGAAGCAGCCATGCCCTTCGTGACGAGTGGCAGTTCGTATTGATCGGCGGCGTTGTGCCGCCAGAAAGTGCGTGGAATGCCGGCGACGCGATTGAGGATAACGGCGCGGGCCATCAGCGCGGCCTGGTGCGCGGCTGCCGGCAGGCGCTCGCCCTTCGTCGCGTCGAACCCGTATTCGGTCACCCAGACTGGGGGCATGCGTTTCAGCAGCGACTGCGTGGTGTTCATCACCCCCGGTAGCTCGAAGAGCGGCGCTTTCGGGTTGGCGTCGCGCGTTTCCGGCAGGCCGATGAAGTCGTAGTGGATGCCCAGTAGATCGCCTTTCGGCGGCAGGCCCACCGCGGCAAGGTCCATGGTGGTGGCGGTGAAGGGGGTCTCGATGGGGAAGAGCGCCACGAGGTTCTTGTTAAAGCCGCGCAGCGCCTCGCGTCCCAGCAGCAGCTCCGGCGCGCGAATGCCGCGCAGTTCAGGGTATAGCGGGTCGGGCTTCACGGTGAGCAGTTCCCAGAAAGGCACCTGCGGGCCAAAATTGGCCGCCGCCGCCATCAGCGACTCGCGGTATTCCTTGCCCGCCTGCTCTTTGTTGATGGCAGGGTCCACGGTGGTGGTGGGGGTGAAGGCCGCCACCAGCGAAAATTTACGTTCGGTGGCTTCGCCAATGAAGCGTTTGTAGACCGCCGTCTCGCGCGGCACGGCGGTGCCTTGCGGCAACCAACCGCGGAGCGGGAAGCGCAGCCACCCCACCCCGGCGGATTTGAACAGATCGAGCTCGGCGCCGACGCGGTCATCGTCCAGCACACCGGTCAACGCGATGCCAACGGTATCGTTGAGGGTCTTTGCCGGGCCGTCCCAGACGGAGAAGAGCGTCCAGCCGTAACCGTATGCCTTGTCGCCTTCCACCACCACGTCGATGCGATACGGGCCGTTGGGCAGCTTGCGGGCGTCATCGAAGGCGACCGCCTGTGTCACCGTGCCCTTTTCGGGCAGCTTCACGCCCAGCATGTCAGTATGGACGGGGCAGCCCAGGCTACTGGAGACGCGGGTGGTGAGTGAAGCGCGCTCGGCCGCGCCGGGGTTCGTCAGCGTCACCACCAGTTGCACCGGCTGCCCGGGGGTGAACAGGTTGCCGGTCTGTTCGGTGACGATGGCCACCTGCACCGCGCCGGTACTGGGCGGGGCCTTCGGCGTCACGTTCTCGATCTCGACCGGCACCTCCGGGGTGGTCGGCACCGGCGTAACATCGACCTCGATCGCGAGCAGCGGCAGGGCCCCGAGCAGCAGCAGACAGAGGACCAACCATCGGCATGGGCGCATCATCATGACTCCCTCACCGGCCGCGGGCACAATACACGGGTCGTCGCGAGCGTGGGGGCATACACTAAGCCGGTACCTTCCTCCTACCCGCGGACACATGCCGACAAACCTGCGCCGGCCTGCCGGGCGAGTCAGTCGCCGAGAATCTGCCGCACCGTGGCCGCCAGTTGGGTGAGCGAAAACGGCTTTTGCAGGAAGTGCAGTTGCGCGTCGTTGATGCCCTGGCGGGCGATGACATCGGCGGTGTAGCCGGACATGAAGAGCCGGTGCATGGTGGGTTGCAGCACGGAGAGCGTCGCCGCCAGCTCCTGCCCATTCATCTCCGGCATAATCATGTCGGTGATCAGCAGGTCGATGGCCGTGTCGAACTCCCGAACGAGCTGTAAGGCGACTGACGGCCGGTCCGCGGTGAGCACGGTATAACCGAGCCGTTCGAGGAAGCTCCTCGCGATGCGCAGGATCGCCGCTTCATCCTCGACGATGAGGATCGTGCCGGTAGCGGGTCGCACCGCCTCAGGCGACGCAGGAATCGCCGCCTTCTCGGCATCGGCACTACGCGGCAGATAACAGTGGAAGGCCGTTCCGGCGCCCGGCTCGCTATCCACCACGATGGCGCCGCCGTTCTGCACCATGATGCCGTAGACGGTAGCCAGGCCCAATCCCGTGCCGCGTCCCAGCTCTTTGGTGGTATAGAAGGGATCGAAGATATGCGGCAGCACCGCGGGATCGATACCGGTGCCGGTGTCGCGCAGGGTGAGGCGCACATAGGCGCCGGGCGTCACGCCCTGCGCGCCGGCCATCGCCGCGTCGCAGATGATATTGCTGGTCGCAATGTTGACCGTGCCCACCCCGGTGATGGCATCACGGGCGTTCAGCGCCAGATTGGCAAGTATCTGGTCGACCTGCGACCGATCGATATTGACCGGCCAGATTTCGAATCCCGGGTACCAGAGCAGGTGGATATTCTCGCCGATGAGGCGCTGCAGCATAGCGAGCATGGCCGCGATGGTATCGTTGAGGTTGAGAATGACCGGACTGACTACCTGTTTGCGCGCGAAGGCCAGCAACTGCCGGGTCAAATCGGCGGAGCGCTGAGCGGTGGCGAGAATCTGGCGGAAATCATCTGCATGCGGCGCATCGTCCGCCAGGGTCAACAGCGCCGATTCCGCGTGCCCGATGATGACGGCCAGCATGTTGTTGAAATCATGCGCCACGCCGCCGGCCAGCCGGCCAATCGACTCCAGCTTCTGCGCCTGAATGAGCTGCTGCTGCAGCAGCAGCCGCTCTGCTTCCGCCTGTTTCTGCGGCGTCACGTCCTGAATGATGCCGATGAGGCGCAGCGGGATGCCGTCATCGGCGCGCAGGACGCGTCCACGCGCGGCGATATGGCGGATGGCGCCGTCCGGCCATACGACACGGTATTCCACTGCGTAAACGGCCCCGCCGTCGTTGGCCCGTGATTGCGCCGCCCGCACCTGCGCGCGGTCATCGGGATGCACGATCGCGAAAAATTCATCCTCCGTGCCGGTAAACGTCGCCGGATCGATGCCGAGCATCTCGTGCATACCTGCGCGTCAAAGGTGCGTTGACCGGCCTGTATATCAAGTTCCCAGGCCCCCATCTCGGCCGAGCGCAGCGCCAGGTCCAGCCATTCGCGGCTTTCGCGCAGCGCCTCTTCCCCCGCCTTGCGCTCGGTGATGTTGAAATGCGATACCACGGCCATGCGCCGCGCCGCGTCGGCGTAGGGGGTGACGCGCACGACAAACCAGCGCTGTTCCTCCGGGCTGTGACAGGGATACTCCAATTCGAAGTCGGGCAACTCCCCCGCCAGCACCTGTTGCAAACCTCGTAGGAATGGCATGGCTTCTTCGGACCAGCCTCCCCGGGCTGTCTCGCACACGGCGAAATAGTTTTCGCCGATTAACGACGCCTCCGGCGGCATGTCGTTTTCCGCGGCAAACATCCGCCAGGCGCGGTTGACATTCACGATGGTGCCATCCGCGTCGACCACGGCGATATTCGCCGAGAGGCTATCCAACACCGCCTGGGAAAAATGCTCGGCGGCCCGCTGCGCTTCCGCGGTGCGCACCTGCTCGGTGATGTCATGCTGCACCACCAGAATATCGCCGTCGAGGTCGTCGGCATCCAGCGGCACTGCCGTCATGACGACATCAAGCCATTCGCCGTCACGCCGGCACATGCGCGTGCGCAAGGTCACCTCGCCGCGCGCCCGCAACCCCGCGGTCAGTGCCTCACCCACGCGTTGATACTCGGTATCGCTGTCATACATGATGCGCGCGGACTGCCCGAGCACCTCGTCTTCGGCATAGCCGTACATGGTGCACCAGCAGGTATTTGTCTGCCGAAAGACCCGGTCGCGCACGATGGATATGCCCATCGGCACCGTCCGCACGATGCTGTCGAGCATCTGCTCGCGCTCGCGCAACGCAGTATCCGCCAACCGCGCCTCCGTGACATCGAGCATGCTGATGATCAGGTAGCGGTCGCCATGGCGGTCGCGGACGTCCTGCATGTGTTTTTCGCAGATGCGTCGTTCGCCATTCGCGCGGATGATGGTGAAGGTATACTGGTGCTCGTAAGGCTCGCCGGTCACCACGCGAACGAAGTTGCCCAGCACGAAGTCCCGCGATTCCGGAGCCAGGAATTGCGCGAACGAGTCCGCCGCGGCCAACTGCGCGTGGGTATAGCCGCCCAGCGTCAGCATCTGCTCGTTCGCCCAGATGATCTTGCCGTCCATCGTTACCAGACAGATCGCCTGATGCGTAAAGTGGGAGATCGCGCGAAACCAGTCTTCACTTTCGCGCTGTGCGGCTTCCGCCTGCTTGCGCTGGGTAATATCGCGGGAGACGCCGTAAATTTCCGTGCGAAGGGTATGCGGGTCGATGGTAAAGCGCGTGGTAATTTCCGTCCAGACCGTCGAGCCATCTTTGCATGGCTGCTCGATCTCGTCGACGAATGATCCCGGGTAACCCTGGGGATGGTATTGCATGCGTTCCTGAATGATACGCCGCACGTAGTCAGCCGATGCGGGGGTGAGCGAAGCGAGCGCATCCTGCGCCATCACTTCGGCGGCCGTAAAGCCACGCACCCGTTCGACTGCGGAACTCATATAACGGAAGCGCATCGTCTCCAGGTCGAGGATCCAGATGACATCGGAGATGTTCTCCATCAGCAGACGGTATCGTGCTTCGCTCTCCAGCAGATCGCGTGATACTCCCGTGGTATCCTGCGCGTCCGGCGGCGTATCAGTAGTGGCCATGGTGCTGTCAGTATACCTGAGACATGTGGGCACTGAAGCGGATTTCGCGAAAAAAATACAAAGAGTTCGTAAAGGATGCGCAAATATGTTAGGCAAGCATACTTAAATGAGCTGCGTATACGGGGAATCGGCGAGGAGGGTGGTGGAGCCAGGCGGACTCGAACCGCCGACTGTTCCGTGCGAGGGAACTGTTATCCCACTTAACTATGGCCCCACGAGCACCGCAGTATAGCAAATCGCGCGGGAGCGTGTCAACGCGGCGCGCGACATTTTTCCCGGACAGGCCAGCGCTGTGTCCGCCCCGCGTGCCGCATTGCCCAAATCCGGCACAATCCCGTATAATACCCATGCCGTTTGAGGGAGATGTCACACGCGGTGCAGACCGGTCCTCTTCACCGGGCCGTGCGCGGGCTGCCTCGCGCCGGTGCGATTTTATTTGAGTAAAGTTAGGCGATATGCACACCATTCTTTCCAACACCTCGCTCTCACCAAACGTCGTCCGCCTGGACGTCGTCGCGCCGCGCATCGCCGAGATTCGGCAGGCCGGGCAGTTCGTCATCGTGCGCAAGGGAACCGGGTGCGAGCGCATCCCGCTCACCATCGCCGATGCCGACCCTGTCGCGGGCTCCATCGCGCTGGTCATCCAGGCGGTAGGGAAAAGCACTCGCGAACTGGCGGCGCTGCAGCCGGGCGAGACGATTCAAGATATCGCCGGCCCGCTGGGCAAAGCCACCGAGCTGCTGGAAGTCGGCCACGCCGTGTGCGTGGGCGGCGGCGTGGGCACCGCGGTGGTACACCCCATCGCGCAGAGCCTGCACGCCCGCGGCGTGCGGGTCACCAGCATCATCGGCGGGCGGTCGAAAGAATGGGTCATCTTCGAAGAAGAGCTGCGCGCGCAGGGCGAGGTGATCGTCTGCACCGATGACGGCAGCTACGGCCGCCAGGGATTCGTCACCCAGGCGCTGGCCGACGCGCTGGCCGCGGGCGGCGTGGATGCCGTCTACGCCGTGGGTCCCGTGCCGATGATGCGCGCCGTGGCCGAGTTGACGCGCCCGTCCGGCGTGCACACCATCGTCTCCCTCAACCCGGTCATGGTGGACGGCACCGGCATGTGCGGCGGCTGCCGCGTCACCGTGGGCGGCGAAACGAAATTCGCCTGCGTCGACGGCCCGGAATTCGACGGCCACCTTGTCGACTTCGCCGAAATCGCCGACCGCCTGGGCACCTATAAAATTTTCGAGCAGCAGGCCAATGAGACGCATCAATGCCGGGTCGGTCTGGAGAAGCAGTAACACCGACTATCGTGGCAACTGTATCATGCCGGCATACTGCGCCGCATTTTCATCGAATGGAACACCTGATGAGCAACGACCTGACCCCCAAAGACCGCATGGCTATCGACCGGCAGAAGATGCCGGAACAGGACCCTGCCGTCCGGCAGCGCACCTTCAGCGAGGTGAACCTGGGCTTCACCGAACAACTGGCGCTGCTGGAAGCGCGGCGCTGCCTGCTGTGCAAGTCGCCGAAGTGCATTAGCGGCTGTCCGGTGCTGGTAGACATCCCCCGCTTCATCAACTTCGTGGCGGAAGGGAACCTGCAGGCAGCCGCCGAGAGCCTGCTGAGCGATAACGCGCTGCCGGCGATTACCGGCCGCGTGTGCCCGCAGGAGACGCAGTGCGAGGAAGTGTGCATCCGCGGCATCAAGGGCGCGCCGGTGGCGGTGGGCTACCTGGAGCGCTTCGTAGCCGACTGGGCGCGCGTCCACCACGTGGGCACCGAGAAGCCGCACGTGACGCCGAGCGGTAAAACGGTGGCGGTGGTCGGCTCCGGCCCGGCGGGCCTCACCGCCGCCGGCGAACTGGTGAAATTCGGCCACGACGTGACGATTTACGAAGCCTTCCACACCCCCGGTGGCGTGCTGGTCTACGGCATCCCCGAATTCCGCCTGCCAAAGCAGATCGTTGAAGACGAGGTGGAACGGCTGAAGACGCAGGGCGTGAAGATCGAGTGCAATGTCATCATCGGTAAAACCTATACATTGCAAGAGCTACGCGAGCGCTTCGACGCCGTCTACATCGCGGTGGGCGCCGGCCTGCCCGTCTTCATGAACGTGCCGGGCGAGAATCTGAAAGGCGTGTATTCGGCGAATGAATACCTCACCCGCGCCAACCTGATGGCCGCCTACGCCTTCCCCGAGGTCGACACTCCCATTCTCAAAGGCAAACGCGTGGCGGTGGTGGGCGGCGGCAACGTCGCGATGGACGCCGTGCGTACCGCGAAGCGCCTGGGCGCCGACGAGGCGACCATCGTCTACCGCCGCGGCAAAAAAGAGCTGCCGGCGCGCGCGGAAGAAGTGCACCACGCCGAGGAAGAGGGCATCCGCTTCGACTTCCTCGTCGCCCCCACCGAAGTGGTGGGCAACTAGCAGGGCTGGGTGACCGGCCTGAAGTGCATCCGCATGGAGTTGGGCGAACCGGACGACTCCGGCCGTCGCCGCCCGGTGCCGGTGCCGAACTCGGAATTCGTGCTTCCGTGCGAGGTCGTCATCGTCGCCATCGGCACCCGCGCCAACCCGCTGCTCACCGGCTCCACCCCCGACCTCAAGCTCAACAAATGGGGCAACATCGAAGCCGATGATCACGGCGCCACCAGCATCCCCGGCGTCTACGCCGGCGGCGACATCGTCCGCGGCGCTGCCACCGTTATCCTCGCTATGGGCGACGGCAAGACGGCGGCGAAGGCGATGGACGGGTATTTGCGGGAGAAGTGAAACGGGAATCGGTATTCAGTAATCAGTGATCAGTGGGGCGGGCCTGTTTGGACCGCCCCTTTTTATTCTTTGCCGATATTGGTATTGACGAAGCAGATATTTGGTAATACCATTAGTATGAAGGTGGGTATGATGGCACATCACATTAAAACGGCCATTTCGCTGGATGAATCGCTATTCGAGGAGCTTGTGCAGTTGGCGCTTGACGAGCAGGTGTCGCGCAGCCAGTTGCTGGCGAAGGCGTTTACCGAATATCTGGAGCGCCGGCACAACCAGCGGTTACTGGCACAGCTCAACGCGGCATATGCCGATGGGCTTGACGAGGAAGAACGAGCAGTGCTGCGACATGCCCGGCATCAGCACAGGCGGATCGCGGGAGCAGAAGCGTGATACGCCAGGGAGATATTTACTGGATCGACCTCGACGCACCACATGGATCGGAGCCGGGATATCGCCGCCCCCACGTCGTGGTGCAAAACAACCTCTTTAACGCCAGCCGCATCGGCACTGTGCTGGTCTGCCCACTCACAACTAACCTGCGCCGCGCGGCTGCTCCTGGCAACGTGCTGCTGGCAGAGGGCGAAGCCAATCTCTCCCAGCAAAGCGTCGTCAACGTTTCCCAGGTTTTCTCCGTCGACAAAGCAGAATTGGATGAATTCGTTGGCACCGTCACTCCCCGCCGCCTGCGCGAAATCCTTACCGGTATCATGCTGGTGCTGGAACCGCGCGAAGTCGAGTAATCCCCCTACTCCCGCACCACCAGCGGCATCTCTCGCCGCGTGACGAATCCCTCCGCCGTGCGCGCGGTCAGGAAGATGATGTAGGCGCCGCTGGGCACCAGTTTGCCCCCCTGCCCGCGGCCGTCCCAGCCGATGATCACGGCGTCGGCGGCGCGGGAGGCGGGGATAGTGATGGTGCGCACCAGTTTGCCGATGGCGGTGCGGATTTCCAGCGTCAGGTCCGCCGGGCCGGTGGTGGCCACCTGCACGCTGGCGCCGCGCCCGCGGGTGGGTGTCACCTGGAAGCGGGTCACCAGCAGCGGTGCGGCGGTGCGCGGGCTGACGATGATGCGGAAGCGACGCGTTTCAGGCGCTTCCGCCGCGCCGCGCGAGAGGTAGCTGAATGCCGCGGTGGTGCGCAGGTACTGGCGCGCGCCGCCGGTCAGGTCTTCCAGCAGCAGTTGATACTGTGCCGGTACGCGCTTCAGATCCGGCCAGGTGAGGGTGACGGGGCCGGTTTCGCGCGAGGTGACGTCCAGCTCCCAGCTTTCTCCGGCGGCGCTGATAGCGGCGCGGATATCGCTGGCATACTGCGCGCCGGCGGCCGCCCGCGTGGGATGGATGAATGCCACCCGCACCGTGCGGCCGATGCTCGGTGGTTTCAGCCAATCCAGCCCGTCTACGCCCGCTTGCGCGCCCGCCGCCACGCCCATCACCGCCATTCCATCCACGGACGTGGCGCCGCGCGCCTGCAGCGCCAGCCCCCACCCGCCCTCGGTGAGCATGCGCGTCACGTCGACGGCATCAGCGGCGGTGCGGCCTTTCGTCACCTGGCGCAATACCAGTTGGCCACCGGTGTGGTTGTGCAGCCAGGCGCCTTCCCAGGCAGTCAGCGTATTGCGCACCAGGTAGCCGTTCTGGTAGGTCCACGCCGGCCCGACGATGCCTTTCAGCATTGCCTCGCGCAGGGTGAAGCTGGCGGAGCCGGATTCGATCTGCATCGTCCAGGGATTGATGTCGGCGGTATAGGTATTGCCGATCAGGTTCCATCCCGGCGCCAGCAGTTGCGTGCGCGGGTCGTCGGCGGCGGGCAGGTTGCCGGGGATATCCACCGTCTTCGCCGTCGCAAGCTGCAGCCAGAACCCCTTGCCGGGGGTCACCGGCGGCACGCTGGGATACACGCGATACTTGTTGCTGTCCGTCAAGGACGGATCCCACCAGGAGAAGCGGAACTCCGGTGCGCCGGCCGAGAAGCCGAAGAGCACCCCCGCGTCGACCTCGTTCGGCGTGATGGGAAAGCCGGCGATGGACAGCCCGGCGGGGAAGGTATGGCGCAGCATCGTCGCCGTCTCTGACCCGACCACCAGCACCGGCACGTAAAAGCCCGGCCCCACGTTGCGCCACAGCGTCATTTCCTTGTTGTCCGTGCCGGTGTAGACGAACTTCACCGGCGCGAAGAAGGTGATGTCGCCATTGGGCAATTGCTGGCTGAACGCCCCCTGCGTCACCGGGGTGTCGTTGAGCGGGATGCCGGGCAGATAGATGCGAAGCCTGCCGCCGTCGCCGCCCACCGTGGCGCCGAATATCTCGTTCTCGTCGGCATCGAGACCACGCGCGTAATACGGGTAGTAGACCACATTGCGCAGGCTCTGCACTGTAACGGCGATTTTAATGCGCTGCAGTGGCACCTCGCCAATGTTGAAGAAGCTGGGGTTGATGAAGCCCACGCCGGGATAATCGCCGGTCGCGGAGATGACAACCTCGTTCCCCTCTTCCGGGTAGAGCGGCAGGTTGTCGAAGCTGAAATATTCCAACGACGCCGTGCCCGCCACGGGCGTCTCCGTGCCGTCCGCGCCGGTCAGGTAGGAGTAGACCTGCAGCGAGATGTTGTCCTGCAGCGGCACGGGGTAGACGAACAGGTGGCGCCCCACCGTGGCCACCGGCTGCAGCACGTGCTGGCGGGCGTACCAATCGGTGAAGCTAAACCCCTCCACCGTGCCGACCGCGGCCATCAGGCTCTTCAGCACGGACAAATTGCCGGACACCGTCGGGGTGGTCGCCACTTGCGCGTAGTAAGCGGCGTTGAAGTCGCGGAAGACGGTGGGATGCTCGGCGTAAACCTTCAGCCACGCCGCCTCCGCCATGCCGACGCGCCACATGCGAAGCTGGGCGATGCCCGTCGCCGGAAAGAAGGTGCTGTTGGCCAGCGCCGGCTGGTTGAGGCTGTCGTAGAGCGGCAGCAGGTAGCTGAGCGAGTAGATGAGCGGAAAGTCCGGCTTCATCTGCAACATCACCACGTCCGCCGCGGCGCGCGCCATCCCCTCTTCCCAGGCGTCGAAACCGATGAGCGCCGGCGCGCGGAAGGCGTGCAGCACCAGGTGCAGCAGATTCAGGCCATACTGTGTGCTGTCATCGGTGGCGAGGTCGTCGGGCGGGGCGCCGATGGTCAGCGTCATCGTCGATACGTTGAACTCGCCGCCGCTCACCTCCGCGCCGCTGCCCTTCGCCAGGGTGATGGGACCGGCGGTGGCGGGCGGGCCGTAGACACTGACGAGCTTGCTCATCGCCGCGTCGAGGAACGTCGTCAATAATGCCTTCTCCGCAACCGTCCAACCGTCGGCGAAGGCGTAGGCCAGGCTGTTGACCACACGCGACCGGGTGAGCGGCAACGCGCGCGTGCCGGCATCGACGAGGAACACGTCCGCTTTCGGCAGCACCGTCCGCGGCGAAATCGCCCGGGCGCGAATCAGGTATTGCCGGGTGCGCTCCAGCGCCGCCTGCTGGGCCGCCATGCGCGCGCGGTACGCCGGCAGTGCCGAGGCGCCGCGGCTATCCGCCGGCAGGATGACGGTATTGCCGGGCATCGCGCCGGCGACCGAGCCGAGTAGGGCGAGGAACAGACACAACAGCAGACCGCGCATGCACATGAAGACGACCCTTCGGACTTTGAAACTATCTCAAAAGGAATCGTGGCCAGATCGCGGAGGGATTTTCGGTACTGGCTAGGCGGATTTTCGAGAGTGTATGGGGTCATACATGCCAGAAATCCAACGACGCTAGGCCCGAAAAGATCCCGCGAGGTGGCTGCGAGTCATTTTGAGATAGTTTCTTATTGAATGGTGATTTTACGATACGCCGAGTAAGTAGCCGCGGTGGCGTAGTTCGGATCTTCGATATTATACGCCGATACGGACCACCAGTAGTCGCCCGGCGGCAGATTGGCGAACGATTCGCTGGTCTGCCCGGCGGTATATACCTGCGGGGTGCGGTACGGCGCCATATTGAAGCTGGGCGCCGTGTTATAATACACCGTCACCAGGTAGCTCTTCGCGCCCGGCACCGCGTTCCAGGTCACCTGCGCTCCCGCTTGCGCCACGACGGCGCCGTCCGCCGGGCCGGCCGCCTCGATCTGCGGCAGCGGCTGGGCGAGGAAGGCATCCGCCGGCGGCGAGGTTTTACCATTGGCGGCGTAACAGACGACCGTATAGAAGGTGCGGTCGAGTCCCTGCAACGTCGGATCATTATCGTAGAAGTTCAACAGATACGGGTCGTGCGTACTGCCCACCCAGGTATACGGGCCGTCCTTGTGCGTGGCGCGGTAGATGTGGTAGCCACGCACGCCCACGTCGCTGTCGGTCACCGCCCAGTAGACGTCATTTTCCACCACGCCGTTGTTGGCGCGGGTGACGCCGGCATCTCGGGACGCGGCCAGCTTCTCCAGGCGCGCGATGCGGTCGGCCGGGGCGCGCAGTGCCTTCGCGACGGCCAGCCGCGTCACCAGCGCCTGCGCGCTCGCCGCCTTCGTCGGGGTAGGCAGCGTGGTGGAAACCATGTCGAGCAGCAGCGGCGCGAACACCGGCGTTTCGGCGTCATTCAGCGCCAGGTCGACGGTCTTCGGCCCGGCGGGAATGTCCAGCATCTTCGCGGTGGCCGATACCATGGAGAAATCGGCGTGCGCCGACACGTAGTATCCCTTGCCGCCGGCGGGAACGGCCAGGATGTAGCGCCCGTCGGCGCCGGCCGTGGTGGAGATAAGCACCGATGTCGTCGCCTCGCCGGCGCCGAGCAGGTAATCGGTGGTGAAGCCTTTCACCTCGACCGTCACGATGGCGCCGGCGGCGGGCGCCCCCGTCTGTGCGCGGGTGATGAGCCCGGTGAAGGCGATCAAATTGTCCGCTTTGCCCAGCAGCAGGTTCACCATCATCGAGGGAATGTTGCCGCGGGCGCGCACGCCCGCCACCGACGCCGTCAGCGTCAAGTTGTCGATGCGCGTGGACAGCGCCGATGCCGCGACAGTATAGACGCCGGGCGGCACGTTGTCGAAGCGGTACCCGCCGCGCACGGACGAGGTGGTGGTGTCGCTATACGCCCCCCCGGCATCAGGCGTGCCGGTGAGCGTCACCGTGGCGTTGTACGGATAATCGATGATCGCGTTCAGCAGTGAAAAGAGGGTGCCGCCGATAGCGGTGGTCTTCGCCGGGTCCTCCGTCGGCTGCAGCAACGTGTAGTTGGGCGGATTGTATGGCTTGGGCGTGATGCCGCCATCGCCACCCCCGCAGCCGAACAGACTAATCGCCAGCGTGACCAGAAGCAGCGCGAGGACGCCCCGCGCCGGTGCCGTGCATGTCATTAATAGTTCCCCTGCGACCGATGACTCGTGGAATTCCCGCGCGACGGCTGCCCGCCCCGCAAGAGACCCCTGTTAGCTTACCCAGGGAAGGAGCGGAATATCACACCCGCTGGAAAAATGATGCGCGAGAGCCCGGCTAAATTTGCACAGGCGTATCTGTGCTCGGTCGGGCTCCCGCCCAATGCCATTCAAATAAGCTTGGTTTACCAACCAACAAGCCCATTATGCCGTCATTTTCCCTATTATCTCCCCTCCCCATGTAGGAGAGGGGTCTGGGGGAGAGGTGAACCCGGCTGGACGATTCTGCGTATTTGAACGGCATTGGGGGCTCCCGCCCTGTTCCAGACAGTGACGATCCAAATACCTGTCAGAAGTTGAACGACAACTGCGCGTTCAACTGGTTCGCCTTGTAGTTCAGCGCGGTGGAGTTATCGTCGCGGAAGTTGAGCTGCTGGGCGTTGAGGGTGAAAGTGAGCTGGTCACTGAGGTGGTAGTTCCAGCCCAGCCCCAGCGTGTCTTTGGTCGACTGGCTCGGGAAGCCGGTATTGCGCATCGTTTCACCAAAGAGGTAGACATCGTGCTTGTTCGCCACCGGATAGGTCACCTTCGCGGCCAGCGTCTGCAGCTTCGTGCCCGTATTGGTCACCGCGGCAACGGCATCGGCGGCGGCCACCTGCGGCAGTTGCGCGATGGGCGGGGCGTCGCTGATGGTCGCCATGCGGCGTGTCTGGCCTTCCGATTGCTGCATCTGCGCCACCCCGAAGGAATTGTTGCCCCAAATGCGCTGCGCGTCCAGGTTCACCGTCGCCTTCTTGATGCCGATCTCCGCGCCCACCCCGACCATGTTATTCGTCGAGGTGCCCAGGGTGTCCAGGTAGTTCAGGTTCTGGCGGTTCCAGTAGCCGTTCAGCCGCACGCGCTCGGCGGCCTGATACCAGGCATTGGCCGAGAGCATCCGCGAGTCGCTATTGCTGTATTCACCGCCGTTCGAGCTGTTGCCGGTGTAGTTGAGGCCCAGCGACAGCTTGTTGTCGAGGCTGTGCCAGTCGGCGCCCAGCGACAGGTCGGAGCCGGTGACGGCGGGCACGTCGCTGCCGGTCGCCGTGGTCATGGCATCCGTTTTCCGCGAATTCAGGTTGGCGTTCAGCGACAACTGCTCGGTAAGGCGGTAGTTCGCCGTCACCTGGGCATTGCGGCCTGTGCTCTTCGTCGACATGCCGTCCGACTGCGAGTCGATGGCGTTGACGGCCAGGTTCGCGCCGATGTTCAACTTGTCGTTTGGCTGATAGTTCAGGTTCAGCGCGGCGTCATGCGTGGTTGCCTGGTAATGGTAGACCGGGTCCGTCGCCTCTGGCGTATCCGGCAGCGGCTGGTACGGGTCGTTGGAATAGCGTAACTGCTTCGTGTCGATTGTCCGCCGGTTGAAGCTCAATGAAGCGTTCAGCGGGGTCTTATCCCAGAAGAGCGTCAGCGAGTCCGAGATCGAGGCGTCGCCCAGTCCCTGGGTGCCGAGTTGCGTCGAGTCGCGTGTGGTGCGGCGCAGGTTCAGCACCGGCCAGTTCGGCAGGCGGTATTCCAGGCCATACGTGCGGTTCTTCTCGTTCATGAGAATCTCGTCGGCGGCGTTCGTGGCATACGGGTTATACGGCAATTGCGTGTTGTCGCCGGTGGTGGAAAAGGTGAGCAACGGCGTGGGCATGTAGCTGACGCCCCACTCCAGCCCCTCGCGCACGTTGCGATATCCGGCGCGCTCGATGGGCGAAAACCCCTGATCCACTGAGCGAAGACCGAGGTTCGCCGCCACCTTCTCGCTATTGTAGGTGGTGGTCAGTGCCATCGCGCGGTCGCCCTTCAGCGTCACCGTGCGCGCCTCCGTCGAATAGGAGACGGAGAGCGTCGGCCCGGTGTTGGAGATCGGAATATTGTCGCGCAGGATGCGCAGTTCGCCCGTCTGGTAGTTGATGGTGTATTCCGCGCCGCGCGCCAGCGGCAGCGCCAGCGCGCGCACGGTATCGGAATTCGCCTGCACCGGCGCGTTGCGCAGCTTGAACACCTGCTGGGTGACGGGGATGCCCGCCTGCACGGTGAACTGCTCGTCGGCGATCTGTTGGGCGGCGATGGTCTGCACCGCCGGCCCGCTGCTCTGCGCCGCCTGCAGCGCCACCCCCACCCGGCCGCCCTGCCAGTTCACGTCAACGCCGGTCACCGAGCGGTCGGCGCCGCCCGATGTCGCGGCCTGCGACACGGAGTACCGCACGATGACGGTGGAATTGATGGGCGGCTCGTTGCCGCCGGTAAACAGGATGCGGCCGGTGGTGTTGTCCAGCGAATACGCCGCGCCGCGCGCCTGCAGGATGCCGTTGATCGTCACCACCTCGGAATCTGCTACGATGGGGCGATAGGTGAGGTAGAACGGCCCGGGCGTGCCGGTGCCCAGGAACTGGTCGCGTTCGTCGCGCTGGGTGGCGGTGCTGGTGCCGCGGCCATCCAGTTGGATGTGCGTCAGGCCCATCGACAGGTTCTGGCCGAGGGGATAGAAGCCGCGCACCGCCGTCAGCCGGCCGCCGCCGCTGCCGTTCACCGACACTTCGTAGCTCACCGTCACCCGGTCCGCCGGGCTGATGATGAACGTGGAGGTGAAGTTGAGAATGCCGTTCTGGTAGTCGAGGGTGTAATCCTTCGTGCGCTCCTTCGCCACGTCATTCACCGTCACCACTTCGCTCAGCTCCACCACCGGCGTGGCGGACAGGTAATACGGGCCGCTCACGTTGCGCCCGTAGAAGGTGTCGGTCTTCACCGGCGATTTCAGGTCGCTGCCGATGATCGACAGCCCGCCCTTCGGCAGCTTGGCGTCCACCTGCACGCCCTGCAGGTTGCGGTTGAGCGTGACGAACTCGTTGCCGCCCATGTTTGCGCCGAACTCGCCGATGCGCGTCGTCGCGTTGCCGCCGTCGTGCAGCAGGCTCCAGCGCATATGGTCGGGCGAATACGGATTGGCGTTGATCTGCGCCTCCAGCGACAGGTCCTTGTATAACTGCCCGGTCAGGTACAGGCTGGAGTTGTGCGTGAAGGTGCGGCTTTTGTCGTAGTTGTCATCCTGAAAGTAGCTCTGCGAGCCGGAAATGTTGCTGAGATTCAGCGAGAGATTGTTCGTCCCGTTGATCTCCAGCTTCGGGTAGCCGTTGATCGGAATGGAATAGGCGAGCGCCGGCGCCACGTTGCCCCACGCGAGAAGCAACATGGCCACCCAGGCCCACGCGGATTTTACGCGAGAATTCATATGACTATTGAGGCATCCTTGAAAAATTTTGGGGGGTCTGGCGTAGCATCAGCCATGGCACGGCCCCATCCCGCCGTCCGCGGGACTGCTATTACCTGTACCCGGTCAATACCAACATGAAAACCCGGGGGCTGAACGCTTACTCGGCCGGCGCGAGACCGTAGACACGCAGATAAAACCCCACCCGCGCCTCCGCCGGCACCTGCCGCAGCGCCACGCACAGCGCATCGGGTGGGTAATCGCGGCACACCGTGGGCCGGTCGGGGTAGATGCCGCACGTCTGATCGTCAGTGAGATGCGCGCACCGCTCCCCCACCCCCTTCCCCAACGTGGAGATGTCAGGCGCGATGCAGCAGGTGCCACACTGAAAACAGGAGATGGGATCGGGCATGTCAGTACTCCATGACGATCAGAGCTTGCGCGTTACAATGTATACAGAGAGTCAGTCCACGAAAGTGGACTGACTCTCTCCAGCCCCGGATGTATGCTCTTTGACAGATTAATGTCGCTACAAGGGGTGACACAACCACTGCCTCTGACGAAAAATGCGTCACGGCGTCATCCCGTTTCCGCAAGATTTGTCCGCGCAGGCGGACAACCGGCCGACAGGCCCGCCAGGTGGGGATTTCAATCCCCGGCTCAGGAGTGCGAAGCGCCAAACATAAGAAACTATCTCAAAATGGATCGTAGTCGGATCGCGGAGGCTGGGCCGTGGCTGGCTAGGCACATTTTCGAGAGTGTATGAGGACATACATGCCAGAAAATGTAACGACGCCAGGCGCGGCACAGACCCGCGAGACGGCTGCGAGACGTTTTGAGATAGGTTCTAAGTCAAAGAGCATCAATTGGGGGAAGCAGGGTCACCGTCCTCTCCACCCCAGCCCCTTCATGCTCGGTGCCAAAGTGCTCCCGCTTCGCTTATCATAGCAATCGCTTCCACGTGATAGCGCCCCTCTCCTGTTAGGGGAGGGGCCGGGGGAGGGGTCCGCGCGACCGTCGCCGGCACCAGAAATACCGACTCCACGCTATCCGTGAACTGCTCTACGCATTGCCACCAGTTTCCAACTGGTGGCATACGTCAGCATAGCGCTGATCACGACGCAAAGAGCATTGCTCCGGGGAACCAAATACCTCGATACAGAACTGAGTAGTAATGTCAGTACCGATAAAGAATCAATGACTGCTTCGCCTCATCGCCAGTAGAAGTCTCACCGATGAACGCCAGCGTGCGGCCGTCCGGCGACGGCGCGAAGGTGCCCATATCGTAGCGTTGTCCGCGAGCAGTGATATAGATGCTGCGTTCGTCCTCGCGAACGGGGAATCCCGCCAGCATACGTCCGCTGGGCGTATACAGCGCCATCACCCAGGTGCGTTGTTCCAGGCGCTGCTTTACCGCGGGAATCCATCCGGTGGCCCAGCGCAGCGATACGAGCACTTGATTCTCGATGATAAGGAGCGGAAAGCCGTTATTGCACACCATGCCAAAATATGCGCTGCCGCTTTTCACCCATTCGCGCGTCTCGCCGGACACGGGTGAAATGACGCGGATGCGGCACGCTTTCGGCGTCGGGGTCTCTTTGGATTCGGCAAACGAATCACGACGGCCATTCAGGAAGATGCAATACTGCCCGTTGGGTGACACGGCATTACCCATCTCGGGCTCCCAGCCCTTCCCCGGCGCGGGAGTAACCAGCCCTTTAGGGCCGAACACACGACCATTTCCGGCATACAGCAAGCCATCGGTCGCAATCTGCAGACCGGGTAGATGGCCAAGTTTATAAAAGCTCTGTTCGAGTGATTCTGAACCAGAGTATTTACCAGACAGCACGATACGCCCATTTTTCGTCGCTAGGTTCGCGTAGGTAAATACACCACCGCCACTCGTCGCCACCGCTGTGCTATCGAGGGCGATGGTCAGATTGTCTCCGTTCAGCAGTGGGCCTTTGGCCAGCAGGCGCGTGCCTTGCAGAACATACCCGACCGGCGGAGGTATCGGTACAAATAGTTGTTTGGTTTGCTTCCGACGAAATGAATATATTTCATGATGAGCACCGTCAGCCACCACTAACAACCGTCCAGCATCTAGCACCTGTAGGCGAATATCATCAGTACTTGCGGTACCGGGCACCAGCAGGCCGTCATACGCCCCCACCTGCACACCATCCTTCCAGGTGATATAGCGCTGCCCGCCGCCATCGCCGGTGCGGGCCATGACGGCCAGATAGCGGCCGCTGGGCGAGATCGACCAGGGGTGAGAGCCTGCAACGGACGATAGCATGGGCGAGATGCCGGCATTTGCCGGCGGCGTCACGCGCCAGATTTCCGACCCATCCACCCAACCGCGCATCACGAAGGCATTTCCTTCAACCACCAGTACGCCGCGCTCCGTCGGAGCCAGTGTATCGCTGGCAACCGGGATCACCGCCACCGCCGTATACGCCTTCGGCGACGACCACCATACCCACCCGCCCACGCCGCCGCCGAGTAGCAGCAGCACTAGCGTGGTGGTCATCCACCGTTTCCAGCGTTGTGGTTTACGATTCCGGCTCATATCCGTACCTAATCAGGTCGTAGCGGCCTTCATCATCCGGGAGGATGCCTTCGGCGGCGAGGAGTTCGCCTTGCGAGGCGCCGTAGGCCATGAAGCGAAGTACGCCATACTTCCCGCTGCGGCCGATGACGCGCCACCAGGGGATATCCGCGGCGTAGCGGACGCTGGCGGCCATAGCGCGGCCGACGGTGATGGCGGGCACAGGGCTGGCGCAGAGTTCGGCCACCAGCCCGGCGATCTGGCCGTAGGTCATCACCCGCCCGCGCGGGATGCGCCGGACGATGGCGTAGATGCGTTCGTAGCAGGTCTGCAGGTCAGCCATTCGCTGCGCTCCTCACAGGCTGCGCGGGTCTTCGCGGTAGGGTTGCTTCGCCTGGTACAGCTTCAGCCGCGAGTCGAAATCGGCCTGGTCCCCCTCGGAAACCAGCTTTTTCGCCTGCTGCTGGTACTTCACGGCATCTGTGAAATCGCCCGCTTCGGCATAAGCGGCGGCGAGAGTGTCGATGTAGCCGGGCTGACTCCAACTGGTAAGGTTGCACGCCCGCGTGGCCAGCTTCACCGCCTTGCGCCCGTCGCGCACCGTCGCGTTGGGGCAGGTGGCCAGCAGCCACGCCAGGTTGTTGCATTGCAGGCTGTCGTCGGGATCGATAACGAGGATCGCCTCCATGTCGCGGCGCGAGGCGGCGAAATCCCCCTGCTCCTGGTGCATGCCATTCAGCACCGCCAGAATGTCAATCTTCATCGATGGCGCGGTGGACAGCGCCTGCGCCTTCCGCAAATCCGCCTCCGCCTTCGCGTATTCCTTGCGCATGGCATACACCCGCGCCCGCTGCAGATACGCCTCGGGGTTCTTCGGCTGCTTCGCGATAGCCGCGGTGTAGCGCTCCTCGGGATGCTGAAACGTCGCCGCCTTGCGTGTGGGCTGCGCCGGAAAGAAATATTGGAAGACGAGATACGCGACGGCCAGCGTCAGCACGAGGATCACGAGGGAGCGCATATCCGTTGTCTCCTTCCAACGCATGAGGTGCAACTATGATACCACAGAACCGCCCGCCGAAGAAACGCATGCTCTCTACACGCGCTATGGCAAACGCATGCTTGTCATAATTTGCTAAATCTGCTATACTTCCACAAACTCTGGGGGGCGAGACTCCTAATGCCGTTTATAATAAGCAGTTATTTCTGATCAATATCCCCATCACGCCATCATCTTTCCTCATCATCTCCCCTCCCCACGTAGGGGAGGGGTCTGGGGGAGAGGTAAAAACGGCGGAATGAGAATCCTTATTTTAATGGCATTGTGCGAGACTCCGTCGAGCCGCCCGATTAGGCAAGCATAACCAACCTGTCATCTCGTAGGGCATGCCCCGCCGTGGCATGCCGATGCGGAGGAAGCAGGCATGTCCGCCACCAAACCATACCATGCGGACACGATGTCAAAACGGTGCAACACACCCGCCCAAGCCCCCTTCCAGTGGGCGCTGCTCGGTAGCCCGGTCGTTTACGGCCGGGCGGGCGTTCGTATTTGGAAAGATCTACGCCATAAAACAGGGGTGAACATAACCGTGCCAGTTTCCTTGCCCCGGTTTTTCATGTCATTCCCGAGGCCGGGGCCAGGGCGGGGCCAGGGAACCCACCCCGAATTAGCAATCCCCGACGATATCCGGACTCTGGACTGGGGACTCAGGACTGAGGGCTCACATCTCCTCCCGTATCGCCGTCTCCGCCCACCCCGGCAGGCGCAGAGCGATGATCGCCGCGGCCGGCACGGCATCGCGCGCCTGGGCGGCGGTGAGGGTCGCGCCCTGCAGCTTCACGGCGTATTTTCCCTCGGAGTCGCGTTGGACGACGTAGGTGACACGGTCATCGGACTGCCGTGGGCCGGCCGTGACCACCGACCAGGTGCGCCAGGTGCGCGCCGGGCCGAACTCCAGCGGCACGCGGCCGGCGGCGGCCTGCACCGCGCCCTGCACCGGCTCGGTCGCCTCCGTGCCGGCGATGACGCCGATGCTCTCCGGCAGCACCAGTTGATACGGGGTGATAGGCGCGTTAAGGTTGCCGCGCATGACGGGCCGCTCCACCGTTTTGCCGTCGCTGGTGAACCGCACGGCGGTAACAGATGGGAACTGCGCCAGCATCAACACCATGCCCGCCAGCCGCGCGTCATCCTCGGCCGGAAGATTTGTGGACAGGTCGACGGCGACGACGCCGTTCTCGATCTTCGCCGGGTCGGCGGTCAGCTTGGCGCCAGCCGGCAGCAGCGGTTGGAAGCCGGCGGTCGCCGCTTCCTTCGCGATCTCGCGCTTCTGCAGCAGGCTGATCGCCTCCGCCACGTCTTTCGGCGCCGGCGCGTCCATGCGGTACGCCACCTCGCCGGTGACGGAGTGGACGAGATAGGTATAATACCGCCGCGGCGTGGGCTGGGCGTAGGGAGTCATTTCCGGCAGCGCCAGCGGTTCGCCTTTGACTTTGAACGCCGCCTGCCGCGCGTCGGGCACCCAGAACCAGCTTTCCAGCGTCGTCCGCGCGTCGGCCAACTGCGCACTGGCCAGCGACCCGCGGGTGGCGGACACCTGGTAATCGACGGTGACCGTGCCGTCAGCCACCGTCGCCTTTGGCTCGGCCAGCCGGTAAGTGGGCGCGGGCATCACTTCGGTGTAGCTCTCCAGCGCTTCGGCGTAGCGCTGCGCGGTGACGGGTTCCTCCGACGCCAGTGGGCGCGTGGTGACGATGCCCACGTCGCGGGGACCGTCATAGCGCAGCACCAGCACGCTGCTGCGCGGCGCCGAGGATTTCGACGATTCCGTGCAACCGGCGACAACCAGCAGCAGCCCGATGAGCAGACCGGCGAGTAATGCGCGCATCTCCGTGCCTCCCGGAAGGCATAACGCCTTCTAGAGAGAAGATAACACAGGACACCCGGAAACGGAAGGACATCATGGCCGAACTGTATCAACCTGTCGATATTCTCGCCTTTGGCGCGCATCCCGACGACGTCGAGATCTGCTGCGCGGGCACGCTGTTGAAGGCCGCCGACCAGGGGCACCGCACCGCCATCGTCGACTTCACCCGCGGCGAGATGGCCTCGCGCGGCACCGCCGAAGAGCGCGACGAGGAGGCGGCCATCGCCGCAAAAATCATGCGTCTCTCCGCCCGCCGCAACCTGGATATGGGCGACGGCCGACTGATGGATACCATGGAGAACCGCGAACGCGTGGCAGCGGAGATTCGCCGCTTCAAGCCGCGCCTCATCCTCGCCCCCTTCCCCGGCGACCGCCACCCCGACCACGACGCCGCCGCCAAACTGGTGCAGGCCGCCTCGTTCTACGCGCGCATGAAGAACCGCCCGCTGCGCGACGAGGAGACGGGCGAACTGCTGGAGTCGCACTCCCCCGGCCTGGTGCTCATCTACCTGATGCACGAAAAGGAGCGCCCGACGCTGGTAGTCGATGTCAGCCCCTACCACGCGGCGAAAATGGAAGCCGTGCGCGCCTACCGCTCGCAGTTCCTCAACCCGATGCCGGATGATTACCAGTTCATCGGCGCCAGCGACTACCTCCACATGGTCGAAGCCCGCGGCGCCTTCTTCGGCAGCATGGTGCAGGCCAGCTACGGCGAACCCTTCCTCGCCCGTAGCCCGCTGAAGGTAGACGACATGTTGACGAGTTTAGCGGGGGGCAAGGCGGGGTTGTAGGAAGAGTAATCAGTAAGAAACTAGTACATGACCAGCGTGATTACGCTGGGATGCTCGGATAGAGCCGGGTGAGCT
>CAZPYA010000056.1:0-33248 GCA_964590255.1 uncultured bacterium
GATCCATGAAGCGGGGCTTACTCTACCATGACGCATATGCCTTTCCAGGGGGCGTCGCTCGGTAGCCCGGCCATTGATGGCCGGCCACGCCAACGCGACGACCCCGGCGGAAAACCGCCGGGGTCGTCGAAGGGTGTTGGCGCGGGCGTCAGAAGTGGTAGCCCAGCGAAATACGGCCCTCGGTGGTGATGTCGATGTCGAAGCCGGAGAATTCGTTCCCCGCGTTGCTCCAGGTGCCGCCCACCGCCAGCAGCGCCTTCACCGGCTGCCGACCGTTTTCCTCGCTGGTGGCGATGCCCACGGTGATGCGCGAGCGCGTGCGCGCCGTGCCGGCGGGCTTCAGGTAGGCGCGGCCGCCGAGAAACCAGTTGTTGTCGCCATTGAGGCCCAGGCCGCCGGAGAGGGAGACCACGTCCGTCATGCGGTACTCGATGTTCGTGCCGACTTCGCCATACATCTGCCCCACGCCCAGCCCCAGGCTGAATCGCTGCATATCCACCGCCGGCGCCGCCGCCGCGGCCATCCACAGCCCGCACGCCAGCGCGGTAAGAATGAGAATGCGCATCGTGTCGCTCCTTTACGTCAGTTTGCTGCCCTGAGTATACGCGAAAGTGGGAGGATGTGCCAGCGGTGTGTTCGCAAAGATGACGCACCTCCGCGATAAACAGAGTTGTCATAAATGTGAACGCTGTCTGCGTCTGTATGCCGGCTGCGCCACCCGCAACCACGCGTCCCCCTCTCCTAAAGGGCGGGTTGGCCTTGTAGGCTGGAACTGGGGTCTGTGGCCTCGAACGTTGAAGTTCTCAGTAGCGGCGCCGCGCAGCAAGCCGCGTTCGATCAGGCAATCCGGCTGTAACGCAACAGTATTAATCTATGCCATAGCAAACATATGCTTGACAATAAGCGCTCAATATGCTATACTGCGCCCCGTATCTTGCGAAGCAGTCTAAATGTGAAAGCTATCTGCGTATCTCTGCCGGCTGCGCGACCAGCCACCGGTTTCCCCCCTCTCCTGCTAGGGGAGGGGTCCGCGCGACCGTCACCGGCACCAGCATCACCACGCCACGCAGCGACGTGCACCGAATGGCGGCATCGATTATCAACGCGGCGACAATGAATCAACGAGCATCAACGGCTGGGAATAGAATCGGATCTCGGAGCGACTACCCCCTTTTTTGCAAAAAACACGAAAAAGTGGGGGTAGTCGTGGGGAGTAGTCACACGACGGCCCACTCCGGTTGTGGCGCCGGAGTGGGCTGTCGACGGTCGGGTAGCGGCTCATTAGCCTGTCGCCAGTTCCACCCCATCCACGCTGGGCACGTCCACCGCGCGACCGGTTTTCGATGATTCTTCGGCGGCGAAGACGACCATTACGGCGCGGGCGCCGTCTTTGAGCGAGGGGTACGGTTCGCCGCCGTGGCGGACGCACTGGTAGAAGCTCTTGATATTGCCGCAGATGTCGTGGCCGGAGGCGCCGACGCCATTTGCATCGGGAGCCAGCACGAAGGGTACCAGCGGCTCGGCCACGCAGTTGCCCCGCGTCTGGATGAAGCAGGTGGCGGGGTCGCCGTAGGACGGCGCGCGGGCATCCATGTAGATGTTCTTCTTCGTGCCGTACAGGTGCAGCGTGTGCCGGTACGGGGTGACGTGGTAGGCGCTGAGCGTGCCGATGAGGCCGTTCTCGAATTCGAGGATGCAGTGCGCCACGTCGGCGGTGAGGGTGGTGTGCACGTCGTAGCGCATCATGCTGGTGACGCGCTTGACGGGGCCAAACAGATACATCAGCTCGTGCAGCGCGTGCACGCCGCACTGGAAGAGCATGCCGCCGGGGTTTTTGTCCGGGTCGCCGCGCCAGTCGCCGGGCTTGATTTCCAGGCCGCCGCTGTGCGCGGTGACAAACTCGAAGGTGGCGAGGTTGCCCAGCTCACCGTCGGCGATGAATTGCTTCAGGAAGGTGAAGCGCACGTCACTGGAGTGGTCGTTATGCCCGAGGCCGACCACCAACCCGGTCTCGCGCTGCTTCGCCAACAGCGCCAGCGCTTCGCCGGTGGTGGAGCAGAGCGGCTTTTCCACGAAAACGTGCAGGCCGCGTTCCATCGCCTGCAGCGCCTGTTCGGCGTGGAACTTGCCGCCGGTGGAGATGACCATCGCCTCCAGGCCCGGCGTGTCCAGCAGTTCCTGGTAGCTGCCTACCGGCTGCGCGCCGTCGACTTTCTCGGCATCCGCCAGCGCCTGCGCGTTGATGTCGTAAGCCGCCACCAGCTCGAACAAGCCCGTCTCGCGCATGCGCTCGCGCCGATACCACCCGAATCCGCCCACGCCGACCATGCCGACGCGGAGCTTTGGTTGTGCTGTCATGTAAAATCTCCTCTGGGAATGTCAACGAAGTATTTTGCTCTTACAGAGCGTTGCCATTCTGTCGTCACCGGTTCCCAGGGCGCTGCCCTGGGAAAGGTCACGTAAAATGCGTATTCGCTCTGAAAGAGCAGAATCCTACTTCAGCCGCGCCTTGCTGAACGCGGCGATGCGCTCGGATGTCGCGGTGCCCAGCGCCGCGAGCAGCTCTTTGGTCGTCGCCGGCGGAGTGCGCAGCAGCAGGTTCATGGCGCGCTCGGCTTCGGCGTTGAAGTGGGCGGTGTTGAAGCCGCGGGCGACGAGGGCCGGGTGGCTCTTCATCAGGCCTTCCAGCGCCGGGGTGGTGACGCGGTCCATCCAGTCGAGGGCCAGCTTATAGTCCTGCAGCTCCTGCCAACGGGCCATCTTCTGCTTCTGGGTCATCACCTTGTCTTCCCAGATCATGCCTTGCATCACGTCGGCGATGTCCTGGTACTGCCCGATCATCAGCCACTGGCGGGCGAACTGCGCGCTGTATGTTTCCGGTTCCACGCGGGCCAGGTAAGACAACCAGCCAATGCGCAGCATGATGGACTCAGAATCGAGGCAGGGCTGCTCGGGGGCGGCCAACGAGAAATCGGTGCCGCCGGTAAAGCCCACATAGCGCGTTTTATATTGTGTCTCGGACTTATTCCACGCCTCCACTTTCGCCTTGCCGAACGCGGTGATCTCGGGGGTGGCGCCGGATGGCCCGGAATTGGCGCCGGGGGTGGGGATGAAAGCGATGGCGCAGGCCAGCGCGCGGTCGAGATCATACGGGCGCAGTGCATCGCCGGACGGCGGTGTTTTCAGTACCTTCAGGAAGGATGCGCCACCGGCAATGCCCAGCACCTGCAGCGCCACCTGGCGACCGAGCGGGTTGTTGCCGGCGATGGCGGGGGCGGCCAGGTCAGCGAGCGCGGTCGCGGACGGGAGGTTGCGGCGCGCGAAGTCGAGCAGGTCCTGGCGCAGCTCTTCCGGCATGTTGCCGACCTTGATCGCCTGCTCGGCCAGCGCCAGGCCCACGGCCGGGCCATCGCCTAGCAGCAGTTGCCGCAGCAGCGGGACGCGCTTTTTCAGCGATTTCTCGTCCAGTGTCATGCCGAAGCCTTCCAGGCCCAGGTCGGCCTCACCCTCCGGATCGTCGCTGCGCGTCTCGCCCACGTTCACGTCGGTGGCGGTGTCTTGCGCCAGCGTCTTCAGCAGCGCCGGAATATCCGGGCGCGGCGCGGGCGCGGCGGTCTTCATGGCGTCGGGCGCCAGCCAGGTCATCATGCCGTGCATCAGCGCCGGCCAGTCCGCCCAGTCAAAGAACATCGTCACGCCGTCGCCCGACATGCCGCGATGTTCGGTGAGCAGGCACAACACCCGGCCTTTGCCGAGTTGCCAGCCGACGAGGATGGGCTTGTTGCCCGATTTCAGGAAGACTTTCACGCGCGGGTCGGCTTTGAGCGCCACGCGGTTGTAGCACCAGAAGGCGGGTTTCGCGGCGAAATTCAGCTTCACGCCCAATTCGGCGAAATCCTTGCCCGGCTCCAGAATAAAGGGCTCGTCGGCGGCATATTTCACGTCCACTGTCTCGGTGCATTGCACCGGCAGCAGCGCGCGCTCGATGACGGTGAAGTCGTAGCCGCCTTTGCCGAAGGCGTATTCGCCGCCGAACAGGAGCACGCCGCCGCCGGCGTTCACGTAGTCGACCAGCGCGTAGGCGTTTTCCGCGCCCATCGCCGCGTGCGGGATGCCGGTGTAGAGCAGCAGGTCAAATTGCGGATACGCCTTCCAGGAGACGCCGTTGGACAGGCCCATGCCCGGTCCCTGGCGCACCGCGCCGTGCACTTGCGCGTCATGCACCCGGGCGCGGTCGAAGGTGGCGAAGATCTCCCACAGCTTCAGCCGGTAGTCCACCGGGCCGCGCGCGTAGTAGATGTCCAGCCGGCCGTCGCGCCGCGGCGTCAGGTCGGTGAACGTCGGCGGCTTATCCTTCAGCTTCAGGTCGCCGGGCAGGCTGCCGCCCTTCCACCAGCCTTTCAGCAGGTCGTCGGGCTTGCGCGCGGCCGCCATTTGCAGTAGCGCCTCGTTGCGCGCGTCCCCGGCCAGCGTGTCGGGATCCACCGCTTTCGGCGCTTTCGGATCAACTTTCCACACCGGCGAGAGGTAAGACATGTCCTTGTTCACTTCCACCGTGGACTTGCTGATATCCAGCGGCTTCGCCTCGACCCGCGCCACCTCCAGCTTCTCGCGCTTCACCCCGAGGGTGGGCGGCGGGCCGTATTGCGCGTCCAGCGTCGGCGCGCCGTTGGCGACGGTGAGGTCGACCACCAGCACCAGCCACTTGGCGACGGTCGGCACCTCCACCTTGCCGCCTTTCACCTCGGCCGGCGTCACCTCCAGGGTGAAGGGATCGATGAAATGGGCGCCCGTCGCGGTGTAGCCGGCCGGCAGGGTGAGCTGCATGGCAAAGGGCTCGGTGCCCTGGTTCAGCTCCCACTTCGGGTTTTTGTCCAGCTCCTGTTTCGGCGTGGTCTGGCGCGGGATGTTCAGCAGGTTCACCACCAACTGCTCGGCATTGCCTTCGCGCGGCGTCTCGTAGACGAAGGGCTGCCACCAGACCTTCGTTTCCGCCAGCGGCTTCAGCACGCCGTCCGGCTTCACCAGCCGGCGCAGGTTCTCATCGAAGACATATTTCGAATAGCGGGTGCCGTAGCGGTTAATGAGCGCGATTTCAGACACCTGGCCCATGGGGCGCATGCCGCCGGCGAAGTAGAGGATCGCCTCGACGAATTCGTCGCGCTTCGACTCGCCGTCGCAGGAGATGCCCAGCAGCAGCCCGCCGCGCTCGCGGCTGATGTCGCCCTCAACCTGGATGTTGGCGGCGATCCACTCGAAGGGCCGGCCGGCGCTGTTGCGGATGGACTCGTTCATCACCAGCCCGCCACCGCGGCACAGCTCGTCCAGCTCGAAATCCTCCAGCGCCCAACCGGCGCTGGGCTTGTCCTGCACGAAGTAGTAGTTGTAGCCGTGTTGGAAGTTGGGGTATTTCGCGTTGACGATGTCCTTGAAATAGCGCACCAGCGCCTGAGTGCGTCGCGCGGCGAGGTAGTCGTAGCCCTCCCAGCCGCCGCCGCCGCACTGCCCGCCGCCGCGGGGATGGCCGTCCCAGCGCACGGCGTCCCAGCCAAACATCTCGGCGGTGCGAATCATTTCCTCGGCGGCGATGCGCGTCATGCGCGGGGTGGCGTCGGGGTTGATGGGCAGGAAGTTCTGCCAGCCCAACGGCTTGGCGAAGACGCCGTCGCGCAGGTTCGGGCCAAAGCCGATGGGATAGAACTCCTTGTTTTTGAAGCGGTCGAGCGTCTTGACGTTGGTGCCTTCCCACATGCCCACCGGGTAGCTGTACTGGCTGCGGTGGTCCAGCGGGTAGTCGTAAGCCGTCTTCCAGCCCAGGTAGCCGGACATGATGAACTTGCCGTAGGTGACGCAGGAATAACCCTGCTCGTGGGCGGCGTCGATGAGATTTTTCAACCCCTGCTTGCTGAGGTGGTAACAGGTTTGCCCGGAGAACCACCAGTCGGTGTCCGGGCTCATCTCCACCATGTCCTCTTCTGCCCAGGCTAACATCTCGCCGCAGTTCTGGTACTTGGCCCGCGAGTCGCTGATGACCTTGCGCTGGCGCTCGCGGGTGAGCAGCGAGTTGCCGAAGCGGATCACCATGCCGCCGTGAATGGCGACGCGATAGAAATTCGTGACGATGTTGAAGTATTCCGCCGCCTCGGTGCGCTCCTTGCCGTCGGCGGAGGCGAACACCCCCACCAGCGCGTAGCCCAGCTCGCGCTTCGGCAGCGGAATCTCGAAGGCGACGGTCTTTGGCGTGTCGCCCACGGTGACGGGAATCTCCTTCACCTTGTCGCGCGACCGCACGTCGTGCTCCAGGTACAGCGTGAGCGTGCCGGCGCCGCCGTTACCTTCCACCGGGGCGATGGTCGCGGTGCCTTTCAGCGTGTCGCCGGGCAGGTAGCGGATCTTGTCGGTGGTCACGGCGGCGATGTAGCTGGACTTCGCCAGCGGCACCAACTCGGCGTCGTCCAACGCGAAATACTGGTGCTCGACCGGAGTAAGGCCGGCGGCAATCTCCTCGTCGCCGCCATCCGGATCATCGGGGCCGACGTTCGTCTCCACGCGCGTCTCCAGCGCCTGGTGCTTGAAGGAGTCGGCGTCGGCATAGGCCGCCAGCGACAGGTGCAACGGGCCGCTGGGGATAACCACGCGCAGCGCCGTCCATTCCGGCTGGTTGGTGCGGGCAAAGAAGAGGGTGGGCAGGTCGCCGACGGTTTTTTCGTTTACCAGCACCTTCAGGCCGGAGTTCCATGCCACTTCATCGCGCACATGCGAGGGGCGCAGCTTCAGCCGCAACAGGTAAACGCCCGCCGGCATGTCGTCGCGATCAAATGTCAGCCGCGAGCGCTGGTTCACCGGGTAGCCCAGCGTGACTTTATGCTTGCCCGGCACACCGTCGATGTCGGCGGCCTCGCCACGCCAGTTGGCGGCGGGCAGCGGCAAGCGGCCTTGCGCCCATCCGGACAGCGCGATGGTCAGACACACCAACACCCAGAGTAGACGTCGCACCATAAGGCTCCTCCACGCGAACAGCGTGTCGCTCGGAATAGGTCAGGACTTTCGCTTCCTCGTTCAGCCCTCACCCCCTCTCCCAATCCTGAGAGAGGGGGTGAGGCGAAAGTCCTGTTGGTCATTAGACAATACTCGCCGGGGAAGGTTCCGCCGTCATCCGCGACTCCCTGATGATCGCTATTGTCATACGGAGAAAAGCATGCTAGAATACGACCTCAAAGGTTAACGAGCGGTAACTGCATGATGCTAAACACAACCCGCATATTAGTCATCGATGACGATTCGCACATTCGCGCGCTGTTAGTGGCCATCCTCAGTGCTGACGGCTACGCCGTTTTCGCGGCGGTCACCGGCGCCGACGGACTGCGCCAGGCCACTGCTGCCACCCCCGCGACCTGGTCATCCTCGACATTTCGCTGCCGGACATGAGCGGCCTGGACGTGTGCCGCGCGCTGCGCGTTTGGTACGACGGCCCCTGCCTCTTCCTCTCGGTGAAGAACAGCCCGAGCGACAAAATCGCCGCGCTGGACCTGGGCGGTGACGACTACCTGACGAAGCCCTTTCACCCCGGCGAGCTACTGGCCCGGGTACGCGCCTCCCTGCGCCGGCATGGACACGCGGATGCCGCGCATTCGTTCACCGCGGGCGATCTCACCATCGATTTTGCCGCCCGGCGCGTCATCCTCGCCGGCTGCGAGCTGGCGCTCACCCGCACCGAGTATACCATCCTCGCGCTGCTGGTGCAGCACGCCGGCAAGGTGCTGAACAGCCGCCACATCGCGGCCCAGGTGCTGGGCGGCGACAGCGCCGACGATCTGCACACCCTGCGCGTGCATATCAGCAACCTGCGCAAAAAGCTGCACCAGCTGCCGGACGGCCCTCGGTATATCGTCACCGTGCCGGGGGTGGGGTTCCGCTTCGTCGCCGACGGTGGTTAAATGATCTCCAGCGCGTTGCGCTCCGCCAGCGCCGGGAAGGCGGCGTGCGGCTCCGCCTGGTACCAGTAGGCCACCGAGGCGATGTCGTCCTGCAGTGGCAGGTAGCGACCTTCGGCGCGCCAGCCCAGCGCCTGGATAGTCACCCGCAACTCGTCGGCGAAGCGGATGGGGTCCATGATGTGGAAGCGATACAGCAGGTGGCGGTTGCCCGGGCGGCTGGCCGGCGACGGGTCGGCATTGAAGCCGCTGTCGCCGTAGGGGTAGCCCATGAAGGGGGCGCTGTAGTTGCCACGGAAGCACCACGCGCCGCCGAAATAGTCCTCGGTGCCGGTGCCGCAGATGGTGGGGAACTCGCCATCGCCGTCCAGAAAGAATTTGATCTCGCCCTCGCCCCACCAGCCGGTGTTATTCTGCTGCCAGGCCATGAAGGCGCCGACGAATTGCCCCTGCCCGCGCACGCCGTCGAGGATGGCGTAGTCCTCGCCATAGGCCAGCGGATTCGCGCGGCGGAACTGCGCGTGGAAGTAGGCGTCGTCGGCATCGACGTCGGTGAGCGCATAATTGATGGTGTAGAAGAACCACTTTACCATCTGCGGATGGCGGTTCTCCAGCGTCATGCGCGCATGTTGTCTAAAGGGCATGGGGAAGAAGCAGTTCAGCCCGCCGTCGGGGTTCACATTGATGGGCAGTGCGGTGATGGGGGTGCGGCGGTTCCAGCTCTGACAGAAGAAGTCGCCCACCGGCGCCTCCACACTGGGCGTCTCCTCGCCGTCCCAGTAGACGCGCAGGATGATGTCGCGGAAATACTTGCAGTCCAGCGTCATCCAGATATGCTGGATGCACCCCGGCCCCTCCACGTCCATGATCAGCGTCTCGACACCCGCCGGCAGGTTGATGCACGGCCGTACCTTCCACTTCTGCCCCAGTTCGCGCGCCGCGCCGCACTCCTCCCACTCCTGTCCGATGCGCGCCACCTCCGCCTGCGGCGTCGCCGACACCTCGGCCATCCCGCCCTTGCCCTTCTCGCCGTAGACGTTCTCGGCCGTAATCGACCGCGTCTGCGCCGACGACAGCTTGGCGATATTGCCGAGGTTCATATTGAGACCGTTGAACATAACACCCTCCGAAAAAACTCGTTTGTAATACACCACCAGAGTGAATTAACGTCTTCGTATATCCTCTCCGGTGCCCCCTTCCCCCAGGATTGGGAGAAGGGTTGGGGATGAGGGCGCGCGCGGGAGCGCGCAACGCCACTCTGCTCCGCTGCGTGGCTGACTACAAACTCTGTTGATTGATACCGGTTTTCCCCACCGCCGCCTGCACCGCCGCAAACACCGACTCCGCCCATGCCTTATGTCCCGCGTCGTTCGGGTGGCAGTTGCCGGCGCCGAGATGGAACTCGGCCCAGCGTTTACCGTCCTCGGTGGCCTTCAGCATGGCGGCGCGGAGGTCGACATAGGGCACATTCGCCGCCGCCGCGGCTTCGCGGGTAGCCTTCAGCGTTTCATTCAGGTGCAGGAAGAAGGGCTGCAGCGGGTTGTCGCCGCCGGTGCCGAGGATCATCACGTCGGCGCCGAAGCGTTCGCGGGTCCACTGCGCCAGCGTCTGCTGCGCCAGCTTTGTTTCGTCCGGCTGCAGGTAATGGTAGCAGCAGTCGTTAGCGCCGAACGCGATGAGCACCAGGTCGGGTTTCAGTTCTTTCAGGCCGTCCAACCGGCCCAGGCCTTCATACGAGTTCTGGCCGCCGATGCCGTAGTTGAGCACGGTGACGGCGCTGTCCGGGTAAGCAGCCTGCAGCAGCGCGCCGAACTGCCGGCCCCAGTTCTTCTCCGGCGCGCTAGCGCCGCCGTGCCAGCGTTCGGAGCGACCCACCTCGCTGATGGAGTCGCCGTAGCAGACCACCCGCAGCGGTTTCTTCTCGCGCAGCAGTTGCGCGGTATGCGGCAGGTTCATCGGGTTCTCCTTCGGCGCGGCCCCGTTCCCGTCTAGCGACAGGACAGCCCGCCCGGGACGAAAGGGAGGCGGGTCTCCTTGCCGGCCGGCGCGGCCCCCGGCGGGACAATGGTCGGGGTGAATTTCCGCTCCCAGCCGTCGGGGAAGACCAGGTTCTTCAGCAGCAGTTCGTGCTTGCCATCCGGCACGGGGATGGCGATGAGGTGGGCGTCGGTGTAGCTGCCCCAGCCGCTGCTCGGGTAGTCCGTCCAGCAGGGCATCGACTCGACGCCGTCCACCCAGTACTGCGGACGCAGCATCCACGCCGGCTTCGTGACATAGAGCACGCGGGCGCGGCCGTCGACGCTGATGCGGATCGCCTGGTCGGCCATCGTCGCGGTGAACGGCCCCTCGCCGCGCACCGTCTCATTGCGGCCGATCTGCACGGTTTGGCGCGTTTTCGCGTAGGTGTCGTTGACCGGCGTGGTGCCCGGCTTCAAGTCGGCCAGCTTCACCGTGCGCTCGAACGGCCCGTTGCCGGTGAAGATCGTGCCCTTGTAGCCAATTTGCCCGCTGCCGGCATTCATGCAGAAGACCACGCGGTCGGCGAAGACGCGCACCGCGCCCGCCGTGCCGGTGAAGCGCACGCCGTCCGTGTTGACATTCAGCGGCGCGTCGCTGATGAAGACGTAGTCGGTGGCTTCGCCGGTGGCCACCTTAATCGCCCCGCCGCCCAGGTCGACGCAAGCGGGCACGGCTTCGGCGTCTTTATGCGGGTAGACGACATAGTAGTAATCGGCGCCGGGCTTCGCCACCGCCTCGATGGTGGTCTTCGTTTCCTTCGGCGCGAATTTCGGGAACCAGTCGTTGGGCATACGCAGGCGGCCGCCTTGATTATAATCCCACACCATGCGCGCGCGCAGGATGAGCGGATCACCGGCGAACCAGAAGTGCGTGCCCGCGCCATAGGCGGTCTTCATTTCCAATGTGCGCCCGGTCATCGCCGGCATCTGCGCCTCGGGCACCAGCTTGTTCACCGGCACCGTCTTCGGGTCGAAAGCCTTGCCGTCCACGCTAACGTTCTCCGGGCCGTCCAGGTTCATCCACGTCCACCAGGTGGGGCGGGTGCCGCCGCCGGGGAAGGTGTCGCGCAGCACGAAGTAATTCGGCCCGAGCGGGATGGCGCTCTTCAGGAACAATACGTGGCGATTCCAGCTCATGGCCGCGCCCTTGCGGACGAGTTCGCCGTCCTTGTATTCATCGAAGTCTTCCGGCGGGTAGTTGCGGCTGGCCACGGCGTAGTCGGCGCTGGGGCCGAAGCCGTAGTCCTGCACGGCGGTATCCACCCGGCCGAAAATATCTGGTTTCGTGTAACCGCCCACCTTCACGCGATTGTGGTAGATGATATTGTCCTGCGATCCCGGGCCCCAGTAGTACTGGTAACCGGTGCCCGGCGACAGCGGCGCACCTTTGCCGTAGAGGACGGTGTTCAGTGCGTCGGTGTCCCAGTGACCCCAGTTGATGCCGGTGCGGAAGAGCATCGCCGTCTCGTCCGGGCTGCCATAATGCGCGCGGAAGACCACCCCGTAGGTGGGGATGAGCGTCGTCGCCAGTCCGGCCGGTTTCGGCGCGATGTCCGGGCGATAGTTGAGCACATAGCCGTAGTTGCCATCGTTGTTGAGCAGGTTCACCAGCGGTTCGTTCCCGTAGCACTGCTTCTGCACCGCCATCATCCGCGCGGCCAGTTCCTTGTCGACGCGCTCCACGCTGTTCAGCGTGATGCCGAAGATGCTTTCCAGCATGTTGCTGCTGTTGCCCATGCCGGGAATAAGGCGGCGGCCGTCCACCCGCGCGTCGGGCATGGTCAGGTTGGCCAGGTAGCGCACGTTGGCGGCGATATAGGGGGCGTAATCCGACCCACCGGTGTTGCGAATGATGGTCACCGCTTCATCGAGGAAGCGGTTCGGCCCGTAGAGTTGATAGGTGGGACATTCCAGGTTGGCGCCGTCCCAGGAATTGTGGGTGGCCAGCTTGAAGCGCACGAAATCGGCGCCGGTTTTCATCCAGTAGGCATATTGCGGGTGGTCGGGCAACAACCCGGCGAAGTAGATGAGCGGGCAGGTGCGGTTGACGGTCATGTTGTTGTTGCCCAGATGCACGCCCACGCCGCGCGGGTTCAGGTCAGGCTCGGAAATCATATAGGCGCCGAAGGCCAGCGCGCGCCGCAACTCCTTGCGCAGTTTCGCGTCCAGCGTGGGACAGGCCAGCGCGTCATCCGCGTAGATAGTGATGCCGCCGAAGCCTTGCGACTGGCGATAGTGCGACAGGCCGGGCACGTTCCAGTTGCCCAGGTAGCCCATCTGCCCCAGCGTGCCGTTGATGGCGGTCTTCGCGCTGCGCTCGGCGTCCGCCGGGTTGCCGCTGAAAAGGTAGAATTTACCCAGCGCCTCGCGGTCGGGGTGCTGCGCCAGCGATTGTTTCAGGCGCTCGATGTCGACCTTCGTGCTGGCGGCACGGGGGAAATCGGCAGCTTTCGCCGTCTCGGGCCAGTCGAGGATCCACTCTTTATAGGTATCCAGTCCGATGTAGCCCGCCGTCTCCTGCAGCTTCTCCGGCTTCTCGCCGAAGTCCAGCGCCCACTGGCGCCGGCCGTAGCTGGCGGGCAGGCCTTCGTCGTGCTCGTGGGTGGAGAAGGGGGAGATGTCGTCGCTGGTTTCGTTGTACCAGGTGATGCGCCGCACGCTGATGGGCAGCGCCACGGTGATGCCGGTATTGGGCGCGTGCCAGACGGTGAGCGTCATCGCCCGCCGCCAGTTGCCCACATGCATGGGCACGACGGCCATGCGGAGAGTCGGAAGCTGATCCTTTTCCGCCGCGCCGCGCAGCTCGATGCCGCCGGCCAGGCCGCCCCACTTGCCGCCGGCGACGATCTTCTCCAGCAGCACCAAGCCCGGCTCCGGCACCGGCGGCATGGGGGTGACGCCGCTGCCGCCCACCGGGGCGGGCGGGTTCGTGCCGTTCTTCAGCTTCGGCGCCAGGTACGCCTCCAGCGGTTTGCGGCTGATGTTGCCACCCTGCGCCTCGCCGCCGCCACCGAGAATCCCGACGGTGGCTATCGGCGCGCCCTTCTGCATCTCCAGCAGCAGGAAGTCCTTGCCAGGGGTGACGACGTTGAAGTCGAACTCCTCGGTGATCTCCGCCCGCTGCAGCCCCGGGCTCACCTGCAGGCAAAAGACATAGGCGCCATACGGCGCAAAGCTGTAGCGCGCCTCATATTCCACGCAGGCGGGGCCATTCTTCAGCAGCGTGAAGGCGTATCCGGTCACCACGCGCTCGGTAACGAAGCGGGACAATCCCTGTAGCGGCGCCGGCGCGTTGCTGGCGGCGATGGGCTGCTTCAGCTTCGCTTTCCCCTCCGCCGGCACGCGCAGGGCGAAGAACTCATTGCCGATCTCCAGCAGCTTGCCGGCCTTCTTCACCGCCAGCGTCGACAACTTCGGATTCGGCTTGCCTGCACTCAGCGTAAAGACCGCCGTCTGTCCCTTGCCCAACGCCGCCACGAAGGAGAGCACGTTGCCGTCGATCTGGCAAGGCACTTCCGCGCCGGTTGCGTCGCGCAGCACGACTTTACCGGGCTTGAAGAGTTTCGTGTCGACGGTGTAGTGCACCAGCTCGGCCGCCCAGTCGCGGTAGCCGTAGTCGGTGAGGGTGATGTTGCCGTCAGCCGGCACCTGGGCATACGTCTGCGCGAGCGCCGCCGTCAAGGCGCAGAGGAAGAGAAGGCAGGTCAGAATCCGCATGTGACACCTCGGAGAACGGGAATACTGTTTACTCTTCGCGCCACGCGGACGAAACCCTTCCACTCAATGGACGAAAGCCCCATCGCGTGCCGCGATGGGGCTTTCGAGAGGATGCGCTGCCGGTCGGGTTACGTCGTCGGTTTCGGCGGCGCGGCGCCACCTTGAGACGCCAACAGATTGGTGAGCACGGTGTCGGCGCCCTCAGGGATGAGGGTGAGGTAAGCGTTGCCGTCGATGAGCCGCTGGGCTTCGAGCACCTCGAAGACCGCCTCGCACACTTCGCGGTCCTGGGCGATTTCCGCCAGCGCCTGGCCGATGACCGCCGGGCGCACGGTGGCGGCCTTGGCGAATTCCACCGCCGCGTCCTTTTCCGCCGAGCTGGTGATGACGCTCACCTGGTTGGCGCCGTCCTGCTTGATGGCCGAGGTGACCTGGCGCAGGCGGTTGACCACCTTGCTCTCAATCTGCCGGATCATCTCCGCGTCGCGGAAGTGCACCTTGCGGATGTAGGCCGAACCGAGCATGTAACCCCACTCGTGCGACATGGGGGAGACTTCCTCGCGCACCGTCTGGCTCATGGTGTGGCGGTTCACCAACATCTGCCCCAGCGGCAGGTTGCTGAGACAGCGCACGGTGGAGGAGGAGACGTTGGCGGCCAGCGAGCCGCGCGGGTCGGTGTTTTTGAAGAGGTAGGCCACGGGATCGCTGATAAACATCTCGTACCAGATGCCGATGCCCATCGGCGCGCCTTCTTCCGAGTTCACCGGCTGGCTGCGCAGGTATTCCTGGTCCAGCCGCATGTCGAGGGTATAGCACTTGCCCACCCAGCGGATGATGAGCGCCAGCAAGCCCATGCGCGGCCACAGGAAGTGCAGGCCGGGCTCGTCGATGGTGGCCACCACGCGCCCGAAGAGCACGAAAACCTGGCACTGCTTCTCCTCGACGATGGTGTAGAGGCCGATGCCGCGCAGGATGCTGAAGAAGATCGGCACGACGATGAAGCCGGCCACGAAGGTGACGAACATGGCGATAAGGGTGGTAGTCGTCATTATTTTACCTCCCGGATGACGCGCTGCGCCTTGTCGAGCAGCGTTAGCTTCACGTTGCGCACGTAGAGGGCGAGGATGCCGGGGTCGACGCGCTTCAACGTCCCGAGCTGTTCCGCGAGCTTACGCAGTGGCTCCACCTCGGCCTGCGCCTTCAGCGTCTCGATTTCCACCGCGCGCCGCGATTGCACGATCTTTTGGTCGGCCGCCGCCTGCGCCAGGCTGATGTCCGAGGAGACGTGGTTGTGCGCGGTGTTGATGGCCGCCAGCGCCGACTCCACCTCCACCGGGGGATCGATGCCGGTGATGAGCGAAGCGTCGAGCACGATGCCGTAGCGCGCCGCCGACGAGCGGCACTCCTGGTCCATGTGCTCGTTCAGGTCGCGCAGGTTCTTGCGCAGGTCGTTGATGGAGATGCCCTCTACCGAGGATGCGTCCATGCGCTCTTCCTCGCCGGGCACCGGCGCTTTGTGCGGCGCGGCAAAATTGGCGATGCGCTCGCGCAGCACGGAGACGAAGTAGCCCATCACGTGGGCGAAGGGGTTCTTCACGCCGAAGAGGTAGGCATATAGGTTCCGCTCGGACACGCGGTAGCGGATTTGCCCGGACAGACCGGTATTAAGCTGGTCCTTCGTCACCGCTTCCAGCACCGTGCCGCCCTGGTTGGCGCCCGGCGCGGTGGGGTCATAGGCCATGTTTACCGTGCCGGTGGCGATGGAGACTTTGTAGACCTTCTCCCACGGCCACTTGAAGTATGGCCCGCCGGGCATGATCACCCGCACCTGCGGGTAGGCATACCGCGCCTTTTCGTCCGTCGCCAGCGTGTCGGCGATGGGGTCCTGCAGCGTGGTCATGCCTTCCACCCGCTGCGCGCGGCCGAACACCGTCTTCAGCGCGCGCTCGTTCTGGTCCACGGTATAAAACCCGGACAGCACGCAGCGCACGACGAACCAGGCGGCGGCCCCGATGAGGACGCCGTTGAGGATCTCTGGGTCCATGATCGCACCTCCTTTTTACGTTGTGTTACTGGGAGCGCGGATTTTCAATCCGCATGATTACATGTTCTCGCCGAGATAGAGTACCCGCGTTTGTGGCGGGTCAATGGTGAGCGTGAGCTCGGTCAGGTTGTCGCCGACTTTTTCCCAGGTGGTGATGTCCCACACGGTGGTCGGGTGCGGCAGGCGGATGGTGCGCGTGCCCGGCACCATCGAGTGGATGGTGAGGGTGCGGCTGTCGGCGAAGATGAGATCGTCACCTTCGCCATAGACGTGCGTGCCGCTGAAGCGGGCGATTTCGCGCAGCAGGCAGGCGGGCAGCGGCACGGCGGCGGAGAAGATCGATGTGTGCGTGCCGCAATCGCGCAGCACCAGCCCGGCGCCGTCCTTCGCGGTGGGCCACTGGATGCCCCCCAGGCGCACCACGCCCGGCGCCTCTTGCGGCACCAGCAGTGGGCCGTAGGGATAGAAGTCGCCGTAGTCCACCCGCTCGCGCAGCGCGGCGGTGATGGGGTGGTCGAAGCGGTCGACGGTGACGAAGCGCGGCGATTCCTTGCGCACCAGCGTCAGCGGGATGCCCGTCACTTCGGAGGCGAGGTCGGCGGAGAGCTGGCTTCCATCCGTCAAGCCCGTTGCCGGACCGAAGATGGCCACGTTGCCGTCGCGGAAGACCTTCTCCCGCAGCACATCCAGCCGCTCCGGCGTCACTTTGAACAGGTTGGGGAAGAGGAAGACCTTGTGGCAGGCGGGAAAATCGTCGCGCTCCAGGTCCTCGAAGAGGTGCAGGCGGAAAGGCACCCCACAGCGCGACAGCCCATACATGCGCTGGTGGATCACCGAGAGATACTGGTAGTGGAGAGTGTAGTCTTCCTCGATGACGCTGGTGTCGTCCACCACCATCACGATGGAGGGCACGTCCGCGTGCTCCCAGTGTACCGCCGCCGCATACGCCCGCGCCCGCGCCGCCATGATCGCCTGGATGCCGTCATCCATGAAGTAGCTGGGATTGCACACGTCCATCGGGTAGGTGTTGTAGCCGCGGCTAATGGAGGCGCCGAAGTTGCGCCACAGCGCGGCGTCGGCCTCGTGCAGGTCTTTAAGATAGTTCCACGTCTCGCCTTCGGAGTTGCTGAAAGAACGCTGATCTTCTTCCATCAGCATCATCTTGCCGTGCAGGGTGATGGAGTCACCGATGCCCTCGCCCTCGTAGCCGAAGCCCATGCCGCGGTTGAGGTAGTCGTGCGGGGTGCACACGGCGTCCAGCTCGGGGATGTCGAGCAGGTCGGCCATGTGGAAGGCGCCGGACATGCCGTGCATGGCGCCGGAGTGCGTCTGGTAGTCGCCCACCCAGCGCGCCACCAGCGGCCAGCCGAGGATGGTCTGCTTGAAGGCGTCCAACCCGGCCAGCTTGTGCGGCGCCACGCGCTTCACCGCCTCGACGAGGGTGCGGAAGTTGCGTTCGGTCAGCTCGCGCATATACAGGCAGTAGTCCTTCGCGTCGGCGATCTCCGCCGGTTCCGGCCAGTGCAGCCGGTGGGGGATGCGCTCGACGCCCAGGCCGTTCACCTCCACGCCGTCGTAGCGCGTTTTGCCACGGGCGTAAAAGTCATCGTCGCTCGGGACGGTCGCGGTCTCCAGCGTCACGTCCGGCCGGCTCCACGCCGCCTGCAGCGCGGCGTCGCTGCCATATTTCCCGGTCAGAAACACGCGGAAGCCTTCCCGCATCACCGGGCTCTGGTCGAACAGGTGCCCCTCGCATGTGAGCGGGGTGGTGCCCTCGCCCAGCGGGTAAATCATGTAGCCCACCAGCCGGTCGGCCCACGGCTGGCGCTCGCAGAAGCGCACCAGGTTCTCGATGAATAGGCCCATCCCCGTGTTGAAGCGGTCAGAGGCCAGCGACGGCTCGCTGTAGCGCTTGCCGTAAAAGTTCAGCAGCATCTGGTCGGGGTACTTGTCGATCCAGCGCTTCGGCGGGCTGGCGTTGCAGCGCACCCAGAATCTGGCGTCGGGGTCCAGTTCCAGAATAATGCGCGCCGCCTCGCACAGCGGATTGCTCTCCGCCTCCGCGCCGGTCAGCTCCGGGTAGACATCCTCGTCGGTCCAGAAGGGGGTAGTGCTCCAGTCGCCCTCGAAGCCGCCTTTTACGCACAGCATGTAATACCGGCACCCACTGGCGGCAAATTTTTCGTGGATCTCCCGCGCCCCCGGCCAGTCCATGCCCCCGCAGTAACTGTAGGTAAACGCCGCCACCGGCTCCCCGTCAATATGCAGCGTGGGCTTGCCCCGGTAGGGGGCGATGGTGTAGGCAGGCGAAGTCGGTGTCATGGTGTAACCTCGTGACGAGACGGAATGTATTCGCCCCGACGGGGCGGCAGATGCCAGCCTGCATTATTCATGAACACATGAATAATGCTACAGCTAGTCGAAGCTTTATTCGCTTCGCGAATAAAGCGGGCTAGCCACGGGTGCAGCGAAGCGGAACCCGTGGAACCGTCCCCATTGTAACAAAAAAGCCCCAGCGGGGCGACAGCGTAAAATCTGCCGCCCCGTTGGGGCTATGCCAAATGTGTGCCGAATGTATCCACGGGTTCCGCGATGCTGCACCCGTGGCTAGCGGCTGACGGCCCTTCGGGCCTTACTCGATTGCCACCGTCCCCGCGAACACCTCCGTCGCCGGGCCGGTCATGTAGACGTGGTTATCCTCGTCGCTCCAGGTGATTGCCAGCGGGCCGCCGGGGAGTTCGATGACGGCGGTGCGCTCGGTATTGCCGGTGAGGACGCCGGCCACCAGCGTGGCGCAGGCGCCGGTGCCGCAGGCGAGGGTGATGCCCGCGCCGCGCTCCCACACGCGCATCTTCACGTAGCCGGGGTTCACCACCTGGGCGAATTCCACGTTTGTCTTCCGCGGGAAGTCGGGGTGGGTCTCGACCTTCGGGCCGATCGTCTCCACCGGGAAGGCGGCGGTGTTCTCTACGAAGATCACCGCGTGCGGGTTGCCCATGGAGACGGCGGTGACGCGGTAGGTGGAGCTCTCCACCTGCAGCGGCTCGTCCACCACCTGCCCCGCCGGGCCGGTCATCGGGATCACCGCGCGCTCCAGCCGCGGCTCGCCCATGTCCACGCGCACGCCGGTCACGGTGTCACCGTCCAACTGCAGCACCGGGCGGATGATGCCCGCCAGCGTGTCGATGGCCAGCGCGGTTTTCGTCGTCAGCCCATGCTCGTAGAGGTATTTCGCGAAAACGCGGATGCCGTTGCCGCACATCTCCGGCTCGCTGCCGTCGCTGTTGATGATGCGCATGCGGAAATCGCCCGCCGCGCCAGGCAGCGCCAAAATCAGCCCGTCGCCGCCGATGCCGAAGTGCCGGTCGCACAGAAACGCCGCCGCGCCGACCAACTGCTCGATGTCATACCCCTCGCGCACGCAATCCACCACGATAAAATCGTTGCCCAACCCATGCATCTTCACAAATTGTACGGTTGTCGCCATCATGTCACCTCGTAAACAAGTGTAGCGCAATGGAAGAAGCACTGTAAAGCGTATTCAGACATGCGGAAGGCAACGAAACTGTTGAAAACGCATGATTGACAAACAAGTGTTTTTGTGGTATGTTACCACCAGGTTCGAATAGAAAGGGATACGATTGACAGGGAGGGTGTAATGGTTTACCAGGTAGATGGTCTCGGAGAAATGTTGTTTCACCTGACACATATCGACAACATACCTTCAATTTTCCAGTATGGGATACTCTCGCACAACGCCGCGTATCGGCATGGGCTCATCCGATGTGATGTCTCCAGTAATCCCGTACAGGCGATTCGCGAAAAGAGGCTTGATTCTGTCTTTGCACGTCCACTGCATGACTACGCATCGCTATATTTCAACCCGATGAATCCAATGCTCCGGCAATTACTGATGTTCCATCGAGATGTAGCAATTCTTGGTATTACTGCAAAAGTTCTTCACAGACCCGGTACTGTCTTCACTGATGGTAATGCCGCATGCACTGACACACGATTCTTTTCTGACCCATCTGATTTGGCGCGATTACGGTGGGATGTCATCAACAGCCGCGAATGGGAAAGCTACGACGATGGCAAGCGCCTCAAATGTGCTGAGGTGCTTGTTTATCCAACTGTTGCACAACACGAAGTCGCAGCGATCTTCTGCCAGGCTGCAACGCAGATAGAGAGAATCAAGCCGAAAGTCACACAGAGGAAGATCATCGTGCCCCTTGTTGTAATGCCTGATTTCTTCATCTGCTAATGTGGAGTATGCCATGCTACACTACTCGGATACTACCGTGTTCAATGTCGATGCGCAGGTGATCGTCAACACCGTAAACTGCGTTGGGGTGATGGGGAACGGATTGGCGTTGGAATGTCGACTGCGTTACCCCAAGATGTTCACGGACTACGCAATGCGATGTCGGCTGAGTGAAGTGCGGATTGGGAAGCCATACATCTATTGGGAAAGGCCAACCGTCGGCATTCTGAACTTCCCGGTGAAGATGCATTGGAAATACCCGGCGCGGTTGACATGGGTTGAGCAAAGCCTGCAGGGATTCCGCCGGCTTGTCGAGCATATGCCATTGTCTTCAATAGCCTTCCCTTTGGTTGGCTGTCACCTGGGGAAACTTCAGCCCGACGATGTGCGCCCATTGATGGAGCGTTACCTTGCCGATCTCCCATGCGAAACCTTCATCTGCCTCGATCAGGAGGAATTTGCCACTGGGATTGAGGGGCAGATGGTGGATATGCTCAATAATGATGGCGAATGGCAACGAACTATACATCTCAGAACAGAAACCATTCAAGCGATACGCGCAACCCGACCAATCAAGCGAATCCGCGACGTCAGAAAAATCGATGGTATCGGCAAGCTGGGGTATGAGCGGCTCCATCGGTGGCTGTATGACATAGCGGTTGGCAATGCACCAATGCAAGGCGCGTTATTCGAGTAGTACCGACTACAGCAATAGCGATAAGGCGCCATAGTAGGAAAGCAAACGGCAACAGCGAAGAAAAGGAGCATGTATCCAAACCTCTGCCCGGAAACGATCGGCATGCACGGCGTGCCATTTCTCGAACTGTGCGCGCTGGCAACGGCGCACGGCTTCGGCGGCGTCGATTTACCCGGCGCGGTGCTGGGCGATGTGGCGGCCGCCCGTGACGCCGGCCAATCGATCCGCGACGCTGGCCTGCGTCCGGGGCTCTTCTGGTTGCCGTGCGATGTTACTGCGGCGGATGACGCCGGGTATCGCGACGGCATGGCCGCGCTGCGGCGTATGCTGCCCGCCGTGCAGGCGGCGGGGGGCACGCGCACCTACTGCCATATTTGGCCCGGCAGCGACAGCCGGGTGCAGGCGGAGAATTTCCGCTGGCACGCCGCGCGGCTGGGGCCGCTGGTGGAGCTGCTCAGTGAATTCGGCGTGCGGCTAGGGCTGGAGTTCATCGGCCCGCAAACGCTGCGCGACCGCTTCCGCCACCCCTTCATCCACACGCTGCCGCAGGTGCTGGAACTGGCAGACGCCATCGGCGCGGGGGTGGTGCTGGATTTCTTCCACTGGCATTGCTCGGGCAGCACACTGGCGGAGTTGCGCCGCCTGCTGCCCGCCGACCGCATCGTGAACGTGCACGCCAACGACGCCGTGGCCGGCCGCCCACGCGAGAAGCAGCGCGATGACGAGCGCGACCTGCCGTTGGCCACCGGCGTCATCGACGCCCACGGCCTGTTGCGCTGGCTGCGCGACATCGCCTATGACGGCCCCATCATCGCCGAACCCTTCACCCCGCAGATTACCCGCTTGCGCGCGCTGCCGCCGGAGGCCGTCGCGGCGGAGGTGGGCGCGTGCCTGCGGCGCCTGCTGACCTTCGAATAGGAGGATCGCATGACCGAACAGCAACAGTTGGAACCGGTGAGCCTGCCGTATCGCTTCGGCGCGGAGCGGGCGACGTATCTCATGCCGAGCGTATTGTTCGGCGTGCTCATGGCCCTCGGCCTGTGGGCGAGTCTGCTGTCACCGTCGGCGTGGCCGATAGTCGGCATCATAGGCGCATTGCTGGTGGTGAGTCTAATCGCCGTCAATGCGCTGCGCGTCTCCGTCACCGCGGAGGGCATCGAATCAAAAACCTTCTTGGGCACGAAGCGCATGGCGTTTGCCGCCATGCGCCGCGTGTCGCTGACCATCGGCGGGGCGAACGGTCCGGCGCCCTGCCTCGCCATCGACGGCCCGTTGGGCACGCGGCCGTTTGTGCTGAACATCAAACCCTACGGCAAAAACGACCTGGCGGCGCTGATGCAGGCTATCGCCGCCGCCGTGCCGGGCATCCCGATGGACCCGCTGTCCCACGACTTAATGGCGCGCAACGTGAAGACGATCGAATCCGCCACCACGAAAGCGGTGATTTCCCGGCAGATGAGCCGCCTCATCACCAACCTAATCGGCCTCGCCATCCTCGCCGCTATCGTCGCCATCATCCGCGCGCTATCGCACCGGTAGCCACCGTCAGCGCTTCACCCCCGGGTGATTCACGCGCAGGTCCATCTCCCCCAGCAGGCGCAGGTCGTCCAGCGCCAGCGCCAGGCGGTTCAGCGTGTCCGGCGTGAAGGCATCCTCGACCGGCGTGGTGGTGCTGGTGCAGCCGATGGTCGCGAGCCGCAGCGTGTTCTCCTGCTGCACCGCAAGCTGCGTGTTGTAGAAGCTGCCGCCCCAGACGATCATCTCCAGCGGCGTGGCGCCGGCATGGTTGAGCGGCATCAATTTGGGATCGATGTAAAACTGTATCGTGCCGATGGCGATCTGCCCGTGATAGCCGCGGATGTCGAAGACGACATTGGCGGCGTCCTTGCGCGGGGACAGGTGCAGCTTGGGCGTCTGCAGTGTCAGGCGTCCGGGCGGATCGTCCGGGCTGCCTTCCAGGCTATAGGCGTTGTCCGCCTGCTCGATGTAGAAATCGCTGGCCACCAGGCTATGATTGTCTTTCACATAGAGGGCATGGGTGCAGATGGTGCCCAGGCGGGTGATAACGCCGAGGAAGCCGTCGCGCTCTTTCGCCGCGCCCTCCACCACCAGCGCGCCTTCGTAGCTGTTGCCCAGCAACACGGTGGCGCGGGCGGCGTTCCGCAGGTGGATGTTCCCCTGCACGTGCGAGACGCGCACCACCGCGCCTTTGCCCAGGTCGCGCAGCCATAGTCCCTTGCGGAAGGGGTCGCGCTGGTACATGCCGTAGACGATCACGTCGTCATAGGTGATCTCCGAGGTCTTCGCCGTGCCGGTCTGCAGGATGTCATACGCATTCTTCATGCCGGTGGCGACATCGTGGCTGCCGACATTGAGGTTTTCCAGCGTGATGCGCTGCGGGTCCGTCACCTCGATAATGGCGCCGCCCTCCGGCCCGCGCCAGTTGATGCCCGTGCGGAAGCCGGTGCCGCCGACGGTGTAATCGGCGCCGGTGACGCGCAGCGATTGCGATACGATGTAGCTGCCGGTGGGCAGGTAAGCGATGGCGCCTTTGCCGTGCGCGCGGGCGGCGTCGATAGTCTGCTGCAGCGCCGTGGTGTCATCCGCGCGGCCGTCGGCCTTCGCGCCAAAGTCGCGCTTCGCGTCAAACACCTTCGTCGGCACCGCCGCTGTGTCGCGCAGAAAGCGCACGTCCGCCGAGGGAAGGCTGCCCTTGCGCTTGCCGGCGGGGATTTCGTAGACTTTTCCGACCTTCGGCGTGTAGACGCTGTCCGTCTCCGCCGAGACGTTCTGCGAGACGAAGAGCCGCTGGCCGCCGGAGCGAATCTGCACCGGCGGGGTTTTCGCCGGCGGGTTGGTGAAGACGCAGTCGAACAGCGTCACCGGCGCCCCGCCGACGCTGATCGCCCAGTCGGGATTCGTCCAGCCGGATACCTGGCAGTCCTGGATATTCAGCGGAGACACCCCGTTGCCGTAGGTGATGAACGCCCGCGACCCCACCGACACGCAGCGCCGCACCGACGAGCCGTGCTCGGGATTGAGCGTGATATCGACGTTGGTGCTGCCCTCGAAGCGGCAGTTGCGGACGTAGGTATTGCCGTGCAGGCATTCGATGGCCGTGCCGCTGCGGCGGAATTCGCAGCCGTCGATGGTCCAGTCGTAGTCGTTGAAGTTGAGGAAGGCGATGCCGCGCTTGCAGTCCTCAAAGAGGCAGTTCTCAATCATGATTTCGGCGGTGGCCGGCGCGCCGCTGGCGAGGAGCCCGGTGTCGGTGAAATTGCGGAAGGCCATGTGCCGGTGCCCCACCTCCGTCTCGAAACCGCCGTCGCCATTACGGTGATGCAGCCCCACCGTCGCCTTGCCGCGGCCGTCAAAGGACAGCCCGATATACCGGCCGTGGGCGTTGCCGTGGTCAACCCACAGCGGCTGGCCGGCCGGCCCATCCCATGTCAGCGTGGTGTCGCGGCCGTGGCCGAGGATCAGCACCCCGATGAGGCGCAGCTTCGGCCGCAGTTGCAGCGTCGCGGTGACGCGATAGGTGCCGGCCGGGAAATACAGCACCGTGCCGGCTGTCAGCCCGTCAAAGGCTTTCTGGATGGCCGCCGTGTCATCCGCGACGCCATCACCCACTGCCCCGAGCGTCTTCACGTTCGTCCAGTCGGACCGCTCGGTCCAGTTGAGCGCCGGGATGGACGCCGGCGCCGCCAGCGCCGACAGACACCACCCACCCAGCAACACCACGCACAGCCATTTGAACCACATGCACCCGTCCTCCGTCTTCACCGGTTGATATTCTGTTTCGACACCCGTTACTTCGTTGCGTTGCTCACCATTCCTCCCCATCCCACCCCCATAGACTTCGGACTCTGGACTCAGGACTCAGGACTCTGGACTCTGGACCCTGGACCCTAGACCCTGGACCCTGGACTTCGGACTTCGGACTCAGGACTTCAGACTCATTTTATGCTACAATACCTCCCGATTCCCGGAGCAACCGGGGACGCTGGAGGTGAAGCATGGCGGGACAGGTGCCGCTGTCATTAGAGTATTCGTACTTAGTGCCGGACGTGGTGCTGGATACGAACAAGCCGGAAAACGATGAGCTGGCGCAGATGCAGCCGGCGGTGATGCTGGCGCACGAGACGCTGGAGCAGGGCACCGGTGCGGGCTGCGATTTTCTGGGCTGGCTGGAGCCGGCGACGGTGATGCCCCCCGCGCAGTTGGCCGACGTGCAGGCCACCGCGGCGAAACTGCGCGAGCGCACCGACGTGATGGTGGTCATCGGCATCGGCGGCTCGTACCTGGGCGCGCGCACCGTCATCGAGGCGCTGGGCGCGGCCGACGCGAAGCCGGTGCTCTACGCCGGCCAGACGCTCTCCGCCGACTACACCGCCTGGCTGCTCGACTATCTGAAGGACAAGCGCTTCTGCCTCAACGTGGTGAGCAAGTCCGGTACTACCACCGAGCCGTCGGTGGCCTTCCGCCTGCTGCGCACGCTGCTGGAACAGCAGGCCGGCGACACGGCGAAAGAGCTGATTGTTGCCACCACCGATGAAGACACGACGGTCAGCAAGTTGCGCGTGGTGGCCAACGACAACGGCTACAAGACCTTCCCGGTGCCGCGCAACGTGGGCGGGCGCTACAGCGTCCTCACCGCGGTCGGCCTGCTGCCCATCGCCTACGCTGGCATCGACATCGCCGCGCTGCTGCAGGGCGCCATCGACTGCGCCGACGCGTGCAATAATCCCGACCTGACGCGAAATCCCGCCTACGTCTACGCCGCGGCGCGCAACCTGCTGTACCGCAAAGGCAAAAGCATCGAGCTGTTAGCCTGCTTCGAGCCGCGTCTGCACTACCTCAACGAGTGGTGGAAGCAGCTCTACGGCGAGTCCGAAGGCAAAGGCCACATGGGCATCTTCCCCGCCAGCGTCGAGTTCACCACCGACCTGCACTCCATGGGACAGTATATCCAGGAAGGGCGGCGCGACCTTTTCGAGACGTTCATCAACATCGCCGCCGATGTGGCCGAGCCGACGCTGCCGGAAGACCCGACGAATTCCGACGGGCTGAACTTCCTCACCGGCGCGGCCATCGACGCCATCAACCGCCGCGCCTTCGAAGGCACGGTCCTCGCCCATCGCGAAGGCGGCGTGCCGAGCATGACCATCACCTTGCCGTCCCTCACCGCCTATCCCTTTGGCGCGCTGCTCTACTTCTTCATGAAGGCCTGCGGCGTCAGCGGCTACCTGCTGGGCGTCAACCCCTTCAACCAGCCGGGCGTGGAGCAGTATAAAAAGAACATGTTCGCGCTGCTGAAGAAACCCGGCTTTGAAGCCCAGACCGCCGAAGTCCTCGCCGCCGTCGCGGAGCGGAAAGGGAAGCACGTGGTGGAGTTCTAGCAATACGTGAAATGATGGGCGGGCGAGTGTTCCCGCGAGCCAACTCCTGGTGGAAGCGTAATCCGGAGTCGGCTCGCGAGGCCACTCGTCCTCCCATTTCCTTGTGCCCTTTGTGTTCTGTTGCGGCTACTTCCTTGTTACCGCCGTCGGCGCATACTTCTCGATGAACCGCAGGATCGCCGCCATCTCCGCGTCACGCGGCCTGTCCAGCAAGGTCAGCGTGGTGCCGTGGTCGCGGCCGCGGAACTCACGAAATTCGTTGGCCGTGTGGCCGGTGGCCCGCAGTGCGGCGATAAAGTAGCGGTTTTCCTCCGAGCGCGCGGGCATGTCCAGGCTGCCGGCGATGCATAGTACCGGCGGGGCGTCCTTGCGCACGTAGTGGCAGGGGCTGGCGTCGTCCAGCACCGGCGTCAGCGCCGGGTTCGGCACGCCGCGCTCCTGACGCACGGTGAAGTGCGTCATCATCTGCCCGCTGATGGGGATGAGGCCGGCGATGGCACTCGTCTCCAGGCCGCGGGCCTGCAGCCAGCGCGGGTCCATGCCCACCATGGCGGCGAGATACCCGCCGGCGGAATGCCCGGAGACGAAGAGTTTTTCCGGCGCCCCGCCGTGGTCGGCGATGTGCGCCCGCACCCACGCCGTCGCCGCCGCCGCGTCCTCCAGATAGGCGGGATACTTGGCCAGATCGTATAACCGGTAGTTGGGCACCGCGGCGGCAATGCCATGCTTCACCAGCGCCTTCGCCACCGCCACGTTGTCCCCGTCGTCCTTCGACCCGCTGGTCAACCCCCCGCCGTGGAAAAACACCACCACCGGGAAGCCCGTTTTGCCGGCCGGCAGGTACAGGTCCAACACACAGCGCTCGCGCTCATAGGCGGTCAGGTTGGCGCCGGATTTATAGGGCAGGTTCGGGTGCATGATCTTAGGTTCCTTCACGGCAGCAGGCTGTTGGGCCATTGCAGCCTGCGCAAGCGCAAGCAAACAGGCAAGCAGTATCGTCCATCGCATATCAGTCCTCTTTCGCCAGCACATTGCCGGCGGCGTCCAGCACGCGGCCGTGGGCTACCAGCGGCGCCGTGTCCGGGAGGAGGATGGCACAGGCGCCATGCAGCGTCCGTCCTGCCGAAAGTGGCACGGCATCGGTGCCGTCCAGACGGACGGCGATTTCCACCGGCGCTTCGCCCGGCAGTGTCACGGCGAGGCGCGCCGCGCCGTCCGGCGCCGGCAGCCACTCAGCCGTCACCGCCGGCGCGGGGCCGCTGGCTGGCGCCAGCACCCAGGCCATCGTGGTTGTACCCTCGATGCGCGCCGTGTAGACGGCGCAGGTGGCGGGCGCCTTCTCGTTATACTGCCGGCTGTACCAGCCCTGGATGGCCGGCGGCTGCTGCCCGCGCGCCAGGGTCGGTGTCCAGGCAGGCGGGCCGACCGGCAGGAGGCGCAGATTCACGGTGCCGGCATCGGCAGTGATGACTGATGTGCCGTCCGGGCGCACGGTGCAGTCGGGGTGGAAATGCCACAGCGGGGTAATGGTGCGGGGGCGATCGGTGGTAACACGGTCGACCACCACCCAGTATTGGCCACGCAGGTAGACCACGGCGCGGGTGTGCGCGGCGGCGCCCTCTACGCCGGCATACCCCGCGGTGAAGGCGCCGCGCGCGTAATCGAAGGCCGGCTGCACGGCATAGGTATCGACCGGCACGGGCGTTTTCGCTTCGCGTGCGTCGGCGTTCTGCCCCGCGCCGTCGACAAGGATGACATTGTGCGACGCAGACCCGGTGAAATACCGGCGCCAGTCTCCGTCGACATAAGTGTAGCGACCACCGTCGACCAGCAACTCGCGTGCCCCGACCGCAAGAGACAGGTGCAGCTTGTCGTGATGTTGATGCCCGATGCCCCACGGACCGATGTCGAAGAACGCCCACTGCGCCCGGGCGTCCCACCCGCTGCGCATGACCACCTGCCCCGCCCAGGGGAAGACGGCGGTTGGGTGTGCGGGTGCGGTGCCCTGTGCCCCGTTGGTGGCGATATACAGCCAGTCGGGCCGCTGATAGGTGGTCGCCGCGCTCGCGACCCGCGCGCGGTAATCGTTCCGGTCGGAATCGTTGTTAAGCGGGTTGGCGCCGTCCGGCCCCATGCTGTAGGCGAGGTAATGCCACATCCCGCGCAGGCCGTCTGTGTAGTTGGGTGGCACCGACGACTGGTCGTTTCGCAGGGTCTGGGCCAATTGCTCGAAATTCGTCAACGCCACCCAGTGGTAATGGCTCGCCAGTTCTTTCTGTATGCCATCCGGATAGACCTGGGCAGTCATTTCCTTTGTCAGTGTTTGTGTCGCATAGGTCAGCCAGGTTTTCGCCTCGGTGAATTCCGGCCAGGCGACGGCAATGAGCGCAAGTCCGCTCATCTCCATGGTAGCCCAGTTGCCGCTGGCGTGATAATTGCGCAGGTACAGCGCGTGGTCGGGCAGGCTGGAGAGCAGCAGGATGCGCGTCGCGGGGGTGAGCAGATCGCTGGCCATCAGCCCGTAAAAGGCGCCGGCCCAGGCCTTTGGCCGGAAACTGACCTCCAGCCCGCGCCAGGCAGCGCCGACATTTTTGCGGCCGGGGTACGGGTTGGCCAGCACCCAGTCGCGGATGACCGCGTCCACATAGCGCGCGTAGGCAGGATTGCCTGTCTCCGCGTACGCCTTCATCAGGCTGGCGACATACTGGTGGCGATTCAGCGCCAGCGCCCATTCGAAATCGGTGTTCGGGCCTGTCCACTCCCACTGCAGCCCGCCGCCCGGGGCCCGGGGCACGGTGCCCTCGATGGTGTAGAAGGTGAACGTATCGCGCAGCATCTTCTCGGCGACCGGCTGCGTGGCGTTGCCCGGTGCCGGCGCCGGCGTGCGCAGCCAGGCCCCCGACGTGCCCGCGCGATAATAGGCCAGCAACGCGTCGCACGCGCCGGGCCAGTTTTGCCGGTCCACCGCCGCTTTTACCGCCGCCATTCCCGGACGAGTCTGCGCCAGGCTGGCGAAGAGCTGTTGCACACGCGGAGCCTGCTGCTCGCACACCCAGGCTACACTTGAGGGGTCTGTCGCCGCAACGCTCATGGTTCCTCCCAACAGCAGGAGTATGCCGCACACCAGGCAGACGATAGAGAGGCGCAAAGTCATGTAACTCCAATGTCAGCGGATTTGCAACGCAAACAGGTCGGCATCCTCCAGCACCACGCGCAGCCGCACCGGCTGGCCGGCCAGCGCGGACAGGTCGCTGCCGCCCGACCACGTCGCCGGGGCGTCGATTTCGTCGCCGTAGAGGACGGGGAAGTCATCCAGCGTGCAGCCGGGCACCGGCGTGCCGTCCGCGCGCTGCACCTCCACGCGCAGGCCGCCCGCCGCCGAGGTGGCGTAGTTCAGGTGCAGCGTGCCGCCGGTGAAGGTAAACGGTTTGGTCAGCATCTCGCCGCCCGGCACGCCGGCGTGTACCGCGGCGAAGCCATGCTTGCGCACCGTCAGGCGGCGCAGCCGGTTGTCCGGCCACGAATAGTGTTCGCTGATATACAGCGAGAACTCGTCCGGCGCGGTCTCGACGATGCCCCAGGCGGTCATGTTGCTGCGCTGCGTCCAGTTGCGCTCGTCGCGGCCGGGGCGCGCCCACGCCTCGCGGAAGGTGCGGTCCCAATGCACGCCGTCGCGGCTGGTCATGAAGACGGCGTCGGAGACGCCGGGGTTCTCGTGCGCCGGTAGCTTATGCCGCGTCGGCTGGAAGCGCTTGGGGAAGGACAGGTAGATATGCTCGGCGCCGGGACAGGGTAGCGTGGCGTTGGTGTAAAACTCCTCGTGCGGCACGGTGTAGACATTCGGCACCGGGGGGCTCCACTGCAGAAAATCGGGTGACGTGCAGCTCTGGATAGCGCGGAACCACTGGGTGTCCGCCGTGGGAAAGATATAGCGCGAATAGCAGCGATACCCGCCGGACCGCGCGTCCCAGAAGGCGATGTTCTGAGAGTCGAACGCGCCCTCGGTCATCACCGGCGCCTCGCTGAGCAGCGACCAGTGGATGCCGTCCGCCGAGCCCAGCGCGAAGAGGCCGGCGTGCTCGAAGCCCAGCCCGCCCAGCGCCTTGTAGCGCGCCGCCGGGTCCGCCGCCGGATTCGTGTCGCGGAAGGCGGCGAAGTTGTGCGAAATCACCCCGCGCCAGATGATGTTGTTGGCGGTGCTGCCGTTGAAATCGACCAGCCCCAGCCGAGGCCGGGTGAAGTGGATGCCATCGGCGCTCTCCGCGTAGCAGGTCGGCTCCCAGCCGTTGCCGTCGCCTTCGCTGGCGCCGCGGTAGTACAGGCGCACCGTGTCGCCGTCCTTGAAGACGGAGTAGTAGCCCGTCCAGGGGTTCTCCCACGGCTGGTCGGCGGTGAAGACTACCTCGCGCCGCACGGGCGGGTGCAGGCGCAACGCCGCGTCCGTCATCCGCTCGATGAGCCAATCATCGATAAACATCTCTACCCGCGAGCCGATCTCCAGCATGGCGTACCTCCGATGGGGGTATGATAATCCAACCCCTGTGCGCTGTCCAGTCGGCGCAACTTTTCATGAATTTTCCACGTATCCGGGCAACACGACCGGCAGGAAAGTCGCCCGACCGTGCCGTATAGATAGAATGGGTATTGTCCGGCCGTGCCGCGCGGTATCCCTGACGCCATGACATCTCGAATTCTCGTTTGCTTTCCCACCAGTGACGCGCTGGGCCTCCGGGCGGAGGCCGCGCAGTTGGCGCTCGGGCTGGCCGCGCGCGGCGATGACGTCATCGCCGTCGGCGCGTCCGGTCCGTGGCGGCATTTGCTGCGCGCGGCGCGCGTGACGGCCGCCGACCTGCCGTGGCCGTGCGACGAACGCCGCCTCAGCCGCGCGCTGCAGGATTTCGACCCGCAGATCGTCCACGCCTTCGGCGCCTATATCGCCCACAGCGTGCTGCCGCTGGCGGTGCTCATCGGCGCCGGCGCGGTGGCCACCCTCGGGCATGACGACCTGGCGCGCATCAATCCCGCGCTCTTCCGCACCGCCTCCGCCGTCTTCGTGCAGTGCGACTACCTGCGCGAGCAGGTGGCGCGGCGGCTGCCGGCGCTGCCCGTCATCACCACCGGCTACCTGCTGTCGCCCGACGACGGCACCTTCATCCCGCGCAACCGCTTCCTGGCGGCCGAGCTGGGGGTGGAGGAAGACGCCCCCGTGGTGCTGATGGCCGACCGCTACAACGGCAGCGAGGCGGATGTCGCCCTCGCGCTCATCGAGGCGATGCCGCAGATCAGCCACCACCTGCCCGAGCTGCAGGCGGTCATTGTCGGCGACGGCCTGCGCCTGGCCGAGTTGGAAAGCGCGGCGCTGGAGGTAAACGAGCAGCTCGGCCGTCGCGCTGTGCTGCTGCCCGGCTATCGCGAGGATATCCGCCAACTGCTGTCGCTGGCCACCGTGGCGCTGGGCTCCGGGCGCTTTGCCATGGAGGCCATCGGCGCCGGCGTAGCGCTGGTGGCGGCGGGCGCGGCGGGCATGATCGGCACCTTCACCCCGGACACCGCGCAGGTGGCGGGCTTCACCTGCTGCGGCAAACACGGCAAGCTGGACCCCATCAGCGCGCGGGCGCTGGCGGCGGAAGTGATTGGCCTCTTCGCCTACCCGCAGTACCGCGAGCGCTTTGCCGCCGAAGACCAGGCCGCGGTGCTGGCGCAGATGGAGCGCACCACCCGCACCGCACAGATCGCCGCCTATTACCAGCCTACCGCGCCGCTGGGGGTGCTCACCCGCGCGCCGCACCACCTGGCGCTGGTGCTGCCCGACGACTTGCGGTCGCTGCTGTTCACCCTGCCGGCGGTCACCGCGCTGCGCGCGCAATACCCGCTGGCACGGCTCACCCTCATCGCCGCCCCGGCCCACCGCCGGCTGCTGCAGGCCATCGACCTGGGGCAGGTAGTGCTGGAGAAGCCGGGCACGCTGCGCGAGTGGCCGGCCTTGCTGCGCGCGCTGCTGAAGCCCCGCGCCGACGTCTGCGTCACCTGCACCGACCACGTGGGCGATTACGCTATCACCACCGCCTCGCTGGCGCCGCACCGCGTGGGTTTTGCCGATGGCCGTGGCTCGCTGGCGCTCAGCGACCCCATCCACGTGCGCATCGCCGAGAGCCCCGCGCGCATGACACAGTTGCTGCACGCGCTGGGGGTGGCGCACGCCATGCCCGTGCCCCCACCCGAGCTGCCGCCGGCCATCCGCGAATTGATGGATCTCACCCTCGTCGCGCTGGGGGTGGAGCCCACCGACGGCTTCATCCTGCTCAGCCAGGTGGCGCCCGCCGGCCGCGCGTGGCCGGACAGCGCGTGGATCGCCCTCACCCGGCTGCTGGGCGAGACCTGCCCGGAAACGGTGCTGGTGCATGACGAGCACGGCATCAGCCTGCTCACCGCGCCGGAATCCGCCGTGCCCGTCACCGACAGCCTCATGCTGGCCGCGCTGCTGGCGCGCGCCTCGCTGGTGGTGGCGCCCGACGACAGCGTGCTGCACCTCGCCGATCTCCTCGGCGTACCCGCCATCGGCCTCTTCGGCCCCACAGCGCCGCGCGATTGCCGCCTGCCCAACGAATACAGTCGCAGCCTGTACCACCAGGCCTTCTGCCGGCCGTGCCGCGGCGAAGAGTGCGTCGAGCAGCGCTGCCTGCGCGCCATCAGCCCCGCCGAAGTCGAGGCCGCCATCACCCAGATTCTCGCCGCCTACCGCCTGCCCGCCGCGTCGTGAGCGTGCTGCGCCGGTAACTTCCCCCGCCCGCCCATGTCCGCAATACCCACTTGCCAATTACGAAACATGATTGTAACATAGCGTTACAATTTGGAAACAGTATGACACGCATACTTCATATGTCACCCGTATAGTGGCAACGTGGATATGTGCCGCAAGGCCTCGTCCGCACTCACCTCCTGCCTGACCAACAGGGGGCCGCCCAGCGGTCGCACTCCTCCCTCAGCGGCCGGGGCACATTGCCGTCCGTGGCCCTGCACCGGCCACGGACGGTTTTTTTATCGCCATGCCTCCCGTGCGCAACAACGCGGGACGGGGGAACTGGAGGGCGAGACTCCGTCGAGCCGCGATCACGCACACCGGTCTGTGTGGCAGCGATGCCGGCGTGCCTTCTCGGCCCCCCTCGCCTCGGAGA
>CAZPYA010000057.1:0-33060 GCA_964590255.1 uncultured bacterium
GGTGTGCTTTCGCACATACTGTTGCACGTGATCGCGGCTCGACGGAGTCTCGCCCTCCAGGAATTTGCTATTCCCTGCCGACCATCCGTTTCCTCCCGGCAGGGAACCGTCCCTGTATCGCGAAATCTATCCCTATGGAACGTGTGCGCGGATGGATCGAGCGGGTGCGAAAGGTGGCGCCGGAGCGGTTTGTGCTGCTCGGGTTGCTGCTGGTGGCGGTGGCGCTGTGGGTCGTCGTGCTCACCATGCCGTCGAATACGCTCACCGTCACCGCCTTCGCGGTAGGCGAGGGCGACGCGCTGCTTATCCGCGCGCCCGGGCGCACGGTACTCATCGACGGCGGCAGCCGCACCATGCCGGACATCGAGCGCGTGCTGCAGTCGAACCTGCTTCTGCTCGGCGTGCGCAAGGTCGACGCCATCGTCATCACCCACCCGGACAGCGACCACCTGAACGCGCTGCCGGGGGTGATGAATACGCTACCGGTGGGCATGCTGCTCGATCCCGGCCTGCCCTGCGAGACGGACACCTACCGCCTGCTGCTGGCCACCGCCGAACGCAAGCGCATCCCCTGCTACCGCATTCGCGCCGGCGACCTGCTGAACCTGGGCGGCGGCGCCCGGCTGCGCATCCTCGCTCCCTGCGACGATTTCGTGACCGACGGCGAGGCGGATGACAACAACAACTCCGTCGTCGCGATGCTGGAATACGGCCGCGCGCGCATGCTCTTCACCGGCGACCTGGAAGGCGCGGGCGAGGCGAAGCTGCTGGAGCGCGGTGTCGACCTGCGCGCCGACGTGCTGAAAGTCGCGCATCACGGCAGCCACAACGGCACGTCGGAGCTGTTCCTTGACGCGGTCGACCCGTCCCGAGCGGTGATCAGCACCCGCGGGGCGCAAAGCCGCGACCTGGAGCCGATCATGGATCGTCTGCGCCCGCGGGGCATCGAAATCCTCCGCACCGACGTCGATGGGCGGATTCACCTGCAGACCGATGGGGAACGTTGGCGGGTGACGACATACCTAGCGCGAGAGTAGGCAATAATACAGAGCATGGATTGGTTTCCCACACTGGAACTGCGCGAGAAGATCGCCGAAGTGACCTGCCGCCTGCGCGACACGTATCACGCGCCGGGGCCGCGGCGCGGCCACGCCGCCAGCGTGCCGCCCGTGGACGAACTGGTGCTCACCGTGCTGTCGCAGAGCACCACCGACGTGAACAGTTGGCGCGGCTACGAGGCGCTGCTGGCCCGTTACGGCGGCAACTGGGACGCGGTGGCGGACGCGCCGGTGGGGGAGATCGAGGAAGCGATTCGCCCCTGCGGTCTCTCGCGCCAGAAGGCGCCGCGCATTAAGGCGATTCTGCATCGCCTGCGCGAGGAGCGCGGCCAGGTCACCCTCGATTTCCTCACGCAGATGCCACCCGACGAAGCGCTGGCATACCTGATGACTTTCCACGGCGTGGGGCGCAAAACCGCCTCCTGCGTGCTGTTGTTCTCACTGAATATGCCCGCCATGCCGGTAGATACCCACGTGCACCGCGTCGCCCGCCGCCTTGCGCTCATCCCCCCCGCCGCCACCGCCGAGCAAGCCCACGACCTGCTGGAAGCCATCCTCCCCGAAGAGAACTACTATGACTTCCACGTGAATACCATCACCCACGGCCGTCAAACCTGCATCGCCCGCAACCCCGCCTGCGAACGCTGTCCGGTGCTGCACCTCTGCCCATATGGGCAGGCGCGGGTGGGGGGATAGCCCGCCTTACTCGTGCTCGAAATGGAGGGCGCGACTCTGTCGAGCCGCATATCCGATGCCGGCGTGCCTACTCGGCCCCCATCCCCAGCCCTCATATGCGCCGCATGTGTGCATGGTCGGCCCCCATCCCCCGTCCCCTTCCCCCGTGCCATCGGGCACAGGGGAAGGGGAGAATCCTGCTGACATTCCGCGTGCATGAAGGCCATAACAGTGTTTCGTATGCAATAACTTAGCGCGTATGTCCCCAGCCCTTCCCCCGTCCGCTATGCGGACAAGGGAAGGGAACGATGATAGATACTCCCTCCCCCTGTGCACACAGGGGGAGGGAGGAGGGTCGGGGAGGGGGGCCGAGTATCGGTGTGCGCCTCGTTAGCATCTCGCCCTCCAGCGCGGTTGCATTGTATAATACCAACCGCACACCCACCCGTGAGGAGATGCCCATGCCGTTGATGAACCCGTTCGACATCCTGGAAACGCTGCACATGATCGAGGCGGAGCGGCTGGATATCCGCACGATTACCATGGGCATCTCGCTGCATGACTGCGCGGATCACGACGGCGCGACGGCGCGGCGGCGCATCTTTGGCAAAATCACCCGCTGCGCAGACCGGCTGGTGGCGGTGGCGGAGGAGATTCAGCAGGAGTTCGGCATCCCTATCATCAACAAGCGCATCGCCGTGACGCCCATCGCCGCGGTGGCCTGCGCCAGCGCCGACGAACGCTACACCGCCTTCGCCGAGACGCTGGACCGCGCCGCGGAGGCGGTGGGGGTGAATTTCATCGGCGGCTTTTCCGCGCTGGTGCACAAGGGCTATACCGAGGGTGACCGCCGCCTACTGCGTTCCATCCCCGCCGCGCTGGACGCCACCGCGCGGGTGTGCGCCTCGGTCAACGTCGCCTCCACCCGCGCCGGAATCAACATGGACGCCGTGCGCGAGATGGGGGAAATCATCTGCGAAACCGCCAAACTCACCGCCGACCGCGACGCCATCGGCTGCGCCAAGCTGGTGGTCTTCGCCAACGCGGTGGAGGACAACCCCTTCATGGCCGGCGCGTTTCATGGCGAGGGTGAGCCGGATTGCGTCATCAACGTGGGCGTCAGCGGCCCGGGCGTGGTGAAGAACGCGCTGGAAAATGTGCGCGGCGCCGACTTTGGCGTGGTGGCGGAGACAATCAAGCGCACCGCCTTCAAGGTGACGCGCATGGGCCAACTGGTGGCGCAGGAAGCCTCGCGCCGGCTGGGTGTGCCCTTCGGCATCGTCGACCTGTCGCTGGCGCCCACGCCGGCAGTGGGGGACAGCGTGGCGGAAATCCTCGAGGAGCTGGGCCTGCAGCGCTGCGGCGCCGCCGGCAGCACCGCCGCCCTCGCGTTGCTCAACGATGCGGTGAAGAAGGGCGGCTGCATGGCCTCCTCCTACGTGGGGGGCCTCAGTGGCGCCTTCATCCCGCTCTCCGAAGACGCGGCGATGATCGCCGCCGCCGAGGAAGGCGTCCTGTCGCTGGAGAAGCTGGAGGCGATGACCGCCGTCTGCTCCGTCGGCCTTGACATGGTGGCCGTGCCCGGCGACACCCCCGCCGAAACGCTGGCCGGCATCATCGCCGACGAAGCCGCCATCGGCGTGGTCAACGGGAAAACCACCGGCGTGCGCATCATCCCCGTGCCCGGCAAAACCGTCGGCGACACCGTCGAATTCGGCGGCCTCCTCGGCCGCGCTCCCATCATCGCCGTCAGCCGGCTGGACAGCGCGTCGTTCATCCACCGTGGCGGCCGAATCCCGGCGCCGATACAAGGGTTGAAGAACTGATATGGAGTGCGGCGAGTATCGCCGCCTTTACTTATGAACCGGGTATATAGTGAAAGCGGCGATGCCCGCCGCGCTCCAATTGGGTTTTTTGGAAAGGATAGAGCATGTCACCAACCGATCGCTCACAGGAGCTGTTCCTCCAGGGATACAACTGCGCCCAGGCCACTTTCGCCGCGTTCGCGGAGGAGGTGGGCATGAATGAGGCGATCTGCTTGACGCTGGCGTCGACCTTCGGCGGTGGGCTGGGGCGGCAGGCCAGCGTGTGCGGCGCCGTCACTGGCGCGCTGATGGTGCTCGGTCTGCGCTATGGCAGCGCCGAGGTGCCGTCGCCGGAGGAGAAGAAGCGCGTCTACGGCTACGTCGGTTGCTTCCTTGCCGCGTTCAAGGCCCGCCACGGCTCGATGATTTGCAAAGAGCTGCTCGGTTGCGATATCAGCACGCCCGAGGGCATGGAGCAGGCGCTCGCGAAGAATTTCCACACCGACATCTGCCCCCAGTTCGTCCGTGCCGCGGCGGAGATACTGGTGGCGATGGAGAAGGAGTAGACCATGGCGATGACTCCGCGTGAAAATATGCAGCGGTCAATACATTTCCAGGAACCCGAGCGGATGCCGATGTATTTTGGTCGGTTCGGCGTGGATGATACCGTCGACGTCTTCGACTTCTTTGTGAAAGACGCCAACGGCGTCGACCCGTGGGGCATCACCTGGGTCGTGCATCCCGATATTCCTTCCATCGGCATCCCGAAAGAGCATCCGGTGCAGACGCTGGATGATCTGGGCACGGTTGTGGCGCCAAACCCGCGCGTCTTCGCCGGCTATGTGCGGGACAGTCTGGCCGCGTTAACGCCGGAGCAGCGACAAAAATATCGCTTCATCGCCACGTCATCCGGCATCTGGGAGCACATCCAGTATTATCGCGGCATGGACCAGATCTTCACGGACATGATCGACAATCCGGACGCCGTGCATTATCTGGTAAACCTGTGTACTGACTTCTGGGTGGCGTTCCTGGCGGAGCTGGCGCCGATGCGCGATGAGCTGGATGCGATCTACATGTTCGATGACTGGGGCACCCAGTTGGATGTGATGATCAGCCCGGCGATGTGGCGCGAATTTTTCGCGGCGCCGTACCGACGCATCACGGAGGCCGCCCACGCCAACGGCATGGATTTCTGGCTGCACTCCTGCGGGCGGGTGACGAATCTCATTGCCGACTTCATCGATGCCGGCATGGACTTGATCAGTCCCTTCCAGAGCGGCGCGTGCGGGTATGAAACGGTGGCGGAGCGCTTCGCCGGACGCGTCGCCTTCCTCACCACCGTCGACTCGCAATCAACGCTCACCCACGGCACGCCCGCCGAAGTGCTGGCGGAATGCCGGCGCCTGGAACGCTGGGGCACCCCGCACGGTGGATTGATCATCGGCAGTTACCGTTACGACACGCCGGAAGAGAACGAGCGCACGGTCTTCGACTATTTCCGCGCGATACAACTGGCCGGGGCGTAAGCGCCGGCGGGATTGTTCAGCAAGGTAATCATGGGCGCGGCAGTTGTTCGTCTCCGTAGCGATCATTCACCCTTTCAAGTCGTCGAGCATTTCCACCGCCTGGTCCACGATCATCCCCAGCGCCTCGGGGACGAGTTTCGACCAGTTGGAGGTGCGCACCTCGAAGCTGCGGGCGCCGCGGGCGATGGCGCGCGGGGTGGGCACGTAACCGACATACCCGTTGGACATGTGCGCCACAAAGGTATGCGGGAAGGCGGATCGCATCTTCAGGTCGAGTTGGCCTTCCACGAACGGTTCGCCGGTGAGCGCCACTACGCCGCTGCCGGCGATGCGGAATGTTTGCACCTCGTAGTCGTAATACGATTGCTGCTGGTGAATCTCCGCTAAATCCAGCGTGGTGTGGGCATACACCCAGTCCCACGCCACCGACGGCACGGTATCGGGCAGCATCGGCGCCTCCGGCTGTGCCGCCAGCAGCGCGCGGGCTGCCGCTACCTCCGCCATCGGCAGGTCGCGCAGCGGGATGCGCACCGGCTGCGACCGCCACGCCAGTGCCGCCGGCTGCTCGGTGAGTTCGGCTAATGCCGCCGTCGCCGATTCCGCCAGTAGCGCGCCCATGCGTTGGTAGTCGTTCACATGATTCGGGTCCAGGTGGTTGTGGTGGTGCACGTCACCGCAACAGCCGTTAAGCACCAGCGCCACGCAGTCCGGGCCCAGCGGCTCGCGCATCGCCCGCGCCCACGCCCCCGGCCAGTCGCTGCTGATGAAATTCAACGGGTAGCCGTGCACGGGGTGGCAGGTATAGTGCAGCAGCGCCGCCACGTTGCGGCCGCCCGCGCCGCGCAGCACCATCACGCCCACCTCAGGGTCGATGGGGCCTTCGCTGTGAAGTATCTGCTTCGCGTCTTCGCCCCAGGGGTGGGCGATGGCCGCGCCGTCGCGCAGTACGAAGCGCCGGTTAAAGGCGGTGCGGCCATCGATGGCGCGCCCCACGTGCACGGTTACCGGCTCCTGCCGCGCCAGCGCCGCGCCGATAGCCGTCACGATGCCGGATACGGCGGGCTCGTTGTAGCGTGCGTCGCCGCTGCGCAGCCACCACAGCTCCGGCGGAATTCCCGCATACTCGTCGCGCACCGCCGCGTTGCCGATGGCCGGTGCCGAATGGTTCTGGGTGCTGTGCAGCATCACGGCGTGCGGGTTTAATCCATACAATTCCGCCGTCCGCCGGCGAATCTCGTCCACCCATTTGTGGGTGATGTAGCACACCTCGACGGAGAGGATAACGCAGCGCGTTTCGCCGCACCGCAGCGCCAGCGCCTTCGCGAAAATCGGCTCGCGAATCTCCTCTACCGGCCGCAGTCGCCCGATGTCCCCCGCGATTTGAATCCCCATCGCCGGGGTGATGTCTACCTCCGCCGCCCCCGCCAGCAACACCGGTGCTTCGCGCATGACGATCTCCTTTACATAGCTTTGCCTCACAGTTCGCGGCTCTAACTAGAATCCCTCTTCAAGCGATAACCCGCGCTGGCAGAATGTCGCGTATAGCTGGTACAATAGGGCGGCCACGGCGTTCACCGCGGCTACTCACGGATACACACGTGTCGAAAACGAATCAACGCGATCATAGCCTGGATTTCATGAAAGGCATCGGCTGCATGCTGATGGTCTTCTCGCACTCCCTGGTGTCCTTCGGGGGCGAGCTCTTTGCGCTGGCCAATGCCGGGCTCTTCATCGGGCGGCTGTCGCCAGTGCTGTTCTTTTCCGTCTCCGGCGTGGTGAACGCCATCCAGGCGAAGCGCCGTCCGCTGCGCTACTTCGCGGTGTTCGCCGGCATCGTCGCGCTGCTCGGTGTCATCTATAACTGCTTCACCTACCCGGATGCCCTGTATCGCGGTTTTGCGCCGGATATCCCGCAGATCGTCGCCTTCACCATCTTCGTCACCGTGGTGGTGGAGAAGGTCTTCGCGAATCCCTCGCTGGGCTATGGGCTGGTGGCGACCGCCATGGTGCTGGGGCACTACCTGCTGGCGCCGCACATCCCGGATGTCCCGCTGCGCTCCTTTTTCTTCGTGCCGCTGCCGCACTCCGGCGTCTTCCCGCCGGTGCCGTGGCTCGTCTTCCCAATGCTCGGCAATATCGCATATAAGCTCTCCGACCGCGTCATCCGCAACATCGCGCTGGCGCTGCTCGCGGTCTTTACCGCGGCCTTCTCCTATACCGCCTTCCATCTGCCCCGCGACGTCTTCTGGCACGTGTGGACCGACAAGTGGTATATGCCCATCGGCTACCTGCTGCTGTGCGTCACCGTGCTCTTCACCGTCTACGCCATCCTGCGCCAGTGGGGCGACCGGCTGGTGCACCCGCTGGTCACCTACATCGGGCGCAACTCCTTCCCGTTCATGTTTATCCACCTGTCGTGGATCAAGTTCTTCGGCGCGCTGGGCATCGGTCATCCGCTCATCGTCTGGCCCGGCGTGCTGCTGCTGACCATCCCGACGATCTACCTGCTCGAAAAATTGAACAAGCGCTACGTCGAGCATCATTTCACCTCGGCCATCCCGTGGGTGATCTACACCTTCCTGCTGGCGGTGCAACTCATCGTCATTCAGCGTGTCAGTCCGTTGATGTTCGTACTCGGCATTGTCTTCGCCTACGAATATCGTCCGCTGGCGCAGGCGCTGAAGACCTATTTCACCCCGAAAAAGCCTCAGGTGCATTCCGGGCACCCCACCGCCGTTTAAATGCGGCAGGTATCTTCCCGCCCATGCCGAAGTTAGGGGATAACGACCCGCCGCGGGAGGACACAATATGGGACCCTGGGGATTATCCTGGATCGACTGGAGCGTCATCGGCGTCTATTTCGCCATCACCCTGTTCACCGGTCTGCGCACCGGGAGGAAGGTGAAAACGCGCGAGGACTACTTCCTGGGCGGGCGCAAATTCGGCAAGCTCATTCAGACTTTCGCCATGTTCGGCCAGGCCACCAGCGCGGAGAACGCCGTCTCCAGCACCACCATGGTCGCCAGCCAGGGCGCGGCGGGCATGGGCGCCAACCTCCTCGGCCAACTGCTATACATGCCGGTGCTGTGGCTCACCGCGCCGTGGTATCGCCGCCTGCGCGCGCTCACCCTCGCCGATTTCTTCGCCGAGCGCTACCAGTCACGCGGCATCGCCCTCACCTACGCACTCGTCTCCGCCACCTTTTTCATGATCGCCGCCGGCATGGGCTTCGCCGCCATGGGCAAAACCATTCCCGCCATCGCCCCGGGCGCCGACCCGAATATCGTGATGATTGTCATCGCCGTTAGCGTGGCGGCCTACGTGCTCATCGGCGGGCTGGAGGCGGCGTTTCTCACCGATCTGTTCCAGGGCATCCTTATCATCGTGCTCACGCTGCTGCTTATCCCCTTCGCGATGCTGCGCATCAACGCGATGCACGGCACCACCGGCATCCTCGGGCCTTTCGAGGTAATCCATCGCCAGTTGCCGGAATGGTTCTTCGAGCTGGGTGGATCGCCAAAGCTGCTGGAGTTCACTCCGGCGTGGATCATCGTCTTCGGCATCGCCGGGGTGCTGAACACCGCCGTGCAGGCGAACCAGCTCACCGCTATCGGCTCGGCCAAGGATGAGGACACCGCGCGCAAGGGCTCCGCGTATGGCCTCTTTATCAAGCGCTATTGTACCGTCATATGGGGACTCGTCGGCTTGCTCGCGCTGGTGCTCTTCCCGGCGCTGGCGGACAAAGACCCGGACATGCTGTGGGGTACCGCCACCCGTGAGCTGCTGGGGCCGGCTGGCATCGGCCTGGTCGGGCTGATGATCGCCTGCTTGCTGGCCGCGCTGATGAGCACCGCCTCCACGCTGGCGCTCACCACCGGCGCACTACTCACCAATAACGTGTATAAGCATATCGCCCCGGACAAATCCGAGCGGCATTATGTCACCGTCGGGCGCGGCCTCAGTCTGCTCTACATCATCGGTGGGCTGTTCATCGCCTGGAATTTCCGCAACGTCTTCGACATCTTCAAATACCTGGTGCTCTTCAACTGCATCGTCGCCGCCGCCTTCTGGCTGGGCATGACCTGGCGGCGCGCCAACCGCGCGGCGGCGTGGGCGTCCATTGTCGTCATGCTCGTCTTCACCGTGCTGCTGCCCGTCGTCCTGCCGATGATCCCCGGCGTGCGCACGAACGAACGCTTGCTGAAAACCGCCAACCCGGTGGCCGCGGAGCGCACCTACCACGCCACCGCGACCGACATCGCGGACCGGCAGAAGCAGATCGATGCATGGGATGCGTCCCACCTGGAGGGCACCGCGGTGGGTGCGCGACCGGAGCCACTCGTCGCCGGGCAGACCTTCACGAAGACCATCGCCAGCAAAACGAAATCCGTCTTCTGGTGGCAGGATTTCGAGAAGAATGCGCCGGTGAAGACGGGCAAGGGACTGCTGAAAGTCGAGCTGGTCGCCATCGACCTGCTGGGCTTTGACCTGTCGAAGAACAGCTACTCGTTCAACGAGACGATCAGCATCCTCTTCCGCATTCTCGTGCCGTTCGTCGTGCTGCTGCTCGTCGGGCTGTGTACAAAGCCGCAGGCGGCGGAACATCTGGACCGCTTCTACGCGAAGCTGCGCACCCCCGTGCAGCCCGACCCGGAGCTGGACGCGCATGAAATCGAGATGACGATGGCCGACCCAGTGCGCTACAACGGCGGCCGCCTTTTCCCGCGCTCGCATTGGGAGTTCAACCGCTGGGACCGCGCTGACTGGCACGGCGTATTCGTCACCTCCGCCGCCGCCGTTGGCGTCATCGCGCTGCTGATACTCATCACGCGCCTCGGCGCGTAAGGAGGAGCGCAGGATTCCACTGTGCGCTGTACGCGCCATGCGGTTGCTTATGGGTGCGCTAACCGAAAAATTGCCACGAACTTGCGCATACCAGTGGGGAATACGTGTGATATAATTGGACATCGCCGCTCACATCGCCGCCAATCCGCATGTTGCACGGAGGTTGCGGGATGAAAACTGGCAAGCCCCAATCCGCGCCGGGACACATGGTGATCTCGGAGCAGCAGGCCTTCTCCGCGGACGTGGTCTCGCTGAATAAGTGTGACCCTCTCGGGCGCAATGGGCTGTTCCTCGCCGTCATGCAGGGGGTTCCCGAAATCGTGGATATCCTGCTCGAACGCCGCGTCGACTGCAACGGCCACGACCATCTGGGCCGCACGGTGTTGCATGAGGCCGTCGGGCAGAACAACCTCATCATCGTCTCACACTTGCTCGACTTCGGCTGCGATGTCAATGCCCGCACCAAGCTGGCGCAAACCCCGCTGGCCTTCGCCGCGCGCTTCGGATTTATCGATGCCGCCGAGATGCTCGTCGAGCGCGGCGCGGAGATCGATGCTGTCGATGTGTATGGCCGTACCCCCCTGCATGAGGCCATCGACGGCGGCAACCCCGCCATGGTGCACATGCTGCTGCGCCGCAACGCCGATATGTCGGTGAAAGACGATCACGGCCATGATATTATTTCCGCCGCGCAGGCCAGCGGGCAGACCACCATCGTGGAGATGCTGATGCGGGCGAAGACCGCCCGCGGGCACATCGCGGCACAGCAGACGACCCTGCGTATGCCGGAGGCGCCGCCCGCCACCGCTCCGTCGACCGACCCCCCACCCACCGCCCCCGCGACGCCAATCGAGCCGGTGAAGCCCGAGCCGATTACCGCGGAGGCGAAGCCCGAGTTCGGCGTCGGCTGCTTTGACGCCGTGCTGTCGGCGCTGCCGGGCAGCGTCTACCTGTTGCATCCCGACGGCTGTTTCGCCTACGTGACGCAACACGCCGCCCGTCGCCTCGGTCTGGCCCAGGAGGCGTTCGCTGGCAAGCGGTGGAACGAGGTGCCGCTGCCGCCGGAAGCGATAGAGCCTTTCGAGCTGAAACGCCAGGAAGTGGTTGCGACGGGCGTCGCGATGAATGGCGGCTTGCGCGTGCATGCGCCGCAGGGGGTGTTCTGGTACGATTATACCGTATCGCCGGTGCGCGATACGGCGGGAGCGCTGTTATATGTGATGGTGGCGCTGCGCGACAATCCGGCGCGGCTGGAGCTGGAAGAACGCCTCACCCGCGCGCAATACGCGCTGCACGAGACGGAGAAAAAGCTCAGCCAGGAGCGCACCGCTCACGAGACGCTGGAACATGTGGTACACGCGGCGGAAGCCACCGAGCGCGCCTTCATCGAGGCCGGCGAGCCGCTGGCGCTGCTCGATACCACCGGGCGCATCCTGCGCGCGAATCACTGCTGCGAGACGCTGTGCGGCCTGGGGCCGCAAGACCTGCGCCGGCGTCCCTTCTGGGAGGTGCTGGTTGCGCCCGAAGACGCCGCCGTGGCAAAAAGCACAGTGGAAGGCGCCATCCGCGGCGACGCGCACGCCTCCTGCCACGTCGCCCTGCGCAACGCCGCCGGCCCCCGCCCGCGCCTCACCTGGGTCATCACCGCCCTGCACGCCGGCGACGGCGCGCTGGAATACCTGGTCGCCGCCGGCTATGTCGAGCCGGAAGAATCGCCCAGCCCCGGCCGAAAGCGAAAAAAAGCGACGGCAGCCGAATGATCGCTTAGACGCGATATGGAGGGCGAGACTCCGTCGAGCCGCGCGCGTAGGAACCGTGAGCGATCGCCTGTAGATGTGTGCCCGTGGCACCCGTATACATGTATATGCGCAATCGCATCCGCTCCTCCTATTCGCGGCTCGACGGAGTCTCACCCTCCAGGTATGCCCGACAGCTTCAAGTCGATGAGCGCCGACACGTCGGCTACCGTCACCGCTGCCTACCCGCGTGAAGCATGGGCGGGGTCCATGCGTACATGCGGAAGCTTGTTCTAAAAGGTCGTTTCATGGCAACGCCATGTGACAGCGGGAGGATTTGCGCTGGTCTGTGAGAAATGATGTAAGTATGCCTGTTCTCGCTCCCGATCATGTGGTGATGCTCCTCTCTTCCCTGGTGGCGCAGGTGGTGCCATTCACGCCGCTGGCGCAAACGTATCTGAAGCGCTGGCGTCTCACGTCCGCGCTGGCGGATATCGAGGGGCGGGTGGTGGCCGGTGCCATCGCCTGTGAGCAGGGATGTCCCCAGGGCGGCGAGCGCGCGGCGACGCGCAAGCGCGCCATCGAAGAAGCCGTGCGCTGGGGCGAGCCGTCCATCCTCATGTGCCCGGCGCACCTGGTGCTGTGGGCGGTGCCGGTGATGGACAATGCCCGGGTGCTGGGCGGCATTCTCGCCGTCAATGCCATCTTTACAGATAGCGGCGCCGTCACCCTGCTGCCGGCGCGCGAGATTCGCCGGGCGGCCGCCGACTTGTTGGCCGACACAGCGCGCGCCAATCTCACCAACCTCGCCCTGCTCGAGTTGCGGCGGCTGGCGGCCGAGCGTGAATCGCACCGCGCCGAGGCCATCCACGCGCTGAAAGGGCAGAGCTACAGCTCCATCCGCGACGTGTTCCTCGTCGAGGAACCCGCGCTTATCGCTGCCATCAAAGGCGGGGAAAAGGCGACGGCGCGCGAAATCCTCAACCGGTTGTTGGTGGATATCTACTTCCTCGGCCGCGACCGGCCGCTGCTGCTGAAGAGCTTCCTGCTGGAACTGATCGTGATGATGTCGCGCAGCGCGGTGGAAGCGGGCGGCGACCCCACCGAACTGCTCGGCGCTAATTATTCCGCCGTCTCCGAGTTGGCGCGGATTGACGGCGAGGAAGAACTGTGTACCTGGCTCGTCGAGATGCTGGAACGGATGATGGACGCCATCCGCGCCAACGCGCGCTATCCGGTGAGCGTGTTGCTCGGCCGTGCCATCACCCATATGCAGGAGCATCTGCACGAGGAAATATCGCGTGATGACGTGGCGGGGGTGGCCTGCCTCTCGCCGTCGCACTTCAGCCGGGTCATCAAACAGCATTTCGGCCAGTCCTTCACTGAGCTGCTCAACCGCATGCGCGTGGAGAAGGCGCGCGAGCTGCTGGTGCGCACCGACAAAAGCCTCATCCAGGTCTGCCTGGAGTGCGGTTTCAGCGAGCAGAGCTACTTTACGAAAGTCTTTCAACGCTATGTTGGACGGCCCCCCGGGGAATATCGCAAGCAACATCGCGCCACGGCCTGACGTTCCGCGCTCCGTGCGCGCCACCGACCGGCTCCATACGGAACAGCGCATCTTTATACAATCGTTAGATAAGGGAACTGAAGTTCGCTAGTAACCCGACGATATCCGCGCATACACTATACAATATGATCACAGGTGTAGACATGTGACCCGTGTAATGGAGAGTGGTGTATTGCGGCGCGAAATGGCAACAGTGATTCAGCGTATCTATCACTCGTCGTGGTCGCTCACCGGCCTGGCGTGTGGCATTATCTTCGCGGTAGAATGCCTGGTGATGGCCTTGCTGCGGAAGCATTTCGTCGGGGGGGGCGCCGGTGTCGTGTTGCTCGATGCCGGTCTCCTCACGCTGCTTGCCGTGTTACCGCTATACCTGTGCCTTATCCGCCCACTGCAGCGCCTGCTGCGGGAGCGCGCGGTCACGGTGCGCTTGCTGGAGGGAGAGCGGCAGAAGCTGGAAACGCTGATGGCGAATTCCCCGGGCATGGCTTACCACGGCCTGCGCGATGACGAAACGCTGGAGTTCGTCAGTGAGGGCAGCATTAGCCTCACCGGGTATCAGCCGGCGGATCTCGTTGGCAAGTCCGCCGCCGGACGTTACGCGGCGATGATTCACCCGCGTGACCGTGACCGCGTGCGCCTTACCCGCATGCTGGCGGTGCGCCATGGCCTGCCCTTCCAGATTGAATACCGGCTGGGCACCGATGACACGGAGTCGAAGTGGGTATGGGAGCAGGGGTGCGGGGTGCTCGCGCTCGATGGCTCACTGCTGGAGGTGGATGGCTTTATCCTGGATGTCACCGAGCGGACAAACGCCCACGAACTGCTGAAAAAATCGCACGATTACTATCTGGCGCTGTTTGAAAACTTCCCCTCGCTGATCTGGCGCGCCAACCCGGCCATGTTGCGCGATTACTTCAACGCGGCCTGGCTCACCTTCACCGGCACCGAGTCGGACGACATGCTGGCGGAGGGGTGGGTGTCTTGTGTGCACCCCGAGGATGTCGACCGCTGCCTGCAGGCCTGCCAGCGCGCCTTCAATGACCGCCAGCCGTATCAACTGGAATACCGACTACGCCGTCACGACGGCATCTACCGGTGGGTCATCGATTTCGGCCACCCCTATTTCAATCTGGAAGGGGAATTCGCCGGATATATCGGCACCGGCTACGACATCACCGAGCAGAAGAATCTGGAAGCGCAGTTGAGCCACCAGGCCAGCCACGACGCCCTCACCGGGCTGCCGAATCGCCGCGTCTTTGAAGAAAGCACCACCCGCGCCATCACCCGCGCCCGCCATGGCGCCATCAGCGTCATTCTCTTCATGGACGTCGACTACTTTAAAACGATTAACGATACCTTCGGCCACGCTGTTGGCGATGACACGCTGCAGGCGGTGGCGCAGACCGTGCTCACGCGGCTGCGCGCCGGCGACATCCTGGCGCGCGTGGGTGGCGATGAATTCGCCGTGCTCCTTGCCGGCGTCGGCCTGGCGGAAGGTCGCGTCATCGCCGACCGCATTGCCGAAGCCGTGCAGGCGCTGCCATACCCCGATCCCGCCAGCGGGCGCTGCTTCAGCCTCAGCATCGGTCTGGTGCCGGTGGATGGGTCGCTGGAATATGAGGCGCTGATGACGCAGGTGGATGCCGCCATGTACCGCGCGAAAGCCGAGGGGCGCAACCGCGTGGTCTGCGCCGCCGATCTCGCCATCCTCGCAAATTAACGCGAAGACGTTTTCTCACCCGCGTCAAGGGGCACACCTTCCCTGCGGCGCCGACTCGCCGCGTGTTTTTTTCCTCACTTCGCCGGAAAGCGACAAGGTTTCCGCGCATAATCGTAGAATAAATGCTCCAGATGCACGACGTCACCGAACTCGCTATCCAATATGATGTCCCGCTGGCTCCGCTCACCACCATTGGCGTGGGCGGAGTTGCGCGCTTCTACGCCCGCACGCACACCCGCGACGGCGCGCGGGCGGCCGCGGAGTGGGCGGCGGCGCGGAACCTGCCGCTGATGGTCATCGGCCGGGGCAGCAACCTGCTCATCGCCGATACCGGATTCGACGGGCTGGTGCTGCAGTTGGCGATCCCCGGCATCGACGCCGAACCCGCCGGCGACGCGGTTGACGTCACCGCCGGCGCCGGCGAGGACTGGCCCGCGCTGGTGCAGCACACCGTCGAACACGGCTGGGCGGGCATCGAGTGCCTGGCCGGCATCCCCGGCACGGTGGGCGCCAGCCCGGTGCAGAACCTGGGCGCCTACGGCCAGGAAGTGTGCAACACCATCCGCCGCGTCGAGGCGCTGGATCTGCACACCGGCGCGTTTGTCATCATCGACAACGCCGACTGCCGCTTCGCCTACCGCGGCAGCCGTTTCCGCCGCGAGGACGCCGGCCGCTTCCTCATCCTCGCCGTCACCTATCGCCTGACGCCCGGCAGAGGGCCGTACATCCACTACCGCGAATTGGAGCTGAAGCTGGCCGAATGGGCGCTGGCCAACCCCACCATCGCCGACATCCACCGCGCCGTGCTCGCGATTCGTGAAAGCAAGTCGATGGTGCTCACCGACGGCGACCCGAATACCCGCAGCGCCGGCTCGTTCTTCACCAATGCCCAGCTCACCGCGGCACAGATGGTCGCGCTGGACGACGCCATCGCCCGCGAACTGCCCGGCGAGCGCATCCCGCGCTTCCACCAGCCCGACGGCATCTACAAGGCCCCCGCCGCCTGGCTCATCGAGCGCGCCGGTTTCCACCGCGGCTACGTCGCCGGTCCCGTCGGCCTCTCCTCCAATCACGCCCTTGCCATCATCAACCGCGGCGGCGCCACCGCGGGCGACGTCCTCGCCCTCGCCCGCGCCATCCGCGACGCCGTCCGCGACCGCTTCGGCGTCGAACTCGCTCCCGAACCCGTCTTCGTCGGCATGGCCTGGGAGTAATCGTCACTGGGAGCGCGGATTTTCAATCCGCACGACTACCATCTCCGTGCGGATTGAAAATCCGCGCTCCAAAATGTCTTCACCACCTATTGACACCCGCCCACTTCAGTCGTACTGTATTAATACACTAACACAGTAGCGGAGCCTATGCGATTCACCGTGGAGACAACCAGTGCCGTGCCCGTCTACGCCCAGCTCGTGGCGCAGGTGAAGGGCGCCATCGCCGCCGGCGTGCTGCGCCCCGGCGATGCCCTGCCGTCGCTGCGCGAGCTGGCGGGCCGGCTGCGCGTGAACCCGCTCACCGTGGCGCGCGCGTATCGCGAGTTGGAGGCGGGGGGCATTATCGTCACCGAGCACGGCCGCGGCAGCTTCATCGGTCCGGTAGCGGAAGCCGCGGGCGCCGCCTACCGGAAAGAAGCCCTGCGAGCCGCGGTGGAGCGTCTGCTGGCGGAGGCCGCGCACCTGGGCGCCACCCCCGAAGAATTGCGCGCGGCGCTGGATGAGCGGATGAACAGTAAAAAGGAGCGAACGAGACATGGCTAACGCGGTCATCGAAACCACGGGTCTGACGAAGCGCTTCGGTAAGCGCACGGCGGTGGACAACCTCACCCTCGCCGTGCCGCGCGGCAGCGTCTTCGCCTTCCTCGGCCGCAACGGCGCGGGGAAAACCACTACTATCCGCATGCTGCTGCACCTGCTGGACAAAACCGCCGGCGCGGCAACGGTGCTCGGGCTGGACAGCGTCCGCGACGCCCTGGCCATCAAAAAGCGCATCGGCTTCGTGGGCGACGGCCAGGTGATGTACGATTGGATGTCCGTCGACGAGCTCATCTGGTTCTGCAAGGGCTTTTACCCCGCCTGGGACGATGCCTTTGCGGAGGAGCTGAAGGGCCGGCTGGAGCTGCATGGGAAGACGAAGGTGCGCGCCCTCAGCCGCGGGCAACAGGCGAAGCTCGCCCTCCTCCTCGCCATGGCCTACCGCCCCGAATTGCTCATCCTCGACGAGCCCACCACCGGGCTGGACGTGGTCGTCCGCCGCAATTTCCTCGAGGGCATTATCGAGCTCATCCAGGAGGAAGGCCGCACCGTCTTCTTCTCCTCGCACATCGTCCACGAGGTCGAGCGCGTCGCCGATTGGGTGGGCATTATCGACCGAGGCGCACTCGTCTGCTGCTGCCCGCTGGAGGCGCTGAAGGCGCGGGTGAAACGCCTCACCCTCACCTTCCCCGAACCGCCCGGCGATCTCTCTGCCTTGCCCGGCCTACTCGCCACCGAAGGCGGCGGCCGCCAGCCCGCCGTCATCGTCGACAACTTTTCCGAAGACACCCTCGCCGCCGCCCGCGCCCTGCACCCGTCCAACATCACCGTCGACGACCTGGGTCTGGAAGACATCTTCGTCGCCCTCGTCGGCCACCCCGAGGAGGCCTGACATGGACGCCTGGCGCGTATGGACACGCCTGCTGTGGAAAGAATGGCGCGAAAGCGGCATCGTGCTGGCGGTCGGCATGCTGCTGGCGCTGCTGCTCATCCCCAACCGGGGGCGCGAGTGGGCGCTCTACGCCGGCATGGGCGTCATCGGCCTCGTTTTCATCCTCTGGACCGCCTACCACGCCCAGGAGGAGGACGACCGCCCGCGCCTCATGCTCCCCCTCGCGCCGCTCACCCGCTGGGTGATGCGCTATCTGCTGCCGCTGCCCGTGCCCGTGTTCTTTGCCGTCTGTATTGCCGTGGCCTTCTTCACCAGGGAGATCGCCGCCGGCCAGTGGGCCGCCGTCTTTCACGCCACGTTGCTCTTCATGTTCGGCATGTATTTCCTCACCGCCGCCGTCACCGCCGTCTACACCGCCATCCCCGGCATCCTCGCCGGCGCCGTCTTCCTACTCGGTTTTTTCTTGCCGCAGGCTATCCGCGACGGCGTCTCCGACTTTCAAAACCTCATCATCATCATGCTCGGCACGCTCGTCGCCTGGAGCGTCTTCCGCTGGCGCCGCTGGCTGGTGGGCGGGCGGGTATGCATCGCGCTGGGGCTGCTGGCGGTGGCGCTCGGACCGCAGATTACTGATCAAGTGAAATATGCGATGAATAACGCGTCGACTGATGCATGGGGCATATATTATATGCCCTGGTCCGATCAAGCGCTCCTCGTCGCCGGTTGGGGGCGGGAGAATGGCATGTATGCTTCATTCAGGGTCAGATCGCATGATCGCTCCTTCACACACACCTTTACCAGTCAGGAAGACACCCTCCCGCTTGATTTCCTGCCGGATGGCCGTTTGCTTATCGCCCAACAGACTCCCCGCAGTCGCGAAATGCAGATTGTAATATGGCAACCGCGCAGACCGCAGGCGGACGCCCGAGAAGTGGCGCGTGTTAAGATGTCACCCGGCATCTTGCGTCGAGCCGTGCGCGCCTATGCGCGGCCCGATGGCCGCTATCTGCTGCTGCTCACCGCATCCGGGCTGAAGACCGGCTGTGACATATGGGCATTCGATCTCACGCGCGGAACCGCGGAACTGGCGCTGCCGGCTGCGGGATACTATTACTCCGGCATGTCAGGTGAAGAACTTTATCAGGACTTTCGCTTGCGAGCGTAATTTCTCCCCTACTGGCGGGGATGCGTGAGCGTAAAAGCAACTACGAGCGAAAGTCCTGTTTATTATAATTGGCATATCGGCTGGACAGCAGACAACCGCGCGATGCTCTCCGTATATCGCGAAGACCTGATCGAGATCGACCTGTCCACGCTGCGGGGTCGCACGCTGCCGTTCACGGCGCGGGAGGATGCGCGATGAGACGACTGCTCTGGAAAGAATGGCGCGAGCACCTCTGGTGGGGGCTGCTCTGGGTGGCGGCCATCGTCGGCGTCTCCCTCTTCACCCACGGTCAGTCCTTCTGCGGTGAGCGCGTCGTCTGGACGAACGCCTGGCCGGCGCTGCCGCTGCTCCTCGCGCTGCTCAATGGGGTGGGGGGCTACGCCGGCGAAACAAAACGCGGCCGCGCCGAGTTCCTTCTCTCCCGCCCGCTCTCCGGTGGGCAGGTGCTCGGTGGAAAACTGCTCTTTGCGGCCTCGGTCTGCATCGGCGCCCCGCTGCTGGCGGCGCTGCTCTTCCGCCTCTTCGGCGACCCCGCCTATCACCCCCACGTCACCCTGCCGCATGTCCTCGCCGGCGCCTGGGCGGTGGCGTGGAAGCACGCGGTGGTCTACCTCTTCGGCCTGGGCTGTGCGCTGGTGCTGCCGGGCTTCTTCGGCGGCATACTTACGCTGGCGTTGGTCATGATCGCCATGCTGGTCTATGTCATGGTAACCGGCCAGTGTATCGAGCTTCTATCGTCTCGCATTCCCTGGTTCGATCTGCGGTGGATGGATCGCAATATCTGGCGTATCCAGCTTATTGCCGTCGTCGCCGTCTGGCTTGCGGTGCTGGCCGCCGCGTGGCCGCTCACCCGCTTCGGCCTCACTCTCACTGTCGCTGACCGGATGAAGCGCTACGCCATCCGCTTACTGCCGTTGCTGGTGGTCTTCTGGTTGTCGCTCCTGCTCGTCCCTGGAAATCTGGTGCAAGCGGCATTAACGCGTGAAGAGACCTACGTAACCTCGGTCAGCCCCAGCGGACGGTATGCGTTAATCTTACGCGCTCTGTCATATAATCGATCAGGTCTTACAGAAATTGAGAGTGCTCGGGTGGACGTGAATGGTTGGGTCTATCTGGTCAAACTCGGTGCGGCAAATCATCCAATGCAGGTGATGCGCCAGGCAGATGGGAATAATCGGAGTGATAGTGATACCACCATGCTCAATCCGGTGAGGCTTAAATGGTTGCCGAATGATATTGCCTATACTCGCGGGGCAGGTCAACTATATCTTCTCGATCCTGCACATGGTACAGTGAAGAGATATGAATTTAAGCCGGATATGGTGGGATTTGTCACTCCATCTCCTGAAGGTCGGTATCTGTTGTTGACATTGTATCGCTATTCGCGTAGTCAATACGAACAATACGAACGATCTGTCATCATCTACGATCCCCGCACTGGTTACCGCTCACGTCGCATTACCGGTCAACTGGATTATGAAGGTAGAGTCTCTCTCAACGCCCGCTGGAAATCACGGGATGCAATCCAATACTGGCAGTATTACAGAGAAAAATTTAGCGAACGCAAAATCACCCGCACCATCCCCCTGGCCGACCTCTTCCCACTCCACCCGGAGGGCAAATAATATGGACGCCTGGCCCGTCTGGATACGCCTGCTGTGGAAAGAGTTTCGCGAGAGCGGCATCGTCCTCGCCGTCGGGGTGCTGCTGGCGCTGCTGCTCATCCCGTACCGCAAGTACGGGTGGGTGCCGCCTGTGGGCACCATTCTCACCCTGCTGCCCTCCGAATCGAACCACGAAATAGCGTGAAACGGCAGGGGGTACGATCCCTACTCCTTCACTGCCAGCCGGTCCCACAGGTCGCACTTTGCGGTGCGGAAGCCCGCTTGCGCGGCAATGGCCGTATCGAAATACAGGTAGTTATCCCGCGCGGCATCATACCGCGTCCAGTCGGCGCGCGCGGGAGCGCCGGTTTTGGCAAAACTGACCCAGCAGGCGGAGATGGCGGCGGACAGCGTACGGTCCTCCGCGCGGTACATGCGGCCGTCGATGTTGCCGAAGGCGAAGGGGATCTCCGCGCCATGGAAGGCGCCGAGGTGCAGCGCGCTAGCCACCCGCGTGACGCGGCCGAAGACGTAACGATAGGTGGCATGCCCGGCGTCGGCATGCCAGCGCGCGGCGCGGCGGGCGGTGGCGGTGAAGGAGGCGTCGCCGAGGGCGGCGGTGTAAGCGGCCTTCGCGTCGGCATCCGTCTTCGCCGGGTACAGCGCCAGAATCTGCTCCATCATGCCCGGCGCCAGCTTGCGCAGCGTCGCCTGGTAGGCGGCCACCGTTGTCGGCGCGCCTTTCATCGCGAAGATGGTGCCCTCGTCGGCGTTGGAGCCGATCAGCAGCGGCACGGCCGCCTGTTTCCCGGCGGCGAAGACATCGGCGGGCGACTGCGCCAGCACCGCGCCATCCAGACAAAGCAGGTCGTGCCCGCTGCTGCCGGGGGTGGGGCCGATGCCGCTATATATCGCCACCAGGTCGGCGGCGGGTTTCGCGCGCAGCACCGCCAGGCCGTTCGGCCAGTCCGTCACGCCGATCCCCTTCGCCTTTGCTTTCCATAAGGACTCCGCCGCCTCGCGGCTCTGCACGCGGGCGGGGGCGGCGCCGCTCTGCGCGATCACGCGGTGGAACAGCCCCTGCGCCGGCTTCGCCGTCATCAGCGTCAAGACGCTCAGCGCGCCGGCCGACTCGCCGAAGATGGTGACGCAGCCGGGATTGCCGCCGAAGCGGGCGATGTTCGCCTGTACCCATCGCAGCGCGGCGATCTGGTCGCGCAGGCCGTAGTTGCCCGCGCTGCCGTCACCCGATTCCTTCACCAGGTCGGGATGCACAAAGAAGCCGAATGGCCCCAGGCGATAGTTGATGCTGACCACCACGGCGCCCTGTTTCGCCAGTCGCGCGCCGTCATAGATGGCTTTCGAGCCCGCGCCGTTCACCAGCCCGCCCCCGTGTATCCACACCATCACCGGCAGCGCCTCCGCCGTGTCGCGGGCGGGTGTCCACACGTTCAGGTACAGGCAGTCCTCGCTCTGTGGCTCCGGCTGTTCGCGGCGTCCCAGCGCGTCCTCGCCTTGTGGACAGATGGGGCCGTATTTCGTCATCGCTCGCGGCGCCGTCCAGCCTTCCGGTGGCTGCGGCGCCCGCCAGCGCAATGCGCCCACCGGCGGCTTTGCATACGGGATGCCTTTGTAGAGATGGATGCCGTCCGCCACCACGCCGGTAATCGGTCCGGTGGTGATGGAAATCGGATCGGCCAGCGGCGCGGCGTGCAGCGCAAGGCCGAGCAGCAACAGCAACAGGGATGCGAGCAGTTTCATGGGTGGTACTCCTTTCATATCCTGTAATATGCCGTGGCGGCCTGGAGAGTTGCAGGGGAAATATGACGTTTTGATGAAGAATCGCTGCCACCCGCCCCATCGAGGGGCGGGTGGCAGCTACCGGTGACGAGCAGCAGGACGATCTAGAACAGGGATTTCAGATCATGCGCTCCTTTGAATGCGGGTGGTTTTTACGGATTCACCACTATACCAGTTCAACACTCCCCGGCAGGGCAAGTATTTGTCAGGTGTAAAGACACGCGGCGATGGTATACTGAAAGAAGCAACCGCAGGGAGGAACAGCTATGGCCCGAACCGTGCTGGGCATGCCCCTTGGACTTGCCACCGATGAGCCGCTGACCGGCGCGGCGTTCCTGCGCGGGGCGGGGGTGAACCTGCTCCTCGTCATCGCCGCCGGCCTACTCGGGTCGCTGGCTTTCCCCCCGTATCACCTGTGGTGGCTGGCCCCGCTGGCGCCGGCGCCGCTGCTGCTGGCGCTGCGGCGCACCCGCGAGGTGCGCGCCGCCGGGTGGCTGGCGCTGCTCTACGGGCTGGTCTTCTTCGGCGCCACGCTCTTCTGGATTACCGCTATCTTCCGTGAAGCGGCGGTGGGCGTGTTCATCCTCATGGCGCTGCCCGTGGTGCTCTTCGGCCTGGCATTCCGCATTCTGGCCGGCCGGGGGCGGCCGTGGCTCACCGTGCTGCTGACGCCGGTCCTCTGGGTGGCGGTGGAGTGGATCCGCTGCGAGGGGTGGTATTTTCAGTTCTCCTGGGGGCAGTTCGGCTTCGCCGCCGTCTCCACCCCAAACGGCGCGCTGCTGCTCTCGACGGTCGGCGTGTATGGCATCACCTTCCTCGCCGTGCTCGCCGCCGCGCTATTGGTCGAGGTATTCACCGCGCGCATCCCCGCCGGGCGGCGGGCGCTGGCCATCGCCGCGCTGGCACTGCCCCTCGGCATGCTCGGACTGCTGCTCACCCGCCCGGCTTCACCCGCGCCTATCGCCGACCCGCTGCGCGCCGCGGTGGTGCAGGGGGAGCTGGGCAATTTTGACGAGTTCCGCGCGCAAACGCTGGCGCTGAAGGACGAAGGCCCGGCGCTCATCGTCTGGCCGGAGCTGGCGGTGGCCGGCTTCATCCGGGACGACCCGCGCACGATGGGCGAGTTGGCAGCGCTGGCGCGCGAAATGCGCGCGGTGATCGTGCTGGGCGCGAAAGAGCAGGTGCCGCAGGACGCCCCGTGCGACTGGATGCGGCGGCGCTCGATGCTGCTGACGGAAGGGAAGCTCTACGCCAACTCCGCGCTGGTGGTGGGGCCGGACGGCGCGGTGCTGGGCAGCTATCACAAGCAGCACCCCATTCAGTTCTTCGCCGACGGCGTGCCGGGGCAACTGCCGCCGGATATCGCCACCCCGCTGGGCACGCTGGGCGCCGGCATCTGCTACGACTTCGACTTCGCGCTGACGAATATCCGCATGGTGGCGCGCGGGGCGGAGGTGCTGGTGGTGCCCACCTTCGACGCCATCGGCTGGACGGCGACCCAGCACTACCAGCATGGTCAAATCGCCCGCGCCCGTGCCGCCGAGGCCGGCCGCTGGACCGTCCGCGCCACCTCCTCCGGCGAGTCGATGATCATCGCCCCCACCGGACACGCCGCCGCCACCGTTCCCGTCGGCCCCGACGGCGCCGCGACCGCTGACATCACGCCCCTGCACACCCTCACCCCCTACATGCGCTTGGGCTACCTGCTGCCGTACCTGTGCCTGTTCATCGGCGCGCTGTGGACGGCCGGGCAGGCGTGGGAGGCGCTGTGTGGATGGCGACGACGGAGGATGGTGAAGACGGAATAGCCGCTTCATCTTGCATCCGCGTTCACGCAGGGGGTACGTAAGTGCCGGGTCGCTTCACGCCCCCTCCCACGCCACCCACTCCCCCCGCTCATTCTCCACCCGCGGCGTGCCGTCGGCGTCCCATTGAATCAGCCGGCCGGTCAGCACGATCATCGTCGCGCGGGTGCGGGCCACTTTTTCGTCGGTGTTCGTCTCGTCCAGGCCCCAGGCGGCGTAGATGGAGCCGTTGGTACGGCTGATGGTGCGCTTGTCGCGAAAGCCCATCTCGGCGGCGATCTGCTCGTTCGTCATGCCACGGGCCAGCATGCGCGCCACCTCCTGCTCGTTCGGCTCAAGCAGCGCCATCGGCGCGCGGGCGTCCTTGTAGCGCACCTCCTGCACCCGCGCCTCGATCTCCGGGTCGATGAAGCTGCGCCCCTCTACCGCGTCGCGCAGCAGCGGCACGATCATCTGCGGCAGCAGGTAGTTGGACTTGCGCACGTAGGCGTAGTGGCTGAGGATGCCCGCCTGGCGGAAGGCGCGAAAATAGGCGTCGTCGTCCTGGATGGAGTAAAACACCACCGGCTGGCGCGGGCATTCCCGGCGGATGGCCACCGCCGCCTCGATGCCGTTCATCGCCCCGGCGAGCTGCACGTCCATGAGGATCGCCGCCGGCGCCAACTCCACGCACAACGCCACCGCCGCCTCGCCGCGGTCGCAGTCGGCCACCACGCGCACTGCGCCCGTCACCTCCAGTCCGGCCTTTAATGCGGGCCGCAGGCGGGGATTATCTTCCACAATGAGAATGTCGAGCATCGCTTCCTCGCAGTCGCAGTGAATCTGTTATCGTTGCGCGCTCCCGCGCGCGCCCTCACCCCTGTCCCTCTCCCAATCCTGGGAGAGGGAATGACAAATGCATTGCGGCGCTGTATTCCGACTGCGATTATAGGACATTCATCCCAAACAACCAAGCACTCAAGTGCGCGAATCCGCGTCCTCAGTGGGTCGCAAGCACGTGGGGCAGGGGCGTAGCATGAGGGTATCAACATCCAAACGCACGAAAGGACCGCAGGAAATGGGGACTGTAACGAATTTCCCGGTTATATGCAGACGTGACGAATCGCGCCAGACACAAAATTCGTTGCTGTACCCATTTCCCGCCCATAGAGAGGAGCCCTCATGCGCGTCAAAATGATCCTCCCCGCCCTCACCGAGGCGAGAAGTCCCTATTACCGGCCCATCAAATATTCGCTCTTCCCGCCGTTGGGGCTGGCGACGCTGGCCGCCTACCTGCGCGACGACGACACGGTGGTCATCGAGGACGATCACGTGGAGCCGTTGACGCTGGACGACGACCCGGAACTGGTGGTCATCCAGGTCTACATCACCAACGCCTATCGCGCCTACGCGCTGGCCGATCACTACCGGAGCAAAGGCGCGCACGTCTGCCTGGGCGGCATCCACGTCACCGCGCTGCCCGAGGAGGCGGCGCAGCACGCCGACACGATCTTCCTGGGGCCGGGCGAGGACACTTGGCCTGCCTTCCTCGCCGATTTCCGCGCGGGACGGCCGGGCGCCGTGTACCGCTCCACACAGCGCACCCTCTGCGGGCAGCCCGCCCCGCGCCGCGATCTGCTCAAGCGCCACCTCTATCTGGTGCCAAACGCGCTGGTGGTCTCCCGCGGCTGCCCGCACGCCTGCGACTTCTGCTACAAGGAGTCATTTTATGAGGGCGGCAAGTCGTTCTACACCCAACCCGTCGATGAGGCGCTGGCGGAGATTGAGCGCCTGCCCGGCCGCCATCTCTACTTTCTGGATGACCACCTCTTCGGCAATCGCCGCTTCGCGGAGGCACTGTTCGACGGCATGCGCGGCATGGGGCGGGTGTGGCAGGCGGCGGGCACGGTGCAGTCGGTGCTGGAGCCGGGGCTGATGGAAAAGGCCGCCGCCTGCGGGCTGCGCAGCCTCTTCATCGGCTTTGAAACGCTTTCCGCCGACAACCTGCGCGACGCGCACAAGGGTCACAACCTGGGCCGCGACTACGCCGCCGCCATCCGCCGCCTGCGCGACCTGGGGGTGATAGTAAACGCCAGCTTCGTCTTCGGCCTCGACGCCGACGACGAGAGCGTTTTCGACCGCACCGTGGAGTGGGCGGTGCGCCAGGGCATCGAAACATCCACCTTCCATATCCTCACCCCGTACCCCGGCACGGCACTCTACCGCCGCCTGCAGGCCGAGGGACGCATCACCAGCAGCGACTGGGACCGCTACGACACCCGCCACTGTGTCTACGCCCCTGCCCGGCTGTCGCCCGACGCGCTGGAGGCCGGCTACTGGCGCGCCTATCGCGACTTCTATCGCTGGAGCAACATCTGGCAGAGTGCCGCGGTCAAGGAGGCACTCCCCGCCCGCCTCCGCCACCTCGCTTACAGCATCGGTTGGAAAAAATGCGAGCCCCTCTGGGACGCCCTCATCCGCCTCCGCCGCGTCCGCGGCGCTATGCCCCTGCTGGAAACGCTGCTGGGAGTGAACCGAAAGAAGGAGAAGGACGCACAGCAACTGCTGGTCGAGAGCTGCTCCTGAATCCTGGCGGGCGAAACTCCATCGAGACGCAAGCACGAGAACCAGGTGTAAACAGTGACCATCAACATACCGGCTCGACGGCGCCTCGCCCGCCACACTGTCCACCTATGGATCCGTGGACAGCAAAAACGGAACCGCACGAAATGGGGACTGTAACGAATTTCCCGGTTACGCGCAGACGTAACGCGTTGCTCCAGGCAGAAATTCGTTGCTGTACCCATTTCCTGTTCTAGAGACAACGCCCCTACCGCACCCGCTTATCCCCCGGCAGCAGCATATTCAGCACCGAGCTGAACAGCGCCATCACCGCCGCCAGTGCCATCGCCCACCAGATGTTATCCACCTGGAAGGCGACCAGGGCGGTGCTGAGCAGCCAGATGGCCACTGCGTAGAGGACGAAGGAGAGCACGAAGCCGAAGCAGCCCAACGTGAGCACGGTGATGGGCAGCGCGATAAGCGAGATGAACGTGGTGATGCCGCCGACGAGCGCGTTCACCAGCCCCAGCAGCGGCGCGAGCCACAACGCCGTCACCCAGGAACCCAGGTGCACGCCTTTGTTCAGCGCCGCCGCCGCCAGCAGCAGCGCCACCGATGAAATGATCCAGTGCCAGAAGAGTCGCCGCATGGTGTTACCTCCTGATCGTCCGTGCATCTGCTATCAGTATACCCGCATGCGCCAGCAACGCATGCTTCCAGTCGATCCCGCCCAGAAACCGGTCAGTCCGCCGCCCCCACCGCATCACGATGGCTCCAATCGCCTCCATTGCTGCGCTATTTCGCTGCACGGCAGTAGAGTCCTTCCGCGACGGTATCCCGTACCTCTCGTCCCATTTGATAATCATTTGCCTCCCGCCGCAAAACGCGGTATCATCCCCCTGATGGACCGACGATTCCGTAATCTGCTTTGCGGCACGGGGCTGGCGCTGACGGCGGCGGCGCGGGCGCAGGCGCCGGCGCCAATGCCCGGCGAGGCGCCGAACGACCCGCTGCTGCTGCTCTACGGCGCCATTGCCGTTGGCATCACCCTGCTCATCTACGCGGTGATGTGGTGGTTCGTCGGCCGCGACCCGGAGCCGGGCGTCATCCGCCCCCAGGCCGCGCCGCCGGCCGATCTCTCGCCCGCCGTCGCGCGTTACCTGGTCTTCAACCACTATGACAACGCTACCTTCATGGCCGCGCTGGTCAGTCTGGCGGTGAAAGGCGTCATCTACTTCCGCGAGACGATTTACGGCTACAACCTGGGCCGCCATGAAGGCCCGTATGCCGGCGAATCGGTGCAGGGCCAGCTCCGGCGCATGGTGCAGGACGGCGTGCCGATCACCAGCGACGAGCGCTTCGTGGCCGAAAGCCTCTTTCACAACTGCGCCGACCTCACCATCAACGAGGAAACCGGCCCGCGCATCAACGCGATCATGCGCCGGCACGCCGGGCAGTTGCGCCAGCAGGTGGTGGGGCGCTACCTGCACAACAACCTGCTCTATCAGGCCATCGGCACGGGGATCTCGGTGGTGGCAGTGCTGGTGATGGCGGTGGCCTTCCAACTGCGCCACAGCGCGGTCGAGACGGTGATGCTGCTCGGCGGCCTCGGGCTCATCTACGCCATGCCCTGGCTGGTGCTGCCCATCCCGCGCCTGCTGCGCAGTCCCGAGCGCTCTTCCGCCACCTACATGCTTATCATGCTGCGTCTCAGCACGCTCTTCATCATGCTCGCCGCGTGCCACTGGCTGCTGGCGCGCACGCCGTGGCCCATGCTGTTCACCCTCACGCTGCTGGCGGCGCTCAACCTGCTCTTTGCCCACCTGCTGCGCGCGCCCACCCAACTCGGCCGCCAGGTGCTGGACCGGCTGGAAGGCTTCCGCCGCTACCTGGCCGGCGCAACCGACCCGACCCCGCTGCCGGCGTCCAGCGTGCCGCACTACGAGCGCTGGCTGCCCTACGCCATGGCCTTCAACGCCGCCGACGCTTGGACGACCCGCCACCGCGACGCCCTCAACCAGCCCGGGCCGCACGGCCCCTGGTATGTGCCCGGCTGGTACGCCGGCGCCGCCCTTCGCCGCGGCGGCATGGCCGAGCTCGTCACCCTGCTGCAAACCGCCTGGACCGACGCCGTCAGCAGCGCCCGCCGTCCCGACACCCTGGAACGCCGCCAAACCACCGACCCCGCCGCCGATCTGCGCCGCTCCTTCGAGCGGGACGGGTGGGAGTGACGAAACCGCATGCCTGATCGGCCCCCCTCCCCGACCCTCCCCCCGTGCCCTTCGTTACACTTCGTGCGCAGGGGAAGGGAGTATCTCTCATTTCACCCTTCCCCTGTCCGCGTAGCGAAGCGGAGAGGACGGGGGAAGGGCCGGGGAGGGGGGCCGATTACGCAATCCGGGAGCACTCTATAACCATCCCCTCTCCTCGTGGAGAGGGGGCCGGGGGTGAGGGGGCGATCGACACTCGCTCCACCAGCAACCAGAACTCCACATTCCCCCCGCTGCCCTGCACCGGCGACTGCGCCTCGCCCAGCACACGCAGTTCCGGCGGGCATTCCGCGCGCACCCGCGCTAAGACATAGGGCAAGCGCTCGGGGGGCAGCACGCCCTTGTCCAACTGATCGGGCGCCTCGTACTGCGGCTTGATGAGCGACAGCCCGCGCCCGCCCGGCCGCAGCCAGCGCGCGAACAGCGGCAACAGCCGTGCCTGACGCGTCCACCCCAGGTCCGCCACCGCCAGGTCCACCGCGGCCGGTGGGTCGAAATGCAGCGCGTTCGTCCGCTCGTGCACCGCCACCCGCGGGTCGTTGCGCAGCTTCCACGCCAGCAGCCCATACGCGGTGTCAACAGCGTAGACCTTCGCCGCCCCCGCCTGCAGCAGCGCGTCGGTGAATCCGCCCACGTTGCACCCCAGGTCTACCGCCGTCAATCCCGTCACGTCAACCCCAAAATGCCCCAGCGCAAAGGCGAGTTTCAACCCCCCCTTGCCCACATATGGACAATCCGCCGGCCGTGTCGATTTCGAGCGCGCCATAATAGCCCCACTATACGGGGAAATCTTCCGGTATAGCAAGGGGAATGGTTCAGTCTGCCGAATAAAGATGCCGAAAGGTGACGATATGCGTATACCCGACGCCCCCGCCCCCCGCCTCTTCTTCGACGCCGCCGACATCCCCGCCCTGCGCGCGAAGGCCGCGGCTCGCTCCGGCATGCTCGACCGCCAGCGCGCCCTCGCGGCGGAGCACATGCGGACGCCCGGCGAAACGGTCGACGTGCTGCAGCCGTATATCTCCGGCATGGCGGGGCTGGCCGTGGCGCAGGCGTATGTGCTCACCGGCGACGAAAAAATCATCCCCTGGGTGAAGGCTCGCGTTGCCGGCCTGTTGGCGATGGAAACCTGGTTCTCGCCGGTGCACGTCGGCGCTTGCCGCGCCTGCGACCACGTGATGGCCAACGTCGCCTCGGAAGTGGCGCAGATGGTCGACCTCCTCGGCGATGCCTGGAGCGCAGAGGAGATGGCGGGCATCATCCGCGAGATGCGCCGGCTGCACTTCGATCCCTTTCTCGCCGGCACCGACGAACCGGCCGAGTGGTGGTTCCGCGCCGAGTGCCACAGCAACTGGAAGATCATGACCTGTGGCGAGACCGGCGTCGCCGCCTGCGTCTTCGCCCCCTATCTCGACGACGCCGGCGAGATCTTCGCCCGCGCGACGGCCGCCGTGCAGCAGGTGCTGGACGCCGTGCCCGCCGAGGGCGACTGGCCCGAAGGGGTGGGCTACTGGTTCGGCACGTTGCGCTACGGCCTGCAATATGCCCGCGCGCTGCGCCGGCTTACCGGCGGCGCGACGGACCTGTTCGCGCATCCCGCCCTGCGCGTCACCGGCGACTTCTGCACCATGCTCACCACGCCGGCGGGGTTCGTCTATAACTTCAACGACTGCAACCCCGAGTTCGACGCCGGCCTCAGCGAGGTGCTGGCGCTGCTGGCGGTCTCCGCCCGCCGCGGCGATTGGATGGCCGTCGCCCGCGCCCACCCCGCCGAGACGCTGCTCTACCTGGCTTACGATGACCCAACCATCGCCGCTGAACCGCTGCCCCGCGCCGTCGCCGCCTTCCCCACCACCGGCGCGGCCAGCATGCGCGCCGACTCCACCTTCGTCGGCCTCAAATCCGGTCCCTCCCACGCCGGCCACTCGCACCTCGACGCCAACAGCTTTGTCATCGAGGCCGGCGGCGCCCCGTTGGTGAACGACTACCGCTACTGGCCCCAGGCGCACTTCCTCGGCTATTTCGACGGAAGCGGCCCGCGCTGGAATTTTGACGGCCTCGCCACCATCGGCCACAGCACGCTGCTGGTGGACGGCCGCGGCCAGGTCTACGAGCCCGGCAGCGGCGGCCGCATCGTCGAGGCCACGGATAATCGAGCCTGGGCGCGGCTGGTCGGTGAGGCCGCCGGCGCGTACCCGGACCGGCTCACCCAATTCACCCGCAGCATCCTGCTGCTCAAGCCCGATGTCATCATCATCCGCGACCTCGTCGCCTGCGCGGGCGAGCGCTACCTGGAATGGCTGCTCCATCACGCCGGCACCGCTACCACGCAGGGAATCGACACCATTATCGAACACATGGGCGTCCGCCTCGCCGTCACGCCTTTCCTGCCCGACCGCGCCATGGGCTGGCGCGTCAGCGACGTCGCCCGTGCCACCACCTATGAATGCTCAGACACACGTAAAGACAACACCATGACCATCCGCTACCGCGGCTTCAGCCCCCTCCGCCCAACCGCCGCCGCCGAATTTCTCTTCGGCCTCCGCGTGAATGGCAACGGCAGCGCAGACTGGCAATTCGTGCAGACCGAAGCTGGCTGGTCACTCCGCGCGGGTGGCTACGACGGCGTGATCACCCCGGATGGAGAGACGATGATGTGCAGGAAATGAGGACTGTAACGAATTTCCCAAATACGCACTCGGCACCCGATACTGCAAACCCGAGGAAATTCGTTGCTGTACCCATTTCCCACCCACTGGGCCGAAACCAAACTATCAATATAAGGGCCTAACACCATATGCAACTCCTCTTCGAATCTAACCTCAACATCGGCGCCATGGAAGGCAAAATGCGCTGGGTGCAGGGCCGCGCGGAGATTATGCCGCAGCCGGTGATCGCCGCCGACACCTATGCCGACGGCGCCGGCATCTCCGTCACCACGGTGCTGGAGGATGGCGGGCGCTACCGCATGTGGTACTGGGCCATCCCCGAGGACTGGGGTGGGCTGGACGTGGGCTATGCCGGCTACGCCGAGTCGGATAACGGCCTCGACTGGGTGAAGCCCGATCTGGGGCTGGTGGATATCGGCCGTGGGCCGAACAACATCACTCACCTGGGCGCGAGCGCCTTCCACGTCTTCATTGACCCTGATTCGCCGCCGTCGCATCGCTACCGGGGGGTAACCCACGTGGCACCCGCGGATGAAGCGCACCAGTTCGGCGCCACCCACCGCGGCTACTACACCGCGCACTCGCCGGATGGCCTGCGCTGGACCTTCGACAAGACCGAGCCTACCTGGTGGGATGGCGACGTTATCTCCTGCGTCTATCACCCCGGACGGCGGCGCGGGCTGGTGGCGCTGAAGCGCAACCCCCGCTATCACGGCATCCCGCGGCGGGCGGTGTGGAACGCCGAGTTGGTCGACGGCCAGTGGTCCGACTGCTGGCGCGTGCTGGTGCCCGACGAATTCGACGACATCTGCGCCCTGGCGCGCGGCTATGTCAGCGGCGACTATTACGGCCTCTCTATGCAGCCCGCCGGCGAGGCAACGGTGGGCTTGCTGCAGCAGTTCCGCCACAGCCTGCCGCGCTCGCCCTTCGATAACTGGGAAAACGGCGTCTTCGGCGTCACCGATATCTCGCTGGTCTACCAGGAATCAGTCCGCGCCTGCTGGCAGCATGCCCCCGGCCGCACAAATTTTCTCGCCTGCCAGCCCGGCACCTTCTACCAGGGCGGCATCTACCCGTCATCCGGCGTGGTGACGGTGGGCGATGAGCACTGGCTCTACTTCGCCGGCCAGGGGCAGACGCACGGCTGGTACATCAACAACAAGTGGCAGACGCAGCCGCGCTGGAAAGAGGCGATGCGCCTGGAGGGCACCGTATCGCAGACCGGCGTCGCCCGATGGCCCAAATGGCGCCTCTTTGGCTATACCGCCGACCCCGAAGGCACAATGACGATTAACCTGGGCGAGATCGCAGAACCCCGCACCCTCCGCCTCAACTATCAGGCGGAAGCCTCGGGCAACATCCGCGTCGAAATCCCCGGCCTGCCGGGTTACGACTTCGCCGATGCCGTCCCGCTGGCCGGCAACAGCCTCGCCGCCGCCGTCGCCTGGAAGTCCGGCCCCATCCTCCCCGCCCGTCCCGGCCAGCAGACCACGGTGAAGCTGCACATGGAACGGGCGACGGTGTGGGCGTATGAGCTGGTGTGATATCCATCGTCCCTGGAGGGCGAGACTCTCAATACCGTTCAAATACGGGCTCTCGACCGCCACGCGCCACCTCTCCCCCAGACC